>NZ_PNOS01000001.1 GCF_002869745.1 Oceaniglobus roseus
GGTCACGTCCGTCAAGTTGGTGTAATTTCGCGGATGGCCTGAGTGCATGATCAGGCGGCTTCTGTTGTGATGCTGAGAATGGGGTCGATCTCTTCGGTGTCGATCTGGGCGAAGGCCTCGACCATCATGTAGCGGCTTGCGGTCTGCCATTCGTCGTTCTGTTCGAACAGCACCGCGCCGATCAGGCGCATGATGGAAGCCTCGTTCGGAAAGATGCCGACGACGTCTGCCCGGCGCTTCACCTCCTTGTTGAGGCGTTCGATCGGGTTGGTCGAATGCAGTTTCGTGCGATGCTGTCGGGGAAAGGACGTGTAAGCCAGCACGTCGTGTTCGCTTGCGTCCATCAGGTCGGCGAGCTTGGGCCAGCGTGGACGCAGCTGCTCGGAGACCTTGCGCCAGGTCTCGCCGGCATGGGCGCGGTCGGGCTGGTCGAAGACCTGCCGGATCGCGGCGGCGACGACGGTGTGCTGACCGCGGGAGACATGCGCGAGTGCGTGCCTCATCCAGTGAACGCGACATCTTTGCCGTTCGCAAGCTCACCCTCAAAGACCCGGGCAATGGCGGCCTTGAGACCGGTATGCGAATCGCTGATGACCAACCTGATACCGCCGAGGCCACGGGCCTTCAGCGAGCGCAGGAACTCGGTCCAGAAGGTCTCGGCCTCCGAAGGTCCGATCCCCAGACCGATGATCTCGCGCCGCCCCTCGGTGTTGGCGGCGACGGCGATTATGGCTGCGACCGGCACGATGCGCCCGCCCTGGCGGACCTTGAGATAGGTGGCATCCAGCCAGAGATAGGGCCACTCGCCGCTGAGCGGGCGGTTCAGGAACTCGCCGACGCGCTCGTCGATGGTGAGCCATGGGCCGCCATCGGTCCGAGGCCCCTGGCGAACGCAGAGCTTTGAAACCGTGCTCTTCGAAATGCCCGAGAGCCCCATCGCCTGGACCAGATCATCGACACGCCGGGTCGATACCCCGCCGATCCACGCCTCCTGAATGACCGCGACCAGCGCTTGCTCCGAGGTCTTGCGGGCCTCGAGGAAGCCGGGAAAGTAGCTGCCCTGCCGGAGCTTCGGCTGCTCTGCCCCCTGAAAACTGGACCGTTTGAGGCTGGAGTTTCCCGCTAAGCTTTCCTGGCTGGGAGAGGAGCGGAATCGCATGAAGGCATCGAAGTTCACGGAGGCGCAGAAGGCGTTCATCCTGAAGCAGGGCGAGGAAGGCACACCGGTCGCGGAGATCTGCCGCAAGGCGGGGATCAGCCAGGCGACTTACTTCAACTGGAAGAAGCGATACGGCGGGTTGCTGCCGGACGAGATGCGGCGGCTGAAGGCGCTCGAGGACGAGAACAGCCGGCTGAAGAAGATCGTCGCCGACCTGACGCTCGACCGGGAGATGTTGTGAGGCACGTCATCCGGCGAAAGCTCTGAGGCCTGGCCGTCTGCGAGAGATCGTGACCGGGATGTGCGTCGACTGGGGCGTGTCGATCCGGAAGGCTTGTGGGGCCATCTGCTTCGAGACGTCCAGCTACCACTACAAGTCCCGGCGGACGGACCAGGCTGCCGTCGCGAGGCGGATCAGGGAGATATGCGAGACGCGGGTGCGCTATGGTTATCGCCGCGTCCATGTCCTGCTGCGACGCGAGGGATGGGTGATCAACATGAAGAAGACCCGCAGGATTTACAATGAGTTGGGCCTTCAGCTGCGGAACAAGCACCCGAAGCGCAGGGTGAAGGCGAAGCTGCGAGAGGACCGCCAGGAAGCGATCGGGCCGAACGATGTATGGGCGATGGACTTCGTGCACGACCAGCTCGCCATGGGCAAGAAGCTCCGCATCCTGACCGTGATCGACACCCATTCCCGGCTCTGCCCGGCGGCCGATCCCCGCTTCGCCTACCGCGGCGAGGATGTCGTGCAGACGCTGGAAAGTGTCTGCGCCAGGGTCGGCTATCCGAAGACGATCAGGGTCGACAACGGCAGCGAGTTCATCTCCCGCGACCTCGATCTCTGGGCCTATGCCAACGACGTCACGCTGGACTTCTCACGGCCCGGGAAACCGACCGACAACGGCTTCATCGAGGCATTCAACTCGAAGCTCAGGGCGGAATGCCTGAACGCCCACTGGTTCATGAGCCTTGCCGACGCCCGCGAAAAGCTGGAGGATTGGCGCAGGCACTATAACGAGGACCGACCCCACAGCGCGATCGGATACAACGTCCCGATCGCCATGCATTATCCCGATGGCGTCACCAGCCCGTCATCGGAAAAGAGCCGGAAAAATCCAGCTTCCGGCGGTCGAAGGTTGGGGAGCAGTGCACATAAGCCGGCCGGCCATCGATGATGGCATCCTCGACGAGCTCCCACCCGTCAGCCCGCAGGTGACCATTGAACGCCCTGGCGAGCGCGTCCTGCTCCAAGTCGTTTTTGCGGACGATGGGATGAAGAACCTCGCAGATGAACGTCAGGAAGATATCCTGATCGGCAGCATAGAGACGGAAGCGCGGGTCACTGTAGACCCAGTCCTGTGGCCAGTCGAAGTTGTTGATGCAGTGCTGCCAGATGTCCTGCTCGGCGTTCTGGAACCGGCTGTCATGAGAAGGTAGGGAGGTCAGATCAAAGATGCGGCTGAGGAAAGCGATCTCATCCAAGGCACCGTGCCAGACAGTTTCCCTGGCACGCATTTCATCGAGGATGGCCGCGCGCGTCCGTTCGCTGATCTTCCCGTCCGGTAGGCGCCGACCCGGCGGCGGCGCACGCATCGGCGAGATCTCCGCGCTCACCCAGTATCCATTGTCCTTGCCCGTGACGATCTCGAGGTTCTTCGAGATGATCCCGGCGATCTCGTCCCGGCGGTCCTCGATCGATACGAAAACGCTGACCGGGACGCGAAGGAAGACAGTCCAGAGCTCGGTGCCACCGTTCCAGTTGTCGTAGCCAACTTCGTCGATCTCGATGTCCGCCTGGCTCACAGCACGGAGGGCATCGGGCTCGCCTTTCTGGCGAAGGAGCTCTGCCACAGTGGGCAGGCTGCCTTCGATCTCGCGTCTGATGCTCAGGTATCTCATAGGTTTCAGCCCTGCCCGCGCAGACCTTTAAGCAAATCGCGCAAACTTATGGGGATCGCGCACGATTACGCGCGCGCCTACATACCTTCAGAAGTCCAGGTTTTCCACGTTCAGCGCGTTGGAGCGGATGAAGTCGCGGCGGGGTTCGACGACGTCGCCCATCAGCTTGGTGAAGATGTCGTCGGCCTCGGCCACGTCCTCGACCCGGACCTGGAGCAGCGTGCGCGCCTCGGGGTCCAGCGTCGTTTCCCAGAGCTGGTCGGGGTTCATCTCTCCGAGGCCCTTGTAGCGCTGCAGGCTCAGGCCCTTCTCGCCTTCCTTAAGGATCGCGTCGAGCAGTTCGAGCGGTCCGTGGATCAGCATGTCGCGGTCCTTGCGCACCAGCTTGGCCGGGTCGCGGTAGACGTCGCGCAGGGCATCGGTATGGCTGCCGAGCCGCCGCGCCTCGCCCGAGCGCAGCACCTGGCCGTCGAGCGTCCTCACCTCCTCGACCCCGCGCAGGACGCGGGCCAGGCGGATGCCGTGGTCCTGGGTGATGCGGCCGCGCCAGCCCTTCTCGTACTCCGCGGCGATCAGGTCCAGCCGGTCGGCCACGCGGTCGGCGGTGCCTTGGAGGTCGGAATCCACCTGCCCCGGCACGAAGGCCCCGGCGATGGCCGACTGTTCGAGGATCCGCTGCGGGTAATGCGTCGGGAAGGCCGACAGGATGCGGCGCACCGTGCGCGCCTCCTCGACGATGCGGGCCAGGTCGGCGCCCACGATCTCTTCCCCTGTGCCAAGCCGCAGCATGGCGCCGTCGACACCCTGCTGGATCAGGTAGTCCTCCAGCGCGGCCTGGTCCTTCAGGTAGACCTCGGACTTGCCGCGGGCGACCTTGTAGAGCGGCGGCTGCGCGATGTAGAGGTACCCGCCCTCGATGATCTCTGGCATCTGGCGGAAGAAGAAGGTCAGCAGCAGCGTACGGATGTGGGCGCCGTCGACGTCGGCATCCGTCATGATGATGATCTTGTGATAGCGCAGCTTCGAGACGTCGAACTCGTCCCGGCCGATCCCGGTGCCGAGCGCGGTGATCAGCGTGCCGATCTCCTGGCTGCCCAGCATCCGGTCGAAGCGCGCCCGCTCGACGTTCAGGATCTTGCCCCTCAGCGGCAGGACCGCCTGGTTGAACCGGGCCCGTCCCTGTTTCGCCGACCCGCCGGCCGAGTCGCCCTCGACGAGGAAGATCTCGCGCTGGCCCGGATCCTTCACCTGGCAGTCGGCCAGCTTTCCGGGCAGCGAGGCGACGTCGAGCGCGGATTTCTTCCGCGTCATCTCGCGCGCCTTGCGGGCGGCCTCGCGGGCCAGGGCGGCCTCGATCACCTTGCCGATGATCTGCTTGGCCATGGCCGGGTTTTCCTCGAACCACTCGGCCAGCTTCTCGTTCACCAGACCCTCGACCGCCGGGCGCACTTCGGACGAGACCAGCTTGTCCTTGGTCTGGCTCGAGAACTTGGGGTCCGGCACCTTGACCGACAGCACGCAGGTCAGCCCCTCGCGGGCGTCGTCGCCGGTGAAGTTGACCTTCTCCTTCTTCGCCATCCCCGAGGAGCCCGCGTAAAGGTTCATCGTCCGCGTCAGCGCGCCGCGGAAGCCCGCAAGGTGCGTGCCGCCGTCCCGCTGGGGAATGTTGTTGGTGAAGGGGAGCACCATCTCGTTGTAGCTGTCGTTCCACCACATCGCGACCTCGACGGTGATCCCGTCCTTCTCGCCCATGATGTAGATCGGCTCCTCGATCATCGCGGTCTTCGAGCGGTCGAGGTACTTGACGAACTCGCGCACGCCGCCCTCGTAGAACATCTCGCTGCGCAGCGGCTCGGCCGGGCGCTCGTCCTCCAGGATGATGCGGACGCCGGAGTTGAGGAAGGCAAGCTCGCGCAGGCGGGCTTCCAGCGTCTTGAAGCTGTAGTCGAGGTTCGAGAAGGTGGTGGTGGAGGCGAGGAAGCGCACCTCGGTCCCCTTGCGGCCGTCGGCGGGGCCGACGACCTCCAGCGACTTCACCGTGTCGCCGCGTTCGAACCGGGCGTGATGCTCCTTGCCGTCGCGCCAGATGCGAAGCTCCAGCCAGTCCGAGAGCGCGTTCACGACCGAGACGCCGACGCCGTGCAGGCCGCCCGACACCTTGTAGGAGTTCTGGTCGAACTTCCCGCCCGCGTGCAGCTGGGTCATGATGACCTCGGCCGCCGAGACGCCTTCCTCCTCGTGGATGCCGACCGGGATGCCGCGGCCGTTGTCGCTGACCGAGACGGAGCTGTCGGCATGAATCCGGACCGTCACGGCGTCGGCATGGCCCGCCAGCGCCTCGTCGATGCCGTTGTCGACGACCTCGTAAACCATGTGGTGCAGGCCCGAGCCGTCGTCGGTGTCGCCGATGTACATCCCCGGACGTTTGCGCACGGCATCCAGGCCCTTGAGAACCTTGATGGAATCGGCGCCGTATTCTTCGGGGACGTGCGGTGTGTCGGACATGGATGCCTGCGCTTGTTGTTGTGCGCGACTTATAGGGGTTTCGCCACCCGATGTCACGCCGATGACCCAATATTTGGGGCCTCGGGCACCGCTTTTCACGGCATCTCGCGCGGAAAGGTTCAGGCTGTCACCGCGATCAGGATGCCGACGAGGATCAGCAGGACGCCCGCCGTCAGGTTGGTGCGCCGGAGGGCCTGCGGCGAGCTCAGCAGGCGGCGGGCGCGGTCGATGAACAGGGCGAAGCAGAGGTTGCCGAGCAGCGGCACGACGATGGAGATGGCGACCACCGCCGCGATGTCGGCGGCGGTGAAGCGGGTCAGGTCGAAGAAGCCCGGCAGCACGCCCATGTAGAACAGGATCGCCTTCGGATTGCCGAGGATCACGGCCACGCCGGCGGCGAAGCCTGCCCACATGCCGGGCCGGGTCAGGCGGCTGTCGCCCGCGATGCTGCGGTCGGCGTGGCGGATCAGCAGCACCCCCATGGCCACGAAGACCAGGACGGCGACCCACTTCAGCACCAGCATGAAGCCCGAGAAGACCGAGACCACCCAGGTGACGCCGAGGATCGCCAGGAGCGGCCAGAGCGCGTCGCCCACCACGACACCCAGGGCAAGCGGCCAGGCGGCGTGGAAGCCGCCCGAAAGCGCCCGGGCGGTCAGCGCCATCCAGACGGGGCCCGGCGTGAAGAACAGTACCACCAGCGCACCGGCGTAAAGGGCGAGATCGGCGGCGGAAACGGTCATGGCGCGGGCTCCGGGACTGGCCCGGCGCAGATTGACGCTGCGGCCCGTGGTGTCAATCCGGTGTCAGCCGTGCCGCGTCACCACGGATTCGCCGCCCCGCTCGGTGACCTCCAGCCGCTCGGCCCGGTCGCGCAGGTCGGTGAACAGGTCGGCCCCGGTGCCGGTCATCCAGGTCTGCGCCTTCAGCGCGCACAGCTCGTCGAACAGCGCCGCCCGCCGCCCCTCGTCGAGGTGCGCGGCGACCTCGTCCAGCAGCAGCACCGGCGCGGCGCCCGTGTCCTCGGCCAGCGCGCGCGCGTTGGCGAGGATCAGCGAGATCAGCAGCGCCTTCTGCTCGCCGGTCGAACACTGGGCCGCGGGCACCCCCTTGGCGGTAAAGACGGCGCCAAGGTCGGCGCGGTGCGGCCCACTCAGCGTGCGCCCCGCCGCCATGTCGCGCGCCCGCCCGCGTGCCAGCCGGTCAGCCAGGTCCTCGGACCTGTCCGCCGGGTCGTCCTCGGGCGAGAGGGCCGAAAGCGCGCTGATTGGGAAATCCGTCGGTGCCGCCTCCTGCGCCGCCATCACCCGCTGAAGCGCCGCCTGCCGCGCCGCGACGATCCGCGCGCCGCTGTCGGCCATCTGCGCCTCCAGAGCGCCATACCATGCTGGATCGCGCACCATGTCCTTCAGAAGCCGGTTCCGCTCGCGCATCGCCTTCTCGTAGGCCAGCACCGCCTCGCCATGGTCCGGATCGAAGCTCATGGTCATGCGGTCCCAGAACCGCCGCCGCCCGTCCGCGCCCTCGATCCAGAGCCGGTCCATGGAGGGCACCAGCCACAGCATCCGCACCACCCGCCCCAGCGCCACCTGCGGCATCGCCTTGCCGTCGATCCGCGTCTCGCGCGGACGGCCCGCCTCGGCCCGGGTGTCGATCTCGTGCAGCCCGCCCGGCCCCGTCACCGTGGCACCGATCCGCCAGCCCAGCGCCTCGGGCCGCCGCGACAGCTCGTCAGCCGAAGCGCGCCGCAGCCCGCGGCCCGGCGACAGGAGCGACACCGCCTCGATCAGGTTGGTCTTGCCCGCCCCGTTCGGCCCGTAGACGGCCACGGGTCGGCCGCCCAGCTCCAGCGACAGCCGCCGGTGCGAGCGGAAGTGCGACAGCTGCAACTGCGTCACCGCCAGGGTGGCCATTCACGCCCCTGGTTTCTTCTTTGCAGAAATACTCCCCGCGGAGCGTCCGCGGCCGGTCACACGCGCATCGGCATGACGACGTAGACGGCCGAGGGGTCGTTCCCCTCCTGCATCAGCGTCGGGTCGCCGGACGAGTTGAACATGAACACCGCGTTCTCGCGGTCCACCTGGTTGGCGATCTCCAGCAGGTAGCGGGCGTTGAAGCCGATCTCGAGCTTCTCGTCGTGATAGGCGACGACCAGCTCCTCTTCCGCGTTGCCGCTGTCCGGTGCGTTCACCGACAGCACCAGCCTGTCGTCGTCGAGCTGCATCTTCACGGCGCGCGAGCGTTCCGAGCTGACGGTCGCCACCCGGTCGACCGCCTTGGCGAAGTCGCCCGCGTCGACCTCCATCCGGCGCGTGTTGCCCTTGGGGATTACGCGGGAATAGTCGGGGAAGGTGCCGTCGATGACCTTCGAGGTCAGGGTGATCGTCGGCGTGGCGAAACGCACCTTGGTCTCGGACACCGACACGGCGATCTGCGCCTCGTCGTCGTCCAGCAGCTTGCGCAACTCGCCCACGGTCTTGCGCGGCACGATCACGCCCGGCATGCCTTCGGCGTTCACCGGCAGCGGCGCGTCGATCCGGGCCAGGCGGTGGCCGTCGGTCGCCACGCAGCGCAGGGTCATTTCGCCCCCCTCCTCGGCGACGTGCATGTAGACGCCGTTGAGGTAATACCGCGTCTCCTCGGTCGAGATCGCGAATTTCGACTTGTCGAACAGTCGCCGCAGCACCGGCGCGGGGCAGGAGAAGTTCGAGGTGTATTCCGACGAGGCCATGACCGGGAAATCCTCGCGCGGCAGCGTGGCGAGCGAGAAGTTGGACCGCCCCGCCTCGACCACCAGCCGCCCCGAGGCGCCGTCGTCGGACAGCGACACCAGCGCGCCGTCGGGCAGCTTGCGCACGATCTCGTGCAGGGTCACGGCACTGACGGTGGTGGCCCCGGCGCGTTCGACCTTGCAGGGGGCCTTGTCGACCACCTCGATGTCCAGGTCGGTGGCGCGGAAGCTGACGGTATCGCCCTCGGCCTCCATCAGCACGTTGGCGAGGATCGGGATGGTGTTGCGGCGCTCGACCACCGACTGGGCCTGCGCCACCGCCTTGAGCAGCACACCGCGTTCGATGCTGAGCTTCATGTCACACTCCATCAGGGGCCGGGGCGGAAAACCTATCCGCTTTCCGACAGGGCGCAAGAATTTTGTGGGACTGTCCGGATGTTTCGCAGGCCCGTCAAGGGCCTGCGCCGGTTCGTTTCCGGGTGTGGCCCGTTCTCACTGCTCGTCGAAGGACCGGCGCAGCAGTTCCAGATCCTCGGCGATCTGCGGGTCGCTGTCCTTCAGCGCCTCGATCCGCTTGATCCCGTGCATGATCGTGGTGTGGTCGCGCCCACCGAAGCGGCGCCCGATCTCGGGGAGGGAGCGCTGCGTCAGCTGCTTGCAGAGGTACATCGCCACCTGCCGCGGCCGCGCGAAGGTGCGCAGGCGCTTCGGGCCGACGAGGTCGGACAGGCGGATGTTGTAGTGGTCCGACACCTTGCGCTGGATCTCTTCCACCGTGGTCTTGCGGTCGCTCTGGCGCAGGATGTCGGTCAGGCATTCCTGCGTCAGCGCCAGGTCGATCTCGCGGCCGACCAGGCTGGCGAAGGCGAAGAGCCGGGTCAGCGCCCCCTCCAGCACCCGCACGTTGGTGGTGATGCGGTGGGCCAGGAACTCGAGCACGCCGCTGACCAGGACCACGCCCGAGAACTGCGCGTGGTACTGTTCGACCTTCTGCTGCAGGATCCCGAGCCGCAGCTCGTAGCTGGTCGGGTGCAGGTCGACGACGAGGCCGGACTGGAGGCGGCTGACGATGCGCCGCTCCAGCCCCTCGATCTCGCCCGGGGCACGGTCGGCCGAGATGATGATCTGCTTCCGCTGGTCCACCAGCGCGTTGAAGGTGTGGAAGAACTCCTCCTGGGTGCTGTCCTTGCCGGCGATGAACTGCACGTCGTCCACCATCAGCACGTCGACCGAGCGGAAGATCTGCTTGAAGTCCATCATCTGCCGGTCCCGGAGCGCCTGGATGAAGCGGTACATGAACTGCTCGGCCGAGAGATACAGGACGCGCACGTTCGGATCGCGGCGCTGGAGCTCCCAGGCGATGGCCTGCATCAGGTGCGTCTTGCCCAGGCCGACGCCCCCGTAGAGGAACAGCGGGTTGAAGGTGACCGGGCCGCCTTCGGCCACCCGGCGCGCGGCGGCATGGGCCAGCTCGTTCGGCTTGCCGACGACGAAGGTGTCGAAGGTGAACCGGCTGTCGAGCGCGGCGCCGCCCAGATCGGGCTCGACCCGCTCGGCGCGTTCCGCCCGGTCGGGAAGCGGCACGACCGTCGCACCGGACGGGCCGTCCGTCGGACGGGGCCGGGCGGCGGGGCGTTCTCCGGGCTTGCCGGTCACGCGGAACTCCAGCCGCTCCGCCTGGATGCCCGAGACGCCGATCTGGCGCAGGATCTGTTCGCCGAAGTTGCGGTCGACCCATGTGCCCAGGAAGGCGGAAGGCACGTTGAAACGGACGACCTTGTCGTCCAGCGCGTCGAACTCAAGCGGTTCGATCCAGTTGACGTAGTTGTTCTGTCCGACCGACTTGCGAAGTTCTTGCCGGATGATCCCCCAGGATTCGTTCGTCATTTTTCGCCTTACTCAATTAAGCGCCTGTCCCTAAGCCAGTAACCGCCTGGCTCGCTTGCCCGGCCCCCGGAGCAGGCAGTGTGCCCCGGACGCTGACGCTTCAATCGCTTGGCTGCCTCCACGCACGCCCGGAGCGGAACGCCACAAGGACGACCGAACCCGACGCGCTTCCCGTGGAAGCACGGCTTTGTTCCTGACCCGGCCCCCGGATCGCAGCAGAGGCTGCACCCACAGGCCGGACCCCGCAATCCTGCGGTTATTTTACCTTGGACATGCCCGGCTTACGCGTCCGGGTCAGACCGACCAGCATGTGATCGGCTCGAATTTCCGAGCAGCCTGATCTTCCCCAAGATCTTGGCAGTGGCGGCTGTCGGTCAGATTCGGTGCGTTCGGATCGCCGCGGATTTCCCGCAACCGACCCTGCCCACCGGACCTGGATTCAATCATGTCCCCCCAAGCGACGTGAATCGCATCGTCAACGTAGCAAGGGGTTTCGCGGCTGCGCAACTGAACTATCGCCTTGACTCAACCATTGCCGAGTCGAATCTGGCGGCCGTGTCGCGGCGGCCATTTTGCGCGCATTTCCGCGCATCGGGCAGCAAAAAAGCGCGCCCGGAAAGGGCACGCTCAGAATCCGTTTGGCATGTGGTCCGGCCGTGGCCGACCGGCTCAGCCCAGCGCTTTGACGCGGCTCGACAGGCGCGACATCTTCCGGGCGACGGTGTTCTTGTGCAGCACGCCCTTGGTGACGCCGCGCATCAGCTCGGGCTGGGCAGTCTGGAGCGCGGCCTTCGCGGCGGCGGAATCGCCCGAGGCGATCGCCTCTTCGACCTTGCGCAGGAAGGTGCGGATGCGCGACCGGCGCGCCTTGTTCACGGCGAAGCGGCGTTCGTTCTGGCGGGCGCGTTTCTTGGACTGGGGCGTGTTAGCCATCGGATCTCTCTCTCGTCGGTATTCTCAAAAACAGCGGTAACGCGCGGAGAGCTCCGACCCCGGGTTCATTACCGGGCGATTCCGGCCAGGGCGGGCCTCACACGCATTTCGACGCGCCCTATAGCGCGGGCCGCCGGCGATGTATAGCGGGAATCGCCGGTTCCCGTCTCAGCGGTCGCGGAACTGCGGCTGGCGCTTCTCCAGGAAGGCGGCCATCCCCTCCTTCTGGTCCTCGGTGGCGAACATCGCGTTGAACAGGCGGCGTTCGTGCAGGATGCCCTCGCGCAGCGTGGTCTCGTAGCTGCGGTTGACGGCCTCCTTCGCGGCCATCACCGCCAGCAGCGACTTCTCGGCGATCTTCTCGGCGCTCGCCATCGCCTCGTCCATCAGCTTCTTCGCGGGCACGACACGGCTGACGAGGCCCGAGCGCTCGGCCTCCTCGGCGTCCATGAAGCGGCCGGTCAGGTGCATCTCCATCGCCTTCGACTTGCCGACGAGCCGGGTCAGGCGCTGGGTGCCGCCGATTCCGGCGATCACGCCGAGGTTGATCTCGGGCTGGCCGAACTTCGCGGTATCGGCCGCGATGATGAAGTCGCAGAGCATCGCCAGCTCGCATCCCCCGCCCAGCGCATAGCCCGCGACCGCGGCGATGATGGGCTTGCGGCACTCCTCGATCGCCCGGGTCTGGGCGACGAACATCTCGCCCGCGTAGACGTCGGTGAAGCTCTTCTCGGACATCTCCTTGATGTCCGCCCCCGCCGCAAAGGCCTTTTCCGAGCCGGTCAGCACAAGGCAACGCACCTTGTCGTTCGCATCCGCCTCGCGCACCGCGTCGGCGAGTTCTTCCAGCAGGGCGGAGTTGAGGGCGTTCAGGGCATCCGGGCGGTTCAGCCTGATCAGGGCGATGTGGTCAGCAATCTCGACGACGATCGTCTTGTAGGCCATGGGCTGTCGGCTTTCGCTGTGGGCACTGGACCCGAAGCCTTATCAGGGATCGCGGGTGTTTCAAGCTATCTTTGGCAGACCGGACAATGGAAGGTCGACCGCCCCGATTGCACGATCCGCGCCACGGTGCCCGGGCAGTCCGGCGTGACACAGGGCTGCCCCTCGCGGTCGTAGACCCGGAAGCGGTGCTGGAAATATCCAAGTTCTCCATTGCTTTGCCGGTGATCGCGCAGGGAAGAGCCGCCCGCCTCGATCGCCTCCTCCAGCACCGCGCGGATCACCGGGACCAGGCTCGCGATGCGCCGGGGCGACAGATTCGCCGCCTTGCGCCGCGGCGATATTCCTGCCCGGTGCAGCGTTTCGCACACATATATGTTGCCGAGGCCCGCCACCAGCCGCTGGTCCAGCAGCGCCGCCTTGACCGGCGTGCGCCGCGCCTTCAGCGCCTGCGTCAGGTAGGACTCGTTGAAGGCGTTGCCGAAGGGTTCGGGACCGATGCGCGACAGCAGCCAGTGGTCCTCGGCCCTCTCCGTCGCCACAAGGTCCATGGCTCCGAACCGGCGGGGATCGTTGAAGGTGACGCGGGCGCCGCCCTCCATCTCCAGCACGACGTGGTCGTGCTTCTCGGGCGCCGGATGGTCGTGGTGGAACTGCCCCAGCGGATCGCCCGAGACCAGCATCCGCCCCGACATGCCGAGATGCACGATCAGCGTCTCGCCGCTGTCGAGATCGGCCATCAGGTACTTCGACCGCCGACCAAGCCGCAGCACGCGCCGCCCCGTCAGCCGCGCCGCCATGTCCGGCGGGAAGGGCCAGCGCAGGTCGGCGCGGTTCACCCGGGCCAGCGCGATCCGCCCGCCCTCCAGCACCGGCGCCAGCCCGCGACGAACCGTCTCGACTTCGGGCAATTCCGGCACGCTTCTCCCCCCTGCAATTGTAACACCCCGTGAGCGCCCTATAAGAGGGGGGAGTTTCAGAGGATCGCAAGCCCCGATGAGTGAGAACGACGACGCCCCCCGCACGACCCACTTCGGGTTCCAGGACATCCCCGAGGGCGAGAAGGCGGGCCGTGTCCACGGCATCTTCACCAATGTCGCCAGCAAGTACGACATCATGAACGACCTCATGTCGGGCGGCGTGCACCGGCTGTGGAAGGACGCGATGATGGACTGGCTGGCGCCACGGCCGGGCCAGCGCCTGCTGGACGTGGCGGGGGGCACCGGCGACGTCGCCTTCCGCTTCCTGAACCGCGCGCCCTCGGCCACCGCCGTGGTGTGCGACATGACCGAATCGATGCTCGAGGCGGGGCGCAAGCGGGCCGAGGCCGAGCAGATGGCGGGCAGCCTCGAATGGGTCGTGGGCGATGCCATGGCCCTGCCCTTCCCCGACGCCTCCTTCGACGTCTACACGATCTCCTTCGGGATCCGGAACGTCACCCGCCCCGAAGTCGCCCTGTCCGAGGCCTTCCGCGTGCTGAAGACCGGCGGGCGGCTGATGGTGCTGGAGTTCTCGCAGCTGCCGAACCCGGCGATGCAGTGGGCCTACGATCGCTATTCCTTCAACGTCATCCCCGCCATGGGGCAGGTCGTGGCCGGGGACCGCGCAAGCTACCAGTACCTCGTCGAATCGATCCGCAAGTTCCCCGACCAGGAGACCTTCGCCGCCATGATCCGCACGGCCGGTTTCGGGCAGGTGAAGTACCGCAACCTGACCATGGGGGTCGCCGCGCTGCATTCGGGGTGGAAGCTCTGACGTGAGGGGCCCCCACAACATCCTGCGGCTGATCCGCACCGGCGCCACGCTGGAGCGGACCGGCGCGATGAACCTCGTGCTCGAGGCGTTCGACGCGCCGCCCTCGCTGCGCTTCGCCGCGCGGTTCCTGGCCGTGCCGTTCCGCTGGCTCGGCTACAAGGGCGATCCGTCGCAGCCGCCCGCGACCCGCGCGCTCACCGCGCTCGGGCCCGCCTACATCAAGTTCGGACAGGTGCTGTCGACCCGCCCCGACGTGGTGGGCGAAGAGCTGGCGGCGCAGCTGCGCGTGCTCCAGGACAAGCTGCCGCCCTTCTCCGTCGCCGAGGCGCGCGAGACGATCGAGCACGAGCTGGAGATCGAGGTCGACACGCTGTTCTCCTCCTTCTCCGAACCCGTCGCCGCGGCCTCCATCGCCCAGGTGCACCACGCGCGGCTGCGCGACAGCGGCCAGGAGGTCGCCGTCAAGGTGCTGCGGCCCGGGATCGAGAAGGCGTTCCAGAAGGACGTCGACGCCTTCTACCTCGCCGCCCGGATGGTCGAGATCCTGGCCCCCGCCACACGCCGCCTGCGTCCCACCGACGTCATCACCCACTTCGAGGGCGTGGTGAAGGGCGAGCTGGACCTGAGGATGGAAACCTCCTCCTCGGCCGAGTTCGCCGCGAACACCGCGAAGGACGAGGGCTTCCGCGTCCCGAAGGTGGAATGGTTCCTCTCGGCCCGCCGGGTTATGACCTCGGAATGGGCCACCGGACTCGGCGCCGGCGACATCGCCGCGATCGAGGCTGCGGGCCACGACCGCAAGGCCCTCGGCGAACGGGTGCTGCGCCTGTTCCTGAACCACGCCCTGCGCGACGGGTTCTTCCACGCCGACATGCACCAGGGAAACCTGAAGATCGCGCCGAACGGCGACATCATCGCGCTCGACTTCGGGATCATGGGGCGGCTCGACGAATACACCCGCCGGGTCTATGCGGAGATCCTGTTCGGCTTCATCCGCAAGGATTACCGCCGCGTCGCCGAGGTGCATTTCGAGGCGGGATACGTCCCCCGCGACAAGGACATCGACGAATTCGCCCGCGCGCTGCGTGCCGTGGGCGAGCCGATCTTCGGCATGGACGCCACCCGCATCTCGATGGCGCGCCTGCTGACATACCTCTTCGAGGTGACGGAACGCTTCGGGATGGAGACGCGGACCGAGCTGATCCTGCTGCAACGCACCATGGTGGTGGTCGAGGGCGTGTCCCGCTCGCTCTATCCGCAGATCAACATCTGGCAGGTCGCCCAGCCCATCGTCGAGGACTACATCAAGACCAACATCGGCCCGAAGGCGCTGCTGCGCGACCTGACGCGCACGGTGCAGGTGCTGGGCCGTTTCGGCCCGCAGCTGCCGCACCTGGCGGAAGAGATCCTGATGCGCCGGAACGAGCCGCAGGTGATCGAGCGACGCCGCAGCCGCTGGGAATCGGTGGCGCTGGTCGCCACGGGCGCGGCGGCGGTGCTGGCCGGTCTATGGATCGGCGATCTGCTTCAGGTGTTCTAGCTCCGCGTCCAGCGCCGCGGCATAGTCGGCCTCGCCCCGCGCCAGACGCCAGGCACAATGCGCCGCCATGCGCCAGGTCAGCAGCGGTTCGAGCAGCGCGAAGCGCGCCGCCAGCGCCTCGCCCCCGAGACGGTGAAGGAACTGCCGACGTTCCGCCGCGTCCAGCGGCCGCCCCCGGCCCAGACGCTGCATCGCCGGAGACAGGAAGATCGCCGCGTCGTGCACCGGGTCGCCGATGGCCGGGCATTGCCAGTCGATCAGCACCGGGGCTCCGCCGCCGGGCGGGCACAGGATGTTGCCCGGCACTGGATCGCCATGGAGGAAGACGTCCGCCGCGTGCTCCGCGGCGCGGGGACGAGGACACAGGGCTGCAAGCCTCTCGCGCAGCCCGGGCGGCAATTGCGCGACCACGCGGGCGGCATCCTTCAGGATCTCGTCGGGCGCGGCGCGCACCCGACGCACCCGGGGCGGCGGCTTGCATCGGTGGACCCGCGCCAGGCTCTGCGCCACGCCCGCCACGTCGGTCTTCCAGGTGGCGCCGGGCTGGAACCGGTAGACCAGGCAGGCGACGTCACCTTCGCACAGGCTGCCCAGCGGCTCGGGCGCCAGGCCCGTGCCCGCAAGATGGACCAGCGCCGCCGCCTCGGCTGCGGGGTCGTTCGGGAACAGCGGCGTGTCGGTCCCGGCGCTGCCGATCTTGCACACCAGCGGGCCGCCATCGCCGCGCGGATCCAGCCGCCAGACCCGGTTCGTCCGCCCGCCCGAAAGCACCGTCCACTGCGCGTCGTCCGGAATCAGGCCATCCTGCTCCAGCCTGCGCCGCAGGTCCAATGGCGGCGGGGCCGCCTGGTCGACCGGGCGCTCCCGTTCCGGATCTCTCTGCACGTCATCGTCCCCCGCATCCGTCGCGGCCAAGGCTTGGGGAAGTCGGGCCGCCGACGCAAGGGGCGCAGGCAGGCGACGCGTCCTGTGCGGGACACGCAGCCGTGGCGGTCGGATTCCGACGCCCCCGCGTCTGCCGGAAGCGGGCCGTCGGCAGGGCGGTCCCGCCCGGTGGCACCGCGCGCTCAGACACCTGCGGAGGCGTCTCGGTCGCGCACGCCCGAAATGTCGCCCGACCGCCGCTCCACCCCGCCGTCGAAGACCAGCAGCAGGTCCCGCCCGTCGCGACGGACCTCGCGCACGGGGGCATAGGCCTCGACCGGCGCAGTCGAGACGAGCGAGTCGCCCTCGAAACTCTCGAGCGAGAAGATGTAGAGGCCCCGCGGCAGGGGCACGCCGTTGTCGTCCAGTCCGGGCCAGGCGGCTGTCCCCTCTTCCGGATCGACGGCGCCCCGGTAGACCTCGCTGCCGAACCGGTCGTAGGCCACCAACTCGTGGCGCTCTCCTGCCAGCGGCACGGGCAGGGCAAGGTCGATCGGCGAACCGGACAGCTCGGCCGGCATGTCGGCCCGCACCTCCAGACCGATCCATTGCACCATGTCGGTCAGGCTGCCCTGCCCGCTCTGCTGGCGGATCTGTTCGAGAAGATCGTTGGTGCGGACCTGCTGCTCGACCCCCGCGAAGGTCGCGAGCTGGACGGCGAAATCCTCGGGATTGGTCGGGTTCAGCGGGTCCTGGTTCCTGATCTGGGTCGTCAGCATCTTCAGAAACGTGTCGAAATCTGACGAGAGAGCGCCCGATGACGCGGTCGGGAACCCGGCAGAGACGGATGTGGCGGCGTTCGTTGGCTGGATGTCCATGGTCGCTCCTCAGAGGCGGATGTCGAGGCGGGCCGAAGTGGCCGCGGGGCGGCCTGGCGGCACGGCGGCGGGGGCGACCGCCGCATCGCTGGACCCGGAAGGCGCGTTTTCGCCCGGCCGGGCAAAGCCGCCCGCAGCGCCGTCGCCACTGGGTCCGAACCGGAAATCAAGGGTTCCGAAGCCGAGATCGCGCAGATCGGCGGCCAGCATGTCGACATGGCGGCGCAACAGCGCGAGCGTGTCGTCCCTGTCGGCCGCGAAGGTCAGTGTCATCGCGCCGTCCTGCGGATGCAGCGTCATGCGCAGCCGACCGAGTTCGTCGGGCGCCAGCGAAATCTCGATCGGCCCGTCCTTCAGACCGGGGCTGGCGAGGACGATCTGGTGCAGCACGGCTGCGGGTGTGCCCCGGAACGGTACGGCAGCCGTCTGCGGTGCAAGGGTGGCGGCACGAGGTTCAGCCTGTCCGGTCCCGGCCGGCGTCTCCAACCCGCCTGCCTCTTCCGGCTCCGCCACGTCGCCCGTGACGCCTGCGCGCGCTTGCGCAAGACCGGGCAGCGGTCCCGCCTCGGTCGCGGGTTTGCGCGTCGTCGATCCCGTGAACGGTGAGGCCGGTCCGGACGTCGAAACTTTCCGCGGCGCCGCCAACCCGAGACGGGTCGGATCCGGCGTCGCAGGGGATGGGTCGTCACGGCGCGCCGGATCCCCGGAGGATCGGAGAGACGTCGGCGGCACCGGCCGTTCCGCCATCGCGTTCCGGGTGTCCGGCCCCGCAGCGGAGAGCGTCCTGTCCACGTCGCGCGTCGCCCCGTCCCGACCGTCCCTCGTCGATTGCTCTACGGGACGAGCCGGGAAGATATCGGGGGCGGACCCGGGCGATCCGGCAGGGAGCGCGACCGGGTGCTGTGCCGTGGCCTGCGGCCCCAGGATCCTCTTCGCCCCGGTCGCATCCGGCAACGGCGAGGATGCAGCGGGTGCCGGGCGCGGAGTCGTGGTCACCCTCGGCCCGGGTTCCGGCCTGACCGCTCCGGCAGCGCCGGTCTGCCAGGCCGGCTTTGGATCCCTGCGCCCGGCATGGAGCGCTGGGTCGGGCGCCGGTGTCATGCGCAGCGGCGGCACCTCCGCCGCTCTTGACCGGTCGTCCGCGGTTGTCCCTGCCGCTTGCGGTGCGGCCGGCTTCGGCGCGATCTCCGTAGTCACGGCCGGACCTCGCCCGGCCGGTCCGGACGGGTCAGGCGACAAGGTCACGGACCGGGCATCAGGCGGACGGGTCGGGGACGTCGCCGGGACGGCCCGCCCCGGATCCGTTCGCGTCGCGTCGGCCGCGTCCGACGCATGTCCGCCGGACCGCGCCATCGGGCGTTCGGCCGATGCGTCCCCCTGTTCCCTGGGGTGTCCCGCAACCTGTGCGCCCGACCCGGCCACCGACGCGATCACACGGGCCTCAGCGGAAGCGGCGGACGCTCCCATCTGGCCCGGCACCGACCGGTCTGCGGCGCGCGTCGGATCGGCGGAGGGCGGGTCTTGCGACAGGGCCGCACGACCCTTTGCAGCTTCTGCACCACCCTCTGTCACCGCGACATGGCTGCGAACCACGGCCGCTGTCTCGGAAACCGCCCGGGGACGCCCCGTGACGCTTTCCGCATCGCCCCGCGGACCATCCGCCAGCAGCCCGTCCGCCCGATCCATCGCGGTCCGCATCGGCCGGTGCGTCGAGGCGACGACGTCGGGCATCGTCCGCGCCGCGCCCGCAGCCCCACGTTTCGGCCGCGATTCGGCGCCCGCCTGGCCCTCAGGGCCCACTTCAGACGCCGCCAGCGGCGTAAAGGGCCTTGATGATGGAAGGGCGTGCGGGACGTCATTCGGCGCTGTTCCGCCCCGGTCTCCGCCGGAGTGCACCAGAGTTCTGGCGACATCCGAAAGGGTCACCCGAGGCTGTTCCCGCATGGCCGGAGGCGAGGCGGGAATGCCGCCGGTCGCACCCCGCGCAAGGGACGGAGATCCGTGGCGCAACCAGGCCGAACCGACAGGATCTGCAGTGTCCGGCGTCGAAGCTGCGCCTTCCGAGGACGGGGAACGGTACGCAACCGGCACGGCGGCCTCGACAGGCCCCGCCCGCGAAGGCAGGCTCGAATCGGGTGGCGGAACGCCCGGAACGAAAGGGGCGGCGCCCGGCGCAGGAGGCAGGGAGAATCGCGAAGCCGACATCTCGCCCCCTGGTGATGGATCCACTCCTGCGATGGCGGGAATGGCCGTTCCGTCCCCGGGCAAAGGCGGCTCCGGCCGGTCCCGCATATCGGTTTCCGGCTCCGGTCCCGAAGGGCCTTCGCCCCCGCCAACCCCGTTCGCCGGACCTCCGTGATGCTCGTCCCCGGCGTGATCGGGGCCGGACCGCCGGCGGGCGGCGACCGCCGTGTCGCGCAGGGCGGATTCCGGCGTGCGCTCATAGCGATAAAGGAAGCGCGCAGCGCGTTCCGGCCGGGCGGCGGCTTCCCCCTGACTCGCCGGTATCGGCCTGGAAAGCGATGCCCGGGGCATGTCCGCAGAAACGAGACGGTCCATTCTGGTGCCTTACCTGATGGTTTCCACACCGTCATGACAGCCTTTGGTTACTCGATCTTTACCGCTCGGGCGTTTTCTTGGGTCAGCCAAGGAGGAGATTCCATGCCGCCCGTCATGTCCGTTCTGCACCCGGCACCCCCCGATCCCGCGCTGCGCGACCGCGCCCTGCACCGCGCCGCACAGCAGGTCGAGGTCGATTTTCTCACCGAGATGCTGAAGGCGGCAGGAGTCGCCGCGCCACGCAATCTTTTCGGTGGCGGTGCCGGGGAAGAGCAGTTTGCCTCGTTCCTGCGTCGCGCCCAGGCAGAGCGGATGGTCAGTGCCGGCGGGATCGGTCTGGCCGAACATCTCTTCAATGCCCTGAAGGTCCGCGACGATGGCCGCTGACCGCGCCGCGCGCCGGCTTGAATCGCTGCTCGAGGAAGAGCGGGCGGCCCTGGTCGCGGGTGCGCTCGACCGGCTTGAGGGGATCGCCCGGCGCAAGCCCGCGCTGCTGGATGCCGTCGGCAAGGCGCCGCCGGACAAGGCCCGGCTGGACCGACTCCTGACGCTCGGACGGCGCAACGAACACTTGCTGGTTGCGGCACGGCAGGGGCTTTCCGCGGTGCGGGACAGGCTGGAACAGGTGGCCCGCGGCAGCGCGACGAGGATCTATTCGGCCGACGGGGCGCGCCAGGATCTCGGGTGTCCGGTCGGCACCCTGCACCGACGCGCCTGAGCCGGTGGCATTTGAAGGAGTATCCGGGATCGGATTATCGAGTTGTTAGAGGTTCCGCGCGATTGTCTCCTTAGTCACCAGCAGGGTGATCGCGCAGATCCGGCCAGGTCCGCAACTGCGGTGTCCACGTCAGAATGACTCACTCCATGTCCGCGCCCGTAGAGGGGGGAGGGCATGACCACGGGTGCAAAAGCACCGGCTTGTCAAAGGAACAACAATGTCCAGTATTCTGACCAACACCGGCGCGATGGTCGCGCTGCAGAGCCTCAAGTCCATCAACTCGGGCCTGGAGAAGACGCAGTCCGAAATCTCGACCGGCAAGTCCATCGCGAATGCGAAGGACAACTCGGCCATCTGGTCGATCTCCAAGGTCATGGAGTCCGACGTCCGCGGCTTCAAGGGCATCTCCGACAGCCTCGCGCTCGGCGAATCGACGGTGGCCGTGGCGCGCAACGCCTCGGAAACCGTGACCGAGCTGCTGACGCAGATGAAGGAGAAGATCGTCGCGGCCCAGGAAGACAACGTCGATCGCACGAAGATCAACGACGACGTCACCCAGCTGCGCAACCAGATCAACTCGGTCGTCTCGGCGGCGCAGTTCAACGGCCTGAACCTGGTGGATGGCAGCGTCGCCAACTCGACCATCCTGGCCTCGCTCGACCGCGACTCCACAGGCGCCGTGACCGCGTCGCAGATCACCGTGACTGCGCAGGACCTGTCCTCGGGCGGCTATGTCGCCAACGACATCTTCTCGGGCAGCTCCAGCGGCAGCTCGGCGGCGGGCGACACCGTGGCCTTCCCGCTGGATGCCGGCGGCGGCAACGAGCAGATCGAGATCGCCGAGAACGGGGCGGCCTTCGCCGCGGGCGACCGCGTGTCGCTGCGGATCGGCGAAGAGGAGGTGTCCTACACCATCACCGCCGACGACGCGGCATCGACCACCACCGCCGACATCGTTGCGGTGGCCCTGAAGGCGAAGATCGACGAGCTCGGCATTGCCGGTCTGACCGTCGACTACGACAGCGGCACCCCCGGTACGCTGGACTTCACCAACGCCGGCACCACGGACATCGCCATCAGCGGGCAGTTCCAGAATGCCGGTTCGGGGGGTCTGGGCGGCCTGGCCACCATCGACGTGACGACCCAGGCCAATGCCACGGCCGCCCTCGGCACGATCGAGACCCTGATCGACACGGCGATCAGCGCCTCGGCGGCCTTCGGTTCGGTCCAGGGCCGGATCGAGACCCAGTCGAACTTCATCTCCAGCCTGACGGACTCGCTCAAGGCCGGGATCGGATCGCTGGTCGACGCCGACATGGAGGAGGCCTCGGCCCGGCTCCAGGCGCTCCAGGTGCAGCAACAGCTGGGTGTTCAGGCCCTGTCGATCGCCAACCAGGCGCCGCAGTCGATCCTGTCTCTGTTCCGCTGAGGTCGAGGGGCAAGGCCGTCGTCCTGACGGCCTTGCCCGCCAGCCAATGGGCCCCTGAACACGCTCTCGCGATGAAGGAAAAGACGTGAACGCTCTTCAACTCGCCAAAACGGCCTACTCGCCTGTCGCGGCGCCGCTTCGCACCGCCCAATGTACCGAGTACGAGGCTTTCGTGAAGGTCACGACGGCGCTCAGGTCCGCAAGGAACCCCGCCGAAATGGCGCGCGCGGTCTACGAGAACCGAAGGCTCTGGGGCCTCCTCGCGGCGGATGTCGCGGGCGACGGCAACCGCCTTCCCGGCGCCCTGCGCGCCCGCATCTTCTACCTGTCCGAATTCACCTCGCATCACAGCCGCAAGGTTCTTGCCGGCGATGCGACCGCGGATGTCCTGGTGGACATCAACAGCGCGGTGATGGCAGGACTACGCCAGCAGAGGTCCGCGGGATGAGCGGACTGGTCCTGAAACTCGCCCCGAACGAGCGGGTGCTGATAAACGGCGCCGTGATCGAGAACGGCAGCCGCCGGGGGCGGCTCAACATCGTCACCCCGGGCGCCAACATCCTGCGGCTGCGCGACGCGCTGCATCCCGACGAGATCAACACGCCGGTGCGCCGCGTCTGCTACATCGCGCAGCTCGTCCTGTCCGGAGAAGCCGATCCCGACGACGCCAATCCGCAACTGCTGAACGGGATCGCCCAGCTGTCGCAGGTCCTGCGCGACCGGGACAGCCAGGACTGGCTTTCCCGGGCCAGGGATGCCGTGCAGCAGAACCAGCACTATTACGTGCTGAAGCACCTCCGCATGCTTCTTCCTTTCGAGGAGGCCCTTTTCGCCATCGGCGCCAGGTGAAGACCGCGGCGGCGACGGCGACGGAGCAGGGTCTTCTCCGCCATCGGCGCGAGCGCCCGGGACGGCGGAGAACGGGGTTTACCGAGACAGTCCGTGCTTCGGGCCCCTGCGGATACGTGGAACGGCGCGAAGCCGCCGGGGTGCGAAACCGCGCGCGGACCCGAGCCAGGATGCAGGGATTGCCCTGTCCAAGTTCGAAACCCAGCCTGACGCTTGACGCAGGGCCGGGTTTCGAACGCGGCGACAGGAGCGCCCCGCGGTTCACCCGGCCGGAACGCCCACTGCCAAGGCGCCGCTACGCGTCGCGAAGCGGCGACTGGGAGCCGAGGAAGTTTCCGACGATCCGCAGGACCGGCACGTTGTCGCAGAGCACCTTGAAGGTGACCAGGAACGGCACCGCCATGAGCGCTCCGGGTACGCCCCAGAGCCAACCCCAGAGCACGACCGCCAGGAACACCGAGACGGTGTTGAGCTCCAGGCTGCGGCCCAGCAGCGTCGGCGTGACGAACTGCCCCTCGATCGACGTCAGCATGAGGTAGGAGAAGGGCGCCAGCAGCGCGTAGCCGGGGCTGTCGAAGGTCAAAAGCGCCACTCCGGCCACGAGGATTACGCCCACGACGGCGCCGACGAAGGGCAGGAAGTTCAGAAGGAAGGCCAGCAGACCCCAGATCAGCCAGTTCGGCATCCCGACCAGCCACATCGCGAAGCCGATGCAGACCCCGAGCCCCGCGTTGATGACGGTGATGCTGAGCAGATAGCGGGAGATCCGCCGCTCCACGTCCTTCACGACCATGAGCGCGGTCTTCTTGTCCTCGAACCGGGAGAAGGACTGCACCAGCTTCTCGTGAAACAGGGTTCCCGACGCCAGCAGGAAGGTCGCGAGCACCAGCGCCACCAGCAGGCTGGTCAACATGGTCATCGCACCGCTCGCCGCCATCGACAGGAATCCGGGCCGGTCGACGGCGACTTCCCGCACCGCTTCGTCCTTCCCGGGCGTCGCCATTTCCTCGACGTTCTTGGAGGCGTCCTTGATCTTCTCGACCGAATCGTTCAGCCCGGCGAGCTTGTACTGCAGTTCCTGTCCCATCGCGGGCAGGTCCTCGAGCCATTCGGAGATTGGTCCGCTGGCGAAATAGGCCGCGACGAAGCCGGTGGTCCCGAGGGTCAGCATGACCAGGACGGCCGTTGCCGGCGCCGGGATGCCGATGCGGCCCAGCCCGCGCACGACCGGGCTGAAGGTCAGCGCCAGCATCACGCCGAGGAAGACCGGGAACATCAGTTCGCGGGCGAAGTATATGACGGTGAAGGCGACGAAGACGAGAAGCCAGGACAGGGCGAGACGGATCTTTCTCAGTTCTTCGGTTTCGGGAGTGCTCGGTTCTGTGGGGGAGCTCACGACGCGGGGGTCTCCGGAGGCTGTGCAGGGTCGCACGACACGCAACGCGCGGCCCCCTCCAGGGTTCCGCCGCGCCGCGAACAAGGCCGCGAACAAGACGGGCCTTGCACCTTCGGCCCCGCAGACGTATATGCGGTGCCATAGCGGCGCGTCGGGGTCCAAACCCGAAGGCACCACCGGAGTTTGGTGACGGGCCGCGCGCCCGTTTTTTTGTGCCTGCACGCCAGGCGCGTCACCCAGACCGAAGGCTGATCGCATGTCCGACATGATTGCAAAGGCCAGCATCGACCGCCGCCTTGCGGAGGTCATCACCCCCGTTATCGAGGATCTCGGGTTCGAGCTTGTGCGCGTCCGCTACATGGGCGGCAAGACACCCACTGTGCAGATCATGGCCGACCGCCCCGGCGGCGGGATCGAGGTGGACGACTGCGCGCGCATCTCGACCGCGGTCTCGGCCCACCTCGACGTCGAGGATCCGATCGAGGATGCCTATACCCTCGAGGTGTCGAGCCCCGGCATCGACCGGCCGCTGACCCGGCTGAAGGATTTCGACGACTGGCAGGGCTACGAGGCCAAGCTCGAGACCTCGGAAATGATCGACGGCCGCCGCCGCTTCAAGGGCATCCTTGCCGGGATCGACGGCAGCGAGGTGCTGATCGAGATCGAGGAAGGCACGATCGGTCTCCAGTTCGACTGGCTTTCGGACGCCAAGCTGGTGCTGACCGAGGATCTGATCCGCGACGTCCTGCGCAGCCGCAAGGACGCTGGCCAGATCGACGAATCGCAGTTCGACGCGGTGGAAACCGTGCTGGACGATGAAGACGAAGACGATGACACGGCCGCCAAGGCCCCAAGGGAGAACTGAGCGATGGCGATTACCTCTGCCAACCAGCTTGAGCTTTTGCAGACCGCCGAGGCGGTGGCCCGCGAGAAGATGATCGACCCCGCCCTGGTGGTCGAGGCGATGGAAGAGTCGCTCGCCCGGGCCGCCAAGTCGCGCTACGGCAGCGAGATGGACATCCGCGTGTCGATCGACCGCAGGACCGGCCGCGCCACCTTCACCCGGGTGCGCACCGTGGTCGGCGAGGACATGCTCGAGAACTACCAGGCCGAAGTGACGCCGAAGCAGGCGGCCGACCTGATCAAGGGCGCGGCCCCCGCGCTGGTCGTGCTGTCGGGCATCGCCGAGATCCCGTCGGAAGAACCGGGCGGCAAGCCCGAGACCCGCAAGATCCGCCGCTTCGGCCTGCGCAAGCCCACCGATGCCGACCGCAAGCTGATGGAGGGCGTGGACCAGACCACCCCGCCCCAGGACGGCGACGAGATCTTCGACGAGGTGCCGCCGGTCGAAATGGGCCGGATCGCCGCCCAGTCGGCCAAGCAGGTGATCCTGCAGAAGGTCCGCGAGGCCGAGCGCGACCGCCAGTACGAAGAGTTCAAGGACCGCGCGGGCACGATCATCAACGGTGTCGTCAAGCGCGAGGAATACGGCAACGTCATCGTCGACATCGGCCGGGGCGAAGGCATCCTGCGACGCAACGACAAGATCGGCCGCGAAAGCTATCGCCCGAACGACCGCGTGCGCTGCTACATCAAGGACGTGCGCCGCGAGGTGCGCGGGCCGCAGATCTTCCTCAGCCGCACCGACCCGCAGTTCATGGCCGAACTGTTCAAGATGGAAGTGCCCGAGATCTACGACGGCATCATCGAGATCAAGGCCGTGGCCCGCGATCCCGGCTCCCGCGCGAAGATCGCCGTCATCTCCTATGACAGCAGCATCGACCCCGTCGGCGCGTGCGTCGGCATGAGGGGCTCCCGCGTGCAGGCGGTGGTGAACGAGCTTCAGGGCGAGAAGATCGACATCATCCCGTGGAACGAGGACATCCCGACCTTCCTCGTCAACGCGCTGCAGCCCGCCGAGGTCTCCAAGGTCGTGCTGGACGAGGAAGCCGAGCGGATCGAGGTCGTGGTCCCGGACGAGCAGCTGTCGCTGGCCATCGGGCGGCGCGGCCAGAACGTGCGCCTGGCCTCGCAGCTGACCGGCCTCGATATCGACATCATGACCGAAGAGCAGGAAAGCCAGCGCCGCCAGGCCGAGTTCGAGGAGCGCACGAAGCTCTTCATGGACACGCTGGACCTGGACGAGTTCTTCGCGCAGCTCCTCGTCTCGGAAGGCTTCACGAACCTCGAAGAGGTCGCCTATGTCGATGCCGACGAGCTTCTGGTGATCGACGGGGTCGATGACGACACCGCGGCGGAACTCCAGGCGCGGGCGAAGGATTACCTCGATGCGCAGAACAAGAAGGCGCTCGACCATGCCCGCGAGCTGGGGGTCGAGGACAGCCTGGTTGACTTCGAGGGCCTGACACCCCAGATGATCGAGGCACTGGCCATGGACGGCGTGAAGACGCTGGAAGATTTCGCGACATGTGCCGACTGGGAACTGGCC
Organism: Oceaniglobus roseus; assembly: GCF_002869745.1. Classification (GTDB taxonomy): domain Bacteria; phylum Pseudomonadota; class Alphaproteobacteria; order Rhodobacterales; family Rhodobacteraceae; genus Oceaniglobus; species Oceaniglobus roseus. The sequence continues at coordinate 26,497 of NZ_PNOS01000001.1, forward strand.
GGTGGCTGGACCACGGTCGATGGCCAGCGTGTCAAGGACGACGGCGTTCTCGAGAGGTTCGACGTCAGCCTGGAAGAAGCCCAGACGCTTGTCATGACGGCGCGTATCCAGCTGGGTTGGGTCGACCCTGCCGAGCTCGAGGCGGACGCCCCGGACGAAGACGAAGAAGCGGAGGCCTGAGCCAGGCATGTCCCGCGGAGGCCGAGAACCGGATTACACCGACCCCGAGCGCAAGTGCATTGCGACCGGGGAGGTCCACCCCAAGCGGGGGCTGATCCGCTTCATTGTGGGCCCCGACGACATGGTATATCCTGACTTGGCAGAAAAGCTGCCGGGTCGGGGTATCTGGGTCAGCGCCGAGCGTTCGGCGCTGGAGACCGCGGTCCGGAAGAACCTGTTCTCGCGCGGCGCGAAGCGCCAGGTGAGTGTGCCGCCCGATCTGATCGCGCTTGTCGACGCCGCGCTCCTGCGCCGGGTGACCGACAGGCTGGCCATGGCCCGCAAGGCGGGGCAGGCGATCGCCGGGTATGAAAAGGTGAAAGACTGGCTGTCGCAGGACAAGGCGGCCATCCTCGTCCAGGCCTCCGACGGGTCCGAACGGGGCAAATCCAAGCTTCGGCCCCCCGGCGGAAGGGGGTCGTTTTTCGAGATTCTGACCGCGCCAGAATTGGGTTTGGCATTCGGTCGGGAACATGTGATACATGCGGCGCTCGCCGCAGGGGGACTCGCTGATCGCTTCAGGGAGGACGCCGTGCGGCTTTCAGGCGTTCGCGATGATGTCGGTGGAAACGCCACCGGAAAGGTAAAGAAGACCACATGAGCGACAATGACGGCAAGAAAACTCTCGGCCTGCGGGGCCCCGGCTCCCGATCCGGACAGGTGAAGCAGAGCTTCAGCCATGGCCGGACCAAGAGTGTTGTGGTCGAGACCAAGCGCAAGCGCGTCGTGGTGCCGAAGCCTGCCGCGGGCAAGGCCGCGTCCTCCTCTTCCGGTGCGGCGGCTGGGGGTGATCCCTCGAAGCGTCCCGCCGGGATCTCGGACGCCGAACTCGAACGCCGGATGAAGGCACTGGCAGCGGCCCGTGCGCGGGAAGCCGAAGAGGCCGCCCAGCGTGAGGCCGAGGAGAAGGCGCGCGCCGAAGAGCGCGAGCGTCGCCGGGCCGAGATCGAGGCGAAGGAAGCCGAAGAGCGCGAGCGCGAGGAAAAGGCTCGTGCCAAGGCCGAGGAAGACGAACGCCGCCTGCGCGAAGAGGCCGAGGCGAAAGCCCGCGCCAACGCGCCCAAGGCCGCACCCGCCGCTGCGCCGACCCCGGCCGACCTGGAATCCGCAACCGCCGACGGCGGCCGCGGCAAGGGCGCCGTCACCGCGCGCAAGGCGGACGACCGCGACCAGGACCGCAGCAGCAAGCCCGGCAAGGGCCGCGACGACTCGCGCCGCTCGGGCAAGCTGACGCTGAACCAGGCGCTGACCGGCGGCGAAGGCGGGCGGCAGCGCTCGATGGCCGCGATGAAGCGCAAGCAGGAGCGGGCCCGCCAGAAGGCCATGGGCCAGAACGTCGAGCGCGAGAAGGTCGTGCGCGACGTGCAGCTGCCCGAGGCGATCACGGTCCAGGAACTGGCGAACCGGATGGCAGAACGTGTGGCGGACGTGGTCAAGATGCTGATGCGCGAAGGCGTGATGGCGACCCAGAACCAGACGATCGACGCAGACACCGCCGAACTCGTGATCGAGGAATTCGGCCACAAGGTGGTGCGCGTTTCGGACGCCGACGTCGAGCAGGTCATCGACCAGGTCGAGGACGCGCCGGAAGATCTGCAGCCGCGTGCGCCGATCATCACCGTCATGGGCCACGTCGACCACGGCAAGACCTCGCTTCTGGACGCTATCCGGAAGTCCAAGGTCGTCGCGGGCGAGGCCGGCGGGATCACGCAGCACATCGGCGCCTACCAGGTGACGACGGACAATGGCCAGCTTCTGACCTTCCTCGACACCCCGGGCCACGCCGCCTTCACCTCCATGCGCTCCCGCGGGGCGCAGGTGACGGACATCGTGATCCTCGTGGTCGCCGCCGACGACGCGGTGATGCCGCAGACGGTGGAAGCCATCAACCACGCAAAGGCCGCGAAGGTGCCGATGATCGTGGCGATCAACAAGATCGACCGCCCGGCCGCGAACCCGACCAAGGTGCGCACCGACCTGCTCCAGCACGAAGTCGTGGTGGAAGCCATGTCGGGCGATGTTCTGGACGTGGAAGTGTCCGCCGTGACCGGCCAGGGCCTCGACAACCTGCTGGAAAGCATCGCGCTCCAGGCCGAGATCCTGGACCTGAAGGCGAACCCGAACCGGGCCGCCCAGGGTGCCGTGATTGAGGCCCAGCTTGATGTCGGCCGCGGCCCCGTGGCGACGGTTCTGGTTCAGAACGGCACGCTGAAAAAGGGCGACATCTTCGTCGTGGGCGAGCAGTGGGGCAAGGTCCGCGCTCTGGTCAACGACAAGGGCGAGCGTGTGGACGAGGCCGGGCCGTCGGTTCCGGTCGAGGTTCTGGGCCTGAACGGCACGCCGGAAGCGGGCGACACGCTGAACGTGGTCGAGACCGAGGCACAGGCGCGCGAGATTGCGGAGTACCGCGAAAACGCCGCCAAGGAGAAGCGCGCCGCCGCCGGTGCCGCCACCACGCTCGAGCAGATGATGGCGAAGGCGAAGGCCGACGAGGACGTGGCGGAGCTGCCGATCCTCGTGAAGGCCGACGTTCAGGGCTCGGCCGAGGCCATCGTCCAGGCGATGGAGAAGATCGGGAACGAGGAAGTCCGCGTGCGCGTGCTGCACTACGGTGTGGGCGCGATCACCGAGACCGACGTCGGCCTGGCCGAGGCCAGCAAGGCGCCGATCATGGGCTTCAACGTCCGTGCCAACGCCTCGGCCCGCAACACGGCGAACCAGAAGGGTGTCGAGATCCGGTACTACTCGGTGATCTACGACTTGGTGGACGACGTGAAGGCGGCCGCATCCGGCCTGCTCTCGGCCGAGGTGCGCGAGAACTTCATCGGCTACGCCGAGATCAAGGAGGTCTTCAAGGTCTCCAACGTCGGCAAGGTCGCGGGCTGCCTGGTGACCGAGGGCGTCGCCCGCCGGTCCGCCGGGGTGCGCCTGCTGCGCGACAACGTGGTGATCCACGAAGGCACGCTGAAGACCCTTAAGCGCTTCAAGGACGAAGTGACCGAGGTTCAGTCCGGACAGGAATGCGGCATGGCGTTCGAGAACTACGACGACATCCGGCCGAAGGACGTGATCGAGATCTTCACCCGCGAGGAAGTCGAGCGGAACCTCGCCTGAGCGCGAACCGCCCACCGGCCGCCGAAAAGCAAAAGGACAGCCCGCGGGCTGTCCTTTTTTTGTCGCCTGGCGATCCGCTCAGTGCGTCAAGGGCGCGCGTACCGGCTTCCCGGCATAAAGAAGCTCCCCCACCTTCACGACGATGCGTCCATCGTCCAGCGATTTGACCAGCGTCCCCTGAACGGAAACGCAGCTTCCAATTGTGATCGTTTGCACCATTCGGTCCGCTCCCCAAGACAAGTGAGGTCGAGAATACCCCAAATCGGTTAACAGACTATGCTAATCATTGGCGTTACAGCACGAAAACCGCTTAATTTCTGTGCAAACGGAGCGGGACCGGCGACAATCCAAGAGACGTTAGAACGAGAGCCGCCCGATTCACAGCAGATCGCGAATCATCGGGATCAAGGGCTTGTCGGCCGGCGGCATGGGATAATCCCGCAACGCCGCGACGCTCACCCACTTCAGCACCTGGTTCTCGCGCGGGCGCGGCGTGCCCTTCCACTTCCGGCAGACGAAAAGCGGCATCAGAAGGTGAAAGTCGTCGTAACTGTGCGAGGCGAAGGTCAGCGGGGCGAGGCAGCTCTGCCAGGTGTCGATGCCCAGCTCCTCCTGAAGCTCGCGGATCAGCGCCGCCTCCGGCGTCTCTCCGGCCTCGACCTTGCCGCCGGGAAACTCCCAGAGCCCGGCCATCGACTTGCCCTCGGGCCGCTGCGCCAGCAGCACCCGCCCGTCGGGATCGACGAGCAGGACGGCAGACACGAGAACGGTCTTCACGAGCGGTAGTCGGCGTTGATCGTGATGTACTGGTGGGTCAGGTCGCAGGTCCAGACGGTCGCCGCGCCGGTGCCAAGCCCCAGGTCGACGCCGATCTCCAGCTCCTGCCGCTTCATGTAATCGGCGCCCACGGCCTCGGAATAGGACGGTGCGACCCAGCCCTTCTCGGCCACCAGGCTGTCACCGAACCAGATCGACAGCAGGTCGCGATCGGCCTTCGCGCCGGACTTGCCCACGGCCATGACGATGCGGCCCCAGTTCGGATCCTCTCCCGCCAGAGCGGTCTTGACGAGGGGCGAGTTGGCGATGGCCATGGCGACCTTGCGCGCATCCTGGGCGGTGTCGGCGCCCGTGACCTTGACCGCGACGAACTTCGTCGCCCCTTCGCCATCCTTCACCACCTGGTGGGCGAGGTCCAGCATCACGCCGTGCAGCGCCGCCTCGAAGGCCTTGGCCTCCTTCGTGTTCAGCCGGGACACCGGCGCATTGCCCGCCTTCCCCGTCGCCGCGACAAGCAGGGAGTCGGAGGTCGAGGTGTCGCTGTCCACGGTGATGCAGTTGAACGTGCTCTCGTTCGCCCGGCTGACCATCTTCTGCAGCGTGTCCTGCGAAATGGCGGCATCGGTGAAGATGTAGACCAGCATCGTCGCCATGTCGGGCGCGATCATGCCCGACCCCTTGGCGATCCCCGCGATCTTCACGGGTGTGCCGCCCAGGTCGACCGTGGCCATGGCGCCCTTCGGAAAGGTGTCCGTCGTCATGATCGCCGCGGCGGCGTCGGAGATTGCATCGGGCGACAGGGTGTCGCGCAGTTCCTCCAGCTTGGCGAGGACACGGTCGAATTTCAGCGGCTCGCCGATCACCCCGGTGGAGGAGGAAAAGACGCGTGCCGCGGGAATGCCCATCATCTCGGCCACGCCACCCGTGACCTTCGCCACGGCATCGCGGCCGTTCGAGCCGGTGAAGGCGTTGGAATTGCCGGAGTTGACGATGATCGCCGCCCCTTCCGTCGCGTCGCCGCCCAGCTTTTCCTGGCAGTCGAGCACGGGGGCCGCGCGGGTCGAGGAGCGGGTGAAGACCCCGGCAACCGCGGTGCCCGGCGCCAGTTCGGCCAGCATCACGTCGCGGCGGCCCTGGTAGCGGACCCCGGCGGCAACGGCGGCGAAGCGCACGCCGTCGATCACCGGCAGCGCCGGGAATCCGGCGGGCGGGGCCAGCGGCGACACCGGGTTCGCCGCCTTGACCTTGGCCGGGGCGGCAGCCGCCACGGCCTTCTTCGAGGATTTCGCGGTCTTGGCCTTGGTGTTCGACCCGGACTTCGCCTTTTCGGCGGATTTGCCCTTGGTCTTCTTCTTGTCGTCCTTGGCCATTCCCGCTCCGTCCGAGGTTACTTGTCCAGCAGCGACTCGTCCCGCATCATCGCGGGATCCACCGTGCCCGGCTCGGCCTGGGTGATCGTGGCCTCGCTGGTGATCTTCTCGACCATGGCGGTGATCTTGTTCTGGCGCACGGTGTCTGTCAATTCGTCGCGCACCTCGTCCAGGGTCGGCGCCTCCTTCTGGCGGGTCTCCTGCAGCTTCAGGACGTGCCAGCCGAACTGGGTCTGCACCGGGCCGGAAATCTCGCCCGGTTTCAGGGTCTTCACGGCGTCCTCGAATTCCTTGACCATCATGCCCTCGCTGAACCAGCCAAGGTCGCCGCCGTTCGGGCCGGTCGGGCCCGTCGACTTCTCCTTCGCCAGCTCGGCGAAGTCCTTGCCGCCTTCCAGCGCCGTCACCAGCTCCTTCGCCTCGTCCTCGGTCTTCACCAGGATATGGCTCGCGTGCCACTCGGTCTCGGGGGCGGCGTCGGCATAGGCGGCCTTGTAGGCCTCCTGCAGCTCCTCGTCCGTCACCGGCTCGTCGGCGGCCTGCTGGATCATCTCGCCGGCCAGCAGCGCGCGCCGCTCGTTCTCCAGCGTCAGCGTCGCCCGCTTGTCAGGCTCGCCCGCCGCCTGCTCGAGCGCGGTCTGCTGGATCAGCTGCTGGAGGATCCCGTCGTACAGCACCTGGTCGGGCAGCTGCTTGTACTGCTCGGGCAGGCGGTTCTGAAGCGCGATCATGTGGCCCAGCGTGATGTCCGTGCCGTTCACCGTGGCGACGACCGTATCGGCGTCCTGCGCGGCGAGAGGGGCGGCCAGACCGGCCAGGATGGTTCCCGCAAGGGCGAGTGTGCGAAGATTCGACATCGTTCAGTCCTTCCTGTCGGGTGCAAAGGGGCCCGACGTTGACACCAATCATGGTCCCCCTTACATCGCATCGTGGCCATGAGGGGCGCGTTTCGCAGCCGTGTCTACGGCGCGCTGTCCGGATGGGCAAGCAATCCCCTCACACGAAGCCGTCAGGAGTGAACATGCTGGGTATTGGAACCATCGCGAAAAAGGTCTTCGGCACGCCGAACGACCGCAAGGTCAAGGCCACCCGCCCCCTGGTCGAGCAGATCAACGCGCTGGAGCCGGAGTTCCAGAAACTCACCGACACCCAGATCAAGGAACGGACCGAGGCGCTGGCGCAGCGGGCCATGGGCGGCGAAAGCCTGGACGCGCTGCTGCCCGAAGCCTTCGCCAACTGCCGCGAGGCCGCGAAGCGGGCGCTTGGTCTGCGCGCCTTCGACGTGCAGCTGATGGGCGGCATCTTCCTGCACCAGGGCAACATCGCCGAGATGAAGACAGGCGAGGGCAAGACGCTCGTCGCCACCTTCCCCGCCTACCTGAACGCGCTGACGGGCAAGGGCGTGCATATCGTCACCGTCAACGACTACCTCGTGCGCCGCGATGCCGAGTGGATGGGCAAGGTCTTCGGCATGCTGGGCCTGACCACCGGCGCGGTCTATCCGCAGCAGCCCGAGGACGAGAAGCGCGCGGCCTACAAGGCCGACGTGACCTACGCGACAAACAACGAACTGGGCTTCGACTACCTGCGCGACAACATGAAGTCCGAGCTTTCGGACATGTACCAGCGCGCCCACAACTACGCGATCGTCGACGAGGTGGACTCGATCCTGATCGACGAGGCGCGGACGCCCCTCATCATCTCCGGCCCCTCGCAGGACCGCAGCGAGATGTACATGACCATCGACCGGGTGATCCCGCTGCTGAACGACAGCCACTTCAAGCTGGACGAGAAGACGCGCAACGTCACCTACACCGAGGACGGCAACGAGTTCCTCGAGAACCACCTTGCGGGCGCGGGCATCCTGCCCGAGGGGCAGACGCTCTACGATCCCGAAAGCACCACCATCGTCCACCACGTGAACCAGGGCCTTCGGGCGCACAAGCTGTTCCAGAAGGACAAGGACTATATCGTCCGGAACGGCGAGGTCGTGCTGATCGACGAGTTCACCGGCCGGATGATGGCCGGTCGCCGCCTGTCCGACGGCCTGCACCAGGCCATCGAGGCCAAGGAAGGCGTCAAGATCCAGCCCGAGAACGTGACGCTGGCCTCCGTCACCTTCCAGAACTACTTCCGCCTCTACGACAAGCTCTCGGGCATGACCGGCACGGCCACGACCGAGGCCGAGGAATTCCAGGAGATCTACGGCCTGGGCGTGGTCGAGGTGCCGACCAACCGCCCGATCGCCCGGATCGACGAGCATGACGCGGTCTATCGGACGGCGCGCGAGAAATACGCGGCCATCGTCGAGAACATCAAGGAAGCCAAGGCGAAGGGCCAGCCGGTCCTTGTCGGCACCACCTCGATCGAGAAGTCCGAGTTCCTGTCGAACCTCCTCCAGAAGGAAGGGATCGAGCACAACGTCCTGAACGCCCGCCAGCACGAGCAGGAAGCCCAGATCGTCGCCGACGCGGGCAAGTTCGGCGCCGTCACCATCGCCACCAACATGGCCGGGCGCGGCACCGACATCCAGCTGGGCGGCAACGTCGACATGAAGGTGATGCAGGCCCTCGAGGCCGATCCCGAGGCGCATCCCGACGAGGTGCGCCAGCGGATCGAGGCCGAGGTCGCGGACGAGAAGGCGCGCGTCAAGGAGGTGGGCGGCCTCTACGTCCTCGCCACCGAGCGTCACGAATCCCGCCGGATCGACAACCAGCTGCGCGGCCGGTCCGGCCGCCAGGGCGACCCCGGCAAGTCCTCGTTCTACCTCTCGCTCGAAGACGACCTGATGCGCATCTTCGGCTCCGAGCGGCTGGACAACGTGCTGGGCAAGCTCGGCATGAAGGACGGCGAGGCGATCGTGCACCCCTGGGTGAACAAGTCGCTGGAGAAGGCGCAGGCGAAGGTCGAGGGGCGCAACTTCGACATCCGCAAGCAGCTGCTGAAATACGACGACGTGATGAACGACCAGCGCAAGGTCATCTTCGGCCAGCGCCGCGAGATCATGGAGGCGCAGGACCTGGCCGAGATCGCCGAGGACATGCGCCACCAGGTGATCGACGACCTGGTCGACATCTACATCCCCGCGAAAAGCTATGCCGACCAGTGGGACGGCGAAGGGCTGTACGTCGCCTGTGTCGAGAAGCTGGGGATCGACGTGCCGGTGATGGCTTGGTGCGACGAGGACGGGGTGGACGACACCGTGATCCGCGAGCGGCTGATGAAGGCCAGCGACGAGATGATGGCGTCGAAGGCGGCCCAGTTCGGCCCCGAGAACATGCGCCAGATCGAGAAGCAGGTGCTGCTGCAGGCCATCGACCAGAAATGGCGCGAGCACCTGCTGACGCTGGAGCACCTGCGCTCGGTCGTCGGCTTCCGCGGCTATGCCCAGCGCGATCCGCTGAACGAGTACAAGACCGAAGCCTTCCAGCTGTTCGAAAGCATGCTCGACACGCTTCGCCAGGACGTGACCACGCGCCTCGCCCAGATCCGCCCGATGAGCGAGGAAGAGCAGCGCGCGATGCTCCAGCAGATGATGGCGCAGCGGCAGGCCGCACAGGCGAAGGTCGAGGCCGAGCAGGAGGCGCCGGCCGAGAACCCCGCCACCGGCTTCGTCGAGGAGGATCCCTCGACCTGGGGCAACCCCGGCCGCAACGATCCCTGCCCCTGCGGATCGGGCAAGAAGTTCAAGCACTGCCACGGCGAACTGGTCTGACACCGCCCAGACAAGACCGCGCGATCGCCGAAACAATGCCCTGAAACCGGCCCCATTGTCACCGATCCTGCCCTCCGACCGAAGGGCAGGAGACCGGGCACATGGCAGGGCTGATACGGCGGACGCTTCTGAAAGGGCTGTGCCTCGCGGCATTCGGTCTGATCCTGTCCGACTTCGGCAGCGACCTGATGCAGACCCGCGCCGCGGCCGATCTCGGCCCTGCGCCCACCTCGTCGCAAAGCCTCCTGCGGCCCGGTCCAGCGGGGCCCGTCCTGACCACGGGCGATCTGGCCGCCCCCCTGCGCACCGCCTCGCCACGCCCGAAGCCGCGGCTCGAAACGACCGCCTGCGCCGCAATCCTCACCGCCAGTCCCACGGCGGCGGCGCTGGTCCGTCTTGCGCTGCACGCTCCCTGCGCCCCCGACATGCCGGCAACGCTGCACCACGAAGGCCTGAGCTTCGATCTTCGGACCGACGCCGAGGGCCGCTGGTCGGCCGAGGTGCCCGCCCTGACCCCGGAAGCCGTGTTCGACGTCGCCCTGGCCGGGCGGACCCTGCGCGCCGCGGCCAGCGTGCCCGATGCGGTGGATTATGCCCGCGTGATCCTGCTGGCCGACGACTCGGCACCGCTTCATATCCACGCCCTCGAACTCGGGGCCGGGCGCGACAGCGCCGGTCACGTCTGGGCGGGGACGCCGGGCGCGCCGATGCGCGCGGTGCGCGGCCGCGGCGGCTTCCTGGTGCGGCTCGGAGACGGGGCGGGCGGGCGCAGCGCCGAGGTCTATACCTTCCCGGCCTTCGACACGCTGCGCCGTGGCGCCGTCCGTCTCAGCGTCGAGGCGGAGGTCGATCGGCGGTTCTGCGGACGGCAGGTGTCCGGGACGATCCTCCAGCCTGCGGCCGACGGCGTGCTCTCGGCCATGGCGCTTGCCGTCGACCTGCCGTCCTGCGCGTCGGGCGAACGTACATTGGTGTTGAAAAACCTGCTCCGAGACCTGAAGATCGCCGCAAACTGAAGACCGAGGTTGCAGGCAGCCCATGCAGATCCCCCGCGCGGCGGCCCTCGCCGCGCTATTCCTGTCCCTGGCGCCCGTCGCCGCCGGGGCCGAAGATGTCACCCTCACCGCCCGGGATGGATCGCTTGAACTCTCGGGCAACCTCCTGAGCTTCGACGGCGAGTTCTACCGGGTCGAGACCAAGTACGGCGTGCTGACCCTCGACGGCTCGGGGGTACTGTGCGAGGGGCCGGGATGCCCCGACCTGACCGACTATGTCGCCGAGGTCACGCTTTCTGGCGCGCCCTCCATGGGCGACGTGCTGCTCCCGGTGCTGCTGGAATCCTTCGCCGCGCGCAACGGCTTCACCGTCGCCCGGATCGCCCAGTCCGACATGCGCTTCCGCTACGAGCTGAGCGAGCGGGACGGCGGCCGCCTGGCCGGGCGCTTCACCTTCGACCTCACCAGTTCGTCCGAGGGCTTCGCCGACCTGATCGCGGGCGAGGCCGACATCGCCCTGTCGCTGCGCGAGGTGACGCCGCAGGAGGCCGCCCTTGGCCGCGAGGCGGGACTGGGCGACCTGAACGCCGCCGGACGCTCGCGCATCGCCGCGCTGGACGCGCTGGTGCCGCTGGTCTCGGCCTCCAGCACCCTCACCCGGATCCCCCTCGGCGATCTTGCCGCCGTCTTCCGCGGCGAAATCACCGACTGGAGCGCCTTCGGCGGCCCGGCCGAACCGATCGAGCTGCACCTGCGCAGCGAGAGCTCGGGACTGACCCAGGCCTTCGCCCAGCGCGTGACCCCGGCCGGCGCGCTGGCCCCGGACATCACCTTCCACGACAGCGACGCCGAACTGGCGGACGCGGTCGCCGACAGCCCCTTCGCCCTGGGAGTCGGCAGCTTTTCCGAGATCGGCAACGCCGTACCGCTGCCGATCAGCGGCCCCTGCGGGATCGAATCCGCCGCCACGATCACCGACATCAAGACCGAGGACTATCCGCTGACCGCGCCGCTGTTCCTCTACCTTCCCGGCTATCGCCTGCCGCGGCTGGTGCGCGAGTTCCTGACCTACATCGGCTCTCCGGCGGCCCAGCCGGTGATCCGCCGCGCCGGTTTCGTCGACCAGTTCCCGGGCGCGATCCCGTTCCAGCAACAGGGCGCGCGCTTCGCCAACGCGATCCTGAACGCCGGTGGCGAGGTCGGGCTGGCGGAACTGCAGAAGATGGTGCGGCGGCTGGACGGACACAGCCGCCTGACCGTCACCTTCCGCTTCGAGGGCGGGTCGAGCACGCTGGACGCCCAGTCCCGCTCGAACGTGGCGCTCCTGGCCGAGGCGCTGGAGCGCGGGGTGTTCGACGACCGCACCCTCCTGTTCGCCGGTTTCAGCGACGGGCAGGGTGACGCCACGGTGAACCGCCGCCTTGCGCTGAGCCGCGCCGACACGGTGCGCGATGCCGTGCGCATCGCCGCGCGCACCGTCGATCCGTCACGCATCACGCTCCAGACCGAAGCCTTCGGGGAAGCGTTGCCGATGGCCTGCGACGAGGTCGCCTGGGGCCGCGAGGTGAACCGACGGGTCGAGGTCTGGCTGAAGCAGGAGCGGTGACGGGCGCGGCCCGACCGACCCCCCTTTCGGCCCCGTCTCAGCCCCCGGCCGCGCCGTCCTGCCCACCGCCGACCAGCCGCTGCAACTCCGGGTGGGGGAAGGTACGGGGGGCCGTGACGGCATAGAAGCTTTCGACGATGTCCAGCGGGAAGGGCGCGCTGGCCAGCAGGCCCTGGGCCAGCTCGTCGGCCAGAACCACGGCGGGGGTGATCGCCCGGCCCACGTCGTCGCGCGCCAGAAGGCGCACCATGGCCATGTCGTCCACCACCGCCGCGATGCGCGGCGTCACCCCCAGCCGCGCCGTCAGGCTGTCGAACCCCGTGCGGATCGAGCTTTCCGCCGGCAGGATCATCGGCTCGGACGTCAGCAGATCGGACAGGCTGTCATGGGCAAGGCGCCGCGCGGTGCCGTGGATCGCCACCGGCTGCTCGGCCAGCCGGTGAGCGACGAGGCCCGGAAAGGCGTCGCGCGGCGGCGGTTCGGTCAGCAGGACCACGTCCAGCATCAGCGCCTCGAGCGCCCTCAGCAGCGACCTGCTGTTGCCCGAGGTCAGCACCAGCCCCGCCCCCGGATCCCGAAGCACCGGGCGCAGGAAGCGCAGCTGGAAGTTCCGCGACAGCGTCGACAGCGCCCCGACCCGCAGCGGGGCCGAACTGCGCCCGCCCCCCGCCAAGGTCGCCATCAGGTCGTCTCCCACGTCGAAGATCCGGTCGGCATGGTCCAGCGCGATGCGCCCCGCCTCGGTCAGGGTCAGGGTACGGCCGCTGCGGTCGAACAGCGCGTGGCCCAGGCGGTCCTCCAGCTGTCGGATCTGCGTCGAAAGGGCCGACTGCGACAGGTTCAGCTTCTGCGCCGCGCGAGTCAGGTTGCCCTCGTGGGCGACCTCCTGGAAGTACCGCAGATGGTGAAAGTTCAGCCGCATGACGTTCTATTAATCAGAACGTTTCGCTTCAAACAATGTATTTTTCGCCACTCCCCTCCCCATCTATGTAACGGCGCGTCCCTGTCCCGGAGATCCGCGATGAGCCTGCTTCTGTTCCTGGCCCCCCTTGCCCTCGCCGCCGCCGCCGTCCTGATGGCCCTGCGCCCGCCGCCGCGCGGCGACCGCAGCCTGTGGCTGCCCGAGAGCGCGGCGCTGATGGCGCTGACGGTCGGCATCGTGGCCGCCCTGGCGCTGGCGCTGGACGGTCCCGCGACCAGCCCGCTGATCGGGGTCGCCACGGCGGGCCTGTCGGCGCGGATCGACATCGTCAGCGTGGCGATGATCCTGACCGTCGGCTTCGTCGGCTGGGTCGTGCTGCGCTTCTCCCGCGTGGCGCTGGACGGCGAGGCGCGGCAGCCCGCCTTCATGGGCTGGATGTCGGCCACCATCGCCTGCGTCCTGCTGCTGGTGATCGCCGGGAACCTGCTGCAACTGGCATTCGGCTGGATCGCCACCGGCTGGGCGCTGCAACGGCTGCTGCTCTTCTATCCCGAGCGGCCCCGCGCGCAGCGGGCGGCGCGCAAGAAAGCGATCTGCGGCTTCGCGGCCAGCGCCGCCCTGGTCGCCGCCGCGGCGCTGCTGGCCGCGGGCTTCGGCACGCTCGACATCGCCGAGATCAACGCCGCCGCCCGGGCGGGCGAGGGGGGCGGACCGCTCTGGCTTGCCGCGCTGCTGCTGGCGGTGTCCGCCATCTTCAAGTCGGCCCTGATCCCGACCCACGGGTGGCTGACCGAAGTGATGGAAGCGCCCACCCCGGTCTCGGCCCTGCTGCACGCTGGGGTCGTCAACGGCGGCGGCTTCCTGCTGATCCGCTTCGCCGACGTGCTGCTGACCGCCCCGGGCGTGCTGGCGGTGCTGGCCCTCGTCGGCGGGTTCAGCGCCCTGCTCGCCGCCTCGATCGCGCTGACCCAGCCCGCGGTGAAGACGGCGCTGGCCTGGTCGACCTGCGCGCAGATGGGCTTCATGGTGCTGCAATGCGGGCTGGCCCTGTTCCCGCTCGCGCTGCTGCACATCGTCGCCCATTCCTTCTACAAGGCCCACGCCTTCCTCGTCTCCGGCAACGCGGTGCGCGAGGTGTCGTCGATCCGCCGCCCCGGTCCCGCGGCGGTGCCCGACCTGGCCGCCGTTGCGCGGGCCTTCGGGCTGGCGCTCGGGCTCTACCTCGCCATCGGGCTGGTGTTCGGGCTGGCGACGAAATCGCCCCAGGCCATCGGCCTTGGCGCGATCCTGATCTTCGGCGTCGTCTACCTGGTCGCCCAGGGCCTTGCCGACCGCGCCCCGCGGGCGCTGGCCCTGCGCACCGCGGCGCTGTCCGCCGTGGCGACGGCCGCCTACTTCGCGCTCCAGCACGCGGCAGTCGCCATGTCCGCCGCGACCCTTCCCGCGCCGCCGCCGCCCGACGGGCTGATCTGGGCGACCATCGTGCTGGCCGTCGTGACCTTCGGCATCGCGGCCCTGGCGCAGACCACCTTCCCGCTCTGGGCGGGCCACCCGGCGGCCACCGGGATCCGCGTCCACCTGATGAACGGCCTCTACATCGACACGATCTTCGCCCGGCTTGCCGGCCGCTGGACCCCGCAGAAGGAAGAACTGAGATGAACATGCCCAGAACCTGGTCTGGCCCCGCGCTCGAGACCTTCGCCGCCGCCGGGGCCGCCATCGGCCAGATTCCCCCGGCCTTCCCGCTGGAGGCGACGGCCGCCGTCAACCCCTGGCTGGGACAGACCGGCGAGTCGCGGCTGGCCGCCGCGGCCCGGCTGCGGCGGGTCGGCGGCGGGCGGGTGTTCCTGCCGCGCGCCGAGGCGGCCGCGATGCTCGACTCCGGTCTGCTCACCGACGCCGACCTTGCTGCCGGGGCCGCCGCGCACGGGCTGAGCCCCGAGGATCTGCGCCGCGCGGCCCGGACCGAGCCCGCGCCGGCAGCCCCCCTGCCCAGCATCGCCGACCTCGCCGCCGCGGACAGCGGTATCGACTGGCCGGGCCTGATCGAGGACCGGATCGGTCTCTGGGCGGCGGCGCATTTCGACCGGGGGCAGGCCTTCTGGCCGGCGCCCGAGCAGACCGCCTGGCCCTCGTGGCGCGCCTTCGCCAGCCGCGACCTCACGCCAGGGATCGCCGGTCTGCCGGGCTTCGCCGCGCGGCTGGCCGATGCCCCCGCCGCGTCGCGGCCCGCCCTCGCCGCCTATTGCGAGACGCTGGACCTGTCGGCCGAGGCCGCACCGGCGTACTTCCACCGCCTGCTCGTCACCCTGTCGGGCTGGGCGCAGTATGCCCGCCACCTCGGCTTCATCGCCGAGCGGGACGGGACCGAGGACACGACCGCCTTCGACCTGCTGACGGTGCGCCTGTCCTGGGAGGTGGCGCTGCTCGAGGCGGGGGGGGCGGCGCGGCGCGCGGCCTGGGCGCAGGCGCAGGCCGCTTTCGCCGAGCCCGCCGCGCCCGATGCCGACCTGATCCTCGACGCCGCGCTGCAACAGGCCGTGGACGCTGCGGCCGAACGGCAGCTGGCCGGCACCCTGTCCGAGCCCGCGGCGGAGGCTGGCGCCGGGGCCCCGCCGCTTCAGGCCGCCTTCTGCATCGACACCCGGTCCGAAGTGCTGCGCCGGGCGATCGAGGCGGCGGACGGCGGCGTGCAGACCATCGGCTTCGCGGGCTTCTTCGGTCTGCCGGTGCGCCACCACGGCTTTGCCTCGGACATCGAGGAGGCACGGGCGCCGGTGCTGCTGACGCCCTCCGTCGACACCCGCAGCGGCGGCGACGCGACCGAGGACACCGCCGCCCGGATCCGGCTGCGCACGGTTCGCGCCTGGGGCCGGTTCAAGCGCGCCGCCGTCTCAGGCTTCGCCTATGTCGAGGCGGCGGGGCCGCTCTATGTCTGGAAGCTGTTGCGCGACAGCTTCACCCACGGCGCCGGTCCGAAGGCCGAAGCCGCGCCGCAGCTGGACCTTCCGCTCGACGCCCGGATCGCCACGGCGGGCGCCATCCTTGGCGCGATGTCCCTGACCGAGGGCTTCGCCCGCTTGGTGCTGGTCTGCGGCCACGGTGCGACGGTGACGAACGCGCCCCACGCGAGCGCCCTGCAATGCGGCGCCTGCGGCGGCCACGCGGGCGACGTCAACGCCCGCCTCCTGGCCGGGCTGCTGAACGAGGCGCCCGTGCGCGAAGGGCTGCGGGCGAAGGGCATCCCGATCCCTGCCGAAACCGTCTTCGTCGCCGGGCTTCACGACACGGTGTCCGACGAGGTGCGGCTGTTCGCCGACGGGCTGCCCGCAAGCCACGCCGAAGACCTCGCCCGGCTGCGCCGCGCCCTGGCCGCCGCAGGTCCGGTCGCGCGGACCGAGCGGGCGGCCACCCTGCCCCGCGGCACGGCGGAAGGCCTGGCCGCGCGGGGTCGCACCTGGTCCGAAGTCCGGCCCGAATGGGGTCTGGCCGGGTGCCGGGCCTTCATCGCCGCCCCCCGCAACCGCACCCGCGGGCGCAATCTGGGCGGGCGGGTGTTCCTGCACGACTACAGCTGGCGGCGCGACGACGAGGACGCTGGAACGCTGGAACAGATCCTCGCCGCGCCGGTCGTCGTCGCCAGCTGGATCGCGCTCCAGTACCATGGATCCAGCGTCGCGCCCGAGGCGTTCGGCGCGGGCAACAAGCTGCTGCACAACGTCGTCGGCGGCATCGGCGTGCTGGAAGGCAACGGTGGCGGCCTGCGCACCGGCCTGCCCTGGCAATCGGTCCACGACGGCAGCGCGCTGCGCCACCTCCCCGCCCGGCTGATCGTCGCCGTGGACGCGCCGGAGCCGATGATCGCGAAGGTCCTCGCCCGGCGGCCCGACGTGGCGGCGCTGTTCGACAACGGCTGGCTGACGCTCTGTGCGCTGGACAAGGCGGGCGGGCTGGGGCGGCGGTGGGACCGGGGGCGCTGGCGCGCCCGCGACGCCGCAGCCTCGCCGCTGCCCGACGCCGCATGACCCTGCGCCCGTAACCGCACCGGTGCCCGCGCCGGGGCGCACAAAAAGGCGGCAGTCCCGGAAAACGGGGCTGTCGCGGCCGGATTGCACGACAATGCATTGACCGGGAGCCCCCTCCCGCGGCAGAGAAGGGGAAAGCGGCATCGGCCGCATGGCATTCGCGCCCCGTTTCCGCATCGCCCCGGCGATCGCGGTGCGGGGCGTTTTTCGTTGAGGGAGACCCGCCGCGTGAGAACGCCCGTCGATATCGGCCTGCTCTATTCCCAGGGTGGCAGCTATGGCCAGATGTCGCGCGCCTGCCGCGACGGGGCGCTGGCCGCCATCGCCGACGTCAACGCCGATCCCGGGTCTCGCCTGACCCTGACCCCGGTCGAGGCCGATCCGAAGGGCAACCTCGATCTTTACGAACCGCTCTGCGCCCGGATCCTCGCCGAAAGCGCCGCCCGCCATGTCGTCGGCTGCATCACCTCCTCCTCGCGGAAGGAGGTGATCCCGGCGCTGGAACGCGGCCGCGGCGTGCTGTGGTACGCCTGCCCGCACGAGGGGTTCGAGACCTCGGATCGCGTCGTCTATACCCATGCCTGCCCGAACCAGCACCTGCTGCCGCTGCTGCACTGGGCGGTGCCGCGCTTCGGGCGGCGCGCCTTCCTGACCGGCTCGAACTACATCTGGGGCTGGGAGATGAACCGCGTCGCCCGCGAGACGCTGACCGCGCAGGGCGGCGCCGTGCTGGGCGAGCGTTATCTCGCGGTGGGCGACACCGGCATCGCCCGGCTGGTGGCCGAGATCGCGGCGCTGCGCCCCGACTTCGTGCTGAACAACCTGATCGGCGACAGCTCCCATGCCTTCCTCGCCGCCATGGCCGAACTGCGGCAGGCCGATCCCGCCTTCGCCGGGGACGCCTGCCCGGTGCTGTCCTGCAACCTCACCGAATGCGAACTGCCGGTCCTGGGCCGGGCCGCCGAGGGGCTGATCGCGGTCGGGCCCCATTTCGCGGGCGAACGGGGCTGGCGCGCCGCGACCGATTCCGGCGCCGATTCCTCGTACGAGGCCGCGGCCTATGGCGCGGTCCGGATGCTGGCCCGCCTGATCGAGGAGACGGGGCCCGACGCCGACCTCGCCACCCTGCTGGCCAGCCCCGCCGCCCGCGACTTCGGGCTGGACGCCGAGACCCACCACATGCGCCTGCCGGTGCTGATCGCCCGCGTCACGAACGGACGGTTCGAGGTGATCGAGCGCGCGGGGCAGGTGGTGGCCGATCCCTACCTGACCCGGCGCGAACGCTGGCCCGCCGCGCCGCGTCCGGCGCTGAGGGCGGTGCCATGATCCGCCGCCTGCCGACGCCCGAACTCGGCGGCGCAACCGCGCTGATCCTGCACCGGCCCCACGCGACGGTGCAGGCGCTCACCCGCCAGCTCTCCGCCATCGGCCTGCGCCCCGCCCACGACTGGCCCGAGCCGGGAGCGGCCGCGCTGGCCGCCGACTTCGTCTTCTTCGATGCCGACCTCTGCCACGACGCGATGTTTCCCTGGCCCGCGGGACGCGCGCCGATGCCGCTGATCGCGCTGATCGGGTCAGAGGCGCCGGGGCGGATCGAATGGGCGCTGTCCGCCGGGGCCGATGCGCAGATGCTGAAGCCCGTGGGCGACGGCGGCGTCTATTCCGCCCTGCTGATCGCCCGCCAGTCCTTCGAGACGCGCCGCCGCCTGGCCGACGAGATCGCGGGACTGAAGGCGCGGCTGGCCGAGCGGCAGACGGTCGTGAAGGCCGTCCTGCTCCTGGCCGCGCGGGGCAAGACCGAGGCCGAGGCCTATGACCAGCTCCGCGCCTTGGCCATGGCCTGGCAGGTGACGATCGAGGAAGCCGCCCGCCGCATCGCCGAGCCCCCGGAAGCCCCGGAAGAGGGAGGCGCAGATGTCCGCCGCCGCTGATCCCGCCGCGCCCCGGCCCCGCTCGGCCCTCCGGCGCCTAGCGCGGCGCAAGCTGGCCGTCCTGGGTCTTGTGCTGATCGTCCTCACGGTGCTCGGCGCGATCTTCGCGCCCTGGCTCACCCCCTATGACCCGAACGAGCAGATGTTCGACGGCCTCACCATCACCGGCGCCCCCATGCCGCCGGGCGGGCAGTTTCCGCTGGGCACCGACCTTCTGGGCCGCGACCTGCTGACGCGAATCCTCTACGGCGCGCGCACGTCCCTCATCATCGGCATCGTCGCCAACGGCATCGCGCTGGTCATCGGCACCGTGGTGGGCGTCACCGCGGGCTATGTCCGCGGACTGACGGGCGCCGTGCTGATGCGGTTCACCGACCTGATGATGGCCTTCCCGGCGCTGCTGCTCGCCATCTGCCTTGCCGCGATCTTCTCGCCCTCGCTCTGGATCGTCGCCATGGTCATCGCCATCGTGAACTGGGTGCAGACGGCGCGGGTGCTCTATACCGAGACGACGTCGCTGGCGGAACGCGAGTTCATCGCGGCCGAAAGGACCCTCGGCGCCGGGCACATGCGGATCCTGCTGCGCCACATCCTGCCCCACCTCGTGCCGATGATCATCGTCTGGGGCACGCTCGGGATCTCGACCACCGTGCTGCTGGAGGCGACGCTGAGCTTCCTCGGCATCGGCGTGCAGCCCCCGACGGCAAGCTGGGGCAACATCATCTTCGAGAACCAGACCTATTTCCAGGCCGCCCCCTGGCTGGTCTTCTTCCCCGGCATGGCGATCCTGATCCTCGCCCTGTCCTTCAACCTCCTCGGCGACGCCCTGCGCGACGTGCTGGACCCGACACAGCGGGGACGCGACTGATGGCCGCCTACCTTGTCCGCCGCCTGCTGGTATCGCTCCTGATCCTCCTCGGCGTGTCCTTCATCACCTTCGTCCTGCTCTACGCCCTTCCGGCGGACCCGGTGCGCCAGATCGCGGGCCGCTCGGCCACCGCCCAGACGGTCGAGAACATCCGCGCCCAGCTTGGCCTCGACCAGCCGCTGATGGTCCAGTACTGGCGCTATCTCACCGGCCTCGTGCAGGGCGACCTCGGGCGCAGCTACCTGCAGCGCTCCGAGGTGTCCGAGCTGATCGCCGCCCGCCTCCCCGCCACCCTTCTGCTCATGGCAGGCGCCATCGGCTGCGAGCTGATCCTCGGCCTGACCATGGGCATCGTCGCGGCACTGAAGCGCGGCAGCGCCACCGACAACACCCTGATGATCGCCAGCTTCGTCGGCGTCTCGGCCCCGCAGTTCGTCGTCGGCCTGCTGCTGCTCTACGTCTTCGCGGTGCAGCTCAAGTGGTTCCCCATCGGCGGCTACGGCACCCTTGCCCACCTCGTCCTGCCCTCGGTGACACTCGGGATCATGGGCTCGGGGTGGTATTCGCGCATGATGCGCTCGTCCATGGTGGACGTGCTGCGCGCCGACTACATCCGCACCGCCCGCGCCAAGGGACTGACCCGTGCCCGCGTCATCCTGCGCCATGCCCTGCCGAACGCGATCCTGCCGATCATCGCCATGATCGGCATCGACATCGGCATCTTCATGGGCGGGATCGTGGTGGTGGAATCCGTCTTCGGCTGGCCCGGCATCGGCCAGCTGGCCTGGCAGGCGATCCAGCGCGTCGACATCCCGATTATCATGGGCGTCACGCTTGTCTCGGCCTGCGCCATCGTGCTCGGCAATCTCTTGGCCGATCTCGTCACCCCGTTCATCGACCCGCGCATCCGACTGCGCTGAACCCATAAACCAACAGGAGGAAGACAATGAGGAAACTGCTTGCCACCACCGCGCTTCTGGCCGCCATGGCCGGGGCGCCCGCGCTTGCCCAGGACTACACGCCCGATCCGAACGCCAAGGAAGGCGGGTCGATCACCATCACCTACAAGGACGACGTGGCCACCCTGGACCCCGCCATCGGCTACGACTGGCAGAACTGGTCGATGATCAAGTCGATCTTCGACGGCCTGATGGACTATGTCCCCGGCACCACCGACCTGCGCCCGGGCCTTGCCGAAAGCTACGAGATTTCGGACGACGGCATGACCTACACGTTCAAGCTGCGTCCCGGCGTCAAATTCCACAACGGCCGCGAGATGACGGCCGAGGACGTGAAATACTCGCTGAACCGCGTCACCAACCCGACGACGCAAAGCCCCGGCGCGGGCTTCTTCGGCGCGATCGAGGGCTATGACGCCATGGCCGACGGTTCGGCCACCGAACTGTCGGGCGTCTCGACCCCCGGCGAAAGCACGGTCGTCATCAAGCTTTCCCGCCCCGACGCGACCTTCCTGCACGTCATGGCGCTGAACTTCGCCTCGGTCGTGCCGCAGGAGGCCGTCGAGGCGGCCGGGGCCGACTTCGGCAAGCAGCCCGTGGGCACCGGCGCCTTCAAGCTGGCCGAGTGGACCATCGGCCAGCGGCTGGTGTTCGAGAAGAACGCCGACTACTGGCGCGAGGGCATCCCCTATCTCGACCAGATCACCTTCGAGGTCGGGCAGGAGCCCATCGTCGCCCTCCTCCGCCTCCAGAACGGCGAGGTCGACGTGCCGGGCGACGGCATCCCGCCCGCGAAGTTCGTCGAGGTGATGAACGACCCCGAGCAGGCGGCGCGCGTCGTCGAGGGCGGGCAGCTGCACACCGGCTATATCACCATGAACGTCACCATGCCGCCCTTCGACGACGTGAAGGTGAGGAAGGCGGTGAACATGGCGATCAACAAGGAGCGGATCATCCAGATCATCAACGGCCGTGCCGTGCCCGCCACCCAGCCGCTGCCGCCGTCGATGCCGGGCTATACGGAGGGCTACGAAGGCTACAAGTACGACGTCGAGGGCGCCAAGGCGCTGCTGGCCGAGGCCGGGCATCCCGACGGGTTCGAGACCGAGCTCTTCGTGATGAACACCGACCCGAACCCGCGGATCGCGCAGGCGATCCAGCAGGACCTGTCGCAGATCGGCATCAAGGCCTCGATCCAGTCCCTCGCCCAAGCCAACGTCATCGCGGCCGGAGGCGAGAAGGACCAGGCGCCGATGATCTGGTCGGGCGGCATGGCCTGGATCGCCGACTTCCCGGATGCCTCGAACTTCTACGGCCCGATCCTGGGCTGTGCGGGCGCGGTGCAGGGCGGCTGGAACTGGTCGTGGTACTGCAACGAGGAGCTGGACAAGGAGGCGGCCGAGGCCGACTCCATGGCCGACCCGGCACAGAAGGACGCGCGGCTGGCGAAGTGGTCCGACGTCTACATGAAGATCATGGAGGACGCGCCCTGGGTGCCGGTGTTCAACGAGCAGCGCTATACCATGAAGTCGGCCCGCATGGGCGGTGACGACGCGCTCTACGTCGATCCGGTGTCGATTCCGGTCAACTACGACTACGTCTACGTGACCGAGTAAGACCATGTGCAAGGCCTGCGACTACACCATCCACGGCGCGCAGCACCATTTCGGCTGGGACAATTCCATTGCCCCGGTCGAAAGGGTGGCGCCCGGATCCACGATCCTGTTCCACTGCAAGGATTCCTCGGCGGGCCAGCTTGGCCCGTCGTCCACCGTCGCCGACGTCTCGGCGCTGGACTTCGGCAAGATCAACCCGGTCTCGGGGCCGATCTTCGTCGAAGGGGCCGAGCCCGGCGATGCGCTGAAGGTCACCATCGAAAGCTTCGCCCCCCGCCGCGAGAACGGCAAGGGCTGGGGCTGGACGGCGAACATCCCGGGGTTCGGCCTGCTGGCCGACCAGTTCACCGACCCGGCGTTGCAGGTCTGGACCTATGACGCCGACACCCTCGCCCCCGCGCTTTACTGGGACGAGGGCGCGGTGCCGCTGAAGCCGTTCTGCGGCACCATCGGCAACGCGCTGGCCGAGCCGGGGCTGCACTCCATCGTCCCGCCGCGCCGGGTGGGCGGCAACATGGACATCCGCGACCTCGCCGCAGGGACCGAGCTGTACCTGCCGGTGGAAGTCGCGGGCGCGCTGTTCAGCGTCGGCGACACCCACGCGGCGCAAGGGGATGGCGAGGTCTGCGGCACCGCCATCGAAAGCCCGATGGACGCGGTGCTGACGCTCGACCTCGTGAAGGGTGCGAACCTGAAGATGCCGCGCTTCACCACGCCGGGACCGGTGACGCGCCACCTCGACTCCAAGGGCTACGAGGTGACGACGGGCATCGGGCCGGACCTGATGAGCGCGGCGAAGGACGCGGTCTCGGGCATGATCGACCTCCTCTGCGCCACCCGGCAGATGGCGGCGGTCGACGCCTACATGCTGGTCTCGACCTGCGGCGATCTCAGGATTTCCGAGATCGTCGACATGCCGAACTGGGTCGTCAGCTTCTACTTCCCGCGCTGCGTCTTCGAATGAGCGGCGATGCGAAAACCTCCGGGGCGCCCGTCGCCCCGGACACCGTCCTCTCGGTCGAGGGGCTGTCGGTCTCGGTCCGCACCGAGGCCGGGCCGAAGGTGCTGGTCGACAGTCTCTCCTTCACCCTGAACCGGGGCGAGACGCTGGCCATCGCGGGCGAATCAGGGTCGGGCAAGTCCCTGACCTCCCTCGCCGTGATGGGCCTGCTGCCGCCCCCGGCGGTCCACGTCTCGGCAGGGCGGATCCTGCTGAAGGGCACCGACCTGCTGTCCCTGCCCGAGGGAAAGATGCGGGCCATCCGCGGCGACCGCATCGCGATGATCTTCCAGGAGCCCATGACCTCGCTGAACCCGGTGCTGACCGTCGGGAAACAGCTGACCGAGGCCATCGAGGCCCACGAGACCCTGCCCCGCGGACAGGCCCGCGCCCGCGCGCTGGAGGCGCTGAAGGCCGTGCGCATGTCGCAGCCCGAACGGCGGCTGAAGCAATATCCCCACGAACTATCCGGCGGAATGCGCCAGCGGGTGATGATCGCCATGGCCGTCGCGCTGCGCCCCGACATCCTGATCGCCGACGAGCCGACGACGGCCCTCGACGTCACCGTGCAGCGCGAGGTGCTGGAGCTGCTCCGCGACCTGCAGCGCGACCTCGGCACCGCCATCATCCTCATCACCCACGACATGGGCGTGGTGGCCGAGATGGCCGACCGCGTGGTGGTGATGCAGGCCGGTCGCATGGTCGAGCAGGGGCCGGTGCGGCAACTGTTCGCCGCCCCGAAGCAGCCCTATACGCGCGCCCTCCTCGACGCCGTGCCGCGGATGGGCAACGGCGGCGCGCCTGTGAAGGCGCCGACGACCGAGCCGCTGGTACGGGTCCGCGACCTGAAGGTCCGCTTCGACATCCGGGGCGGCGTGCTGAACACCGTGCAGGCCCATGTCCATGCCGTCGCCGGGGTCAGCTTCGACATCCGGCCGGGCGAGACCTTCTCGCTCGTCGGCGAATCCGGCTGCGGCAAGTCCACCATCGCCAAGGCCATGGTCGGCCTCGTCCCCTTCACCGGCACGATCGAGGTGGCGGGCCGCGCCGTCGCGTCGGACCAGCGGCGCAGCGGCGCGGCCTTCCGGGACGTGCAGATGATCTTCCAGGATCCCATGGCCTCGCTCGACCCGAGGATGCGGGTGGGCGACCTCGTGGCCGAACCGCTGGTGATCCACGGCATCGGCTCTCCGGTCGAGCGGCGCGCGAAGACCGCCGAACTGTTCGAACGCGTCGGCCTGGAGCGCGACCAGATCGACCGCTACCCGCACGAGTTCTCGGGCGGCCAGCGCCAGCGCATCTGCATCGCCCGCGCGCTGGCGCTGCAACCGAAGCTCATCATCGCCGACGAATCCGTCTCGGCACTCGACGTCTCGGTGCAGGCCCGCGTGCTGGCCCTGCTGGAGGCGCTGAAGACCGAGTTCGGCATCGCCTACCTGTTCATCAGCCACGACATGGCGGTGGTCGAGAACATTTCCGACCGCGTCGCCGTCATGCACCTCGGCCAGATCGTCGAAACCGGCACCCGCGCGCAGATCTTCGGCGCGCCGAAGCACCCTTATACGAAGACCCTGATCGAGGCCGTGCCGGTGCCCGACCCCACGCACCAGCGCAAACCCTCGCAGCGTCCCGCGGGCGAGGTGCCGAGCCCGGTGCTGCCCCGCGGCGTCCTGCCCCAGCGGATCCTGCTGAAGGACACGGGCGACGGCCACCTCGCCGCGGTCTGACGCTCAGGGCTTTCCGCCGGGCCTTTTCCGGGTCATCCCGAAGGCGGGGTCGTAGCCGATCATCGAGCCCGCCATGAACACCACGAAGGACAGCGCGACCCAGAGCAGGGACATGCCGTTGAACGACTGGTAGAGCGCGAAGCGGATCAGCTCGACCGCATGGGTGAACGGATTGACCGCGCAGATATCGCGCAGAAGCTCCGAGCTTTCGGCCATCTTCCACAGCGGATAGAGCGCGGTGGACAGGAAGAACATCGGGAAGATGACGAAGTTCATCACCCCGGCGAAGTTCTCGAGCTGCTTGATCGTCGACGAGATCAGGAGCCCCAGCGCCCCCAGCATCAGCCCCGAGATGACGAGCGCGGGCAGCGCATAGAGATAGCCGAGCGGCGGCATGACGATCCCGAAGGCCGCGGCGATGGCGAGGAAGACGTAGACCTGCAGGATCGACACCGCGACCCCGGCCAGGAGCTTGCAGAACAGAAGCCACCACCGCGGCAGGCGCGAGGTAAGCAAAAGCCGCATCGACCCCATTTCCTGATCGTAGACCAGCGAAAGCGAGGACTGCATCCCGTTGAACAGCTGGATCATGCCGCAGAGGCCGGGGACGATGTAGACCTCGTAGGTGATGTAGGTGGCATAGGGCGGGATGATCGACAGGCCGAGGGCGGCGCGGAAGCCCGCGGCGAAGACGATCAGCCAGACCAGCGGGCGCACCAGCGCGGCAAGGAAGCGGCTGCGCTGGTTGATGAAGCGCAGGGATTCCCGCTTGGTGATGGCCCAGAGGGCGACGAGGTACGGTGTCACAGGGCCACCCTTTCCTCGGGCGCCTTGCCGGTCATGGCGATGAAGGCGTCGATCAGGCTCTTCTCGCCCGATATCGCAGCGGCGTCGTCATGGGCCAGAACGTGGCCCTGGTGCAGCACCACCACGTCGTCCCGCGGCCGGATCTCGTCCACCAGATGGGTTGCCCACAGCACCGAAAGCCCGCCGTCCGCCAGATCGTGAACATGCGCCGTGATCGACTGCCGCGACGCGGTGTCGAGGCCCACGGTCGGCTCGTCCAGCAGCAGCACCTCGGGATCGTGGATCAGGGCGCGGGCGATCTCCATCCGCCGCCGGTGGCCGCCGTTCAGCGCCCGCGCCTTTTCCCCCGCCCTCTCGCGCATCGCCAGCCGGTCGAGCGCGGCGTCGATGTTCCTCTGCGCCGCCGCGCCCGAAAGACCCTGCAGCGCAGCGAAATAGCGCAGGTTCTGCAGCACGGTCATGTCCAGATCCAGCGTCTGCTGCTGGAACACCACGCCGATCTTGCCAAGCGCCGCCCGCGGCTCCCGCGCCAGGTCGTGCCCGGCCACGGTGATCCTCCCCTCCCGCGTGACCAGCAGCCGCGTCAGGAGCGAGAAGAGGGTCGATTTCCCCGCCCCGTTCGGCCCCAGCAGCGCGCAGAACCGGCCCCGCTCCAGCGCGAAGGACACGTCGTCCAGCGCCACCTTGGGGCCGTAGCGATAGGTCACGTGGGAGACGTCGAGCGTGCTCATTGGATGGTGATGGTCACGCCCTGGTCGGGTCCCGTCGTGCCGGGCTGGCGCAACTCGTAGGTGCCGGGCTTGATGGCGATGAACTCGATCTCCATGGTGCCCGCCTTGTCGAATTCGACACTGTCGATGCCCAGCGGCCGGATCTCCAGCCCGTTGATGACGATCTCGTTGATCCAGATCGCGCGGAAGAAGCCCGCGCCGGACAGCCCCAGTTCGGCGGTGCCGTCGGCCTCGATCTCGATCTCGTAGGCCATGCCGGATTTCAGCGTCAGCGGCCCCTCGGCCACCGGCTTGCCCGAGGACAGGGTCAGCGGCGGCAGCTCTTCCTTGTTCGAGGCGGACAGCAGGCCGGCGAAGCCCAAGTCGTGGGCCTGCACGGGCAGGGCGAAGGCGAGGGCAGCGAGGGTCAGGGGCAGGCGCATCGGTGGTCCTTTCGGTCAGGGTTGCAGTGTGGCAGGCCGTCCGCCAAGCACAAGGTGCCGCGTCGCCAGGCGCGCGGCCTCGGGTTCGGCATGGGTGACGAAGATCGTGGCGGGACGGGTTTCAGCGATCAGCGCCTCGGCCAGTCCCAGCATCTCGTCCGCCATCGCGGCGTCGAGCGAGACGAAGGGCTCGTCCATGATCAGAAGCTCGGGCTTGCCCGCGAAGGCCCGCGCGAGCGAGAGGCGCCGCTGCTGGCCGAGCGAGAGTTGCGTCGGGAACTGCGTTTCCTTGCCCCGAAGCCCCACCTTGCCAAGCGTCGCCAGCGCCTCGTCCCGGGGCAGGCGCGGATGCACCAGCAGGATGTTGTCGAGCACACTGCGCCAGAGCAGGAGCGTCGGTTCCTGAAAGACGATCGCCATGGCCTCGGGGGCCTCGACATGACCCTCGAAATCGGTGTCGATCCCCGCGATCAGCCGCAACAGGGTCGATTTGCCGATCCCCGAGGGGCCAAGCAGCGCCACCGTCTCGCCCCGCGCGACGTCGAAGCGGACATCGCGCAGCACCGGCACGCCGTCATAATCCTTGGCGCGGACATCGACCCGGATCACGCCAGCCTCCAGCGCCGCACCCGCCGCTCCCAGGGCTGCAGGAACAGCCATTCGACCGCCAGCATCACCGCGATGAAGGACAGCGCGTAGACCAGCACGTGGGCCACGTCGAACAGCTGGAAATAGAGGTGGATCTGGAAGCCGATCCCGTTCGAGCGTCCCAGGAACTCGACCACCAGCACGATCTTCCAGATCACCGCGATGCCCGAGCGCGCCGCGCCGGTGGTATAGGGGGCAAGCTGGGGCAGGATGACGTGGCGCAGGTAGGTGCGGCGCGGCATCCGGAACACCTGCGCCATGGCGCGCAGCCCCGGGTCGAGCGCGCGGGCGCCCTCGCGGATGATGGTGGTGACGTTCGGGATCTTGTTCAGCGTCACCGCGGCGATGGCGGCCGTCTCGTTCAGGCCGATCCAGAGATAGCAGAGCACGATCAGCACCAGCGCGGGCAGGTTCAGGAACACCACCAGCCACGGGTCGAGCCAGCGGTCGAGCGCCGGGAACAGCCCCATGGCAAGGCCCAGCGCCATGCCGATGGACATGGCCAGCGCGAAGGCCCAGGCAACCCGCACCAGCGTGTGCAGCAAGTGATAGGGCAGCGCGCCCGAGCGGATCTCGGCCGCGAACGGGGTGAGCAGCGCGAAGGGGCCGGGCAGCACCTGCGGATCGTCCGTCAGCCGCGCGGCGACCATCCAGAGCAGGAGCAGGCCAAGCAGGGACAGCGCCCTTACCATCGCCGGCGTGTCCCCGCATGGCCGCTCATTCGACCCCGGCGAACAGGCCCGACGGCAGGCGCGTCGCGTCGCCGACCAGAGCCGCACCGCCGAGCTTCGCCATCAGTTGCAGGAAGGCGTCGGCCGAGGCCTCGTCCACCGGCTGGCGCTTGGGGATCCCGGCGCGGAAATCGGCGCGCAACTGCTCGAACTCGGCCTCGGATCCGGCGTTCATCTGGCCGCGGATCGCCTCCCACGCGCCGTCCTCCATCAAAAGCGCCTTGGCGTCGCGGGAAGCCTCGTAAAGCGCCTGGTCGATTCCCGGATGGGCCGCGATGAACTCCTCCTTCATCACGTAGCCCAGCAGCGGCACCTCGGGGTCGAGGCCCAGCGCCTTCGTCGCCGTCTCGACCGAGATCAGCTCGCGCATCCCCTGCGCCTTCATCTTGGCGAGGAAGTGCCAGAAGTTGATCGCCCCGTCCGTCTGGCCCGAAAGCGCGGTCTTGAACACCAGCGGCGGCGCGCCGAACACCTGCTCGGTCGCCGCTTCCAGGTCCATGCCGTATTCCTGCTCGGCAAAGGCGCGGAGGATCAGCCAGCTCTTGTCCAGCGGACCGCCCGCGATGCCGATCTTGCCGCCGTCCAGATCCTCGAGCGTCCGGGCCGGGCTGTCCCCGGGCACCACCAGCCCGCCGACCGCCTTGGAGTAGGGAATGAAGACGAAATCCTCGCCCGCCGCCCGCTGCCGCGCCACCCAGATCCAGTCGGCCACGAACATGTCCGCCGTGCCGCCCTCGACCGCCACGCGGGTCGCGCCGTTGTCGGCATAGGGCTGAAGCTCCAGCCGGAAGCCGTGCTTCTCGTCCAGCCCCTCGCGGCGGATCGTGTCGAGCTCCCAGTTGACGGTGCCGATCTGCAGGGTCGCCGCGCGGATCACCGGCAGCTCGGCCCGGGCCGGTCCCGCCAGCGCGAACACCGCCAGAACCAGCGCCTGAAACAGGCTCTTCATCGCATCCTCCCCTTCCGTTCGCAGTCCCCGGCGCCCTCCCGCGCCGGGGGACAGACCATCACTCGGGCGTGATGGCGACGCCCCAGGGCTGCATCCCGACCTGAACCGACTTGATCGCCTTCTGTGCCTCGACGTCGATCACCGTCACGTCGTTCGAGTTGCCGTTGGTCGTGACCAGGTACTTGTGGTCGGGCGTGAAATCCATCTGCCAGACCCGCTGGCCGACGAGGATGTAGTCCACCACCTCGTCCGTCTCGGCGTCGATCACGGCGACGCGGTTGGCCGGGCCGAGGGCGACGAACAGCCACTTGTTGTCCGGCGTCACCCGGACCCCCACGGGCTGGAGCCACTCGGGCTGCACGCCCGCCACCTCGAAGCCGATCTTGTCCAGAAGCTTCGGCCCGCCCTCGGCGTTCGGGTCGATCACGCTGACCGTGCCGCCGATCTCGGAGCTGACGTAGAGCTTCGAGCCGTCCATCGTGTAGATCGCCGAGCGCGGGCGCTGGTCGACCAGCACGTTGCCGGTGATCTTGTAGGTCTCGGTGTCGATGAAATGCGCCATGTTCGTCGTCTCGGACGTGTTGATGACGTATTTCGCATCGGGGCTGATCGCCATGCCCTCTGGCTCCACGCCCACCGGCACCTCGGCGACGACGGTGCGGCTTTCGGTGTCGACCACCGTCACCAGGTTGTCGTCCTCGTTCGCCACGTACAGCAGCTTGCCCGAGGGATGCTTGGTGAACTGTTCGGGGTCGGGGCCGGAGGGCAGGGAATAGAGCTCTTCGTAAGTCTCGGTGTCGAACACCTTGATCTGGTCGTCGTCCGAGGCGCAGACGTACAGCAGCTTGCCGTCCGGGCTGACGCCGACGCCGCGGGGGCGGTTGCCCGCGTCGAACTCGTCGATCACCTCCCAGGTCCCGCTGTCGATCACGGTCACGGTGTTGCCCCGCTCGTTGGTCACGAAGACCTTGGCGGCCAGGGCGGGGTGCGCGGCCAGAAGGGCGGCGGCGAGAATGCTGTACTTCATGGGGGCTCCCGTTGTCACTGGAAGGCTTCGCAGGCGCTTTCGGGCTGATCCAGCCCGAGCGTGTCGAGGGTGTTGCGCTGGTGCAGGTATCCGTCCTGCGGCGAGACGCTGATGGTCAGCTTGCTGTCGGTCAGGATCACGGGCTGGCGAAGCTGTCCGTTCCAGGACCGGAAGTTCACCGGCCGTCCCTTGAACGCCGCCAGCTCGAAGGCGTCGGACAGCATGTAGTCGCGCAGCGTCGGCACCTCGGCGGCACCGGTGCGGATCGCCGCCTCGCCGATCACGCGGATGGCGAGCCAGACGTCGTAATCCTCCTCGTGGATCAGCCGCCCGGTCAGTTCTTCGAAGCGGCGCTGGAACTGGGTGGCGCCCCAGGCCTCGTGATCGGGGTGGAAGGTCACGGGGCGTAGCCCGCCCGAGCCCATGACCGGCCGCGGCTCCCAGGTGTTGAAGGGCAGGTACAGCCCGAACACGTCCGAGGCGTCGGCGGCGATGACCACGTCATGCTCCTTCGCGCCCTGCGTGAACACCGGGATCTGCCGCTGCACAAGGACATGACCCGTGTCGGTGCGCCGCGATCCGCCCGTGTCCTCGTAGACGCGGGTTTCGACGATCTTCGCGCCGAACTTGGTCGCCGCCTTGCGGTAGGCATCGGCCAGCGCGGTATCGGCCGGGTTCGAGCCTTCGATCAGGAACAGCCGCGACCACTTCTTCCACATCGCGAACTGGATCACCGCGTCGGCCATCATGTTCTGGCTGGGCGAGATGTGTAGGACATTGGCGCGGCACTGGTCGTCCCTCAGCGACGTATCCCGCGCCTCGGCGTTCAGGATCAGGACGTCCGGCCCCGCCTTGTCGGCGATCGCCAGAAGATCGGGCGCGCGGGCCATGACGACGATCAGGCGGATGCCTTCGGACAGGATGGTGTCCAGCGCCTCCATCATCGTCTCCGGCGTCGCGGTGACGTTGGAAGTGGCGAAGGTGATGCCAAGGAAGCTGCCCGTGGTCTGGTTGTCCTCGTCGCCGAGAGCGGCACCGGCGAAGCCCAGGTCTTCGGGCCGGACGTCGGAGCGGGCGATGGGCAGGACGGTGGGATAGTCGACGCGCAGCACCGCCGCGCGCACGTCGAGCGCGCGGGCCGCGCCCGACCACCACGCAGCCAGACACAATGCCAGCACCAGCCGCAGCAACATGCGCATCAGAAAGCCTCCCTCTCCTGCACCCTGACCCGCGGCCTGGTGGGACTGAACCGATACTTATGGCTCATTGCGGGGGGGCATCCGACGACTAGCATGTTTTCGACGCCCCGGCGTGTCACACCTGCGTTGGCACCGGCCCCTGGCCCGCCACGCCGGTTCCGCCGCGGCATCGCGTAAGTTCCAAGCGTGAGGTTCCCGATGCGACCGACCCGGCTTCTAGCCATCCTCTTCGCCCTGCTGGTGCCGGGGCTTGCCCTTGCCCACGGGCCGACCCGCCAGAAGGTGACGCTGGAGGCCGAAGTCGCCGCCCCGGCGTCCGAGGTCTGGGCGGTGATCGGCAATTTCCAAGACATGAGCTGGCACCCCGCCGTCGCCGCGAGCGAGGGCGAAGGCGGCAATGCCATCGACGCGACGCGGGTGCTGCACCTCGGCGCGCCGGACGGGCCGACGATCTCGGAAATCCTCTACAAGTACGACGCCGACAAGATGAGCTATTCCTACCGCATCACCGACGTCGCGGTGGAGGTTCTGCCGGTCACCAACTATTCCTCGCACCTGACGGTCAAGCCGGTGGACGACACCCATTCCATCGTCGAATGGCGCGGCGCCTTCTACCGCGGCTATCCGAACAACGATCCGCCCCCGGAGCTGAACGACGAGGCGGCCATCGCCGCGGTCACCGGGGTCTACAAGGCCGGGCTTGACGCATTGGTGGCGCGATTTGCCAGCAATTGAACGCTTTCTCTCCCTGGCGTTCATACCTGCCCTTGCCGCCACGCCCGTGGCGGCAGGGGATTTTGCCTTCGTCACCAACCAGAACAGCAGCGACCTCAGCATCCTCGACCTCGACGCGCGCACCGAGGTGAAGCGCATCGAGGTGCCCGGGAAACCCGCGGGCATCTCGGTGGACGAGGCGCACGGCTGGTTCTTCACCGTCAGCCCCGACAGCAAGACGGTGCGCCGCTTCGACATCGCCACCGCGACCGAGCAGTCGGAGACCACGCTGGACGGCGGGCCAATCGGCGTTGCCGTGGACGGCGCGGGCGGGCGGATCTTCGTCTCCGACTGGTACAACGCCCGGATCTGGGTGCTGGACGCCGAGACGCTGGAACAGCGCGGCACGCTGGAAACCGGCAGCGCACCGGCGGGCATGGCGGTGGCGGCGGACGGCAGCTGGCTCGCCTCCGCCGACCGGGACGCCAACCGCGTGTCGGTGTTCGACCTGACCACGCTGGAGCTGCGCCACGCGATCACCGTGGGCGAACGCCCCTTCGGCATCTCGGCGGGGCCCGACGGGATGATCTATGCCGCCAATGTCGGCTCGAACTCGGTCACGGTCGCCGATCCCGCCACCGGGCAGGTCACGGGCACCGTGGAGGTGGGCGAACGCCCCTACGGCATCGCCTTCGCGCAGGGTGCGGGGTTCGTGACCAACCAGTACGGCGACACGGTCAGCGTCTTCGGGCTGGACGACCTGGCGGTCGAGGCCACGCTCGACGTCGGCGAATACCCCGAGGGTATTGACGTGACGGAAGACGGCCGCACCATTGTGGTGGCGAACTGGTTCTCGAACTCGGTCAGCCTGATCGACGCGGCCAGCCGGACCGTCACGGGAGAGATCGGAACGGGTGACGGACCGCGCGCCTTCGGCCATTTCATCGCACGGGATCACGGGGAGGGAAGACCATGACACGGATCACTCTGCTGGCGGGCGCCGCGCTGGTCGCCCTGGCACCGCAGGCCATGGCAGGCGAGGCCTGGGACGACGTCCGGCAGGCGCTGTTCGGCGACGACTACATGACCCCCGCCGCCGACCTGATCGCCATCGACGCGCCCTATCGCACCGACAGCGACGCGCGCACCCAGATTGCCGCCACGGTCAGCGCGCCGCCTGGTCGCCAGCTGGAAAGCGTGATGGTGATCCTCGACGAGAACCCGATGCCCGTCTCGGCCGTGTTCACCATGCGCCGCCCGCTCGAGCGGTTCTTCTTCGACGTCACCATGCGGATCAACGGCCCGACGCCGCTCCACATCGTCGCCCGCACGACCGAGGGGCAGATGCTGGTGGCCGAAGCCTTCGTGAAGACCTCGGGCCAGGGCGCCTGCTCGGCCCCTCCGGGCACCGACCCGAAGGAGGCGCTGGCCGATCTCGGCCAGATGACGCTGGACATCACCGATTTCGCCGAACCGGTGAGCCTGGCCTCGAAGCTGAACCCCTCGGCCCCGCACGACAAGAAGCTCGACCTCGGGATCCGGCATCCCAGCCACTCGGGCCTCCAGATGGACCAGATCTCGCTCCTCTTCATCCCGACCCGCTACGTCGATTCGCTGGACATCGACCTCGACGGGCAGGATTTCGTGGATGTCACCGGCAGCATCTCGCTCAGCGAGAACCCGCACCTGACGCTTGGCGTGCCGGGCGACACCCACGAGGTGGACGTGGAGCTGACCGACACCGGCGGCGCGGTGACCCATGCGCACAAGGCGGTGACGGGGTTCTAGAACCCCGGCTCGGGCTCCAGTTCGACGGTGGGATATTCCTCGAAGGTCCAGCCGTCGGTGCCTTCGGGGTACCAGAAGACGTGGGTGTATCCGTATTCCAGCGCGCGGCGGGCGGCGTTCCAGGACATCCAGCATTCGTTCAGGCAGAAGAACAGCACCGGCGCGTCGATGTCGCCGCCGGTGGCCTTCTCCAGCCCCGCACGGAAATAGGCGGCCGTCACGTCCGCCAGCCGCCCGTAGCCCACGTTCGGCAGCCAGATCGCCCCGGGGATCGAGTTGCGCGGCTTCTCGCGCCAGATCGTCCCCTCGGGCAGGCCCTTCGGCTTCGGCGCCCGGGGCAGCACGTCGACGAAGGCCACGCGATCGGTCTTCCAGAGCGCATAGGCCGCGTCGGAGTCCACCACCGTGCCCCCGGTGATCGAGACCGGAACCGGGCCGCGGTATTCGTCCTGTCGGTAGTCGTCGGGTTCGATCAGCGATTGCGCCAGGGC
This sequence comes from Oceaniglobus roseus, assembly GCF_002869745.1. Lineage (GTDB taxonomy): Bacteria > Pseudomonadota > Alphaproteobacteria > Rhodobacterales > Rhodobacteraceae > Oceaniglobus > Oceaniglobus roseus. The sequence continues at coordinate 60,848 of NZ_PNOS01000001.1, forward strand.
CGCCCCCGGCACCAGAAGTGCCAGAAGCAGCGCCCGGATCAATTCGTGCCCTCGAGCGGGGCGGTGCCCATGTCGTTGATCAGCGGCACCCCGGCGTCGGCCAGGATCGCGTTGATCTCGTCCTGATTGCGGCGGATCAGGGAGTTCAGCTTGCGCTGCCACACCTTCTCGCCCGGGCGCACGCCCATGGTGATGCGGAAGAACAGCCGTGGCGGAAGCTCCTCCTTCAGGAGCGGCGTGACCTGGAGGCCGGGGTGATCGGACTTGACCAGCGGCCCGGCGATCGGACCCCAGACGATCGCGGCGTCGATGTCGCCCTTGTCGAGATCGCCCAGCATGTCCAGCACCGGGGATTCGTACCGCCGGTCGACCACCAGATTGTACGCCTTGGCCTTCACCAGCAGCCGGTTGCGCGCCAGGTGCGTGGCGGGCGGAGAGCCCGCGACGATGCCGATGCGCGCGTCCGCCAGCGCCGGGTCGGACAGGGTATCGACCGCGGACAGGGGGCCGTCCTTCTTCACCACCAGGACGAAGGCCGAGGTCAGGTAATGGTTGGTGTTCAGCACCATCTCGTCGCCCTGGGCGAAACCGATCACCAGGTCGCACTTGTTGGCGCGCAGGGTCTGGCGGATGAAGCCGGTGGCCATCGGATACCATTCGTACTGGAGCGGCAACTCCAGCTTCTCGGCGATCAGCTCGGCCAGCTTGTTCTCGTAGCCTTCGCCGGCGGTGTTGGACATCGGCAGGTTCGCCGGATCCTCGCAGACCCGGAGCGCCGATTTCGAGACCAGATCCGAGGTCTGGGCCCCCGCCATGGGGGCCAGCAGACACAGGATCAGGCCAAGGATCGTCCTAGCCGAGGCAGGCATTTTCGTCTTCCCGGATCTGTTCGGTCTTCGGATCCTTCTTCGCGGGCCGTCCCCGCGGGATCGCATCCGTGCCGCGCGCCTTCAGGTAGACGTAGATGTCGTCGATGAAGCACATCACGTTGGCGTTGTCGCCGAAGGCGGGCATCACCTGGTTCTGCGCGTTGTTCACCTCCTGCTTGCCGCCCGCGACGATGCTGACGAAAGTGCCGTAATCGAGGTTCACCGCGGAATTCTTCAGGGCCGGGGCATAGGACGAGCCTTCGCCGTCCGGGCCGTGGCAGACGTGGCATTCCGAGTGGTAGCGGCGGTAGCCGTTGTAGACCGGGTAATCCACCGTCCCGTCCTCGGTCACGCGGAAGGTCGGGATGTCGTCGACGGTGAACCAGCGGCCGCCTTCTTCATGGTCGGCCTTGATGTTCTCGGCATCCTGGGCCAGGGCCAGCCCGGCGCTGGCGATCAGGGCCGCTGCGGCGATGCCTGCAATCTTACTCATGTTCTTCCCTACTCAGTGTTTTCATGGGCCACCGTGATGGCAGGACCGGCACAAGCGCGCCTGTGCCGGTCCCTGGTGTCGGGCCCCTCCGCGGGGGCCCGAAGCCGATCACTCGGGCAGAGCGAACACCGTCATCTGGCCGCCGAGCGCGGTATAGTCGCTGAGCGCGGCATAGCCGCCCACGGCGCCCAGACCGTCGTTCGGGTTGGTCAGACCGGCCGCAAGGCCGATGCCCGCCCAGCCGCCGATGCCCGACAGGACCGCGACGTACTGCTTGCCGTCACGCTCGTAGGTCATGACGTTGCCGATGATGCCCGAGGGGGTCTTGAACTTGTAGAGTTCGTCGCCCGTCTGCGCATCGACCGCCTTCAGGTAGCCTTCCAGCGTGCCGTAGAACACGACGCCGCCGGCCGTTGCGAGGGCGCCCGACCACACCGAGAACTGCTCGGGGATCGACCACTTGATCTCGCCCTTCACGTTGTCCCAGGCGATGAAGTTGCCCATGCCGCCGTGGCTGTTCGGCGCCGGGTACATCGCGAGGGTCGCGCCGACATAGGGCTGACCGGCGGTGTAGGACACGCGGAACGGCTCGTAGTCCATGCAGACGTGGTTGGTCGGGACATAGAACAGCTCGGTATCCGGCGAATAGGCCGCCGGCTGCTGGTCCTTGGACCCGAGCGCCGCCGGGCAGATGCCGGTCGAGTTCACGTCCTCGCCGTTCTGCTCGGTCGAGTACTGCGCCACCACCTGGGGACGGCCGTACTGGTCGCTCTCCTTGTCCATGACGACCTCGGTCGCCCAGTTGACGGCCGGATCGTATTTCTCGGCCACCAGCAGTTCGCCCGTCTCGCGGTCCAGCGTATAGCCGAAACCGTTGCGGTCGAAGTGGGTCAGGAGCTTGCGGGACTGCCCGTCGATCTCCTGTTCGGTCAGGATCATCTCGTTGATCCCGTCATAGTCCCACTCGTCGTGCGGGGTCATCTGGTAGACCCACTTGGCCATCCCGGTGTCCGCGTCGCGGGCCATGATGGTCATCGACCAGCGGTTGTCGCCCGGACGCTGCGCGGGGTTCCAGGTCGAGGGGTTGCCGGTCCCGTAGTAGATCAGGTTCAGATCGGGATCGTAGGAATACCAGCCCCAGGTGGTGCCGCCACCGATCTTCCACTGGTCGCCTTCCCAGGTGTTGGTGCCCGAATCCGCGCCAACCGGCTTGCCGAGGTGCGTGGTCTTCTCGGGATCCATCAGGATGTCGGAGTCGGGGCCCATGGAATAGGCGCGCCAGGCCTGGCTGCCGTCGGACATGTTGTAGGCCGTGACCGACCCGCGCACGCCGAACTCGCCGCCGGAGATGCCGACGATGACCTTGTCCTTCACCGGCAGCACGGTCGCCGTGTTGGTCTCGCCGATCGCCGGATCGCCGTTCTTCACGCTCCACTCGACGGCACCCGTGTCGGCGTTCAGCGCGACCAGCGTGGTGTCGGCCTGGTGGAGGAAGATCTTGCCGTCGGCATAGGCGACGCCGCGGTTGACGGTGTCGCAGCACATCACCGGGATGACGTCCGGATCCTGCTTCGGCTCGTACTTCCACTTGATCTTGCCCTCGTTGGCCAGATCGAGCGCGTAGACGATGTTCGGGAACGGCGTGTGGACGTACATCGTGTCGCCGACGACGAGGGGCGAGCCTTCGTGGCCGCGCAGCACGCCGGTCGAGAAGGTCCAGGCGACCTGGAGATCCTTGACGTTGTCCTTGTTGATCTTGTCCAGCTTGGAATAACGCTGGTTCTTGTAGTCGCCGGTCTGGATCACCCACTGGCTGGGATCGTCCATCTTCGACATCAGGTCGTCGTTCGCGGATGCGAGGCCGGTCGTCGCCAGCAGCATCGCGGTTGTGAGTGTAAGTGTCTTTCTCATCTTTACCTCCCTAAAGGTCTGATTTCGACAACTTGCCCGGAACCGGGCCTTACTTGGTCTTCGAATTTCCGTCCGCGGCCTCCTCCACCGGCGTCCGGAACACTGATTACGGTCGGGCCCTCCTATTCCGTGAACGTCGCGAGATAGGCGATGACGTCTGCACGCTCGCCATCCTTCTTGAGCCCCGGGAAGGCCATCTTGGTGCCGGGGACATAGTCCTTCGGGTTCGTCAGGAAGGCGTCGAGCGTCCCGGCATCCCAGACCAGTCCGCCCTCGCCCTTCTCCTGCATCGCCGGCGAATACTTGAAGTCCTCGACCGATGCCGCGGCGCGTCCCACCACGCCGTTCAACTCGGGGCCGACCTTGTTCTTCGCCCCCTCGCCGACGGCATGGCAGGCCATGCACTTGCGGAACACACGCTCGCCTTTCGCAGCGTCTCCCGATCCTCCGTGGGCTTCGGCAAGGGCCATCGTGCCGACCATTGTCAGTCCAAGGGCAAGGGTCAGGGCATAGTGCATGGGCGTCCTTTCGGTGTGTTGCAATGGCAGTCTTCAGTATTCGACGACGGCGCGGATCGACTTGCCCTCGTGCATCAGTTCGAAGCCGTGGTTGATGTCCTCCAGCTTCAGCTTGTGGGTGATCATCGGGTCGATCTCGATCTTCCCGTCCATGTACCAGTCGACGATCTTCGGCACGTCCGTCCGCCCCGAGGCGCCGCCGAAGGCGGTGCCGCGCCAGGACCGGCCGGTGACCAGCTGGAACGGCCGGGTGGAAATCTCGGCCCCCGCGGGCGCCACGCCGATGATGATGCTCTCGCCCCAGCCCTTGTGCGCGCATTCCAGAGCCTGCCGCATCACCTTCACGTTGCCGGTGGCATCGAAGGTGTAGTCGGCGCCGCCCTTGGTCAGCTGCACGAGGTGCTGCACGATGTCGCCGTCGACCTTCGAGGGGTTCACGAAGTCGGTCATCCCGAAGTGGCGGCCCATCTTCTCCTTGTCGTCGTTCAGGTCGACGCCGACGATCTGGTCCGCGCCCGCCAGCCGCAGGCCCTGGATCACGTTCAGGCCGATGCCGCCCAGGCCGAACACCACGGCGCGGCTGCCGATCTCGACCTTCGCGGTGTTGATCACCGCGCCGATGCCGGTGGTCACGCCGCAGCCGATGTAGCAGATCTTGTCGAAGGGCGCATCCTTCCTGACTTTCGCCAGCGCGATCTCGGGCACCACGGTGTGGTTCGCGAAGGTCGAGCAGCCCATGTAGTGATGGATCGGCGTGCCATCGAGCATCGAGAACCGCGTCGTGCCGTCCGGCAGAAGCCCCTGGCCCTGGGTCGAGCGAATCGCCTGGCACAAGTTCGTCTTGGGATTGAGGCAGTATTCGCACTGGCGGCATTCGGGGGTATAGAGCGGGATGACGTGGTCGCCCACCTCAAGGCTGGTCACGCCCTCGCCCACCTCGATCACGACGCCGGCGCCCTCGTGGCCCAGGATCGCCGGGAAAATGCCTTCGGGATCATCGCCGGACCGGGTGAACTCGTCGGTGTGGCAAAGGCCGGTGGCCTTGATCTCGACCAGAACCTCGCCCTTGCGGGGCCCTTCGAGGTTCACTTCCATCACTTCCAGAGGTTTTCCTGCTGCAACTGCAACTGCGGCGCGTGTGCGCATTGCACGTCCTTCCCGTATTTTGTCGTGGCCCTTGCGGCTGTTGAAGAAAAGGCTAGTGGCACGGGACCAAACCCGACAACTAAGACCTTGGTGTATGTCCACCGAGATGGACACGACGGGACACCCCCGTAAAGTGCCTTGTGTCATGCTCTGGGAGGAGAATTGATGCCGCGCCCGATGCAGTACGCCGCTGTCCTGCTGGCCCTGTCCCTTGCCGGACCGCTTCAGGCCGCCGACTATTCGGACCCCGAATGGCCCTGTCTCCAGCGCCGGGTGGACTCGCTTTCCCTCGGCGTGATGTGGCCGCGTCCGGTGCCCGAGCGCGACCTCGACCCCGCGCTTGCAGCGGCGGCCGGGGATCTGGTGGGGCGACTGGAGCTGCGCCGCATCCCGGTGGAGGAGACGCCGCAGCTGATCGCGGATTTCGTCGCGGCCCATCCCGACCTGACCGGCGACGACATGAGCCTGGTCTTCGCGGATCTGTTCACCCGGATGAACCGCGACCGCTCGAAGCTCATCAAGGGGATCACCCGCTACTCCCTGAGCCAGGCGAAGCTGGCGGAACGCATCGACGAGACCCGCGTCGCCATGGACGCGGCGATGGCCAAGGTCGGCAAGACCGACGCCGATTTCGACGCCATCGACAAGATGGAAGAGCAGATCGCCTGGGACGAACGCATCTACCAGGACCGCAAGCAGTCCCTGACCTACGTCTGCGAGACGCCGGTGCTGATCGAAAAGCGCCTGTTCGCCATCGCCCGCGAGATGGACGCGGCCATTCCGCCGGAATAGGGTCTATTCCCACTCGAGCTCGGTATAGGCGACGGTGGCGTTGCGGGCGTTGAACAGCTCGAACAGCTCCCAGCGGCCGGCCTCTTCCTGCCCCACGCTGCGGATCGCCTCGCCCAGCGTGTCGCCCCGCGCGATGGCCTCGCGCGTGTCCTTCGCCAGCACCGAGAGGTAGCGGTCGAGGTCCGTCGCGCCGCCGGGCCAGTCCAGCACCGGCCCGCCGTGTCCCGGCACGACCCGTTCGAACGGCTCGCCCTCCAGCTTTTCCATCACGCCCTGCCAGCCGCGCAGCGATCCGTCGAGCGCCGGGGTGTGTTCGTGAAACAGGAGGTCGCCCGCGATCAGCGTCCCGGTCTTCCGGTCGACCACCGTCAGGTCCGTCCCGGTATGGGCCGGGGGCCAGGGGCGCAGATCCAGGACCCGGCCGCCGAGGTCCAGCGTCATCAGCGCCTCCACCGCGATGTCGGGGGGCAGGATGGTGGTGCCGAGGAAGGCGGGCAGGCCGATCCGCTCGCCGAAGTTGGTCAGGTAGGTTTCCGCCCGGTCCGCGAGAGCGCGCGCCAGCCCGGCGTGACCGATAACCTCGGCCCCGGCATCGGCGAAGACCGAGGCACCGAGGACATGGTCGGGGTGCATGTGGGTCAGGATGACATGGCGCACCGGCAGGTCCGTCCTTGCCCGGATCGCGCGGAAGATCGCCTCGCCCACCTGCCGCGCGCCGCCGGTGTCGATCACCGCCACCGCTTCCTCCCCGATCACGAAGACGGCGTTCGACACGTCGCCACCGTTCGCCGCATCGGCGTCCGCGATGATCCCGCGATGGGCGAAGACGCCGTCGGCCACCTCCTCGAACGCCGCAACCTCGCCCTGGTCCCGGCACTCCGGTGTGCCGCCCGACAGACCGTCCGGCACCGCGGGTGACGGCGGGCTGGCGGCGAGCAGTGCGGCGCAGGCCTCTGCCGAAGCCGCCTCGTATCCGGGCAGCAGCACTCGGCGGCAGGCTGCGGGATCGGCCAGCAGGCACAGGGCGAACACGGCTTCGAACATCATTCCTTCCCGGACGGCACGGGGAAAGCATACCGCGCCGTCACGTTCCCGCGATGCATCCCAAAGGATCCGTACCGCCCGGGGCGCGGATGTGGTATGGGAAACCGGCACTGTTTGGGAGGACAGGATGAAACTGCTCGTCTCTGCGGCCCTCGCCGCGCTCGTGGCCCAGGCGGCCCTGGCCCAGGACAATCCCCTCACCGACCAGGGCAGCTGGGCCGACCTGAAGGACTCCATCGTGGGCGATGCGGCACTTCAGGACGGCAGCGCGCTGTTCAGCGTCGACGCGCCCTATCGCGCCAACGACGCCGCGACGGTGCCGATCGAGATCGTGCAGACCGACGACGCCCCGATGATCGACAGTGCCATGGTGGTGATCGACGAGAACCCGGCGCCCGTGGCTGCCGAGCTGACGTTCGGCCCCGCCATGCACCCCTTGAAGTTCGACCTGCGCGTGCGGGTCAACCAGTATTCGAACGTCCGCGTGATCGCAGAGACGGACCAGGGCAGCTTCATGAACGGCCGCTTCGTGAAGGCTTCGGGCGGCTGCTCGGCCCCTGCGTCCCGCGACCCGGAGCTGGCGCTGGCCTCCATGGGCGAGATGAAGCTCAGGAGCTTCGGCGAGACGCAGCCGCAGATGTCGACCCCCCGGCGCGAGGCGGCGATCATGATCCGCCACCCGAACTATTCCGGGCTCCAGCGGGACCAGGTGACGCAGCTCTTCATCGGCGCGCATTTCATCGACCACCTCGAGGTCTACCAGGGCGACGAGATGCTGTTCACCCTCGACGGCGGCATCTCGATCAGCGAGAACCCGGTGTTCCGCTTCACCTACACCGACAACGGCTCGCCCGACCTGCGCGTCCATGCCGAGGATACCGAGGGCAACGTGTTCGACCACACGCTGCCCAAGGACGCGGCAAGCTGACCGTCACTCGAAACAGATGATCTCGGCCTCGGCCTGCGCCCGGCGCAGGTCGGCGACGAACTTCTTCGCGGGCGCGGCGGTCTGGAAGATCGACATCCGCTCGCCCCCGACAAGGCGAAGCGACAGCACGGTTTCCGCCTCGACATAGGCGTCGTAGGGCAGGATCGACGCGATCCGGTCGATCGAGCAGGAGCACTTCAGCAGCACGTCCCGCCCCTGCCCGTTCGCCGCCATGCAGCCGAAGACGTAATCGGCCCGCGCCTCGGTCGGGTAATCGTTCAGCCGCTCGGCCACCGACTGCGCCAGCGCGGGCAGCGGCAGCAGGCAGAGCGCGAAGGCCAGGCCCCTCATTTCCCGTCCTCCCCCGGCACCAGCTCCAGGTCATAGGAATAGGCCGCGCCGCCCTTGCCGTCCGGCGCTTCGGCGGCCAGCGAGGCGTACCAGCCCGGCACGTCCTCGGACATGGTGAAGGTCAGCGCCAGGTCGCCGTAGGCACCCATCTTCTCGCGGTTCTTGTCGTTCTCGAACGGGCGCAGCACGATCCGCTTCGCCGCCACTTCCTTGCCGTCGTAGGGCACGGTCACGTCGGTGATCGGCACCGGCTGGACCAGCGCCTCCTTGATGCGGTTGCGGATGTAGAAGGGACTGCCGCCCGCCTCCTTCGCCACGTCACGCAGCACGGTCTCCACGAAATACATGATGACCGGGTTGCCGACCGTGGCCGGGAAGGCGCCGACGTTCGCGTGCTTGCCGTCCTTCAGGAAGGTCAGCCGCGCCATCTGCTCGGGCTCGAAGGTCAGGCGGATCTCGCCGGTGTTGCGGTCGGCATACTCGGCATCCTCGGGGATCGCGATGTCGCGGTCATAGGTCAGCACCTCGGTCTCGGGGATGCCGTCGAGCGTCCCGGTCTTGAAGATCAGGTCATAGGTCTCGACCGCCCAGAGCGGCGAAGCCGTGGCCATGAGCGCGGCCAGAACGGCCGGAAACGTCTTGCGGATCATCGCATCCTCCCTTTTGCGGTCGAGCCTATCGCCGCGACCGGCAGCGTCAGCGCCGACTTTGGTATCGCACCCTCACTCCGCCGCCCGGGCGCGGCGCGTCTTCCAGTCGATCAGCGGGCGCAGCCGCGCCAGATTCACCGGCTTCATCAGGACCGAGAAGTTGTGCCGCACCCGCGCCTCCTTCAGCGTGTCCTCGTGGTTGGCGGTGATCATGATCGCCGGAATGTCGATCCCCGTCCGCTCCCGCAGAGCCAGGATCGCGTCGATCCCCGTCTCGCCGTTGTCGAGCTGGTAGTCGGCCAGGATGATGTCGGGGGCCATGTCGATGTCGTCGAACAGCGCCAGCGCCTCGGCGGTCGAGGCGCAGGCCAGCACGCTCGCCCCCCAGCCCTCCAGCCGCTGGGTCATCGCGAACAGCACGCCGGGATCGTTTTCCACCAGCAGGACGATCAGGTCGAAATCCGTCTCGGCCGCCTCCGCCGCCTGCGCCTCGGGCCCCGCCTCGGACGGCGCGACGACCGGCAGCTCGATCGAGAACACGGACCCCACCCCGGGCTTGGAACGCACGCGCACCGGGTGGCCGAGATGCGCGCAGGCCCGCTGCACGATGGACAGCCCCAGCCCCATCCCGAATCCCGCCTTGGCCGAGGCGTTGACCCGCGTGAACTCCTGGAAGATCCGCGCCTGGTTGGCTTTCGAGATTCCGATGCCGGTGTCCCAGACCTCCAGCACCACGCGGTCGCCCCGGCGGCGGCAGCCGACCAGGATGCGCCCCGTCTCGGTGTACTGGATCGCGTTGTTGACGAGGTTCTGGACCGAGCGCACGAGGTAGCGCCGGTCACTCTTCACCCAGACCTTCGAGGGCACGACAGTCAGCCGCAACCCCTTCTCGGAGGCGAGCGGCCCCAGATCCTCGGCCACCGTCTGCAGCACGCCGTCCAGCGCGAAATCCGACGGCACCAGCTTGATGTCCGTCGATTCCAGCCGCGAGATGTCGAGAAGCGCGTGCAGGAGCGACTCCATCGAGTGGAACGAGCTGTCCAGCCGGGCTACCAGTCGCGCCATGTCTGTGTCCTGCGCCATCTCGCTCAGCGACGAGATCAGCAGCTTGGCCGCGTTCATCGGTTGCAGCAGATCATGGCTCGCCGCGGCGAAGAAGCGGGTCTTCGACGACATCGCCGCCTCGACCTCGGCCTTGGCGACGCGCAGGTCCTCCTCGACCCGCGCCTGCTGCTCGTGCTGGCGCAGAAGGGCCGAGTTCACCTCGGTCAGCTCCTGCGTCCGCAGCCGTACCCGGTTTTCCAGCTGCTCGGTCGTCTGCGACTCCACCGTGGCATCCATGACGTTGACGATGCAGCCGCCGTCGGGCAGCGGCCGGATGTCGATGTCCAGCACCGGCCCGTCGATGTGCCTTTCCCGCAACCGCAGGTTTCCCGCCCGGCGCAGGAACCGCATCAGCCCGTCGAAGCTCTCGTGCGGGAAGGCGCCGATCAGCACCCTCTCGTTCAGATGCTCGATGATCTGCCCGAAGGATGTGCCGACCTGGGTCAGCGTGAACGGCAGGCTCAGCAGGTTCTGGAACCGCGTGTTGCGGATCAGCAGCGTGCCGTCCTGCGAGAAGGTGCAGACGCCCTGCGGCATGTTGTCGAAGGCCGCCTTCAGGAAATGCTCCTGCGCGTCGATCAGGCGGTTCTTCTCCAGCCGGTTCGAGCGCACGATCGAGGTGATCTCGGTCTGGAGCACCACCGTGTTGTTGCTTCTGGTGCGCCGGTAGGAGATCACGAACCAGCGGTCGTTCCTCAGCGCGAAGACGAAGGGCGGCGGCGCGCTGCCCCCGGGACTCAGCAGCGCGCTGCTGAGCTTCTGCCGGTCGCCCTCGTTCTGGGGCACGATGTCGGGGCTGGCCGCGACGGCGCGGAAGTACTCGGCAAGGCTCAGCCCCGGCTGGATCAGCGGACCGACCCCGGGCACCAGCGACTTGAAGAAGTCGTTGAACACGCGAAGCTTCCCGGCCGTGAACAGGGCAAAACCGCCGTCCATCGACTCCAGCGCGTCGGTCAGGCTCTGCTGGCTCTGCGCCCGCTCGACCTCGGAGGTCTCCAGCCGGTAGGACGCGCGGCCCAGCGTCGTCAGCGCCCGCTCGAGATCGCGGGTCTTCTCCGAAACCTTGCCCTGCAGCGTGACCGCCGACTGGAACAGGGAATAGGCCGATCCGCCCAGTTCGTGGCGATGGTTGGCGCGCTCCATGAGCGCCTTGATGATCTTGGCCTGCTTCTCGACCTGCACGGTCAGGGGTTCGGAGGGGTCGATCATGCGAAAGCATCGCCCGGAGGCGGAAAGAAGGCGATGCCGACGAAGGTGTGGTTCATGTGCAGTCCGCCGTGCTGCTCGCCGTAGGTGTTGAAGCCGATCACCCGGCGGTCGCGCAGGATGCGTGAGGCCTCGCCCGCGCATCCGTTCTGCTCGATCTCGAGCCGCCGGAGCACGCAGTCGAAGCCCAGCACGATCTCGGGCGGCAGCCCGTACTGCCCCGTCACCGAAAGCTCGGCGTTCATGGTCTCGAGGATCTCCTTCCCCCGCCCCAGCGTCAGGATCAACCCGTTCTCGATCGCGGACAGGAAGGCCAGCCCGCCGCCCTCGGTCACCTGCTGGATCGCGCGGACGTGGTAGGAATCGAAGTTGCGCACCAGAAGCGGGTTCTCGGCGAAGACCCGCGGCGACAGGTCCTCCGGCGCCACGCCGATCAGCCGCGCGTATTCGGACGCCGCGGGCGAGCCGTTGATCTCGTGCACCAGCCGGTCCTCGGGGCTGGCATCGGTGACGACGATCTGCTGTTCGGTCGGCATGAAATGGTCGAACTTCAGGCCCCGGAACTCCAGGTCCGTCTCGACGATCAGCAACAGCGCCGCGTTCTGGTGACACCCGCCGCCGTGCAGGACATGGGTGACGTCAAAGGACAGCCCGTGTCCCGCCGAGCCGCCGAACAGCGGCACGCCGTCCAGCCCGGCCTCGAGCGCGGCGATCAGGATGTCCTCCTGCTTCGACAGCCCGTCGGCGAAGACCAGCCCGAACCGCCGCCAGCCGTGCGTGGCCTTGAAGCCCTCTGACAGGTTGCGCGCGCGAAGCGCGGTCGCCTCGATCGACACCGGCTTCAGCGGGTCGAGCAGCATCGAGGCATAGCGGAAGTGCCGCCGCGGGAAGGCCGCGACGACGAGGGCGGTGTCGGAATATCCCTCCGGCGTGATCTGCCCCGCGCTGGTGCAGCCGAAGGCGGGAACCCCCGGCGCCACGGCGGCAAGCGCACGCGCGACTTCGCCGCAGATCAGCCGTTCGGGCACGAAGACCAGCAGGAAGCCGGTCGCCGACAGGTCGATGCCCGCCAGCGCCGCAGCCACGGCAACCCGCGCCGAGGGATCGGCCGAAACGCCGACGCGCACCGTCCGGGACACCCCCATGTCTGGCGGGGAAACCAGGTTCATTCGGCGCTCACCCCGTCAGGGCGCGCGGCTCGGCCTCGGGCATCCGGATGTTGCGCTCCAGGCTGGCGCTGTTCACCAGGACCGCCGCCTGGGTCCGGTTCCGCACCCCGAGCCGCCGCAGCAGCGCGGTGATGTGGGCCTTCACCGTGGCCTCGGCCAGCGACAATTCGTAGGCGATCAGCTTGTTCGGCATCCCGGCGCAGATCAGCCCCATGATGCGGGCCTGCTGCGGCGTCAGCTCGCCGATGCGCCGCGCGATCTCGTCGGCGTCCACCCCGTCCTTCGGCGCCGCACGCTTCTGCGGACAGTATCCCGCCGGCAGGAACTTGTCGCCGTTCTGCACCCGTTGCAGCGCCGTTGCGATCACGCTGCGCGAGGCGTCCTTGGGGATGAACCCGGCCGCCCCGGCCTCCATCAGCGTCTGGATCGTGGAGTCGCAGACATCGGCCGAGATCACCAGGAACGGCACGTCCGAAAGCCTTTCCTTCAGGTTGTAGAACCCGGTCAGCCCCACGACGTCGGGCAGCTTCAGGTCCAGCAGCACCAGATCGGGCTGAAGCCCCGCGTCGAGCGCCGCCATGGCCTCGCGCAGCGACAGCACCGAGCGCACGGCCGACGTGTGAAACAGCGCGCTCAGGGTCGACGACAGCGCGTCGCAATAGAGCGGATGGTCGTCGATGACCAGGATCGACCTGATCTTGAGCGGCCCGTCCCTTTTCGGCATGTCCAGCATTTTTGTTCCTCCCTGAAAGGAGGTTAGCAAACCGCCCGCGCGCTAGGCAAGCGCGCTGGACGGCACGGGCGGGGTGCCGCCAAAGACGGCGGTCCCGGTCTCTCATGGCCGCAGCGCAGCGACGAAGCGGCGGCGGAAAACCCCCAGATCCGGAGCCTCCGGGGCCTTGCCGAACAGGCTTCGGTCGAGTTCATGCAGCACCGCAGCACGACCTGCGTTCGCGGGTGCCGCACGGTCGAGCTGCCGCGCCAGCGCCCGGACCGCCGCCGCATCACCCCGACGCGCGGCCCTTAACAGGCGGACGCGCAACCGATATTGCCGCAACTTCTCAATCGCAGGTTGCGCGCTTGCCTGGTGCGACCAGAGCGCCATGGCTACCCCCGCCAGCAGCGCGAGCGCCGCGATGGCCAGCAGACCGCGCGCCTGCAGCGCGACATAGGCGTGCGAACGGTCCTGCACCGCGGCGGGCGGCGGCGTCCCCTCCTCGAAGGCCACCCTTTGGGGCGAGATCACGACCTCGTGCTGCTGCCGGTCGCGGGTGTCGAAATAGCCGACGCGAATCGGCTCGAGAATCGCCGAGCGCGCGTTGGTCGGGGTGATCGTCCAGCGCCAGAACGCGATGGCTTCGGGGCCGTAGGGCGTGAGGTTGACCAGCCGCTTCTCGGGGTGGGCGAAGACCAGCCCCGAGGGCGATGTCAGCTCGGGCATCGGCGGCAGCATGTCGGGGCTGGCCCCGAGCGCCGCCACCCGGATCACCCGCAACACCCCCTCGCCGGGCTTCAGCTGGTCGGGCGGATTGGACCAGCTGTCGGAAATCTCCAGGTTCCTCACCGGGAACCACCAGCCCTTCACCGCCGGAGGCTCGGCCACCTCGAAGGTCACGGGGGCCGAATGGATGCTGTACTCGAACCAGCGGTTCGCCTCGTCCAGCAGCGTCAGCCTGTGCTCGAACGCTCCGATCTCGAGCTTGCCGGCCCGGTCGGGGAAGACCGCGATGCGGCGGCGCATGTTCTTCACCGGGCGGCCGTCGATCATGCTCTCGTACCAGTGATCCTCGCCGAGCTGCATCCAGTTCATGCCGTCGAGCTTGGGCTGGATCAGCTTCTCGCGGGTGATGTGGCGCTTGTAGACGCCGTGGATCGTCACCAGCACCATCTCGCCCACGAAGGGGGTCTGGGCCATCTCCTCGACCTGCACCTCCAGCGTCAGGTCGGCCGGGTCGACCGCCAGTGTCTGCGCCGTCGCGCCGGTGGCCAGCAAAAGGAGGCAAAGCATCAGGCGGATCACCACGGCTCCTCCTCCTGCGCCTGCCCGGTGCCGGAATCGCGGCGGCGGCGGTATTCCTCGAGGATGCGCGCCCGCAGGAAGACGCCCGGCACATCCTCCAGCGTCGCCAGCCAGCGGGGGTTCGCCGCGATGAAGCTGTCGTCGAAGACCCGCCGCACGCCCAGCTGTTCGCCGCTTTGCAGGGACGGCAGGGCGATCGTCGCGCCCTTGTTCGTCACCTCGTCGCCCGACCCCGAGGCGCGGCCCGACCCCCGGCCGACCTCGGCCGCCTCCACCGGGCCGTCGGTCTTCTCCTTGAAATACGACACCGACGCCGCGTCGATCGCCCGCGCGCCATAGAAGGCGGCCACCAGGTCGAAGTTCGCCCGCGCCTCCACGTCCGGCCCAAGAGCCATGGCAAGGTCGTAGGCCTCCAGCGCCGCGGCGTAATTGGCGGCCAGCACCTCGGCCGTGCCGAGGTCGTAGGCCGCTTCCGGACCCGCCGCGCGGAATGCCTCGGCCGACTCTGCGAACCGCCCGGCGTCGAACAGCGCCACGCCGCGCCACGCGGGATCCTCCAGCAGCGGCACAGCCAGCCCCGGCAGGTTCAGCGCCAGCGCCGCCCGGCCCAGCGGCGCGGTGCCGCCCAGGACCGCCGACAGCGCAAGGCAGAGGGCGCCGAGGGCAAGGGCGAGCCAGCGCATCACGCCGCCTCCCGCCGGAACAGGAGCGCCGCCGGGATCAGCGCCAGCAAGAGCAGGATCCGGCCGTAACCCCGCAGGAACAGCAGCTTCAGATCCTGCCGCTCGAGCCGCGGATCGTCCTGGCGGCCGAAGTCCGCCATGATCCGCGCGGTGTCGTCGACGCCATAGACGGCGCCCTGCCCCGCCTCCGCCAGCCGCGCCAGCGCCTGCGGGTCCACGGGCGCGCCATGGGGCGCGGTTTCGGCCCCGACGACCGACAGCCGCGCGCCGCGGCCCGCGATCCGCCCGGCCGCCGCCATCGCCTCGGGCCCCAGCCCCGCGCCGTCGGTGAACAGGATCACGTCGCCCGCCAGGATCCCGGCCCGCTCCAGCAGGTCCGCCGCCTGGTCCAGCGCTAGGGCGGGGCGGTTGCCGCGGTCGGGGATCGTCTCATCGTCGAGAAGCGAGATCGTCTGACCCATCTGCACCCGGTCCGTGGTCAGCGGCGAGGCGAGGTAGCTGTCGCCGGAATAGACGATCAGCGCCGCGGGCTTGGTGCCGAGCACGCTCAGCGCCGCGCGGGCCATGGTAACGGTCTTCGGCCAGGTCGCGTCGCGGGTCATCGAGGCCGACAGGTCCATCACGAAAACCACGCCGTCGAGGTTGCGGAAGGTCTGCGCGTCCCTCCGGGGCAGCGCGGGCCCGGTCAGCGCCAGCGCCACCAGCGCCGCCATGGCGAAGGGCGGCCAGCCGCCCAGCCGCGCGCCCGAGAGGTCCACCCGCCCCATGCCGCGCATCGCCGCCATCAGGTGCGGGTCGATCCGCGCCTGCCAGTCCCCCAGCCCCCCGGTACGGAGAAGCCGCACGACCGCCAGCGCCACCACCACCGGCACGGCCAGGAGCCACCAGGGCCGCAGCAGCACGATCTCCGCCAGCCCGCTCATCCCCGCCGCCACCCGAGCCAGAGGCCCAGCAGCCCGGCAAGCAGCGCGGGCCAGATCCAGAGTTCCCGGTAGGTCTCGGCCGCCAGACCGGCGCGCGCGGTCGGCTCCAGCCGGTCGAGGTCAGCCGCCACCGCCTCCAGGTCGTCCAGGGTCTTCCCCCGGAACATCTTCCCGCCGCTGATGTCCGCCACGGCCTGAAGCGTCGCGGCGTCGACCACGCCGCGCTCCTCCGGCGCCTCGGCCAGGGTCTTCGGCGCCATGGCGATGGTGTGGACCCTGACCCCCATCTCGCGCGCCAGCCGCGCCACGTCGCGCGGTATGGCGGAGCCCGCGTTGTTGGTGCCGTCCGACAGCAGGATCACCACCTTGGTCTGTGCGTCCGAAGCCTCCAGCCGCTTCAGCGCGAGGCCGAGCGCATCGGAGATGTTCGTCGCCCGCCCCGAGATGCCGATGACGAGGTCGCGGATCGTGTCGGCCACGGCGCCGGTGTCGAATGTCGGCGCGGCGGCGGCATAGGCTTCGGAGCCGAAGACGATCAGCCCCAGCCGGTCCCCCGCCCGGTCCCGTGCAAACCGCTCGCCCACCCGCTTCAGCGCGTCGAAGCGGGTGATCGGCTTTCCGTCGAGGCTGAAGTCGTCCCTGACCATCGACCCCGAGAGGTCGAACGCGAGGATCAGGTCGCGTCCCGTCATCGGCAGCGCCACGTTCGGCGCCAGCTGCCGCGGCCCGGCCAGGGCGATTACCAGCAGCACCCAGACAAGTCCGGGCAGCGCCATGCTGCGCCAGGGCATGCCCTTCACGCCCTCGGCCCCGGCCAGGATGTGACGCCCCACGCCCTCGGGCACGATCAGCACGGCGCGCGACCGGGCGGCTGCGGGGGCGGCGAGATAGATCAGCACCGGGATAGCCAGCAGCAGGAAGGCGGCGGGATCGGCGAACTCAGGCATCCGCACGCCTTTGCGTCAGGACCGCTTCCAGCTCGGCGCTGTCGGGGAAGCGGCCGGGCAGATAGAGGCGCGCCCGCAGCCGTTCGGCCTCCGTCGGCGCGGTGTCGCGCAGAAGGTGCAGCATCGCCACCGCGCGCTCCTCTTCCGGCAGGCCCCGCGCCGCCGCGATCCGCGCGGCAAGCAGGCTTCGCGCATCCCGCCGCGCCCGCCGCCGGGCGAAAAGCGGCAGCAGCAGTCCAAGCACACCGGCCAGCAGCAGTCCCAGCCCGAGCGCCACCAGCACGTCGGCCAGCCGCCCGCCCGCCGCGGCATCCGGCAGGCGGATGCCGTGGAGCGAGGCAAGCATCTCGTCCCGCGTCATGGCCATGGGGCGGCCTGCCGCAGCGCCTCGGCCACGGGTTCGCCCGCGTCGATCCGCGCGACATCGTATCCGGCGAGAGAGGCCGCCGGGTCCGCAGCCGCCGTCCGGCCGCGGAACAGCGCCCGGAACCGCCCGCCGCCGGGGGCGGACAGCGGATAGTACCCGGCCGGCAGATCCTCGAGCGCGCCGTCCCCGATCAGCAGGAACTGCGGCGTTCGGTGCTGCGACAGCTCGCCGAGCGCCGTGTCGAACCCCGGCCCCCGCGCATCCAGCGCCGAGGCGATGATCACCGAGGCGCCGCGCGGCACGATCCGCCCGAGGTCCTCCAGCGCGCGGTCGAGCGGCGGATCGTCCTGCACCTGACCGCGCCCCGCGGCGGACAGCGCCGCGGCATGGGCGCGGACCATGCCGCCGATCACCGCCAGCATCCCCCGTGTCCGCGACTGGGTGCGCACGATCACCCGGCTTTCGCCGGTCAGCGCCATCAGGCCGACGCGCCCGCCCGCATCCACCGCCTGCCAGCCGAGCCAGGCCAGCGCCTCGGCCGCCGCGACCGAGCGCAGGGCCCTCTTCATCCCCCAGAGCATCGAGGGCCGGAAATCGGCGACAAGGAAGCTGACCCGGTCCCGCTCCTCGTGGAAGGTGCGCACGTGCAGCACGCCGGTCCGGGCCGTCGCGCCGCGGTCGAGGTGGCGCAGGTCGTCGCCGTGCACATAGGCGCGGTTGTCGGCGATCACCTGCCCCTGCCCGCGCTTCCTGAGTGCGAAACCGCCCGGCAGCGAACTGGGCCGGACCGGGCCGCGCCGCTGTTCCGCCACCGCCCCGCGCAGCGCGATCAGCTCGGCCGCGCCGAGGGTCACACCTGTCCCGGAGAGGCCGACTCCGCTCACAACGGCTCCGTCCTTTCCAGGATCTCGGCGACCAGCGCGCGGGGCGTGCGGCCCTCGGCCGTGGCCGACCAGGTCAGGATCATCCGGTGCGACAGGGCATCCGCCGCCATCGCCTCCACGTCCTCGGGCAGGGCATGGTCTCGGCCCAGCAGCCAGGCCCGCGCCCGAGCCGCTGCCGCCAGCGCCAGCGTGCCCCGCGGGGAAACGGCATGGGCGACCTCGGCGGCCACCGGCGCCTCCCGCGTCGCCACCACCAGCCGCACGATGTAGTCGCGCAGGGCGGGCGACAGGTGAACCTGCCGCACGGCGCCCCGCGCCTCGCGCACCGACTGGAGGCTGACCTCGGGCGGCGTGCCCGCACCGTCCCGCTGCTCGCCCTCCACGAGGTCGAGGATCCGCCGCTCGGTCGTCAGGTCCGGCAGGCCCAGCTGGATGTGCAGCAGGAACCGGTCCATCTGCGCCTCGGGGAGGGGGAACGTCCCCTCGTGCTCGATCGAGTTCTGCGTGGCGACGACCAGGAACGGATCGGGCAGCGCGTGGGTCGTGCCGCCGCTCGTCACCTGCTGCTCGGCCATCGCCTCCAGCAGGGCCGACTGCAACTTCGGGGGCGCGCGGTTGATCTCGTCCACCAGCACGAGGTTGTGGAACACGGGTCCCGGCGCGAAGGCGAACCGGCCGGTTTCGGGATTGAACACGTCGGTGCCTGTCAGGTCGCTTGGCAGCAGGTCGGGCGTGCACTGCACCCGCGCGAAATCGCCGTGGAGCGCCGAGGCGAGGAGCTTGGCCGCCCGCGTCTTCGCCAGCCCCGGCGCGCCCTCGACCAGGAGATGCCCGCCGGTCAGAAGCCCGATCAGCAGATGTTCGATCAGCGCCTCGCTGCCGATCAGCCCCTGCCCCAGCCAATCGCGCAGGGCCGCGATCCGCTCGTATGCCGCTTGTGACTTGGCGTCCAGCACGTCGCCCTCCCGCTTTCTCGGGACCATACTGGAAGGCTTGCGGTCGACTGGCCATACAGCCCAAGGTCGGGGTCGGGGCGCTCAGTCCGGCAGGTCGGTGCAGCCGTCGTCAAGCAGCAGCGCGAACGCCGGGTCCTGCATCGTCTCGCGCGTGCTGGCGGCGATCCGGTCGAAATTGGCGTCGATGAAGGTCAGCAGCTGCTCCGAGTTGGTCGAGTCCAGCCGGGAGGCCGCCAGCGCGTGCAGCATGAACACGTCGAAACCGCAGAGCCCGGCGGGATTGCTGCCGAGAAGTCCGCGCATGAAGGCTTCGGAAGTCCAGGGCCGGTAGCGCAGGTTCACCGGCACCTCCTGGAGCTTCGACAGGAACGGCACGTCGCGGTCGAACTTCAGGATATCCGCGCCGAAGGAGACGACCTGGTACATCTCCTCGATCAGGATCGAGGTGTAGAACCGGGTCTGGAGCGGCGTCGGCTCGCCCGGCGCCTGGCTGATCATCAGGTGCGCCGTCGCGCCGTTGCGCCCGAAGAATCCGTTCGCCTCGGCCGGGGAAGCGACGGGCATGTGCCATCGCGGCGGAAAGCGGATGTCGAACTCGCGGTCCAGCACCTTCAGGTCGCCGTTGAACGCCGAGGAGGGCGGCGTTCCGGAATAGACGCGGATGTACATCCGCTGGTGCGGCGGGCAGGACTCGATCCCGTCGCCCGCGAAGGTCACGGGGGCGGTGCGGCCGTAGATGCGGCGGAGGAGGCCGGTGTAGGCGGTGACGACGCTGCGGGTCAGCGGCGTCGGTGTCTCGCCGAACAGGCAGATGTCGCCCAGCGCCACCTCGCGGCTGTCGAGCTTCGGCTCGACCGTGCCGGGCCGCCGCATACGCGCGGTGTCGAGGTCATAGACCCAGCCGGTCTGCGCCAGTTTCAGGAAATCCGCGCGGCTCGGACCCGCGAGGGCGGGAAGTGCGACGAGGCAGAAGAACGCCGCCAGCATCGTTCCGACTGTCCGCACCCGACACCCCTTCACACTTCGGACACCCGACCGCGGCACCGCCTCAGGCCGGCTGCCCGCGATAGATCAGCTCGGCCGCGTCGTTGCCCGAGAACGCCTCGGCCCGCTTCTGCAGCTCACCGTGGAGCGGCGACTTGATGCACACCGGATCGGTCGCCGCCGGATCGCCCGCCAGCGCCATCGCCTGGCAGCGGCAGCCGCCGAAATCCTTCGTCTTGCGCTCGCAGGACCGACAGGGCTCCTGCATCCACTCGTAGCCGCGGTAGGCGTTGAAGGCCGATCCGTTGTACCAGATGTCCGCCAGCCCCCTGTCGCGCACGTTGTCGAAGGAAAGGCTCGGGATCGTCTGCGCGGCATGGCAGGGCAGCACCTCCCCGTCCGGCGCCACGTTCAGCCCCGACGACCCCCAGCCGCCCATGCAGCGTTTCGGATAGTCCGAGTGATAGTCGGCCGGCACATAGTCCAGCACCAGCCGCCCCTTCAGCGCCGCCCGCGCCTCGGCGACGATGCGGCTCGCCTCCTGCGCCTGTTCCTTCGTCGGCATCAGCGCGTCGCGGTTCTGCATCGCCCAGCCGTGGAACTGGACGATGGCGACCTCGATCCGCCGCGCCTCCATCTCCAGCGCCATCTCGATGGCGCGGGGCAGCTGGTGCAGGTTCCGCCGGTGGACGACAGCGTTCAGCGTCAGGGGGATGCCGCTGGCCTTGATCCACTCGGCCACCATCATCTTGCGTTTGAAGCCGCCCTTGTAGCCGCCGATGTTGTCCGCCATCTCGGCGTCCGTGCCCTGCAGCGACAGCTGGATGTGGTCCAGCCCCGCCTCGTCCAGCTCGGCCATCCGCCGCTCCGAAAGCCCGATGCCCGAGGTGATGAGGTTGGTGTAAAGCCCCGCCTCCCGCGCGGCCTTCACCAGCTCCACCAGATCCCGGCGCGAGGCAGGCTCGCCCCCGGAGAGGTGCAGTTGAAGCACGCCAAGCTCTGCGGCCTCGTGGAACACACGGATCCAGTCCTCGGTCGACAGCTCGCGCTCCTTCCGTGCCAGCTCCACCGGGTTCGAGCAGTAGGGGCAGGACAGCGGACAGCGGTGGGTCAGCTCGGCCAGCATGGCAATCGGCGCAGGGATCCCCCGCGCCCGCCCCTCGGCGTGCAGATCGGTGACTGTGCTTCCGTCCATCATGCGACCTCCAGTATCCGGCGGTTCATCAGCCCCTCAATGAACTCCCCCGCGTCCTTGGCAATCTGCTCTTCCGGCGCGTTGTACTTCGCGGCCAGCCCCGCGGTGATCGCCCCGAAGCTGCGACTCCCGTCGATCTCGGACAGGATCGCGTGGCCGATCGGGTCGAGCCTTATGGCCCGCTCCGGCGCCAGCAGCACCCAGCTTCCGCGCACGCGGTCCTCGTGCAGCCGCACGCCGCGGGGAATGACGGGGATGTCCTCCGGGCTCATGACGCCTTCGCCTGCGGCGTTTCCGTAAGATGCGTGCCCGGCTGCCAGGCCCCCGGCGGAATCCGCGCGGGCGCGACATAGGCCGAGTGCAGCGCGTCGAGCTGCGACCAAAGCACGTCGGTCTTAAACATCAGCGCCCTCGCCGCCGCGTCCTGCTTCTCGGCCGTGTCGGCGTGGTCCAGCACCCATTGCAGACCGAAGGCGACGTCCTTCGGCGCCTCCTTCAGGCGGTTCCTGAAGTACGACAGGCTCGAATCGTCCGCGAAGGCATAGTTGGCCAGCAGCCCCTCGATCCGCTGCGCGTGGATGGCGGGCGCGAACAGCTCGGTCAGCGAGGCCGCGACGGCCTCCAGCAGCGTCTCGTCCCGCACGAAGCGCACATAGGCATCGACGGCGAACTTCGTCGCCGCCAGCACGCCATCGGTGCTGGCCACATAGTCACGGTCGAGCCCCACCGCGTCGGCGAGGCGCAGCCAGCGCTGGATGCCGCCCTCGTTGTCGGCGGTGCCGTCGTGATCCTCGATCCGGCTCCGCCATGCCTTGCGCAGCGCCGGATCGGTGACGCGCGACATGAAGGCCGCGTCCTTCATCGGAATCCGCGACTGGTAGTAGTACCGGTTGATGACCCAGGCGCGCACCTGGTCCGGCGTGCAGCCGCCGGAGTGCAGAAGGTGATGGAACGGGTGCTTGTCGTGGTACCGCTCGGCGCCGATCTGGCGCAGGCGGGCTTCGAACTCGGACTTGGTTGCGGTCATGGCGTCAACTCCATTCCATCGGCGGCGATGATCCAGCCCCGTGCCTCGGCCTCGGCCCGCTCGGCCGAATCCGGGCGCAGGACGGGGTTTGTGTTGTTCATGTGGACGAAGACCTTCCGTCCCACGGTAATCCCCTCGAACGCGGCCATCGAGCCGTCGTCGCCGGACAT
The DNA here is from genome assembly GCF_002869745.1 of Oceaniglobus roseus. Classification (GTDB taxonomy): domain Bacteria; phylum Pseudomonadota; class Alphaproteobacteria; order Rhodobacterales; family Rhodobacteraceae; genus Oceaniglobus; species Oceaniglobus roseus. The sequence continues at coordinate 83,185 of NZ_PNOS01000001.1, forward strand.
CGACATGTGCCCCATGCGCTTGCCCGTCTTCTGGCTCAGCCCCGCGCGGACCATCTCGTCATCCTGCCACAGGGTGCCGTCGAAGAACACCATGTCGGCCCCCTGAAGCCGACGCGCCAGGTTCAGCTTCATCACGGCGCAGCCGGGGATGTAGAAGACATTCTTGGAGCCGTCCGTCAGGTGCACGCCCACGGTCTGTTCGCCCTCCAGCTCGGTCTCGACCGTTTCGCCTTCGAGGTAGAGCGGCACCTTGCCGGGCACGGCGAACAGCGTCGCGGTGAGACGGGGCAGCAGTTCGACCGGCGCATCAAGGGCCACGGTGCGGCGGATCACCAGGTCGGGGCGAAGGGCGGTGAAGATCGGGTTGGCCTCGATCACGCCGTGGATCTCGCGCGTGGCGAACAGCGTGAAGGGTTGTTGTTCACGCAGGGTCAGAAGACCGGCGACGTGGTCTATGTCGCCGTTGGTCAGCAGCACCGCCTTCAGCGGGCTTTCCCGCAGCCCCGTCGGGTGCATGGACGGGATCCAGGCCATCTGGTCGCGGATGTCGGGAGAAGCGTTCAGGACCGCCCAGTCCGTTCCGTTGACGCTGAACGCCACCGAGGATTGGGACTGCGACGGGATCTCGCCCGCGCGGGCCAGGTTGCAGTTGAGGCAACCGCAGTTCCACTGCGGCAGGCCGCCCCCGGCAGCGGCCCCGAGGATGCACGCGCGCAGGCTCATCGCAATGTCCCGCGCGCGTCCGGATCAGAACAGGTCGTCGCCGTCGCGCTCTTCGCCTTCCGGTCCGTACATGTTGATTTCCATGCCGCACTCGATTTCGCGCAGAACGGGTTTGCTCCAGGCCATTGGTCATTCCTCCACAAGGGTTTCCGTACCGTGAATGTGGGCATCCGACCCCTCCGCGTCAAAACTTATGTTCTAAGAGATACTTAAGTATCACCCGCCCGCGGCGCCGGGAACGGCGGGCCCAGGACGAAGCCGCGGTTGCGTATGGTCCTGATTTCCAACCGCGACTCCTCGAGCGCGGCCAGTTTCCGGCGCAGGTATCCGATGTAGACGTCGACCACGTTCTCCGACGACGAGCCCTCCTTCGCCCAGAGCGAATCGAAGATCTCGCCCCGCGACAGGATCTCGCCCGCCCGGTCGTGCAGCATCTCGAACAGCTCGAACTCCCGCTCCGTCAGCTCCACCGCCTGCCCGCCGCGGCAGCGGAGACGGCGCGATGTCGGATCGACGCTCAGCGCGGGCACCGCCGCCCGCCGCTCCTGCACCTTCAGCCGCGCCACCAGTTCGTCGAAGGAGAAGGGCTTGACGATATAGTCGTCCGCCCCGGCCTCCAGCCCCGCCGCGCGGTCCTCGACCTCCGCCAGGGCGGAGAGCATCAGAAGCGGCTTGGCGACGCCCGAGGCGCGCAGCGAACGCACCAGCGCGATGCCGCTGTCCGCACCGATCATCACGTCGATGATCGCGGCGGTCACCGCGGGATCGGCGATCTGGTCCGGCACCCCTGCCACCGCCCGGGCGCAGCGGGTGTCATAGCCGTGCATCCGCAGCCCCCGCGACAGGGCATCGGTGATCTCAGGGTCGTCGTCGACGATCAGGATGGTCGGCATGGTCATGGGCCAGACGCTAGCCTTCCGCCAGGGGCAGAGAAACCGTGACCAAAGTGCCGGTCGCCTCCCCGAGCCGCAGCGCCGCGGGCACCGGACTGTCGAGCGCGATCGAACCGCCCTGCTGGCCCACCACCCAGGATGCCAGCGCCAGCCCGATCCCGAACCCCTCGCGCCGGGTGTCGCCCGGTCCCTGCCCGAACCGCTCCATCCCCCGGGCGCGGTCGGCGGGGGCGATGCCGGGGCCGTTGTCCACCACCCGCACCCGGCCCGCATCGCCCGTGCGGTCGCACAGCACCGCGATCCGCCCGCCGTCGCGCGCATGGCGCAACCCGTTCTCGACCAGTCCGGCGATCACCTGCCGGGTCCAGTTCGGATCGCCCGTCACCGGCACCTCGCCCGCCGTCTCGACCTCCAGCGTCACCCCCGCGCTCGCCGCGGGCGCGCGCATGTCCTCCACCGCCTCGCGCACCGCGGTGCCGAGGTCGAAGCGCAGCGACTGGAGGCTCAGCGTTCCGCTGTCCGACCGCGCCACGCGCAGCAGGTCGTCGATCCGCCGGTTCAGACGCCGCGCCCGCGCCTCGATCACGCCGAAGGGGCCGTCCGGCGCCGCGCCGCCCTTCAGCGCCAGCTCCGTCTCCATCAGGATCACCGTCAGCGGTGTCCTGAGCTCGTGGCTCACGTCCGCGAAGAACCGCCGCCGGTCCTCGTCCGTCTTGGCCAGTGCCGCGTTGGCGCTGCGCAGGGCCTCGGTCTGTTCGGCAATGGTCTGGTTCAGCCGCGCCCATTCCGTCTCGACCTCGGCCTGCCGGGCCGCCAGAGCGCCGGCCATCCGGTTCGTCTCGCGGAACAGGCGGCCGATCTCGTCAAGCCCGGTCTCGGGGAGGGCGACGGCGAAGTCCGCCCGCCCGATGCGCCGCGCCGCCTCCTGCAGCCGGGCGAGGCGGTCCATCTGCGGCCGCACCAGCAGCAGGTGGAACCCGGCGGCCATCAGCAGCGCCAGCGCCCCCACCGCGTAGGCCACCCGCGTCAGCCACTCCCGAAGGTCCGCGATCCCGGCAATGGTCTGCTCCCGCGCGCGCCGTTCCTCGGTGATGACGCCGTTCAGCAGCGGATCGAACCCCAGCGAGAAGGCATTGAGCCGCCCCAGGAGCGCATCCGGATCGGCCGCGTTCTGCCCGGCGCCGAACTGGTTGGCCATGTCGCGGAACAGCGCCTCCATCCGCGCGATGGCGATGCTGCGCGAGGCCCGGCGCGAGCGTTCGTCGAACCCGGCGTCCTCGGCCTCAACCGTGCGGTCCAGGTCATCGCGGATCAGGGCGAAGGTGTCGCGGATGTCGCCCGCCAGCCCCTCCAGCCGGGCGGCGCCGTATTCCGAGGTCGCCCGGTCGCGGTCCTGTCCGGCCTCGTAGACGACGGCGAGGAAGGTGCTGACCTGGCTCGCCAGCCGCCCGTACCGTTGAATCCGCTGCTCGCTCGCCAGCGCCGAATCGACCCGCTGGGCCATCTGGGCCATGCCGAAGATCGCCAGCCAGACGGCCAGCGCGGCCACCAGCCCGATCGCGCCCGCCCCGAGACCGAGGCGGGCGCGCAGAGACAGGCCGGTAAGGGTGGGCGACATGGCGGGGTCCAGGCGTCGGGGCGGACCTCAGGATGTGCCGCCCGCGCACGCCTTGTCCAGCCTGCCCGTGAAGCGCCGCCGTCAGCCCATGCCGTAGATCGGGAACCGGTCGCAGAGCGCGATCGCCCGCTGGCGCACCTTCGCCTCGACCGCGCCGTTGCCCTCCTCGCCGTTCTTCGCAAGGCCATCGACCACCTCGACGATCATCTCGGCCACTTCCGCGAACTCCGGCTCGCTGAAGCCCCGCGTCGTGCCCGCGGGCGTGCCGAGGCGAATGCCGCTGGTGATCGTCGGCTTCTCGTCGTCGAAGGGGATGCCGTTCTTGTTGCAGGTGATGTGCGCGCGCCCCAGCGCCTTCTCGGTCGCGTTGCCCTTCACCCCCTTGGGGCGCAGGTCCACCAGCAGAAGATGGCTGTCCGTGCCCCGCGTCACGACGTCGAGCCCGCCTTCCATCAGCCGCGCGCTCAGCACCTTGGCGTTGGCGATGACCTGCGCGATGTAATCCTTGAACTCCGGCCGCAGCGCCTCGCCGAAGGCCACCGCCTTCGCAGCGATCACATGCATCAGCGGCCCGCCCTGGATGCCCGGGAAGATGGCCGAGTTGACCTTCTTCGCGATGGCCTCGTCGTTGGTCAGGATCATGCCGCCGCGCGGGCCCCGCAGCGTCTTGTGCGTCGTCGTCGTGGCGACATGGGCGTGCGGGAACGGCGAGGGATAGGCCCCCGCGGCGATCAGCCCGGCGTAATGCGCCATGTCGACCAGCAGATAGGCCCCCACGCTGTCCGCGATCTCGCGGAACCGCCTGAAGTCGATGACCCGCGGAATGGCCGAGCCGCCGGCGATGATCATCTGCGGCTTGTGCTCGGCCGCAAGCGCGGCGATCTGGTCATAGTCGATGTCCAGCGTGTCGCGCCGCACGCCATACTGCACGGCGTTGAACCATTTGCCCGACTGGTTCGGCTTCGCACCGTGGGTCAGATGGCCGCCGGCGTCGAGGCTCATGCCCAGGATCGTGTCGCCCGGCTTCAGCAGGGCCGTGAACACCCCCTGGTTGGCCTGCGAGCCGGAATTCGGCTGGACGTTCGCGAATTGGCAGCCGAACAGCTGGCAGGCGCGGTCGATGGCGACCTCCTCGGCGATGTCCACGAACTCGCAGCCGCCATAGTAGCGGCGGCCGGGATAGCCCTCGGCATACTTATTGGTCATAACCGATCCCTGCGCCTGCATCACGGCGCGGGAAACGATGTTCTCGGAGGCGATCAGCTCGATCTCCTTGCGCTGCCGGTTCAGCTCGTGCTGGATCGCGCCGAAGATCGCGGGGTCGGTGTCGGACAGGGCGCGGGTGAAGAACCCGTTGTCACGGTGCGGCTTGTTCATGTCTTGCTCCTGAAAGTCGGGTCAGATCAGGCGGTCGCGCGGCGACCGGCCCTCGAAGAAGTCGGTGAGGTTGTCGAGCACGCGAAAGCCCATGGCCTCGCGCGTTTCCCGCGTCGCGCTGCCGAGATGGGGCAGCATCACGAGGTTGTCGCACTCGGCGAGGTCGGGATGGATCCGCGGCTCCTCGGCATAGACGTCCAGCGCGGCGCCGCCGATGGTCTCGAACCACAGGGCCTGCGCCAGCGCCTGCTCGTCCACCACGTTGCCCCGGGCGGTGTTGATGAGGAAGGCATCCTTCTTCATCAGGCCCAGCCGCTCGGCATTCATCAGCTTCCGCGTCTCCTTGCCCCCCGGACAGTGCAGAGAGACGAAATCGCAAAGCGGCAGCATCGCCTCCAGGCTCTCGGCCTGGGTCGCACCGTAGCGCGCGAGCACCTCGGGATCGACGGTGGAACGGTTATATACAATAACCTTCATTCCGAACCCGTGATGCGCCCGCCGGGCCATCTCGCGGCCGATCCGGCCGAAGCCGACAAGCCCGATCACCTTGCCCGAGACCTTGGTGCCCATCAGGTGCGTCGGCCGCCAGCCCGTCCACTGGCCGTACTTCATCTCGCGCTCGCCTTCCGTGGTGCGGCGGGCGGCCATCATCAGCAGCGTCATCGCCAGGTCCGCCGTGCACTCCGACAGCACGTCGGGGGTGTTCGTCACGGTGATCCCGCGCGATTTCGCCGTCTCGAGGTCGATATGCTCGTGCCCCGCGCCGTAGTTCGCGATGATCCGCGCCCGCGCCTGCGGCACGTCCAGCGTCGCCGCCGACAGGTCGTCGGTGACGGTGGGCAGGAAGGCATCGAACCGGCCCAGCGCCTCGCGCAGCTCCTGGCGCGGCAGGGGCGTGTCGCTGCGGTTCAGCGTCACCTCGAAGTGCTCGGCCAGACGCGCCTCGACGGCATCCGGCCAGCGGCGGGTGAGGAAGATGGAGGGTTTGACCATGTCTCTGTCTCCTATTGCATGACCGAGGCGATGGTTTCGCCGATGTGGGCCGGGCTTTGCGCCACGGTCACGCCGGCGGCGCTCAGGATCTCGACCTTCTCGCTCGCGCTTTCCCCGAAGGCCGAGATGATGGCCCCCGCATGCCCCATGGTCCGCCCCTTCGGCGCGGTCAGACCAGCGACATAGGCGACCACGGGCTTTCTCACATGATCGCGGATGTACTCCGCCGCCTCGGCCTCCTGCGGGCCGCCGATCTCGCCGATCATGGCGATGACGTGGGTCTCGTCGTCGGCCTCGAACCGCTCGAGGATGTCCTTGAAGGACGACCCGTTGATCGGATCGCCGCCGATCCCGACCGAGGTCGATACGCCGATCCCCAGCTCCTTCAGCTGCGACGCGGCCTCGTAGCCCAGCGTACCGGACCGCCCCACGATCCCGACGTTGCCCTGGATGTAGATGTGGCCCGGCATGATCCCCAGCATCGCCTTGCCGGGGCTGATGGTGCCGGCGCAGTTCGGCCCGGTCAGCACCATCCGCCGCTCCTTGGGATAGCGCCACATGTACCGCTTCACGCGGATCATGTCCTGCGCGGGAATCCCGTCGGTGATGCAGACGCAGTACCGGATCCCGGCATCCGCCGCCTCCATGATGCTGTCCGCCGCGAAGGGGGGCGGAACGAAGACCAGTGACGCCTCTGCGCCGGTCTCGGCCACGGCTTCCTCGACGGTGTCGAAGACGGGCACGCCCTCCACCGTCTCGCCGCCCTTTCCGGGCACCACGCCGCCGACGACGTTTGTGCCGTAGGCCAGCATGTCCTTGGTGTGGAACCGGGCCATCTTGCCGGTGATCCCCTGCACGATGACAGGGGTGCTGCGGTCGATCAGGATGCTCATACGACGGCCCTCACGCGGGTGGCTTGCGCCAGATCGTTCTTCCACGCGCCCACGGCACGCTCGGCGGCTTCGCTTAAGGTAGAGGCGCGGATGATCGGCAGCCCGCTCTGGGCCAGGATCTTCTGTCCCGCCTCCACGTTGGTGCCCGCAAGGCGCACCACCACGGGAATGTCCACCTGCACCTCGCGCAGGGCGTGGACCACGCCCTCGGCCACCCAGTCGCAGCGGTTGATGCCCGCGAAGATGTTGACGAGGATCGCCTGCACGTTCTTGTCCGACAGCACGAGGCGGAACGCCTTCGCCACCCGCTCGGGCGTCGCGCCCCCGCCGATGTCGAGGAAGTTCGCAGGCTCGCCCCCCGCCATCTTGATCGTGTCCATCGTCGCCATGGCGAGCCCCGCGCCGTTGACGATGCAGCCGATGTTGCCGTCGAGGCCCACGTAGTTCAGCCCCCGGTCGGCGGCCCGGCTTTCGCGCGGGTCCTCCTGCGACTTGTCCCGCAGCTCGGAAATCTGCGGATGGCGGAACATGGCGTTGTCGTCGAAGGTCATCTTCGCATCCAGCGCCAGAATCCGGTTGTCCCCGGTCACCACCAGCGGGTTGATCTCGACCATGGTCGCGTCGAGTTCGGTGAAGGCGCGGTAGCAGCCCTGGAGCGTCCGCACCATGTGCTGAACCAGGCCGGGCTCCATCCCCAGCTTGAAGGCGATCTGGCGGCACTGGAAATCGCGCAGGCCCACGGCAGGCTCGACCGAGGTGCGGACGATCGACTCGGGCTTCGTCGCGGAAATCTCCTCGATCTCCATGCCGCCCTCGCCCGAGGCGACGATCATCACCCGCTGGCTGGTGCGGTCCAGCACGAAGCCGATGTAGATCTCCCGCGCGATGTTCACCGCCGTCTCGACATAGACGCGGTAGATCCCCTTGCCCTCGGGCCCGGTCTGGTGCGTCACCAGCTTCTGGCCGAACATGCCCTCGGCCGCCGCGTGGATCTCGCTGTCGGAGGAGCAGAGCTTCACGCCCCCCGCCTTGCCGCGGCCCCCGGCATGGACCTGCGCCTTGACGATCCACTTCTCGCCGCCCAGTTCGCGGGCGCGGTAGGCGGCCTGTTCCGGGCTGTAGGCCAGCGCGCCGTCCGGCACCGCCACCCCGAACCCGGCCAGGACCTCCTTGGCCTGGTATTCATGGATATCCATTGCTCTCTCCTCCCAGAGAAGGGCGACCTATTCGGCCGCCATGGCCCTTCCGCCATAGTGACGGTCCAGAACCTGGTCGACCTTGGCCTGGTCGAAGTCGGCACCCATCTCGCGCAGGGCCGCGCCGAAGCGCTGGACGATATCCGAGATTGCGGCGGCGCTCAGCAGGTTCAGGATGCCGATGCGGACCTGCACCGGCTCCGAAAGCGTCGGCCAGATGCCGAAGTCCTGCGCGCGGCACGATTCCACCAGCTCCTTCTCGCGGCCTTTCAGCGCGCCCGGCAGGTTCAGCACGACGAGCGAGGGCATGTTCGACGTCACCTCGCAGCCCATGGCCGTGACCGCCTCCTTCAGCGCCGCCTCGTGGAAGACGTAATCCTTCGCCCGCTGCGCCACGGTGTGCTGCAGGGTGATCCGAAGGGCCTCGTGGAAGGCGGCGACGGCATAGGCGCTGTGGGTGCGGTGATAGGTGCCCTTCTCGACGTCCTTGCCGTCGATGATGCCCCAGTGCCGCGCCTCGAGGATCGGATGGTGGTCGAAGGTCCGGCAGCCACGCGTCTTAAGTACGTCGATGTAGCGGTCGGTGAAGGACACCGGCGCATAGGTCAGCGGCAGGCAGCAGATGCCCTTCTGCGGGCACGACGCCCAGGCGGCCACGCCCGGGTAATCGTCGATCCGGAAGTCGCCGACGCCCAGCGACGACACCGCGTCGACCAGCCCCATCACGCCGTGCTTCCCGCAGGCGTCCGAGAAGCCGCGGATGTCGTTCACCCGGCCAGAACCGGTCTCGTAATGCGCCATGGCGGCCCACATCGGCTTGTGCTCGGCCAGCGCCTTTTCGACGATCTCGCCGGTCACCGACTGTCCGTGCGGCACGTTAACGATGGTGACGCTGGCGGGCTTCGGGTCCATCGGGTTCGCCGCCAGCTCCTCGGCCGTGGCGGCCTTCATCCGCACGGTCAGCCCGTCGATGCCCGAGAAGGTGCCGTTCACGAACATCACCACCTTGTCGCCCGGCATCACCGCCGAGAACATGGTGTCGAGCCCGCTCCACCCCGTGCCCGCAACCCCGAAGGTATGGACGTTCTTCGTCCCCATCACGTCGCGCAGCATCCGCTTGCACTCCTGCATCCCGCGCAGGACGGCGGGGTGCATGTGGTCGGCGATGCCCGCGGCGGCGAAGCGCGCAAGCACCCGGGAGTCGGTATTGCCGGGGCCGGGGCCCGCTGCGATGGTTTCGGGAATTTCGAGCTGCGCGAAAACGGTGGCTTCGGTCATGTCATCTCCTCCTCAGGCCCGGAGCGGATTCGGTCGATCCGCAGGGTATGAAGGAAAGGTGACAGCCCCCGACCTTTGGCGGAATAGGAGGAGGCACTGCTTTCGGGTAGCTATATGGGTAGGGAAAAACCCACCCGTTCGGGTAAGTGTCCCAGCGTATACCGTCACCACACCCATACACATGGGTAGTTTATCGGGAATACATGTCTTGAATCAAAGACCTGGCGAAAAACGCAAGCCGATCGACATCATGCTGGCCGACGCCAATCCGCTCGTCCTTTCGGCCATGTCGGGGATCATCGACCAGGATCCGCGCTTTTCCCTCGTCGCCACCTCCGCCACGGCCGAGGGCTTTCTCGGGACCGTCATGCGGGTGCCGGTGCAGATCGGAATCATCGACTGGAACCTGCCCGTCCTCGGCGGTGCGCGGCTGATCGAGGTGCTGCGCGAACAGGCCAACGCCCCCCGGATCGTCGTCTATGCCGAGGATACGGGCGACCTGCCCCGCCGCGTCATGACCGCGGGCGCCGCCGCCTTCTCGCCCCGCTCGACCCAGGCCGAGGCGCTGCTGGAAACCTGCGTCGAGGTCGCGGCCGGCAAGATGGTCTTCCCCTTCCTCGACGTGCGCGAGCTGCAGAACGACCCGATCCACCAGCTCTCGCGCAAGGAGCGGGTGATGCTGGAGGCGCTGTCGAAGGGCCTGACCAACCGCGAGCTGTCGCGCGACCTGGAAATCTCCACCAACACGGTGAAGTTCCACCTGTCGAACCTCTACGACAAGCTTGGCGTCAAGAACCGCGCGCAGGCGATCGCCTTCTACTACTCCAGCCGCCTGCCGAAGGAGCGGCAGGGCGGCTGAGCGTCACGAGTGCCTCCCGATCTCAGCGATCGGCGATCTGGCGAGCCTTCTGCACCAGAACCTCGGCCTGCCGGATCGAGGCATAGTCGATCAGCCGACCGTCCAGCGACACTGCGCCCTTGCCCTCCGCCTCGGCCACCTTCATCGCTTCCAGGATCCGCTTGGCCTTGGTGATCTCGGCCTCAGACGGGCTCATCACCTCGTTGGCCAGCGCGATCTGCGAGGGATGGATCGCCCACTTCCCCTCGCATCCCAGCACCGCCGCGCGGTAGGCCGCCGCGCGATAGCCGTCGGGATCGCTGAAGTCGCCGAAGGGTCCGTCGATGGGGCGCAGCCCGTTCGCCCGCGCCGCGACGACCATCCGCGCCAGCGCATAGTGCCACATGTCGCCCCAGTGGGTCTGCCGCGCGCCGCCCTCGTCGGCATCGGTCAGCACGGAATAATGCGGGTTCACCCCGCCGATCACCGTGGTCCGCGCCCGGGTCGACGCGGCATAGTCGGCCACACCGAAATGCAGGCTCTCGTTCCGCTTCGACGCCGCCGCGATCTCGGACACGTTCTGCATCCCCAGTGCCGTCTCGATGATGTGCTCGAACCCGATCCGCTTCCTGAAGCCCTTCGCGTCCTCGATCTGCGTCACCAGCATGTCGACGGCATAGACATCCGCCGCCGTGCCGACCTTCGGCACCATGATCAGGTCCAGTCGCTCGCCCGCCTGCTCCACGATGTCCACCACGTCGCGGTACATGTAATGGGTGTCGAGCCCGTTGATGCGAATCGACATCGACTTCTTGCCCCAGTCGATCTCGTTCAGCGCCTTGATGATGTTCTTGCGCGCCTGCGGCTTGTCATCGGGCGCCACCGCGTCCTCGAGGTCCAGGAACACCACGTCGACGTCGGATTGCGCCGCCTTTTCAAACATCTGCGGCTGGCTTCCCGGCACCGCCAGTTCCGAGCGGTTCAGTCGGGCGGGGGCTTGTTCGACGGCGTGGAACGACATGGGAGGTCCTTTCGCGGGTGAAACATTCTTGCGCCAGAAGGCATCACCGGGAAAGGAAGCGTCAAGGCACCCGTTGGTCTATCCTCAGCCGAACGCGTTCGGCCGCTCCCCCGCCACGCCCAGCGCCGCCTCCAGCCGCGCGCCGACGCCGAGCAGCAGATCCTCCCGGAACAGCCCCGACCAGAGCGAGATGCCCGAGGGCACGCGGTGCAGCGGCCCGCCCTCCCCCGGCGGCAGCCCCGGACCCGAAGGCGGGCGGCTTGCCCGCATCTCGAACCCGGCGCGCAGGTGCAGGCAGGGGTGACCGGTGAAGTTCGACGCCACCAGCATCGGCCCCGCCGTGGCCGGACCGATCAGCACGTCGACCTCGCGGAACAGCGCGTCCAGCGCCTCCATCGTCAGATACCTGAGCTTGTCGAGCTGCACGTGGTCCACCGCCGACAGGAAGCGGGCGCGGCGGAAGGTGTTCGGCCAGGCCTCGTTCGTCTGCACCGCCAGCATGTCGTCGCGGCCGCTGAACGTCAGCTCCTCGAAGTTCGCCGCCGCCTCCGCCATCAGGGCATGGCGCAGGGAGGCATAGGGCAGGTCGGGCAGCGTCGCCTCCGTCACGGCCATGCCCAGCCCCCGCGCCACCTCCAGCGCGTGCCGATCCACAGCGCTCGCCCCGTCGAACGTCCCCGAAAGCACCCCCAGCCGCAGCCCCGCAAGATCCCGGTCCGCCGGAACGTGCAGCGGCGCGGCGATGCAGGACCTGTCCCGTCCGTCCGGCCCGTGGATCGCCGCCAGCACCAGCCCGGTGTCGTCGACACCCCGGCAGATCGGCCCCGCCTTGTCGAGCGTCGCGCACAGCACCATGCCCCCCGTCCGCGGCACCCGCCCGAAGGTGGGGCGCAGCCCGGTCGTGCCGCACCGCTGCGAGGGCGAGACGATGGAGCCCAGCGTCTCGGTCCCGATGGAGAAGCCGCACAGCCCCGCCGCGGTGGCCGAGGCCGACCCGGCGCTCGACCCGCTCGACCCCTCGTCGGGGTTCCACGGGTTGTTCGTCCGCCCCCCGTACCACACGTCGTTGCGCGCGAGCGCCCCGAGCGAGGTCTTGCCCAGCAGCACCGCCCCCGCCGCCCGCAGCCGCGTGACGATCTCGGCATCCCGCTCCGGCATCCGGTCACGATAGGGCTCGGCCCCCCAGCCGGTAACGATGCCCTTGGTGTCGAACAGGTCCTTCAGCCCATAGGGAATCCCCAGCAGCGGCCCCGGCACGTCCCCGTTCGCCCGCCGCGCATCCGCCGTCGCGGCTTCCGCCAGCGCAAGCTCTTCGGTCACGGCGGCGAAGCAGCGAAGCACCGGGTTGAACCGGGCGATCCGGCCGAGATAGAGCCGTGTCAGCGCCACGCTGGTGATCGACCCGTCGGCGAGCCACCCCGCCAGCCGCACCAGCGGTGCGAAGGCGATGTCGGCCTCGTCGGCAGGCAGCGGCCCCGGATCGGGCGGCACGAGGTCCACCCGGTCGGGCACGTCCGGCATGACGAAGTCCGGCAGGCGCGGATCGAAGACGCAGGCCATGGGCACGCCGTTGCCGATCTGCGCCGCACGAAGCGCCCGGGTCAGCGCCAGCTGCTCGTCCATCAGGGCGGCGATCTGGTGCCGCTCGCCCTCGCCATAGCGCACCCCCATCACCGTTTCCGCGCCCTGAAGCGCGGTGTGGTCCAGGCATTCGTCCATGGCTCAGCCCCTAACCCGCGTCTCGATGAAGCGCATCATCGCGCCGAAGACCTTCTCGCGGTTCGGTAAGCGGGCAAAACCGTGGCCCTCGTGGTCGATCCGCACCAGCTCCACGTCGTGGCCAAGGCCGCGCAGGGCGGCGAAGACCAGCTCGCTTTCCGCGGGCGACACGCGCGGATCGTCGCCGCCGTGGGCGATGAACAGCGGCGCCCGCACCTCGGCGATCTTCCGCAGCGGCGAGAAGCCGACCAGCATCTCGCGTCCCTCCGCCGTGTCGGGGTCGCCGTATTCCACCGCGCGCAGCTTGCGCCGCCAGGGCCCGGTCGCGGCCATCAGCATGTTGAAGTCGGCGATGCCGTAGAACTCGACGGCGCAGGCCCAGTCCCGCGGATACTCGGTGATCGACGACAGCACCATGAACCCGCCATAGCTCTGCCCCGAGACCACCATCCGCCCCGCGTCCACGTCCCGGCGGCCCGCGATAGCGTCGCGTACCGCCTTCAGATCGCGCACCGAATCCATCCGCTTCTCCAGGTCGTCCGCCGCCTGCCAGGCCCGGCCGTACCCCGTCGAGCCGCGCACGTTCGGCGCGACCACCAGCCAGCCGCGCCGGACCAGGTACTGCACGTCGGACCGCCAGTGCGCCGCATATTGCGATTCCGGGCCGCCGTGGACGACGAAGAACACCGGATAGCCGGCCTCGGGCGCCGGATCGCGGGGGGTGAAGATCCAGGCGGGCACCTCGGCGCCGTCGAAGCTGGGGAAGGACGCGAGCGTCGGTTCGACCGTATCGGCGTCCTTCAGCACCGGGGCGCCCGCCGCCAGCACCTCCACCGCGCCCGTCCCGATCGCGACCCTCACGATCTGCGAGGGGCCGCGGAACCCCGTGACGGCGAGGATCAGCGACTCCTGGTCCGGCGCGAAGAGCAGCGTCGTCACCCGGCCCGGAAACGGCATCGCCACCTCGGTCGCCTCGCCCGTGGCGCGTTCGAGCACCGCGAGGCGCGAGTATCCCTTGTCGTTCCAGGCATAGGCGATGCGCCCCTGGTCCTTCGTCAGCGCCATCGCCTCGACATCGCCCTCGGGCCGGGCCAGCCGGCTCAGCCCGCCCGCAAGGTCCAGCCGCTGGAGACAGTGGAAGTCGTGTCCACGATCGGTGACCAGCAGCAGCGCCGCGCCCTTCTCGATCCAGCGGGCCGCGTTGAAATGCGCTTTGGCCCCGCCCGCCAGCAGCACCTTCTCCTCGCCGTCGAGCGGCAGCAGGTGCAGCGCGGCGTCGTACATGCCGTCGCGGTCGTCCTCGATCAGCAGGGCCGTGCCGTCCGGTGTGAAGGCACGGGGCGTGCGGCACCCCGGCCCCTCCAGAACGACACTGTCCTGCCCCGAGTCGAGGTCGCGGACATGGATCTGCGTGTGCTCGGGATGCCCCGCGTTGCTGGCATAGGCGATGCGCCTGCCGGCGGGATCGAAGCAGCCCCAGGTGTGCACCACGCCGGGCGCCGCCGTCAGGGCCTCGTGCGCCGTCGCGCCGTCGCGCAGGAGGTTCAGCTGGTGATGCTCGTCCCCGCCGCAATCGGTGGTGAACAGGATGTCCCGGCTGCCGGGGCGGAATGCGATGCTGCCCACCTTCTCGGTCAGCGCCGTCCGCTGCACCGGCGCCCCGTCCGGCAGGTCCCGCGACCAGAGCTGGTCGAACCCCGTCTCGTCCGAGATCCAGGCCAGCATTTCGCCGTCCTCGGACAGCGCGGGCGAATGGTGGGCCCGCGGCGCGAGGTAGGTCCCGATCGGCAGCGCCCCCGGTCCGTCGGCCAGCCGGTCCGACGCCGCGCGCAGCGCCGTGGACAGGTCCGGCGCCTCCAGCGTGGCGACGTGGTTCGACAGTTCGACCAGCGTGAACCGCGCCTCGGGCCAGGCGCGGTGCAGGTCCCACGCGCTCTGCATCGGCGTCACCACGTCGTAGCGGCCCTGCACGATCTCGCAGGGCAGGTGGCGGATGCCGTCGATGTTGTCGAGAAGGTGGTTCTCGGGCTGGAAGAAGCCGTTGATGCAGTAGTGCGTGAACATCCGCGAGATTTCCAGCGCCGCCCGCGGCGTCGTCAGCGCCTTCACGTGGGCCGCGCTGTAAAGCAGCGTCTGCGTGCGCGAGGAGAAGCCGCGCAGCTGCACGGCCGCCGCCATCTGCACCTCGGGATCCGGGTCAACCAGCCGCCGGTGGTAGGCGGCCAGCAGGTCGTCCCGCTCGTCCGGGCCGACATGGGCCGCGAACGGCTCGAACGCATCAGGAAAGAGCTGGCCGATGCCGTGGAACCAGAACCGCACCTCGTGGGGACGGCCCAGGAACACCCCGTGCAACCGCAGGGCGCGGCAGCGGTCGGGATGGGCGATGGCATAGGCCAGCGTCAGGTAGCTGCCCCAGGAGCCGCCCGCGACCATCCAGGTGTCGATCCCCAGGTGTTCGCGCACCCGCTCGATGTCCGCGATCAGCGCATCCGTCGTGTTGCCGCCCAGTTCCGCCGAAGGCTCGGACTTGCCGCAGCCGCGCTGGTCGAACAGCACGATCCGGTAACGGGCGGGATCGAAGGTGCGCCGTTGCGCCGGTTTCGTGCCTGCGCCGGGGCCGCCATGCAGGAACACCACAGGGATGCCGTCCGGGTTGCCGGATTCCTCGACATGGAGGACATGGGGCGCCTCCACCTCGAGGCGGTGCGTGGCATAGGGGTCGATCGGTGGATAAAGCGCCTCATTAAGCATCGTCTGTCCTGTCCCATGGGCGCACGGGGCGGCATCCGGAACCGCTCTCCGAAGGCGCGCGAAATTTCTGCTGGCAATTCGCCCGGATTCGTTCAAGCATGATCGTCATACAATCTGCCGGATGCAAGGCAGGGACTCAGGAAACGCCCGATTGCCCGTCCTCCGGCGGGCCCGGGGTTCAGACAGGGAAACTCAAGATGAAAATTTCAGCAAGGACCGGACTGGCCGCCGCCGCCATCGTCGCCGCGACCGGCGCCTGGGCCGAAACACCGCCCGACACCATGGTGATGGCACGCAACATCGACGCCATCTCGACCTTCGATCCGGCCCAGATCGGCGAGGTGGTGACGAACGAGATCATCCAGAACACCTGCGACAGCCTGGTGTCCACCGATCCCGCGGACGAGGCGGGCGTGGTCCCGGCGCTGGCGAAAAGCTGGAAGGTCTCCGACGACGGCCTGAAGATCACCTTCGACCTGGTGCAGGGCGCGACCTTCCCCTCGGGCAACCCGGTGACGGCCGCGGACGTGGCCTGGTCGATGCAGCGTGTCCTGAAGCTCGGTTTCGGCAACGCCGCGACGCTGACCGAATACGGCTTCTCCGCCGACGGCGCGGAAGAGCAGTTCGTCGCCGTCGACGACCACACCTTCGAGATGAACCTGTCCCGCCCCTATCCCTCGGGACTGATCCTGCAGGCCATCGCGTCGAACCGGGTCGCCAACGTGCTGGACAAGGCGCTTCTGGAAGGCGAGGCGGTCGAGAACGACTATGGCAACAAGTACCTGACCACCCACACCGCCTGCGTCGGTCCCTACCAGCTTCGCCAGTGGAACGCGGGCGAGGTGGTGATCCTGGAAGCGAACGAGGGCTATTACGGCGACGCGCCGAAGATCAAGCGCTGGATCATCCGCCATGTGGCCGAGGCGCAGGCCCAGCGCCTGCTGCTGGAACAGGGCGACATCGACGTGGCGCGCGACCTCGGCGCCGAGGACCTGCGCGACCTGTCCGAGAACCCGGACATCAAGGTGGAATCGACCCCGCTGCACCAGCTCTACTACATGGGCTTCAACAGCGCCGAGCCCGAGTTCGAGGACGACCGCGTGCGCCTCGCCTTCAAGTATCTCGTGGACTACGACGGCCTTGCCGACACGGTGATGAAGTACCTCGGCGTGCCCCGCGCCAGCGTCGTGCCCATCGGAGCCTTCGGCGCCCTGAACGAGGAGGAGGGCCAGCCCTTCAAGCTGGACCTCGACAAGGCGAAGGAGCTGATCACCGAGGCGGGCTATCCCGACGGCTTCACCGCCCGCCTGTTCGTCGGCACGCTTCCCTATGTCGCCCCCATCGCGCAGCATGTGCAGGAGAACGCGGCGAAGATCGGCATCACGCTCAACATCGAGCAGATGGCGAACGCACAGCTGTTCTCGGCCTTCCGCGGCCGTGACTTCGACACCATCATGCTCTCGTGGCAGACCTCGGTGCCGCACGCCCACGGGATGCTGTCGCGCCACGCGGTGAACCCCGACAACTCGGCCGACTCCGGCCTGTCGATGTACCCGACCTGGCGTGCCTCCTGGTTCTCCGAGGACTTCAACAGGCGCGTCGACGAGGCGCTGTTCGAGAAGGACGAGGCGAAGCAGATCGAGATGTACCACCAGATCCAGAAGGACCACATGGAGCACGGGCCCTTCGCCTACATGTTCCAGCTTCTCGACACCGCGGCGATGCGCCAGAACGTCACGAACTGGCCCTGGAACGCCTTCCGCGTCTACTACGCCGACGTCGAGAAGGGCTGATCCGTGGCCGTGACGGACACCGCCGCACCGGACCGCGAGACCGACAGCGACACCGCCGCCCGGTGGGTGTCGCTGGCCGGGGTAGTGTTCCGCACGGTGCTGTCCGTCGCCGTCACGATCCTCGGCCTGCTGGCGCTGACCTTCTTCATCGGCCGCCTGCTGCCCCTCGACCCGGTGCTGGCGATCCTCGGGGACGACGCCAGCCAGGAGGCCTATGACCGGATGTATGTCAGCCTGGGGCTGGACCAGCCGCTGTGGCGGCAGTTCCTGACCTACATCGTCAATTCCCTGACCTTCGACTTCGGCACCTCCCTGACCAGCGGCAGGCCCGTGACCGAGGACATCCTGCGCGTCTTCCCGGCAACGCTGGAGCTGGCGACGGTCGCCATGATCCTCGGCACCGGCCTCGGCATCCCGCTGGGGGTGACGGCCGCGGCGAACCGCGACACCTGGATCGACCAGACCGTGCGGGTGGTGTCGCTGATCGGCTATTCCGCCCCGATCTTCTGGCTGGGCCTCCTCGGCCTCACCGTCTTCTACGCCGGGCTCGGCTGGGTCGGCGCGCCGGGGCGGATCGACATCGTGTATCAGTACGACCTTCAGCCGGTGACGGGGCTCTACCTCGTCGATTCCCTGCTCGCGGGACGGTGGGACATCTTCCAGGACGTGTTCTCGCGCATCGTCCTGCCCGCCTCGATCCTCGCCTACGGCGCAATGGCCTATATCGCGCGGATGACCCGCAGCTTCATGCTGGAGCAGTTCGGGCAGGAATACATCACCGCCGCCCGCGCCAAGGGCGCGACCCGGCGTCAGGTGATCTGGAGCCATGCCTTCCCCAACATCGCCGTTCAGCTCGTCACGGTCGTCGCCCTGTCCTACGCCTTCCTGCTGGAAGGGGCGGTGCTGACGGAAACCGTCTTCGCCTGGCCGGGCTTCGGACGCTACCTCACCACCGCGCTGCTCCGGGCCGACATGAACGCGGTCCTTGGCTGCACCCTGATCGTCGGGCTGATCTTCATCGCCCTGAACCTTGCCTCCGACATCTTCTACCGCGTCTTCGACCCGAGGACGCGATGACCGACCTGCCCGGTTCCCCGCCCCAGTCCACGCTCCGAGGCTGGCTGGAAGCGCCAGGCGCCACCTCCCCGGGGCAGGCCCGGGCGCAGGCCGCCTGGCGCAGCTGGCAGCGGCTTGTGGCCAACAAGGCGGCGCTGGCGGGGCTGATCGTGCTGCTGGCGCTGATCTTCCTCGCCGTCTTCGGCCCCGCGCTGACGCCCTACGACCCGATGGCGCAGAACCTGTCCGAACGCCTGCTGCCGCCCTCTGGCGCCCATCCCTTCGGCACCGATGACCTTGGCCGCGACATCATGACCCGCATCCTCTACGGCGCCCGCATCACCCTGATGATGGCCGCGCTGGTCGCCGTCATCGCGGGACCCATCGGCCTGATCGTGGGCGCGACCGCGGGTTATCTCGGCGGCTGGACCGACATCGTGGCCATGCGCGTCGTCGACATCTTCCTGTCCTTCCCCTCGCTGATCCTCGCCCTCGCCTTCGTCGCGGCCCTCGGTCCGGGGATCGAGAACGCCGTCATCGCCATCGCCCTCTCGGCCTGGCCCCCCATCGCCCGCCTCGCGCGGGCCGAGGCGCTGACGGTGAGGAAATCCGACTACATCGCCGCCGCCCGCATCCAGGGAGCGAGCCGGTTCCGGCTGATCCTGCGCCACGTCATGCCCGTGTGCCTGCCCTCGGTGGTCATCCGCATCACGCTGAACATGGCCGGGATCATCCTGACCGCCGCCGGCCTCGGCTTCCTCGGCCTCGGCGCCCAGCCGCCGAGCCCGGAATGGGGCGCCATGCTCGCCTCGGGCCGGCAGTTCATGCTCACCTCCTGGTGGCTCGCCGCCATTCCCGGTGCCGCGATCATGGTGGTCTCGCTGGCCTTCAACCTGCTCGGCGACGGGCTGCGCGACGTGCTGGATCCCCGCGATGACTGACACCCTCCTCGAAATCGAGAACCTCCGCGTCGCATACCCCTCGGCCCACGGCTATACCGATGCGCTGCGCGGCATCTCCTTCTCCGTGGGCCGCGAGCGGCTCGGCATCGTCGGCGAATCCGGCTCGGGCAAGTCCACCGCCGGACGCGCCGCGATGCGCCTGCTGCCCCCGAAGGCCCGGGTCAGCGCCGACAGGCTGCAACTGCAGGAGATCGACCTCCTCGCCGCCTCCGAAAGGCAGATGCGCGAGATCCGCGGCGGCCGCCTTGCCATGGTGTTGCAGGACCCCCGCTATGCCCTGAACCCGATGAAGACGGTGATGGCGCAGATCACCGAATCCTGCCGCCTCCACACGAAATGCTCCCGCGCCGAGGCCCGCGATCAGGCTCTGGACATGCTCGAAGCCGTCCACATCCGCGATCCCCGCCGCGTCGCGCGCCTGTACCCGCACGAGCTTTCGGGCGGAATGGGCCAGCGGGTGATGATCGCCATGATGCTGATCGCCAAGCCGCAACTCGTCATCGCCGACGAGCCGACCTCGGCGCTGGATGTGACCGTGCGGGGCCAGATCCTCGATATCCTGAACGAGCGGGTCGAGGCCGAAGGCGCGGGCCTGATCCTGATCTCGCACGACCTGCCGCTGGTCGCCGACTTCTGCGACCGTGTCCTCGTCATGTACGGTGGTCAGATCATGGAGGAACTCGCCGCCCGCGACCTCTCCGCCGCCAGACACCCCTATACCGTGGCCCTGAACGAAAGCCTCCCCCCGCTCGACCGCAAGGTGGCGGAGCTGACCGTGCCCGAGCACGATCCGAAATGGCTGGAGCAGCGCCGATGACCCCCGCCGTCGAGATCCGCGACCTCACCATCACCTTCGGACAGGGCCGCGCCCGCGTGAAGGCGGTGGACAGCGCCAGCTTCCGCGCCGCCCCGGGCGAGGCCTTCGGTATCATCGGCGAATCCGGCTCGGGCAAGTCCACGATCCTGCGGGCCATCACGGGCCTCAACGACGACTACACCGGCGACGTCCTGATCGACGGCCAGCAGGCGCAGAAGCCCCGCACCAAGGCCTTCTTCAAGACCGTGCAGATGGTCTTCCAGGACCCCTACGGCTCGCTCCACCCCCGCCGGATGATCCGCGCCACGCTGGCCGAACCGCTGGAGATCCACCGCTTCGACAGGAAGGACGACCGCATCGCGCAGGTGCTGAACGACGTCGGCCTCGCCCCGGAATTCGCCTACCGCTACCCCCACCAGCTGTCCGGCGGGCAGCGCCAGCGCGTCGCCGTCGCCCGCGCACTGCTGCTGGAACCGCGCATCCTGCTGCTGGACGAACCCACCTCGGCCCTCGACGTCTCGGTGCAGGCCGGCGTCCTGAACCTGCTCGACAGGCTCCGCCGCGACCGGGGGCTGACCTACGTCATGGTCTCCCACGATCTGCGCGTGATCGCCCACATGTGCAGCCGCGTGGCGGTGATGACGCAAGGCAGGATCGTCGAGGAGCTGAGCGCCGACGCCCTGCGCGACCAGCGTGCCGAAACCGAGTACACGCAACAACTGATCCGGGCGAGCCGGGGCACCGCCCACGCCTGACCCATCCCTGAAGGAGCCGACCCCATGCAGAGCAACGAAAACCCGATCTGGCCCCAGGTCGACGCCAAGCGCGAGGCCTTCGTCGCCCTCGCCGACCGCGTCTTCGACATGCCCGAGATCGCCTATACCGAGGTCCGCTCCTGTGCCGAACACACCGCGATGCTGAAGGCCGAGGGCTTCCGCATCACCGAGAACGCCGCCGGCATCCCCACCGCCGTCGTCGGCGAGGCAGGGAATGGCGGCCCGGTCATCGCGATCCTCGGCGAATACGACGCGCTGCCGGGCCTGTCGCAGCAGCCGGGACTGGCAGAGCCGAAGATGATCTCCGACACCGGCTTCGGCCACGGCTGCGGCCACAACCTGCTCGGCTCCGCCGCCATGCTCGCCGCCACCGCCATCAAGGACTGGATCGAGGCGGAGGGGATCAAGGCCACCATCCGCTATTACGGCTGCCCGGCCGAGGAAGGCGGCGCAGCCAAGACATACATGGTGCGCGAGGGGCTGTTCGAGGACGTCGACCTTGCCATCACCTGGCACCCGGCCAGCTTCAACGGCGTGGACGACGCGCATTCGCTGGCCAACACCCGCATCGACTTCACCTTCACCGGCAAGGCCGCCCATGCCGCCGGTGCGCCTGAACTGGGCCGCTCCGCGCTCGACGCGGTGGAACTCATGAACATCGGCGTCAACTACATGCGCGAGCACATGCCTGACGACGCCCGAGTCCATTACGCCTATCTCGACGCCGGCGGCATCGCGCCGAACGTGGTGCAGGCCAAGGCCACCGTGCGCCAGCTGATCCGCGCCCGTGACCTCGCCGGGCTGTCGGACCTCGTGGAGCGGGTAAGGAAGATCGCCGACGGCGCCGCCCTGATGACCGGCACGAAGGTCGAGTCCAGGGTCTTCTCCGCCGTCTCGAACCTGATCGGCAACCGCCCCCTCGAAGAGGCCATGCAGGCGGAATTCGACGCGCTCGGCCCCGTGCCCTTCGACGAGGCCGACAAGATCTTCGCCGAACAGATCCGCAAGACCCTGACGAAAGAGGACATCGCCGACACCTTCCGCCGCCTCGACATGAAGCCCGACTACGACATGCCGCTCTGCACCTTCGTCGCCCCGCTCGACCGGCGCTTCGTCGGCGGCATGGGTTCGACCGACGTGGGCGATGTCAGCTGGGCCGTGCCCACCGTGCAGGCCCGCGTCGCGACCTGCGCCATGGGCACGCCGTTCCACACCTGGCAGCTGACCGCGCAGGGAAAGGAGCCGTTCGCCCACAAGGGCATGGTCCACGCCGCGAAGGTGATGGCCGCCACCGCCCGCGCCGCGATCCTGAACGACGTGTTGCGCGCCAACGCCAGGAAGGCCCACGCCGAGCACCTGGCGGAATTTCCCTATGCCTGCCCGATCCCTGCCGATACAAGGCCGCCGGTCGCGGCAGAGTAGGCCGGGCCGCAGGGAGGTGAATCCAGCGTGTCAGAGCAGAGCGAAAGCGAAGAGGGTGGCCCGTTCCGGCTGGTGCGCGAGAAGGTGCTGCACGAAGTGCGCCGCGCCATCGCGCTTGGCACGCTGGAACCCGGCGCGCGCCTGACCGAACGCGCCTTGTGCGAAACCTATGGCATCTCGCGCACCGCGGCGCGCGAGGTGATCCGCCAGCTCGACGCCGAGAAGCTGGGCGAGGTGGTGCCGCACCAGGGTCTGCGCATCGCCCGGCTGACCCCGAAGGCGGTGCGCGAGATCTACGAGATCCGGGCCGAGATGGAGGTGCTGATCACCCGCGCCTTCATCGCGCTGGCCACGGAAGAGGAGGTCGCCGTTCTGAAGGGCCTGGTCGATGCCCTGAACGACGCGACGGCGCGCGGCGACATCGAGGCGCTGGTCGCCCATTCCAGCCGCTACGTGAGCCACATGTACGAAACCGCGGACATGCAGATCGCGGGCGAGCTGATGCAGCACCTGAACGCCCGCATCACGCTGGTCCGGGTGCTGGCCATGCGCGAGCCGGGCCAGATCAGTGCCGGGATCGGACAGCTGGAACGGATCCGCGCCCGCATCGCCGCCCGCGATCCCGACGGGGCCGAGGCCGAGATCCGCAAGTACATGCGCACCGCCCTGGCCTCGGCCCTGCACCAGCTGGGCGGCGACCCGGCCTGAGCGGCCAGGCAGGTTGCGGGGATGCATCCCCGTGCGAACCATACATGACCCTGGATACCAAACGCCCCGGCCAATCAGGCCGGGGCGTTCCGAGGTACCGGCCGGGCGGCCGATGAAGCCGCCCGGGTCGGGATGTCAGATCAGCTGAACCACCACCGCTCGGCCAGGCGCGAGCCGTCGAGCTGGAAGTTGTTGCCGATGTTCTCGCCATGGGCCAGCGCGGTCGAGGCCGCGTCGACATAGTTGGCGTACATCGGGATGACGGTGCTGCCGCGGGTCGACAGGATCTCCTGCATCTCGTGGTAGATCGCGCGGCGCTTGTCCGAATCCAGCTCCTTCCGGCCCGCGTAGAGCAGTTCCTGGAAGCGCGGATCGTCCCAGTGGCTTTCGTTCCATGGCACCCCGGCCTCGTAGGCGGTCGAGAACATCCAGTCCTCCGTCGCCCGGCCCGAGTAGTACGAGGCGCACCAGGGCTGCTTAAGCCAGACGTTCGACCAGTAGCCGTCCGCCGGCTCCTGCACCACGTTGATGTTGATGCCCGCGCCCTTGGCCGTCGCCTGGAACAGCTGCGCGGTGTCGACCGCGCCGTTGAACGCCGCGTCCGAGACGTGCAGATCGACGTTCAGCGAGTCCATGCCCGCCTGCTTCAGGTGGTACTTGGCCTTGTCGAGGTCGAGCTCGATCTGCGGCAGGTCCTTGGCATAGTACTGGTTCGCCGGACCGATCGGATGGTCGTTGCCGACGGCACCGTGGCCCTGCAGCACCTTGTTCACCAGTTCCTGACGGTCGACGGCATGCTTGAGCGCCAGCCGCACGTCGAGGTTGTCGAACGGCGCCACGTCGGACAGCATCGGCAGCGTGTAGTGCTGGTTGCCCGTCACCTCGAAGATCATCGTCTTCGGGTTCGCCTTCAGCAGCGGCTCGGTCTTGAAGTCGATCCGGTTCACCACGTCCACCTGTCCGGTCAGCAGTGCGCTCATCCGGGCGGAGGTGTCGTTGACGGCGATGATCTCGAGCTCGTCGAACCAGCCGGCGCGGCCGTCCTTGTAGTGGCTGTCGACCCGCTTGCCCACGAAGCGCACGCCGGGATCGAGGTTCACGTTCATGTAGAGGCCGGTGCCGATGCCCTTGGCGATCGCCTCCTCGATCTGGCCCGCCGGGTACATCAGGATGTGGTAGTCGGACAGCAGGAACGGGAAGTCGGCGTTGCCGTCCTTCAGCACCATCTGCACCTGGTGATCCCCGAGCTTCTTCATCTCGGCGATGTTGGCGACGATCGGCTGGGCGGCGGATTTTGCGCCCTCGGCCACGTGCATGTTCAGCGATTCGATCACGTCATCGGCGCCGAAGGCCTTGCCGTTGTGGAAGGTCACGCCTTGGCGCAGGTTGAACGTCCAAGTCTTGGCGTCCGGCGTCGCTTCCCAGCTTTCCGCCAGTTCGCCCACCAGCTCGCCCGTGGCCGAAACCTCGGTCAGGCAGTCGAAGACCGCGCCCTGGGCGCAGTTGATCATGAAGGCGTCCGAGTGGGTGCGCCCGTCCCAGCTGTCCGAGGTGTTGGCGCCGTTGATTGCCATGCGGAGCTTCCCGCCCCGCTTGGCCTGGGCCATCAGCGGGAAGCCGGTGGCGGCGAGCACGCCGGCAGCGGCACCCGACCGGAGCAATCCGCGTCTTGAAATCCGTGTCATCTTGATCTCCCTGTCTTTTCTGTTCGTTGTCTCGGTCTTGTTGATTGCGCGCCCGGGCGGGCAGGCCCGGCGGCTTACATCTTGTCCACCGCCGCGTCGCCGATGTTGTCGGCCCCCCGTTCGGCCAGCAGGTTCGACAGCCAGTCGGGATCCATCTCGGGCACCGAACTCAGCAGCAGGTCGGTGTAGGGATGGTGCGGCGGCGCGAACATCTCGGCCTTGGCCCCCTGCTCCACCACGCGGCCGTCCTTCATCACCACCACCTCGTCCGCGATGGCGCGCACCGTGGCAAGGTCGTGGGTGATGAACATGTAGGACAGGCCAAGGTCGTCTTGAAGCCGGGCCAGCAGTTTCAGGATGCCTTCGGCGACAAGTTGATCGAGCGCGCTCGTCACCTCGTCGCAGATGATGAACTTCGGATCCGCCGCCAGCGCGCGGGCGATGCCGACGCGCTGCTTCTGGCCGCCCGACAGCTCGGAGGGCAGGCGGTGATAGAACTTCTTCGGCTCCAGCTCGATCTCGCGCAGCAGCTCCTCGACCCGCGCCCGCTTCTTCGCGCCCCTGAGCCCGCCGTAGAACTGGACCGGGCGCCCGATGATCTCGCCGATGGACTTCTTCGGGTTCAGCGCCGTGTCGGCCATCTGGTAGATCATCTGGATCTGGCGCAGCTGGTCCTTCGTCCGCTTGCGGTAGTCGGCGGGAAGCTCCTGCCCGTCGAAGGCGATGGTGCCCTGGCGCGGCGGCAGCAGGCCGGTGATGCAGCGCGCGGTCGTCGACTTGCCGCTGCCCGATTCGCCGACGACGGCCACGGTGCGGCCCGCATGGATGTCGAAGCTGACATTGTGCAGGACCGTGACCTTGCCGTAGGCGGCGGTCACGTTGCGGATGCTGACGACGGGTGTCGCCTTGGGATCGGCGGGCGGCTTTTCCGGACGCACGAAGCTGCGCACCGCCCAGAGTGATCTGGTGTAGTCCTCGGTCGGGGCGGACAGCATGGTGCGGGTGTCGGCCTCTTCCACCTCGTCGCCCTTCAGCAGCACCTTGATGCGGTCCGCCATCTGCGCGACCACGGCAAGGTCGTGGGTGATGTAGATGGCGGCGGTGTCGAACTCCTCGACGATGTTGCGGATCGCGGCCAGCACCTCGATCTGGGTCGTCACGTCCAGCGCGGTGGTCGGTTCGTCGAAGATGATGAGGTCGGGGCGGCAGGACATGGCCATGGCCGTCATCGCCCGCTGAAGCTGCCCGCCGGACACCTGGTGGGGATAGCGGAAGCCGATCTCGTCGGGGTTCGGCAGGCGCAGCTTGGCATAGAGCTTCATCGCGTCGGCTTCGGAGTCCGACTTGCTCATCACGTCGTGGGTGACGGGGCCTTCGGTGTGCTGGTCGATGATCTTGTGCGCGGGGTTGAAGCTGGCCGCGGCGGACTGGGCGACATAGGCGATGCGCTTGCCGAGAAGGCCGCGCTTGGTGTCGGCGGAGGCATCGACCAGCTCGATCCCGTCGAAGTTCACCGAGCCGTCCGAGATGCGGCAGCCGTCGCGGGTGAAGCCCATGGCGGCGAGGCCCACGGTCGACTTGCCCGCGCCGGATTCGCCGATCAGGCCCAGCACCTCGCCCCTGTGCAGGTCGAGGTCGATGCCGTTGACGATCGGCATCCAGGTCTCGTCGCTGCGGCCCTCGATCTTCAGGCCGCGGATGGTGAGAAGCTTGGGTTTGGCGGAGGTGGTCATTGAGAAGACCTCTGGACATCGGCGCCACGGCGGAGGTGCGCGGCCCGGCGTTTACGCCGGGCATCCCCCGACCGCCCCCACGGGCGGGGGATACTCCCCCGCCCGCGGCCGGGGGATGCCCTCATTTCAGAGCGGGACGCTTGTTCAGAGCGGAGTGCAGAGGTCATTCCTTCAGCCCCGACGACTTGTGCAGCATCCAGTCCACGACGAAGTTCACCGCCACCGTCAGCAGCGCGATGGCCCCCGCCGCCATCAGCGGCAACGCGGCGGTCAGCGGCGAGAAGGCGGCGAAGTTGATGAACTGCGACAGGTCGCGCACCATGGTCCCCCAGTCGGCGAGCGGCGGCTGGATCCCGACGCCGAGGAAGGAGAGCGAGGCGATGGTCAGGAACACGAAGCAGAAGCGCAGCCCGAACTCGGCCAGCAGCGGCGCGGTGGCGTTCGGCAGGATCTCCTTGAAGATCAGGTAGCCGAGCCCCTCTCCCCGCAGCTTCGCCGCCTCGATGTAGTCCATGACGACGATGTTCGACCCCACCGCGCGGGCCAGGCGATAGACCCGGGTGGAATCGATCACCGCGATGATGATGACCATGTAGACGGT
Organism: Oceaniglobus roseus; assembly: GCF_002869745.1. Classification (GTDB taxonomy): domain Bacteria; phylum Pseudomonadota; class Alphaproteobacteria; order Rhodobacterales; family Rhodobacteraceae; genus Oceaniglobus; species Oceaniglobus roseus. Next base: position 110,038 of record NZ_PNOS01000001.1, read on the forward strand.
CAGGAGCTCCTTGTGCGACCCCGCCCAGGCGGACGCAATGGTCATCAGCAGCAGCGCGAAGATAAGCGACGGAATCGCCATCAGCACGTCGACGATCCGGCTGAGCAGGTTGTCGAGCCAGCCGCCCAGAGTGGCGGCGAGAAACCCCATGGAGCCGCCCAGCAGGAAGGCCAGCAGGGTGGTGGCGAAGGCGATGCCCACCGTGTTCTGCGCGCCGTAGATCAGGCGGGACAGCAGATCGCGCCCGATCTGGTCGGTGCCGAGCGGGAAGGCCGGATCGCCCCCGACCGCCGGATCGCCGCCGGGCAGGACGTTCACCGTACCGAAGACCTCGGCCTGGCCATGGGGCGCGATGAGGCCCGCGAAGATGGCGAGGATGGCGTAGATCAGGATCGTGAGGATCCCGAAGCTCGCCGTCAGCGGCATGGCGCGGAACAGCTTGCGGGTGCTGTCGGGCCCGACGTGGCGACCGAGCAGGCGGAACAGGAATGCGGCGACGGCGGCAATGATGAAGCCCTGCACCGCCCAGCGGAAGAACACCGCGGTCTCCACGAGGAAATAGGTGTAGATCCCGGCCACCACCGCAACCAGCGCGACGGCATAGCCGAAGGCGGTGGACAGGTCCATGTCGCGGAAGGTGGCGTTGCCCGTGGTCCGCCCCGCCGCCCGGAACACCCAGCCGAGCGCGACAAGTGCGACGATGCCGCCGATGATCCAGAGCAGGGTCATTTCGGATGCCTCAGCCGCGGGTTGCTGACGATGGACAGGATGTCGGCCAGGAGGTTCAGCAGGATGTAGGCGGCCGCAAAGATCAGGCAGCAGGCCTGCACCATCGGGATGTCGCGGATCTTCACCGAATCGACGAAAAGCTGGCCGATGCCCGGATAGACGAACACCACCTCGACCACGACGACCCCGGTGATGAGATAGGCGAGGTTCAGGGCGATCACGTTGATGATCGGCGCCAGCGCGTTCGGCAGCGCGTGGCGCACGATGACGCGCATCGGCGACAGGCCCTTCAGCCGCGCCATCTCGATGTAGGGAGACGCGAGGAGGTTGATGATCGCCGCCCGGGTCATCCGCATCATGTGCGCGGTGACGACGAGGGTCAGCGTCAACGCCGGCAGCAGCGTCTTCTCCAGCCGCTCGCCGAAGCCCATCCCGGCATAGATGTTGCTGAGCGACGGCAGCCAGGGGTTCAGCACCGCGAGGAACAGGATCAGGATGTAGGCGAGGAAGAACTCGGGGGACGAGATCGAGGTGAGCGTGGTGATGTTGGCCAGCTTGTCGAAGACCGAGTTGCGATAGAGCGCGGCGAGGATGCCGAGGGTCAGCGACAGCGGCACGGCGATGGCGGCGGTCACGCCGGCGAGGAACATGGTGTTGGCGAAGCGTGGCGCGATCTGGCTGGTGACGGAGGCAAGCTCGCTGACCGTGCCGGAGCCGACGAAATTGGCGAAGTTGGCCTGGGCGAAGCTGGTGCCGAGGTCGCCCTGCAGCGCGTCGCCCAGCCATTCGAGATACCGCTGCACCGGCGGCTGGTCGAGCCCGAGGTCGCGGCGAATCGCGTTCACCGCTTCTTCGGTCGCCCCCTGCCCCAGGATCGCCTGGGCGAAGTCGCCGGGCAGCAGGTTCACGGCCGTGAAGATGACGATGGAGACCACGAACAGGGTCAAGAGGCCCAGAGCCAGACGTTGCAGGACGATGCGCGTCACGCTCCCCAAACCGGTCTCCCTTCCTTGTTATTGACTGGCAGGTTAATGATAGCGGTACCACCCTGTAAACCGTCCAGACGCTTGCCCTCGCAAGATTTTCCCCGGAACGCGCCTAACTGCCTCTCAGATGATCCATCGTCTGCACCAGCGCACGGCTGATCCCCGGCTCGGACAGCGCATGGCCCGCCCGCGGCACCATGACCATTTGCGAGCCCGGCCAGGCCCGGTGCAGCGTCCAGGCGGCGGCGGGCGGGCAGATCATGTCGTAGCGGCCCTGCACGATGGTGCCGGGCACATCCCTCAGCCGGCCGATGTTCTGCAGGATCTGGCCGTCGCGTTCGAGAAATCCCGCGTTGATGAAATAGTGGTTCTCGAGCCGGGCGAAGGCGCGGGCGTATTCCGCCGGGCTTTCGCCGCCGGGGCCGTCGTTCTCGATGCTGGCCAGGGTGTTTTCCCAGCTGGCCCAGGCGCGGGCGTGGCGCGTCTCCTGCATGATGTCGCCCGAGAACAGCCGCCGGTGATAGGCCTCGACCAGGTTCCCCTGTTCGTCTTCGGGAATCATGTCGGTGAACCGCTTCCAGACCTCGGGCCAGAACTTGCCCGCGCCGCCGCCATAGAACCAGTCGAGCTCGGCGGCGGTCATCAGGAAGACTCCGCGCAGCACCAGGTGGCGCACGCGATCGGGATGCGTCTCGCCGTAGATCAGGGCCAGCGTCGCGCCCCAGCTGCCGCCGAAGACGATCCACTGCTCTACGCCCAGGCTCTGCCGGATCCGCTCGATATCCGCGACGAGGTGCCAGGTGGTGTTCGCCTCGACGCTGGCATGGGGGCGGGAACGGCCGCAGCCGCGCTGGTCGAACAGCACGATGCGATAGACGGAAGGGTCGAAATAGCGGCGCATGGAGGGCGAACATCCACCGCCGGGCCCGCCGTGCAGCACGATCACCGGGATGCCGTCGGGCCTGCCGCACTGCTCGACATAGATCCGGTGGCCGTCGCCCACGTCGAGCATCCGCTGGTCGAACGGATCGATGGGGGGATACAGATAGTGGGCTGCGCCCTTTTGACCTGAAATCTTGTTCATGCCCGATCTATATTAGATGAAAAGGCATCCTGCTACGCCGATCCACTGAACTCCAAGGATATTCTGCCATGACCGCTCCCGCCCCGACCGCATCGGCGACCTCGACCATCGACACCGCCGAGGTCGCCAAGTTCGAGGCGATGGCGGCCGAGTGGTGGGATCCCGAGGGCAAGTTCAAGCCGCTGCACATGCTCAATCCCTGCCGGCTGGACTACATCACCCGGCAGATCGCGGCGGAGTTCGACCGCGACCTTGCGGCGCCCCGCCCGTTCGAGGGGCTCCGGATCCTCGACATCGGCTGCGGCGGCGGGCTCCTGTCCGAACCCATGGCGCGGCTCGGGGCAGACGTGGTCGGCGCCGACGCGGCCGCGCGCAACATCCCCGTGGCCGAGGTGCACGCGCGCCAGTCCGGCCTGACCATCGACTATCGCCACACCACGGCCGAGGCGCTGGCCCAGGCGGGCGAGCAATTCGATGCGGTACTGAACATGGAGGTGGTCGAACACGTCGCCGATCCCTTGGCCTACCTGACGGCCTGCCGCGAATTGTTGAATCCGGGCGGCGTCATGGTCTGCTCGACCTTGAACCGCAACCCGAAGAGCTTCGTGCAGGCCATCGTCGGCGCGGAATGGGTGATGCGCTGGCTGCCGAAAGGCACCCACGACTGGCGCAAGTTCATCACCCCGGACGAGCTGTTCGACCTGCTGCACAAGGCCGGGCTGGAGCCGGTCGACCGCACCGGCTTCGTCTTCAACCCGGTCCGCTGGGATTGGAGCCTCTCGGACCGCGACCTCAGCTGCAACTACGTCACGACGAGCCTGAAGCCGCGGTGATCCAGGCCGCACTTTGCGAGAAAGATCCCGCAAGTCTCACTTTACGTTCTGAAGACCACCCGTGCACACGACTCCGCAGATACGCTCCCGTCCTTCTCATCTTTGCTTCTTAAATATCCCCGCCGGAGGCATCAAATCGCCGCGCAGCGGCTCCCGCGCCCTACACCTGGTCCAGCCGCCCGCGCACCTCGCGCAACAGGGGGAGCGCGGCGCGGACCTGATCGCGGCCCATGCCCTCGATCATCTCCTGAAGCACCGGCAGCAGCGCCGACAGCGCGTGATCGCGGGCGGCGCGGCCGGCGGGGCTGATGCTGACGATCTTGCGACGCGCGTCGTCCCAGTCGGGGCGGATGTGGACGAGTCCGGAGCGGTCGAGCTTGGCGAGCGTGTTGGTCATCGCGCCGCGGGTCACGTTGAAGGTCTCGGCGAGTTGCGCCGGGCTGCGGTCGCGGGAGGTGTGGGCGAGGTGGTTCAGGACCGAGAAATGGCTCAGCTCCATGCCCTTCGGGAGGGCGCGGGACAGGCGGCCGCGGGCCAGCTGTCCGGCCATGAAGATTTCCGAGAACAGGGCGATGGCCAGCGGATCGCCCGCCGCCTCGCCCGTCCGGTCGCTGCGCTGCTCCGCCTCAGGCGGCAAGCAGGGGGTCGAGCTTGCCTGCCCGCTCCAGCGCGTAGAGGTCGTCGCAGCCGCCGACGTGCTTTCCGTCGATGAAGATCTGCGGCACCGTGTGGCGGCCGTTGGCGCGGGCCTTCATCTTCTGGCGCTGGTTGGCATCGCGCGAAACGTCGATCTCGGCGAAGCCCGCGCCCTTCTCGGTCAGAAGCCGCTTGGCGGCATGGCAGAACCCGCAGAGCGGCGTGGTGTAGATTTCGATGGTCGCCATGGCGGCACACTCCGGTCAGTGGGGGATGCCGTGAATCTAGGGTGTCTTGACCACCCGCGCCAGTGCAAGGACGCGCACCTCCTGCGCGCCGGCGGCAAGACAGGCCTCGGCGCAGGCGGCGAGGGTGGCGCCGGTGGTCATCACGTCGTCCACCAGCAGCACCGGGCGGCCCTTCAGCAGCGCGCCATGGCGGGGATGCGGGCGGATCGCGCGGGCGAGATTGGCGAATCGCGCCTCGAGCGACAGGCCGTCCTGCACGGGCGTGCGGCGGGGCCGCTGCAGGGCGCGGGGGCTGGCCTGCAGGCCGGTGACGCGGGCCAGAGCGAGGGACAGGACCGCGGCCTGGTTGTAGCGGCGTTTCAGCAGGCGCAGCCAGTGCGAGGGCACCGGCACGATCAGCTGGCCCGGCCGCAGCAGCGGTGCGGCGGCGCGGGCCATCCAGGCGGCGGCGGGCGGCGCGATGTCCAGACGGTCGCCGTGCTTCAGCGCCAGCACGAGGCGGCGTGCGCCGTCGCGGTAGTCCAGCGCGGCGCGGCCCTGCACCCAGGGGCGGGCGATGGTCATGCAGTCGTCGCAGTGTTCGGCGCGCCCCGTCTCCTCCCCCATCAGGGGCGTGCCGCAGAGGTCGCAGACAAGACCCGAGAGGAAGGGCGTGTCGCGCCAGCAGGCACCGCAGAGGCCATGCTCCTGCTCGACCAGCGTGTCGCAGAGGACGCACTGGTGCGGATAGATCAGGGTCATCGCGGATTGCATTGCCGACACTGCTGCCTACCTTCCCTCCATGGCTCCCGAAACTCCTCCGCTTCTGACCGACCGCGCCGCGCTGGCGCGGCAACGCGCCCGCGCCGACCTTGCCGCCGCATCCTTCCTGCACGACGAGGCCGCGGCGCAGGTTCAGGAGAGACTGGAAGAGGTTAACAGAACGTTTACCGCACCGGCGATCGTGACCGGGCATCCCGCGCTCTGGGCGCCGCTTCTGCCCGGCGCCAAGGTGGTTGCGGACGAGGCCGTGCTGGATCTGGCTCCGGGCGCGCACGACCTGGTGGTGCACGCCATGGCACTGCACTGGGCCGACGACCCGGTGGGCCAGCTGGTGCAGGCGCGCCGGGCGCTGAGGCCCGACGGGCTGTTCCTGGCGGTCTTCCCCGCGGGCCAGACCCTGCACGAGCTGCGCGCGGTGCTGGCCGCGGCCGAGGCGGAGGTCAGCGGCGGGCTGTCGCCGCGGGTGGTGCCGACGGGGGACATCCGCGACCTCGGCGGGCTGTTGCAGCGGGCGGGCTTCGCGCTGCCGGTGGCGGACGTGGCGCCGCTGGCCGTGACCTATGCCGATGCGCTGGCCCTGATGCGCGACCTGCGCGCCATGGGCGAGACCAACGCCATGGCGGCACGGCGGCGCAACTTCACCCGCCGGGCCCTCGTGGCGCGGGCGTCAACCCTTTATGCCGAGGCGTTTCCGGCCGACGGCGGGCGGATCCGCGCGACCTTCGAGCTGGTGTTCCTCACCGGCTGGGCGCCCGACGAAAGCCAGCAGAAGCCGCTGCGCCCCGGTTCGGCCAGGGCGCGGCTGGCCGAGGCGCTGGGGGTGCCGGAGCGGCCCGTGGCACCGCGCCGCGATTGACGGCAGGACAAAAGCGTTTATTTCCCTCCCATCACGCAATTCAAGAAATCGGGATGACGACCCATGCTGGATGCCAAATCCCCGGACGGCACGCCCATGTTCACGGCCGAAAAGGCGGTTTGCCCCGTTCACGCTCCGAAGGATCACCCGAAGATCCCGCCGGCCAAGGTCGGCATCCTGCTGGCCAACCTCGGCACGCCCGACGGTTACGACTACTGGTCGATGCGCCGGTATCTGAACGAGTTCCTGTCGGACCGCCGCGTCATCGACTACTCGCCCTGGATCTGGCAGCCGCTGTTGCAGCTTGTGATCCTGACCAAGCGGCCGTTCTCGTCCGGCGCGAACTACAAGTCGATCTGGAATCACGAGCTGAACGAAAGCCCGCTGGCCACGATCACGAAAAGCCAGACGGCGAAGATCGCCGAGACGATGAAGGCGCGTTATGGCGACGACGTGGTGGTCGACTACTGCATGCGCTACGGCAATCCCTCGACCAGGGCGAAGGTGCGGGCGCTGATCGAGGCGGGGTGCCAGAAGATCCTGTTCTTCCCGCTCTACCCGCAATACGCCGGCGCCACCTCGGCCACGGCCTGCGACCAGTTCTTCCGGGTGCTGACCGAGGAGAAGTGGCAGCCGCCGGTCCGCACCGTCCCCGCCTATTTCGACGATCCGGTCTATATCGACGCGCTGGCGCAGTCGGTCGAGCGGGCCTATGCCGGGCTCGACCACGAACCCGATCTTCTGATCACCTCCTACCACGGCGTGCCGCAGCGCTATCTGATGGAGGGCGACCCGTACCACTGCCAGTGCCAGAAGACGACGCGGCTCCTGAAGGAGCGGCTGGGCTGGGCGGACGACAGGATCATGACCACTTTCCAGTCGCGCTTCGGTCCCGAGGAGTGGTTGCAGCCCTATACCGTGGAAGAGGTGAAGCGGCAGGCGGAGGCCGGGAAAAAGAAGATCGCGGTGATCGCGCCCGCCTTCTCGGCCGACTGCATCGAGACCCTCGAGGAGATCAACGAGGAGATTCGCGAGAGCTTCGAGGAAGGCGGCGGCGAGCGGTTCACCTACATCCCCTGCCTGAACGACGACGACGCCCATATCGCGGCGCTGAGCCGGGTGATCGAGCGGAACCTGAAGGGCTGGCTGGACTGAGGTGCCGTCCGGCGGCGCAGGCGCCGTCGCCGGAAAAGGCCTTGGACCGGGACGACACACCGCACGCGGCGGGGCCTGCAAAAGGTGAAGGCGGCAGGATCGCTCCCGCCGCCTTCCGTGTCAGCTGAACTGCAATGCAGTGATCAGTCGGCGGCGATGGCCGCAACGACGACCGCCAGGATCAGCAGCGGAATGATGATCCCGCCGGACGAACCGGGGGTCTCTTCCACGATGACCGCCGGCTCCATGATGGGCTCGGCCAGGCCGCCGGCGATGGCGCCGGTGGCAGCGACCGACAGAGCGGCTGCGAGTGCGAGTTTCTTCATAGTAATCCTCCAGTATCGCCTACCGCCGGGGGTTATTGAGGACGGCAATAGGCACCCAAGACTGTACCTCGTGCTTTCGTTTAAGCAGCAAAGGGGCGGCGATGCAAACGCCAGATTGGCGCCTAATGCCCCGTTGCCGCGCGATTTCGTCAAATAAGCAACACTTGGGTGCCGACGCTGGTGAGCGAGAACAGCTCGGCGATGTGCTGGTTGTAGAGACCGATGCAGCCGTTGGAGGAACGGCGGCCGATCTTGCGTGTGTCGTGGGTCCCGTGGATTCGATAATAGGTCCAGCTGAGATAGAGAGCGTGGGTGCCCAGCGGGTTGTCCGGGCCGGGGCCGACGACATCGGGCCACTCGGGATTGCGCTCCTTCATCGAGGGGGTCGGCCGCCAGGTCGGGCCGACGACCTTCTGCACAACTTCGGTGCGGCCGCGCCGGGTCAGGTCCTCGGTCAGCGGCACCGAGGTCGGGTACAGGCGATAGACCGATTCGTCGGCGCTCCAGAAGTGCAGCGCGCGGGAATCGATGTCGACCAGGACCGCGCCGTTGTTCAGGTTCGAGAAATAGGGCCGCCACTCCAGGGTGCGGAAGCTGGAGGAATTGCGGCGGATGGTGCTGCCTGCCTCGGGCAGGTATTCGGTCGTGTCGTCCTGCTGGGCGAAGGCCGGGGCGGCGACCAGGCCCGCGGCCGATGCGGCGGCGGTACCGAGGAAGCGGCGACGGTCGAAGGGACGGCTGGTGCGGTCGGACATTGGCAAACCTCGTTCTCTGGACTGCACGATTTTCGTCCGGTTTACGCTTGCGGCACCGGGGAGGCAATTCAATCAGGCGTTAACACGCCGGCGTGACCCCGTGAGGATTTGAACCGGCGGGCGATTGCCTATAAGGCAGCGACGCAAAAGTACCTTGAGGTGGTTTCCGTGATGACCCGTCGTTCCGCCATTCTCCTGTCCACCGCGATGTTCCTGGCGGCCTGCGCCACCGCCGCGCCGCCGGTCCGCCTCGGCAGCGACGGCAAGCCGCTGGCGCAGGTCTATCGGATCTCTGCCGCGGACACCGCCGCGATCCAGTTCCGCACGCTCGACGGGGTGAACGCTTTGCGCCAGGCGGCGGGGGCGCCGCCCCTGCAGCTGAACGCCCAGCTGAACGCCGCCGCCGCGACCCATTCCCGCGACATGCACGTGCAGAACCGCCCTTGGCACTTCGGCTCGGACGGCTCCTCTCCGATCGACCGGGTAAGGCGGGTGGGCTACACCGGGCGGCTTCTGGGCGAGAACATCTCGGAGACCTTCGAGACCGAGCTGGAGACGCTGGCGGCCTGGGCGGCCGACAAGAAGACCCGCGCGGTGATGGTCGACCCGGAAGCGCGACAAATGGGATTCGCCTGGTTCCAGGAACCGTCGGGCAAGATCTGGTGGACGCTGGTGACGGGCACCTGATCCTTTCGGATCAGGGCGTTATCACGATCCGCGTGCCGGTTCGGATCATCGAGTAGATTTCCTCGATCTCATCGTCCGAGACCGAGATGCAGCCCCAGGTCCAGTCCGGCCTGCGGTTCTTCATGTTGGCATAGAGCGGGCCCTGCCCGTGGATGAAGATGTCGCCCCCCGGCTTCTTGCCCTGGGAGAGCGCATAGGCGACATCCGCCTCGTTCGGATAGGAAATGCCCAGCGACAGGTGATACTTGCTGTCGGGATTGCGCCGGTCGATGAAATACACGCCCTCGGGCGTCTTGCCGTCGCCTTCGAATTCCTTGTGCCCCACCGGCGCGAAGCCAAGGTCGAAGCGGTAGGTCTTCAGCACCTTGTCGTTGTGCAGGAGGCGCATGATGCGCTGCCCCTTGTCCACGTGGACCATCGTCACTTCCGGCCCGCGGTAGGTGCGGAACTTGGAACTGCCGCAGCCGCTGAGAATGGCGAGAATCGCCAATGCGGCGAAGACTTTGAAGAATCGCATGGTGGTGTCCGCTGCCCCGGTATTTTTTTCGTGTTTATAGCGAAAACAGGGCCGACCCGGAACCGCAATTCACGAGGACGCGATCACGGTTCCGCGTCCCTGTGGCGACTCTGCTCCAGCCTCCGCTCGATGGCGGCGAGGCGGGCAAGCACCTCGTCGCGGTAGGTGCCTGTGACGGCGTCCGATTCGGAATTGTGGGCGTCCTGCATCGAGTTGACGATCAGGCCGACCAGCAGGTTGACCACCGCGAAGGTCGTGACGACGATGAACGGCACGAAGAACGCCCAGGCATAGGGATAGACCTCCATCACCGGCCGGACGATGCCCATGGACCAGGATTCGAGCGTCATGATCTGGAACAGCGAATAGGCCGAGCGCCCGAGATCGCCGAACCATTCGGGGAAGGACTGGGCGAAGAGCGTCGTCGCCATGACCGCGCCGATGTAGAAGATCAGCGCCATCAGCACGAAGACCGAGGCCATGCCGGGCAGCGCGGTGATGAACCCCTCGACCACCCGGCGCAGCGACGGCGCGACCGAGAGCACGCGGAACAGCCGCAGGATGCGCAGGGCACGCAGCACGCTGAGGGTCTGCGCACCGGGGACGAGCGAGACGCCGACGATCACCGAATCGAACAGGTTCCAGCCGTTGCGGAAGAACCGCGCCCCTTGCGCGAAGAGCTTCAGCGCCAGTTCGATCACGAAGATCACGAGACAGAGCGAATCGAGTACCGGGATCAGCGGTCCGGTCCGGTCCATCACCACGTCCGAAGTCTCGAGCCCCAGCAGGGCGGCGTTCAGCAGGATCACGGCGAGGATCGTGTTGGTGAAGGCGGGGCCTTCGATCCAGCGGGCAAGCCGTTGGCGCAGGGTCATGTCGTCTCCATCGTTACCGCTGCGGCATATGGGCAAGCCGGAAGGCGGCCACAAGCTCCACGTGGGGCGACCAGCGGAACTGGTCGACGACGGTGACGGGGCCGAGGGTGTACCCGGCCGCCAGCAGGATCCGCGCATCGCGGGCGAAGGTCACGGGATTGCAGGAGACGGCGGCGATGGTGGGGACAGCGGCGCGGGCCAGCTCCTGCACCTGCGCCTCGGCCCCGGCGCGGGGCGGGTCGATCACGGCGGCGGCGAAGCGGGACAGCTCGTCGGGCAGGAGGGGACGGCGGAACAGGTCGCGCGGCTCGGTCGTGACGGATTTCAGGCCGGTGGCGGTGCGCCAGCCGCGATCCAGCGCGTCCAGCATGGCTCGGTCGCCCTCGACGGCATGGACCTCGGCCGATTCGGCGAGGGGCAGTGCGAAGGTGCCGGAGCCCGCGAAGAGGTCGATCACGGTCTTCGCCGGGCCGACCATCCGGCGCACGGCGTCGGTCAGAGCCGCCTGCCCCTCCGCCGTCGCCTGCAGGAAGGCGCCGGGCGGCGGGGCGACGCGGGCGACGCCGAAGCCTTGCACCGGCGGACGGGCCCCGGCGATCAGCTCGCCCTCCCAGCTCAGGCGGGCCAGGTCGTGCTGTCCCGCGATCTGCGCCAGTTCCATCCGCATCTGGGCGTCCAGCGGCTTGCCCCCGGTGACGGCGACGTCCAGCCCGGTGTCCGAGCGGGTGAGCGTCAGCGCCATCTCGCCCTTGCGCGAGGCCCCGGCGAGGGTCAGCGCATGGCAGGCGGGAAGCCCAGCCAGCAGGTCGGGGTGCAGCAGCGTGCAGCCCGGAATCTCGGTGATCGTGCCCGAGGCGCGGCCGTGGAAGCCGACGAGCGTGCCCTTCTTCGTCCGCCGACCCGACAGCGTGGCGCGGCGGCGGCTGTTCCGGGTCGAGGTCAGCGGCGCGCCGACCTCCGCCTCGATTCCTTGCGCGGCCAGTGCCGTCTGCACCACCTCGCGCTTCCATCCTGCCACGAAGGCGTCGGAGGCGTGTTGCAGCGCGCAGCCGCCGCAGGCGCCGTAATGGCGGCAGGGCGGCGCGACCCGCTCGGGCGAGGGCGTGAGGATCCGGGGCGCGGCGATGCGCCCTTTGGCCACCTCGCCCTCGATCACCTCGCCCGGCAGGGTGCGGGCGGCGTAGACGGGGCCCGGCGCGATGCCGTCGCCAAGGTGGCCGAGACGTTCGATGGTATGGGTCATGGCGGCGGATTAGGGCCTGTCGCAGCCGGGAGCAATGGGGCGCGCGCCTACTCCGCCGCGTCCTGGAAGCTGACGAAGCCGCCGGACTGGCGGTGCCAGTAGCGGGCGTAGATCCCGTTCTTCGCCAGAAGGTCGTCGTGGGTGCCCTCCTCGACGATGCGGCCCTGTTCCAGCACGACGATGCGGTCCATCCGCGCGATGGTCGAGAGCCGATGCGCGATTGCGAGCACGGTCTTGCCCTCCATCACCCGCTCCAGCGCGGTCTGGATCGCCGCCTCGACCTCGGAATCGAGCGCCGAGGTCGCCTCGTCCAGCACGAGGATCGGGGCGTTCTTCAGGATCGCGCGGGCCAGCGCGATGCGCTGCCGCTGCCCGCCCGAGAGCTTCACGCCGCGCTCGCCCAGATGGGCGTCGTACCCGGTGCGCCCCTTGAAGTCCTGAAGCTGCAGGATGAACTCGTGCGCCTCGGCACGCTTCGCGGCCTCGATCACTTCGGCGTCGGTGGCGTCGGGATTGCCGTAGCGGATGTTGTCGCGGGCCGAGCGGTTGAACATCGCGGTTTCCTGCGTGACCATGCCGATCCGGCGGCGCAGGCTTTCCTGCGTGACGTGGCGCACGTCCTGCCCGGCGATGCTGACGGCCCCCTTCTCGACGTCGTAGAGCCGGAGCATCAGCGCGACCAGCGTGGACTTGCCCGCCCCCGAGGCACCGACGATCCCGATCTTCTCGCCCTTGGCGATGGTCAGGTCGATGTCCTCGATCCCGCCGATGTCGCGCCCGTAGGAGAAGCTGACATGGTCGAACCGGATCGGCCCGTCGCCCTGCAGTTCGGCCGCGTCCTCGGGGTCGGTCAGGGTGTGGGGCGGGGTCAGGGTGTTCATCCCGTCCTCCACCTCGCCCACGCTGGCGTAGATCGACATCAGCGTGAAGCTGACCCAGCCGGTCATCTGCGCGATGCGGATCGCGATGGCCCCCGCCGCCGCGATGTCCCCCGCCGTGGCGGTGCCGAGCGACCAGAGGTACAGCGTGCCGCCCACCAGCAGCACCGGCAGGATCCCCGCCAGCGTCATCAGCGAGATGCGGAAGCCCGAGGCCATGACGCCGAAGTGGATCACCTTGTCGCGGAAACTGCTGATCGCGTTGATCGCCGCGCGGTCCTCGTGATCGGCATGGGCGAACAGCTTCACCGTCTTGATGTTGGTGATCGTGTCCACGACCTGCCCTGAGACCATGGCGCGGCTCGCCGCCCGTGCCATGGAGCGGGTGCGGATCCGCGGCATGAACCAGCGGATCATCCAGATGTAGACGGCGACCCAGAGCACCAGCGCCAGCGCCACCCAGCCGTTGATCGAGGTCAGCAGAAGCGCCGAGCCAACCAGCGAGGCGAGCGCGAAGAAGACGACGTTGATGACTTCGGTCGCCACGTCGGTGACGGCCCGGCTGGTCTGCATCTGCTTCTGCGCGATGCGGCCCGCGAAGTCGTCGTCGAAGAAGGTGACGGCCTGCCCCAGCGTCCAGCGGTGCAGGCGGGTCAGCACCAGCGGATTGACGTTCGGCCCGACGATGATCGCGTTGGAGGCGGCGGAGAGGCCGAACAGAACCGGCCGCGCGACCATGAAGAAGGCGGCGACGCCGATCAGCATCCAGACGTTGTCGGAGAAGAAGGTGGCGGCCCCGGTCGCCAGCGCGGCGTCGATGACATGGCCGAGCAGGATCGCGGTGACGACCTCGGCCGTACCGGCGGCGGCCGAGAGCAGCCCCGCGATCCAGAGCCATTTCCACGACCCTTCGAGGTTCCAGCGAAAGAACGCCATCAGGCTTTGCGGCGGCGGGCCGGGGGCCGGGCGGAAGGCGTCGATCAGGTCTGCGAAACGCTGCATTGCGGCACTCACTCTGCGGTGTCTGTCGTCGGGATCCCGCCGGGTGGGCGCGTCCGGACCGCGGCCTTGCGCGGTCCTCTTGTCGTACGATCTAAGCGCGGTTTTCCGTCCGGCAACAGGCTGGATCTATTCCGCCGCCTCGGTGCCGATGAAGCCGCCCGACTGGCGCGCCCAGAAGCCCGCGTAAAGGCCGTTCTTCGCCAGCAGCATCTCGTGGCTGCCCTGTTCGGCGATGCGGCCGTCGTCGATGACGATGATCCGGTCCATGTGGGCGATGGTGGACAGGCGGTGCGCGATGGCGATCACCGTCTTGCCCTCCATCATGTCGTAAAGCGTATCCTGGATCGCCGCCTCGACTTCCGAGTCGAGCGCCGAGGTCGCCTCGTCCAGCACGAGGATCGGGGCGTCCTTCAGGATCACCCGGGCCAGCGCCACCCGCTGCCGCTGCCCGCCCGACAGCTTCACGCCCCGTTCGCCCACCTGCGCGTCGAAGCCGCGGCGTCCCTCGGGATCCTCGAGGTCGAGGATGAAGTCGTGGGCGTGGGCCTTTTCGGTCGCGGCCAGCATCTGCGCCTCGGTGGCGCCGGGGTTGCCGTAGAGGATGTTCTCGCGCACCGAGCGGTGGAGAAGCGAGCTGTCCTGCTGGACCATGCCGATCACGCGGCGCAGGGAATCCTGGCTGACCTTCGTGATGTCCTGCCCGTCGATCAGGATCTGCCCGCCGTCGGGATCGTAGAAGCGCAGCAGCAGCTTCACCAGCGTCGACTTGCCGGCGCCCGACCGCCCGACGATGCCGAGCTTCTCGCCCGACCGGATCGTGAGGTTCAGGTTCTCCAGCCCACCGGCCTCGCGGCCGTAATGGTGGGTCAGGCCCTTCAGCTCGATCCGGCCCTCGGTCAGCGTCAGGGGCTTCGCGCCGGGGCTGTCGGTGAGGGTGACGGGCTGGGCGATTGTCTGCATCCCTTCGGCGACGATGCCGAGGTTGCGGAAGAAGGTGGTCAGCGCCCACATGATCCAGCCGGTCATGGCGTTGAGCCGCAGCGCCAGCGCCGTGGCGGCGGCGACGACCCCGACCGAGGCGGTTCCGGCGGCCCAGAGCCACATTGCCCAGCCGACGACGCCGATGATGAGCAGCCCGTTCAGCGCGACGAGCGAGGCGTCCATCACGGTGAAGATGCGCATCTCGCGGCTGAAGGTCTGCCGCGCGTGTTCGATCGAGTCGCGGGCATAGCTCACCTCGGTATCGTTCTGGGCGAAGAGCTTGACCGAGTGAATGTTGGTGTAGCTGTCCACCACCCGCCCCGTCACCGCGCTGCGCGCGTCCGAGGCGGCCTGGCTGGCGGGGCCGACGCGCAGGATCGTCCAGCGCATCAGGACGGCGTAGAGGCAGAACCAGATGACCAGCGGCAGCACCAGACGCGGATCGGCGTCGGTCAGCAGCACCGCGGCGCCGACGAGGTAGGCCAGCGCGAAGGTGATGGCGTCGAAGGCCTGGAACACCACCTCGCCCGCCGCGGGGGGCGCCTGCATCACGCGGTTGGCGATGCGGCCCGCGAAGTCGTTCTCGAACCAGCCGACCGACTGGCGCAGGACGTGGCGGTGCGCCCGCCAGCGATAGACAGTGGTGTAGTTCGGCAGGATCGCGTTGTTCAAAAGCGAGATGTTCAGGAATTGCAGCGCGGGGCGGATCAGCAGGATGAACAGGGCGACGAGGATGAACTCGGTGCCGTGGGAGGTCCATACCTCGGCCGGGCTTCCGGTCAGAAGGTCGACGACGCGGCCCATGTAGGCGATCAGCCCGATCTCGACCGTGGCGACGACGACGGACGTGACGGCGGTCACGGCGAAGAGGCGGCGGAAGGGCTGCGAATACGACCGGATGAACGGCCAGAGCCGGGTCGGCGGGGCGTCGGTTTCCTCATACGGCGTATAAGGATCGACCAGGTTTTCGAAGAAGCGGAACATCGGAGGGCGCCTTCCTGAGAGCCGGATATATGCCGGGTGTGGCAGGTTGGCAAACCTTGGTGTCAGTTCAGCAACTCGTCGCGACCCAGGCGGAAACCGGAGGCGATCCAGCGGGCCTCGAGGGTGCGGAGGCGGTCGCCGAGCGCCTTGCCCTGGTAGGCGGGCATCAGATCCTGTGCCTTGACCGGAAAGGTGGCGGCGGCGCCGGTGGCGATGTCGGTGTCGAGTCCTTCCGGCAGCGGTTGCTCCAGAAGGGCCGCACGCAGGAGGGCCGCGTCGCGCGCGGTGTCCGCGCCATGGCGCCACGCCATTTCCGCCGCGCTAGTCACGTTCCCGGCGAGGTCGCACAGCAGCGCCAGCCGCGTCGTCTGCTGGCGGGAGAGGCGCAGGCGCTCGGGTGCGTCGCCGCCACCCAGCGCCGCGAGACGGCGGATCGGGTCGGGCGCGGTGCCCGCTTCGAGGTGGACGAGGGGGGCGAGCGGCTTCGGGTCGGCGCCGGGCAGGACGTGGGAGAGGATGCCGGCCTGCGCCATGGCGGCGACGGCCGGCGCCGGGTCGGGCGCGGCAAGGAGCTTCAGCATCTCGGCGCCGATCCTTTCCCGCGACAGGGCGTCGATGCCGTCCGCCGCGGCGGCGCAGGCGGCAAGACCCTCGGGGTCCAGCCCTTCGGACGGTTCGGCGAACCAGGCGTGGAAGCGGAAGAAGCGCAGGATCCTCAGGTGATCCTCGGCGATGCGCTGCGCGGGTTCGCCGATGAAGCGGACGCGGCGCGCCCGAAGATCGGGCAGGCCGTCCAGCGGATCGTGCAGCGTTCCTTCGCGGGTGGCATAGAGCGCGTTCATGGTGAAATCGCGGCGCGACGCATCCTCCGCCATGGCATCGGTGAAGGCGACGACGGCGTGGCGGCCATCGGTTTCGACATCGCGGCGGAACGTCGTGACCTCGTGGGGCACGCCCCCGGCGATGACGGTGACGGTGCCATGGTCGATGCCCGTCGGGATCACCTTCAGCCCCGCGGCCTCGCAGATTTCGGTGGTCCGCTCGGGGCGGGCGGCGGTGGCGATGTCGAGATCGCCGATGGGCCGTCCCATCAGCGCGTCGCGGACGCAGCCGCCGACCAGATAGGCGGGATGGCCCGCCTCCTCCAGCGCGCGCAGCACGCCCTGCGTGCCCGGATGCTTCAGCCAAGGGCCGGAGAGGCGGGTCATCCGGCCATGCGGGCAGCGAGGCCGCGCAGGATCCGCGCCGTCGCGCCCCAGATGTAGTAGGGACCGTAGGGCACGGTGTAATAGTGCCGTCTGGTGCCGCGCCAGTGGCGGGATTGCACCATGTAGTTTGCCGGGTCCGTGACATGGGCGAGGGGCACGCGGAACACCTCGGCCACCTCGCCGGGTTCGGCGACGGCCGTGAACTCGGCGCGGATCAGGGCGATGACGGGGGTGATGGTGAAGCCCGTGACCGTCTCGTGCGGCGGCAGGGTGCCCAGCACCTCGACGTTGGCGGGGTCGAGCCCGATTTCTTCCTGCGCCTCCCGCAGCGCGGCGGCGGTGGCGTCGGGGTCGATCGGTTCGACCTTGCCGCCCGGAAAGGCGATCTGGCCGGGGTGGTGCTTCAGCACAGAGGACCGCTTGGTCAGCACCAGCTGCGGCCCTGCATCCCCGTCGAGGATCCCGGCCAGAACCCCCGCGCCGCGCAGCTTGCGCCCCTCGGGCAGGACGGTGGCCGGGTTCAGGTCGAAGTCGGAAGAGGCGCCGGAGTCACGCTCCAGCGCCGCCATCAGCCTTGCGCGCAGGTCACTCGGCGCCATCGCCAGCGGCCTCGCCCTCCGGGCCGGTTTCGGCCTCGAAGCCCAGGGTCTTCGGGTCGAACTCGTAATGCGCGCCGCAGAACTGGCAATCCGCGGTCACGACGCCGTCGTCGGTGGTCATCGTGCCGATGTCCCGGGCCGAGTAGATCGACAGGCTGTCGCGCACCTTCTGTTCCGAGCAGTTGCAGCCGAACTTCACCGACTGGGCGTCGAAGACGCGCGGCCCCTCCTCGTGGAACAGCCGCACCAGAAGCTCGGTCGGCTGGACCGAGGGGCCGATCAGCTCCAGCTCGTCCACGGTGTCGAGCAGCGTGTTGGCGCGCAGCCAGTTCTCGGCCTCGTCGGCGTCCAGGATGTCCTGCGCTTCCAGCAGCCCCTCCTCGCCCGAGCCGCCGCCGGTGGCGAAGGGAGAGGCCTTGGGCATGTGCTGCAGCATCACGCCGCCCGCGCGCCAGCTTTCCGCCTGGCCGGGCGCCGAGTTGCGCCCGAAGCTGAGGGCGAAGCGGGTGGGCAGCTGCTCGGACTGCGCGAAATAGGTCTGCGCGCATTCCGACAGCGATCCGCCCGCGATGGGCGTGATCCCCTGGTAGGGGACGTTGCCCGCGCCCTGGTCGAGGAGCAGCGCAAAATAGCCCTTGCCGATCAGGTCGAACGGCGCCCGGCCGGGATCGAGCCGTTCGGCATCGTAGCTGGCATAGGCGCGCACGCGGGCCGGCGCCCCGTCGTCGCCGGGAGCGTAGTAATCGGTTGCGATCAGGCGCACGGGCCCGTCGCCGCGGACCTGCAGCGAGAGCTTCCAGCGCAGCTTGATCGTCTGGCCGATCAGCGCGGTCAGCAGCGCCATCTCGGCCACCAGCGCCTCGACCTGGGGCGGATAATCGTGCTGCTCCAGAACCTGGTCGAGCACGCCGTCAAGGCGCGCGACCCGTCCCCGGATGTCGCTGCGGTCAAGCTGGAAGGGCAGGACGGTATCGTCCCAGGCGATCGTCGATCCAATGGTCATGGGGTTTCCTTACGCGCTTCGCGTTGGCATACCGCGACTATATAGGGACGGCAACGTAACGTCCAACCACCGGGCAACCACCGGACGCGGAGCGGGAGACAGCCATGATCAGACGGTATGGCGATGTGCCGGAGCGTGGCCGCCGCTATGGCCTGCGCCCCGGCGTTTACGCGATCCTTCCGCTGGGCCGCTCGGTGCTGCTGACTTTCCAGGCTGCGCCCGAGCCCGAGTTCCAGCTGCCCGGTGGCGGGATCGACCCGGGAGAATCGCCGCTGGCCGCCCTGCACCGCGAGGTGTTCGAGGAAACCGGCTGGCGCATCGCGGCGCCGCGGCGGATCGGCGCCTTCCGCCGCTTCGCCTACATGCCGGAATACGACCGCTTCGCCGAGAAGCTGTGCCACATCTACGTCGCCCGCCCCGTCCGTCCCCACGGGCCGCCAGGCGAGCCGGGGCACAGCGCCGTCTGGATGGACCTCGGCACGGCCGACGCGCATCTCGGCAACCCCGGCGACGCGGAGTTCCTGCGACACTACCGACGGGGCGGCTGAGGCGGTCCGCGGTATTCCAGCAGGATGCCCGACACGTCGTCGGCCATCTCCTCGCAGGTGGTGAAGGCCGCAAGGTCCCAGAGCAGCGCCTGGAAGAAGGCCTCGCCGCCGAGATCGGCACTGGCCTTCAGGAACCCGGTCAGCCCGTCCTCCCCCAGCATCTGCCCGGTCTCGTCGGCGCATTCGGTGATCCCGTCCGAGGCCAGCAGCAGCCGGTCGCCCGGGGCCAGCCGGACCGTGCACACCTCGAACGGCGCATCGGGGACCAACCCGATGGGCAGCCCGCCCTGGCCGACGAGTTCGACCTCGCCCGTCGCGCGCTGGACCATCGGATAGGGATGGCCGGCCTGCAGCAGGTCGACCCGGCCGGTGGCCAGATCGGCATGGGCCAGCACCATCGTGAAGTAGTGTTCGGTGTCGAGGTCCGACAGCATCATCTCGTTCAGCTCGCCCGCCACCTCCACCAGGTCGCGGGCGACGAAGCTGTCGGGGCCGGTGCGGCGCAGGGCGATGTTCTGGTCGCGGGCGCTGCCCGAGAGATAGCCGGCAAGCCGCGCCGTCAGCAGCGCCGAGGCGATGCCGTGGCCCGAGACATCGAGGGCGAACAGGCCGATCCGCGCGCCGTCGATCCGGAAATGGCCCACCAGGTCGCCGCCGACATGACCGCAGGAGCGCAGCAGGAACGACGCGGTGGCGGTGCCGAAGTCCGCGTGCCGGTCGCGCAGGAGCGAATGCTGGAGCTTGCGCGCCTCGTTCAGGTCGCGGTCGACCGCGGCATAGAGCGCCTTGATCTCGGCATAGGCGCGGGTGATCGTCCGGTTCTTCTCGGACAACTCGCGTTCGTTCTTCATGATCCGGGCGGCGGCGGCGATGCGGGCGCGCAGTTCCTCGCCGCTGACGGGCTTGGTCACGAAATCGTCGGCGCCGCTTTCCAGCCCCTTCGCCACCTCGTCCTTCTCGGACTTCGAGGTGAGGAGGATGAAATAGACATAGCGGTCCTGCCGCCGGGCGCGGAAGGCGCGGCAGAAGTCGAGGCCGGACATGCCGGGCATCATCCAGTCGCAGATGATCAGGTCGAAGGCGTGGACATCGCAGAGCGCCAGCGCAGCCTCGCCCGACGGGGCCTCCGACACGTCGAATCCCCAGCGGCGCAGCATCGCGGTGAGGATGCGGCGCTGCAGGGTGCTGTCGTCCACGACCAGGACACGTTCGATCGCGTCCGCCGCCGCGCCGGGCGTCGGCGCGGAACCGGCGGCATCGACAAGGTCGTGAATGCTCTCGATATCCATGGCGCTGTCATCGCGCAGCGCCGCTAAGATAGTGTGAATGACGGCCGATCTTTTCGTCGCCGCTTAACCGCTTCTTAGGCCGCGCCGCCTATGGCTGCGCCACGGGACAAAGAGGCGCGGCATGATCGAATGGGCGAGGATTGCGCAACTGCGGGACGACGTCGGTCAGCATGATTTCGACGAGGTCGTGACCCTGTTCCTTGCCGAGGTGGACGAGGCGGTGGGCAGGCTCGACGGCGGCGCCCCGCCCGAGGCCATCGCGGCCCAGCTGCATTACCTGAAGGGCAGCGCGCTGAACCTCGGCTTCCGCCATTTCGCCGACCTCTGCCAGCAGGGCGAAGCCGCATCGCGCGAGGGTCGCTTCGACCCGGCGCTCCTGACGCAGCTGCGCGACGTCTACGGGGAATCGCGGCGCCGGTTCCTTGCCGATCTCGCCGCACGGGTCTGACCGCTTCAGATCAGGAACTCCGCCAAGGTCTGGTTCGACGTGATGTCCTGGTAGACGAAGTCGGCCGCGTCGAGCTTGGCCAGAAGGGTGGTGAAGTTCGCCGCGGAACTCGTCTCGATCCCGATCAGGACCGATCCGAAGTTGCGGGCGGACTTCTTCAGGTACTCGAAGCGCGAGATGTCGTCGTCGGGGCCCAGCATTTCCAGGAAATCGCGCAGCGCCCCGGGACGCTGCGGCAGGCGGAGGATGAAATACTTCTTCACCCCCGAGAACCGTTGCGCGCGTTCCTTCACCTCGGGCAGGCGTTCGAAATCGAAGTTGCCGCCGGAGGTGACGCAGACCACGCGCCTGCCGCGGATCCGCTCGGCCAGGTCGTCCAGCACGTTGATCGACAGCGCCCCGGCCGGCTCCAGCACGATCCCCTCGACGTTCAGCATCTCGAGGATGGTGATGCAGATGCGATCCTCGGGCGCCGTCAGCACGTCTTCGGGCGGAACGCCCGACAGGACGGAGAAGGTGCGCTGTCCGATCCGCGCGACCGCGGCGCCATCGACGAAGGAATCGACCTTCGGCAGCGTGACGGGTTCACCCGCGGCCAGCGCCGCGGTCAGGCTGGCCCCGCCCGCGGGCTCGACATAGACCAGCGCGGTCCCGGGCGACATCAGGCGGAAATACCGCGTCATTCCCGAGGACAGGCCGCCGCCGCCCACCGGCATGATGACGAGGTCGGGCGGCGCGTCGAGGTCGGCCAGGATCTCGACCGCGACGCTCGACTGTCCCTCGATCACGTGCTCGTCGTCGAAGGGCGACAGGAAGTGCCCGCCCGCCTCGGCGCAGAAGGCCTGGGCCGAGGCGAGCGTGTCGTCGAAATAGTCGCCGACCAGCCGGATCTCGATGTTGTCGCCGCCGAAGGTGCGGGTCTTGCCGATCTTCTGCTGCGGCGTGGTCACCGGCATGAAGATCACGCCCTTCACGTCGAAATGGCGGCAGACGAAGGCCACCCCCTGCGCGTGGTTGCCCGCACTGGCGCAGACGAACAGGTCCTGGTCCGGGTTCTCGGCCCGGACCTTGCGCATCGCGTTGAAGGCGCCGCGGATCTTGTAGGAGCGGACCGGCGACAGGTCCTCGCGCTTCAGCCAGATGTCGGCGTCGTAGCGGGCCGACAGGAAGTCGTTGCGCTGGAGCGGCGTGGCCGGGAACAGGCCGCGCATCCGGGCGGTGGTGGCAAGGGCGGTGTCTGCGAAATCGTCCATCTTCCCGATGTCGCCCATGCAGGGCCCGCACGCAAGCGGCGTGCTTGCCCTTGGGGTCAATTCCCGCTACGCCCGCGGCGTTTGACTTCGCACGGAGATGACGATGGACGCCCCGAAGAAAGTGGTTCTGGCCTATTCCGGAGGTCTCGACACCTCGATCATCCTGAAATGGCTCCAGACGGAGTACGGCTGCGAGGTGGTGACCTTCACTGCCGATCTCGGCCAGGGCGAGGAGCTGGAGCCCGCGAGGAAGAAGGCCGAGCAGATGGGGGCGAAGTCCATCTACATCGAGGACCTGCGCGAGGAGTTCGTGCGCGACTTCGTCTTCCCGATGTTTCGGGCCAATGCGCTCTACGAGGGCGAGTATCTGCTCGGCACCTCCATCGCGCGGCCGCTGATCTCGAAGCGGCTGGTCGAGATCGCCGAGGCCGAGGGCGCCGATGCGGTGGCCCACGGGGCGACCGGCAAGGGCAACGACCAGGTGCGGTTCGAACTCGCCGCCTATGCGCTGAACCCCGACATCAGGGTGATCGCGCCGTGGCGGGAGTGGACGCTGCAGAGCCGGACGAAATTGCTGGACTTCGCCGAGAAGAACCAGATCCCGATCGCCAAGGACAAGCGCGGCGAGGCGCCGTTCTCGGTCGACGCGAACCTGTTGCACACCTCCTCCGAAGGCAAGGTGCTGGAGAACCCCGCCGAGGAAGCGCCGGAATACGTCCTCCAGCGCATCACCCGGCCCGAGGACGCGCCGGACGCGCCCGAGATGGTAGAGATCACCTTCGAGAAGGGCGATGCCGTGGCCATCGACGGCGAGGCGATGAGCCCGGCAACGATCCTGACGAAGCTGAACGAGCTTGGCGCGAAGCACGGCGTCGGCATCCTCGACCTGGTGGAGAACCGGTTCGTGGGCATGAAGTCGCGCGGCGTCTACGAGACGCCGGGCGGCACCATCCTGCTGGCGGCGCACCGGGGGATCGAGCAGATCACGCTCGACTCCGGGTCGGGGCACCTCAAGGATTCGATCATGCCGCGCTATGCCGAGCTGATCTACAACGGCTTCTGGTTCAGCCCCGAGCGCGAGATGCTGCAGGCCCTGATCGACAAGAGCCAAGAACATGTCAGCGGCACGGTTCGCGTGAAGCTTTACAAGGGTTCGGCACGGGTGGTGGCGCGGTGGTCGGACCGCTCGCTCTATTCCGAGGCCCACGTGACCTTCGAGGACGACGCCGGCGCCTACGACCAGAAGGACGCGGCCGGGTTCATTCGGCTCAACGCGCTGCGTCTCAAGCTGATCTCGAACCGGAACCGCCGCGCCGGGGGGAAGTAACCCCGGCGGCGGAAGACCCGGATCGTCAGGGGGGCTGCGATCCGGGCCAGGGCAGACCGGAATGGCCCGCCGATGGTCGGGAGGATCGCTTGGCGGTCTCCCCCCGACCCGCAAGCGTTACGGCTTGCGCTCGGGCCGCCCCTTCGTGTCCTGCGTCGAAAGCTGCCCGATACATCTGCATTCACGAAAAGGCCGCGGCAGAGTTTCGGACGGCTTCAGATTTTCAGGGCAAGAGCGCGCAATTTTTCGTAGCCCCCCATGCCCGACCGGGCGAGCGTCCGATAATGCTCGGGCAGGTCCGGCAGTGGCCCCTCCGGCCCTGCGAACCCGGTCGAGCGGTGGATCGCGCCGTACCAGTGCGCTGCCCAGACCCCGTCCGCCGGATGCCCTCCCGCGGGCCAGTGCAGCATCGCAGGATCCCATGGCAGGCCGAGCGCGGCGCACAGCGCCTTCAGCGCCGGGGCGGGATCGGCGCGGATCGTCTCGCTGTCGATGACGAGCGGAGTCGCGCCCATCCCGGCCAGCCGGTCGAACAGGGCCTCCTGCTGGGGAAAGCCCAGGTCCTCGGGCGTCGGGTTCTCGGCCTTCTGCGCATAGCTCGCCACGACCCGCGCCGGATGGCGCAGGAGGAAGACGTGGCGCATCTCCCTGGCCCAGCCGTAATCGAAACCGTCGGGCATCTGGTGCGGCATGTGCTTCTGGTAGAAGTGCGGCTTTCCGCCCGGGATCGGGCCGGTCAGCATCGCGATGACCTTGGCCGAATCGGTGTCCTGCGAGGCGATCACCTCGTCCCGCATCGGGTGCCGGATGCCGGTGCGGGCGAGGTAGGCGGCATAGAACGGCTCGTCCACAACCGCGAAATCGGGTCGGGCGCCGAAGGCGTACATCATCGCCGTCGAGAGGTTCCGGGGCCCCGACCACATCGCGATCCGCATGACGTCTCTCCTTCGAAACCGGCAGCCTGCCGGGCTGAAACACCTGTCACCCTTGTGTGACCTCACCCGTCGTTGTGTTGCCACATGCAGGCCGGAGCAACATCATTCCGCCACAGCATGGGAGAGAAAGATGTTAGCGACCTACCAGAGATTGAAACCGCTGATCCTCGGCTGCGCCATCCTCGTGGCCCTGGCCCTGAACTGCGTCCGGGCCGAGGCCGCCCCGCGCGAGACGCTGGTGGTGGCCGGCGGCTGCTTCTGGTGCGTCGAGGCGGACTTCGAGAAGGTGAATGGCGTGATCTCGGCCGAGTCGGGGTTCACCGGCGGCAGCGTCGCCAACCCGACCTACAAGCAGGTCAGCCAAGGCGGCACCGGTCACTACGAGGCGGTGAAGATCACCTACGACGCGGCCCAGGTGGACTTCCGGCAACTCGTCGACCTGTTCCTGCGCTCGGTCGATCCGACCGATGCGGGCGGCCAGTTCTGCGACCGCGGCGACAGCTATCGTACCGCGATCTTCGTGGAGAACGCCAGCGAGCGGCAGACGGCGGAGGCTGCGATCGCGCAGGCGCAGAAGGAGCTGGGCCGGAAGATCGTGACGCCGGTGCTGGACGAGGCGCCCTTCTATCCCGCGGAAGAGTACCATCAGGATTACTACAAGAAGGGCGACCTGATCCTGACGCGCTTCGGGCCGCAGACCAAGAAATCCGCCTACAAGAAATACCGCGACGCCTGCGGGCGCGACCAGCGTGTGAAGGAGCTGTGGGGCTCGGCGGCACCCTTCGCCTCCTGATTTCGGCTTTCGTCCCCCTGCCCCGCTGGATAAGCTGCCCCCGGTTCGTCCCGGGGGCTTCATGAACACTGCCAGTGCGGCCGTCACACCGATGATGGCGCAGTATCTCGACATCAAGGCCGAGTACCCGAATGCCCTGCTGTTCTACCGCATGGGCGATTTCTACGAGATGTTCTTCGACGATGCCGTGGCCGCGGCCGAGGCGCTGGACATCGCCCTCACCAAGCGCGGCAAGCATCTGGAACAGGACATCCCGATGTGCGGCGTGCCCGTCCATTCCGCCGAGAACTATCTTCTGTCGCTGATCCGCAAGGGCTTCCGCGTTGCCGTCTGCGAGCAGATGGAGGACCCCGCGGAGGCGAAGAAGCGCGGCTCGAAATCCGTGGTCAAGCGCGAGGTGGTGCGGCTGGTCACGCCCGGCACCCTGACCGAGGACAGCCTGCTGGAGGCGCGGCGGCACAACTTCCTGGCCGCCTGGGCAGACATCCGCGGCGAGGGTGCGCTGGCCTGGTCCGACATTTCCACCGGCGCGTTCCGGGTGATGCCCTGCCCGCCCGTGCGCCTGGGTCCAGAACTGGCGCGTCTGGCCCCGCGCGAGGTGATCGTGGCCGACGCGCAGGAGCTGGAGCTGGCCGAGATCGTGAGGGACGCAGGCGCGGCGCTGACGCCGTTGGGGAGGGGCAGTTTCGACAGCACAGGTGGGGCGAAACGGCTCTGCGGGATTTTCGGGGTCGGCTCGCTCGACGCCTTCGGCAGTTTCGGGCGGGCCGAGATCTCTGCCATGGCGGCGCTGGCCGATTACCTCGACATCACCCAGAAGGGCAAACTGCCTCTCCTGCGCCCGCCGGTGCGGGAGGCGGCGGACGGCGTGCTCCAGATCGACGCGGCGACCCGGCGCAACTTGGAACTGACCCGCGCGCTGTCGGGGGGGCGCGAGGGATCGCTTCTGGCCGCCATCGACCGGACGCTCACCGCCGGGGGCGCGCGGCTGCTGGAACGGCGGCTGAGCAGCCCGTCGCGGCGACTGGAGGTGATCGAGGGACGGCTCGAGACGGTGGCGTTTCTCGTGGAACAGGCGGACCTTGCGGAAACGCTGCGAAGCGAGCTGCGGCGGGTGCCGGACATGGACCGCGCCCTGTCCCGCCTGGCGCTGGACCGGGGCGGGCCGCGGGATCTGGCCGCGCTCCGGGCCGGGCTGGAGCGGGCGCTGGTGATCGGAGCGCACACCGCGGGGGCCGACCTGCCGCCGATGCTGCAGGAGGCGGTGGATGCGCTAGGCGGCCATGACGAGCTCATCGCCCTGCTGGACCGGGCCCTGATCGCCGAGCCGCCGCTGCTGGTTCGCGACGGCGGGTTCATCGCCGAAGACTTCGACGCCGAACTGGACGAGGCGCGGACGCTCAGGGACGAGGGGCGCGGGGTGATCGCGCGGATGCAGGCGGAGTACGTCGCAGAGACCGGGATCAACGCGCTGAAGATCAAGCACAACAACGTGCTGGGCTATTTCATCGAGACGACGGCGACCCATGCCGACCGGATGCTGTCCCCGCCGTTGAACGACACCTTCATCCACCGCCAGACCACGGCCAACGCGGTGCGCTTCACCACCGTGCCGCTGAGCGAAATGGAGACGAAGATCCTGAACGCGGGCGCCCGGGCGCTGGAGATCGAGAAATGTCTCTTTTCCAGCCTGCGGCAGGCCATTCTGGACCGGTCCGATGCGATCGGCGCCACCGCCGCCGCGCTGGCGCAGATCGACGTCATGACGGCGCTGGCCGACCTCGCGCGGGGCGAGGACTGGTGCCGCCCCCGGGTCGAGGACAGCCGCGCCTTCGAGATCACGGGCGGGCGGCACCCGGTGGTCGAACTGGCGCTGAGGAAGCAGGGCAAGGGATCGTTCATTGCCAACGACTGCGCCCTGTCAGGCGCGGACGATCCGGCGGCGCTGTGGCTGCTGACCGGTCCGAACATGGCCGGCAAGTCCACCTTCCTGCGCCAGAACGCGCTGATCGCGCTCCTGGCGCAGATGGGCAGCTTCGTGCCCGCGACCGAGGCGCGGATCGGGCTGGTGTCGCAGATCTTCAGCCGCGTCGGCGCGGCGGACGACCTGGCGCGGGGGCGGTCGACCTTCATGGTCGAGATGGTCGAGACGGCGGCGATCCTGAACCAGGCCAACGACCGCGCGCTGGTGATCCTCGACGAGATCGGGCGCGGCACGGCAACCTATGACGGCCTGTCGATCGCATGGGCCACGATGGAGCACCTGCACGACGTGAACCGCTGCCGCGCGCTGTTCGCGACCCACTATCACGAGATGACACAGCTGGCCGAGAAGCTGGACCATGCCCAGAACGCCACCGTCGCGGTCAAGGAATGGAACGGCGAGGTGGTGTTCCTGCACGAGGTCAGGAAGGGCTCGGCCGACCGGTCCTACGGCGTGCAGGTCGCGCGTCTGGCGGGCCTGCCCGACACGGTGGTGACGCGGGCGCGTATCGTGCTGGAGGCTCTGGAAAAGGGGGAGCGCGAAGGCGGCGGCAAGAAGGCGGCGCTGATCGACGATCTGCCGCTCTTCGCCGCGGTGCCCCCTGCCCCGCCGCCCGCACCGGTGAAACCCTCGCCGGTGGTGGAACGGCTGAAGGATGTGCACCCGGACGAACTGGCCCCGATGGACGCCCTGAAGCTCATCTACGAGCTGAAGGCGATGACCTGAAACTCAGGACTTCGGCGTGGAGCTGACGCCGACCTGCGCCGCGCGCAGCAGGCGGTCGTGCAGCATGAAACCGTTGGCCATCACCTGGATGATGTCGCCCGCCTTGGTGCCGGGCACAGGCGCCTCGAACATGGCCTGGTGCAGCTTCGGATCGAACTTCTCGCCGATTTCGGGCGTAATCGCCTCGATCCCGTGCTTCGAGAAGACGGAGATCAGTTCGCGCATCGTCAGCTCGATCCCCTCGATCAGCGAGGCGTTGGCGGCCCGCTGTTCCTCGGTGATCGCTTCCAGCGCGCGCTTGAGGTTGTCGAAAACCGGCAGCATGTCGCGCGACAGCTTCGAGCCGCCGTAGTTCTCGGCTTCCTTGCGGTCACGCTCGGACCGCTTGCGGGCATTCTCGGCATCGGCCAGGGCCCGCATGAAGCGGTCACGGTATTGGTCGCGCTCGGCCCTGAGCGCCTCGATCTCGGCGGTCAGGTCCTCGGGCTCGCCCTCGGCCAGTTCGTCAAGCGACAGCTCGGGCTCGGGCTTCTTCGCGGGGTCCGCGTTGTCACCGGCCAGCAGCTCTTCGATTGCGCTTTCGATGTCTTCGTCAGCTTTCGCCATGTCTTATCCCAGTCAGCCTTGATCGGTCAGCAGCTTGCCGACCATTTGCGCCGTGTAGTCCACGATCGGGACGATCCGCCCGTAATTCAGGCGGGTCGGACCGATCACGCCCACGGCTCCGATGATCTTTCGGTCAGCGTTCATATATGGAGAAACCACCAGAGAGGAACCCGAAAGTGAGAAAAGCTTGTTCTCCGAGCCGATAAAAATGCGCACGCCTTCGCCTTCGTCGGTGAGTTCCAGAAACTCGGCAATGTCGCGCTTCCGCTCGAGATCGTCGAACAGGATGCGGATGCGCTCCAGGTCCTCCGCCTCGGTCGTGCCGCCCAGAAGGTTGGCGCGGCCCCGCACGATCAGCCGCTCGTAACGCTCGCCCTCGTTCTCCCAGATCGCCAGCCCGCTTTCGACCAGGTCCGCCGCCAGCACGTCAAGCTCGCGCCGCCGTGCCGCGATCTCCTTCGCGATGCTGGCGCGCAGGGCCGACAGCGTCTTGCCCTCGGCCAGTGCGTTCAGGAAATTCGCCGCCTCGCGCATGGAGGACGGCGTCTGGCCCGCGGGCGGCATGAAGATCCGGTTCTCGACATGGCCGTCGGCGAAGACGATCACCACAAGGGCACGGTCGGCGGCAAGGCTGACGAACTCCAGGTGCTTGATCGGCGCCTCGTGCTTCGGCGCAAGCACCACGCTGGCCCCGTGGGTCGCGCCGGACAGCGCGGCACCGACGCGGTCGAACAGGCTGCCGCCCTCGTTGCCCTTGCGCCCCAGGGTCGAGTCGATCCGGGTGCGGTCGTCCTCGGTCAGGTCGGAGATCTCCAGCAGCCCGTCGACGAACATCCGAAGTCCCTGCTGCGTCGGGATGCGGCCCGCCGAGACGTGGGGGCTGTTCAGCAGGCCGAGGTATTCGAGATCCTGCATCACGTTGCGGATCGTCGCGGCGCTCACCTTCTCGGACATCGTCCGCGTCAGGGTGCGCGAGCCCACCGGTTCGCCGGATTCCAGATAGCCTTCGACCACGCGCCGGAACACCTCGCGGGACCGGTCGTTCATCTGCTCCAGGATTTTCGCACCCTCGGACATCGCGTCGCGCCTCCGGATCTTGCGGTACTTGAGCTTGCCTCTCGGCGCCCGTCAATCGGGGTTGCACGGGCCGGGCCGGGGTGAGTATCACCACCGCGAACAGCAAAGGAAAGCCCATGCGCCCGTCTGGCCGTAAATTGGATGAAATGCGCCCCGTTTCAATAGAAACCGGCATCACGAAGCATGCCGAGGGGTCCTGCCTCATCAAGTGCGGCGACACCCATGTGCTGTGCACCGCCTCGCTGGAGGAACGGGTTCCGCCGTTCCTGAAGAACACCGGTCTGGGCTGGGTGACGGCGGAATACGGAATGCTGCCGCGCGCCACGCACACCCGGATGCGGCGCGAGGCGAAGAACGGCCAGTCGGGCCGCACGCAGGAGATCCAGCGGCTGATCGGCCGCGCCCTGCGCGCGGGCGTCGACCGCGTGGCCCTGGGCGAGCGGCAGATTTCCATCGACTGCGACGTGATCCAGGCCGATGGCGGCACCCGCTGCGCGTCGATCACCGGCGGCTGGGTCGCGCTGCGACTGGCGGTCAACAAGCTGATGAAGGCGGGCGATATCGTCACCGACCCGATGATCGACCACGTCGCCGCCGTGTCCTGCGGGCTTTACGCCGGACAGCCGGTGCTGGACCTCGACTATCCCGAGGACAGCGAGGCCGGGGTCGACGGTAACTTCGTGCTGACCGGCGCGGGGCGGCTGATCGAGGTGCAGATGTCGGCCGAGGGCGCCACCTTCTCGCGCGAGGAGATGGACGAGCTGCTGGGGCTGGCCGAGAAGGGGATGCAGGATCTGGTCGCTGCGCAGAAGGCCGCGGTGGCATGACCCGCCGCTTCCCCGGCGGTCAGCTGCTGGTCGCCACCCACAACCGCGGCAAGCTGGAAGAGATCGCCGACCTCCTTTCCGAGTTCGACGTCGAGGTGTTGTCCGCCGCGGACAAGGGCCTGCCCGAACCCGTGGAGGACGGCACGACCTTCGTCGAGAACGCGCGGATCAAGGCCCATGCCGCCGCGAAGGCCATGGGGATGATCGCGCTTTCCGACGACTCGGGGATCGAGATCGACGCGCTGGACGGCGCCCCCGGCGTCTATACCGCGGACTGGGCGGAAACGCCCAACGGACGCGATTTCGTGATGGCGATGACCAAGACGCACAAGCGGCTGGAAGCCATCAACGCCCCCTTCCCGCGCACCGCCCGTTTCTGCTGCACCCTCGTCATGGCCTGGCCGGACGGGCATGACGAGGTGTTTCTCGGCGTGATGCCCGGCCAGGTCGTCTGGCCGATGCGCGGCGAACAGGGCCACGGCTACGACCCCATCTTCCAGCCAGATGGTTATAATATAACATTCGGCGAGATGGACCGCTGGGAAAAGAACCGCATCAGCCACCGGGCCGACGCCTTCCGGAAACTCGTGGCGGGCTGCTTTGCCTGAAGACTGGCAAGCCGGAGGTTTCGGGCTGTATATCCACTGGCCCTTCTGCCAGTCGAAGTGCCCCTATTGTGATTTCAACAGCCATGTCGCCGCCCGGGTCGACCAGGCCGCCTGGGGCGAGGCGCTGGTGTCGGAACTTCGCCGATACGCCGCGCTGCTGCCGGGGCGCACGCTGAACTCGATCTTCTTCGGCGGCGGCACGCCCAGCCTCATGGACCCCCAGGTCGTGGCCGCGCTGATCGATGCCGCCCGCGCGGGCTGGCCGACGGCGAACACCCTGGAAGTGACGCTGGAAGCCAACCCGACATCCGTCGAGGCCGGGCGCTTCCGCGGTTATCGCGAGGCCGGGGTCAACCGCATCTCCATGGGGATCCAGGCCCTGAACGACCGCGACCTGAAGGCGCTGGGGCGTCTCCACAGCGTCGAGGAAGCGCTGCGCGCCCACGACGTTGCCCGCGGAATCTTCGACCGCGTCAGCTTCGACCTGATCTATGCCCGGCAAGGGCAGAGCATGGAAGACTGGCGGGCCGAGCTGACCCGGGCGCTTGACCTGTCGCCGGACCACCTTTCGCTGTACCAGCTGACGATCGAACCCGGCACGGCCTTTGGCGACCGCCATGCGCGCGGGCTGCTGAAGGGCCTCCCGGACGAGGATCTGGGCGCCGACCTTTACGACGTGACCCAGGAGCTTTGCGCCGCCGCGGGCCTTCCGGCATACGAGGTTTCCAACCACGCCCGGCCCGGGGCCGAGTCCCTGCACAACCTCGTCTACTGGCACTACGGCGATTACGTCGGCATCGGCCCGGGGGCTCACGGCCGGATCACGCTGGACGGGCAGCGATGGGCCACCAGCACCGAACGGCAGCCCGGCAATTGGCTGCACGGCACCCGCGCCGGAACGCCCGCCGAAACCCGCGAGCCGCTGTTGCCTGCGGATCAGGCCGTCGAATACCTGATGATGGGCTTGCGACTGGCCGAGGGCGTCTCGATCAGCCGATTCCATCGGCTGGGGGAAACGCCCCTCGATCCGGTCGTGCTGGAACGCCTGACCGCAGACGGACTTATCGCGATCGAGGGCGATACGCTCAGCACTACGCCGAAGGGCCGCCCCCTGTTGAACGCGATCCTTCGCGAGCTTCTGACGGCCTGACCGCCCTGCCCTCCCCCAGACCTACCGGTTCGAGGAAAGAAGCCGACAGACCTCGTCCAACTCCTCGAGCGTGGCGTAGGCTATCGTCACCTTGCCCGACTCCTGCCCCGGTGCGTGGTCGATCCGAACGGTCAGGCCGACGGTCGCGCTCAGATCCAGCTCCAACGCGCGAGTGTCGGCATCCTTCTCCTGCTTCGGCGGCGTCGGGGTTCGCGGCGCGTGATCGGGCTTCGGTGACTTCGCCAGCGCCTCGGTCTGGCGGACGGACAGGCCCTTTGCCACCACGGTCTTCGCTAGGGCCGAGGGATCTTCGGTTGCAACCAGTGCCCTGGCGTGCCCCGAACTGATCGTGCCCTCGCGCAGAAGCAGCAGCACATCCTCCGGCAGGTTCAGCAGCCGCAGCAGGTTCGCGATGTGGCTGCGACTTTTCCCAAGCGCTTCGGCCAGCTTCTCCTGTGTATGACCGAACCGATCCATGAGTTGCCGGTATCCGGCCGCCTCCTCCACGGGGTTCAGATCGGACCGCTGGATGTTCTCGATGATCGCAACTTCAAGGACTTCGGTATCGTCCAGATCGCGCACCACCGCGGGCACTTCGTGCACCTGCGCCAGTTGTGCGGCACGCCAGCGACGTTCCCCGGCTACGATCTGGTAGAAATCCGTATCGGACGGGTCGCGGCGCAGGATCAGCGGCTGGATCACGCCCTTCTCGCGGATCGAAGCCGCGAGTTCCTGTAACCGCTCCTGCGCAAAATGCCGCCGCGGCTGGTCGGGATTGGGCCGGATCCTTTCGACCGGCACCATCTGGTCCACGCGACGCGGCCCAGAGTCTCCCCTGTCCTGCCGGTCGTCGACCCCGACGTCCGCCATCAGCGCCGAAAGCCCGCGCCCCAATCCCCTGCGTTCCTGCTTCTTGTCGTTCATGTCCGGTCCTGATTATGCGGTGACGGGAGCGTAATGCGACACCAGCTCGTCTGCCAGCGCGCGATAGGCCAGGCTGCCCTTGGAGGTCGAATCATAGGCGAGAACCGGCTGGGCGAAAGAGGGTGCCTCACTGACCCGCACATTCCGCGGGATGACCGTGCGGAAAACCAGGTCACCCAAGGTCTCGCGCGCATCGTTCTCGACCTGCTGGGCGAGCCGATTGCGTCCATCGAACATGGTCAGGACAACACCCTCGATGCGCAGCGACGGATTGGCCGATTGCCGGACTTCCCGGATCGTCAACATCAGCTGTGACAAGCCTTCGAGCGCGAAGAACTCGCTTTGCAGGGGAACGAGCACGGAGTGCGCCGCGACCATGGCGTTCACGGTCAACAGGCTGAGCGAGGGTGGACAATCGATCAGGATGAAATCCAGCGTGTACCGATCAATGGCAGGTTGCCGAAGCGCATCGAAAAGGAGAAAACTCCGCTTCTCGTTCGACACCATCTCGATATCGGCCGAGCTGAGATCCGTGGTCGCCGGCGTGATCCAGAGGCCCTCGAACGCAGTCGGGTGGATCACATCCTCCAAAGGCGCATCGTCGAGCAACAGGTCGTAGGTCGTCAGACGGCGATTGGACGATTCTATGCCCAACCCGGTAGAGGCATTGCCCTGCGGATCGAGGTCCACGATCAGGACATTGTACCCATCCTCGGCCAGCGCCGCGCCCAGATTGATGGCGGTCGTGGTCTTCCCCACGCCCCCCTTCTGGTTCACGACGGCGACGATGCGGGGCCCCTTGGGACGGGTGGGATCAGACACGGCGAAGGTTCCTGAGTACGAGGATTCGTGCGACGGCGTCAGTTTCGCTGTCATGGACATCGCAATCGAAGCTCCAGGTGGTGGCTCCCGCGATTTCCTCGCTGTGCCGGCCCCCTTTGGGGAAGATATACGTCGTTCCCCCATGGCCATGCGGCGACGCCAGGGACAGAAGATGATCAAGCGGCGCAAGCGCCCGTGCGCTGATGACGTCCGCTTCCTGAGACGGGAGGTCCTCGATACGCTCGGTCAGGATCTCGACAGCGGTTTCAGTTTGGCGCGCGACACTGCGCAGGAATTCACATTTTCTCCGATCGCTTTCCACAAGCGTGAACTTCGGCGGATTTTCCCAATCCGCGGACGCCAGGGCGAGCACCAGCCCGGGGAAACCAGCGCCCGTCCCCAGATCCAGCCATGTGCGTGCACCTTGCGGAGCATACTTCCTTAACTGTAGGGAGTCCGCGATGTGGCGGGGGCCCAGGTTTGCGAGGGTTGTCCGAGAAACCAGGTTGATACGGCCGTTCCAGCGCACCAGAAGATCTGCATACAGAGCGAGGCGATCCAATGTTTCACGTGAAACATTCGGATACTCCGCCTTTTGCCGTCCATCCACGACGTTCATCAAACCGCCCGCTGTCTGTTTGCACCCTGGCGAAGCCGCGCCAAGATCAAGGTCATCGCCGCCGGCGTCATTCCATCGACCCTCCCCGCCTGCGCCAAGGTCTCCGGCCGCGCTTGGTTGAGTTTCAGACGAAGTTCGGTCGATAGACCTTCCAGGGAACGGAAATCGAAGTCCGATGGGATCGCCAGCTTCTCATCGCGGCGGATTGCCTCGATATCCCGGCTCTGCCGTTCGATGTAATGCGAATACATCGCGTCGATGGAGAGTTGCTTGAGGATCTCGGGTTCGATGTCTTGGAGTTCGGGATCGAGCGCCAAAACCTCGGCGACACCGACATCTGGAAGACTGAGAAGCTCAAAGCTTGAACGCCGCGACCCGTCCCCAAGCATCGACAGCCCCAGAGAGGCGAGATCCTTTCCCGTCCACGTCTTGGCATCAAGCCGTCGCTTGGCGCCGGCAAGCTTTTCGGCCTTGCTCTGGAAGATCGCGTTGCGCTCTTCGCTGACGCACCCCAGCTCGATCGCGAAAGGTGTCAAACGCTGGTCGGCATTATCGGCGCGCAATGACAGTCGAAACTCCGCCCTGGAGGTGAACATGCGATACGGCTCAGTGACTCCACGCGTGGTCAGATCGTCGATCATCACGCCGATATAACTGTCGGAGCGCTGAAAGACGAACGGATCGCGCCCTTTGGAGAGCAAGGCAGCGTTCAGACCGGCGACCAGACCTTGCGCGGCAGCTTCCTCGTAACCGGTTGTTCCGTTGATCTGACCGGCGAGGAATACCGAGGGAAGAGCGCGCAGGCTCAAGGTCCGGTCCAGCGCGCGGGGATCGACATAATCATATTCGATGGCATAGCCCGGCTGGAGGATTTCGGCCTGCTCCAGGCCCGTGATGGAGCGGACATATCTTTCCTGCACGTCCACCGGAAGCGAGGTCGAGATCCCATTGGGATAGATCGTGTGATCCTGAAGACCTTCCGGCTCCAGGAAGATCTGGTGTGACTCCTTGTCGGCAAAGCGCACCACCTTGTCCTCGATCGAGGGACAATAGCGCGGTCCGACGCCTTCGATGTGGCCGCCGTACATGGCGGATCGACCAAGGTTTTCCCGGATGATCTCGTGGGTTCGCGTATTTGTGTGCGTGATCCCGCAGGCGACCTGCCGTTGCTGGACGTCCCGGGAGAGGAACGAAAATAGCGAAGGATCTGGATCCGCATCCTGCCGCTCGAGAACCGACCAATTGATCGTCCTTCCATCCAAGCGCGGTGGCGTCCCGGTTTTGAGGCGCCCGAGTGGCAAGGACAAATCCCGGAAGCGCTCGGCCAGTCGATTGGACGGCGCCTCGCCCATTCGTCCCCCTTCGCGACGCTCGTCTCCGATGTGGATGACGCCCCGCAGGAATGTCCCGGTTGTCACGACGACAGCCCAGGCGGAGACTTCGGATCCGTCGGCAAGGGTCAAGATGCATCTGGCCCCTTCGGACACGGAGCGAAGGTCTGTCACCTCCCCTTCGATGACGGAAAGATTTGGCTGGGCCTGAAGGTAGGACTGGATCGCGGCACGATACAGGGCGCGGTCGGCTTGCGCGCGGGGGCCCTGGACGGCCGGGCCCTTGCGACGGTTCAGGAGACGGAACTGGATCCCCGCCACGTCGGCAGCGCGCCCCATGATTCCATCCATGGCGTCGATCTCGCGAACCAGATGACCTTTCCCCAAACCGCCGATCGCAGGATTGCAGGACATCACGCCGATGGCCGCGGTCTTCAGCGTCACGAGCGCGGTCTGTGCGCCCATGCGGGCGGCAGCGGTTGCCGCTTCGGCACCAGCGTGTCCGCCGCCAATCACGATCACGTCGAAGCTCAAATGTTTCACGTGAAACACTCCTTACTTCCCGAGACAGAAACTCGAGAAAATGACATCGAGCAGCGACTCGACGCCGATACGACCGGTCAGACTTTCCAAGGCCCGGACCACCGCGCGAAGATCTTCCGCAGCGAACTCGACGGACCCTGCCCCACTCAATACCTGAGCTCGCGCCGATTCTAAAGAGGTCAAACCCTCTTCAAGCGCGACACGATGCCGATGGCGCACCGCGGAGCCGACGCCCAATGCCCGACGCGAAAGCACCTCGGTCACGTGGGACACCAGGTGATCGACGCCCATTCCGGTCTTTCCCGATATCGCTCTTGCGGCGCCACCGGCGAGATCGCCCTTTCCGAGAAGCGCGATATCATCGGCACGCATTTCCAACGCAGCAATCTGCGCCTCGTTCTCCACAAGGAAAACCCGCAGGTCGGCGCGATCCGCCCGGCGTCGCCCCCGCTCGACCCCCTCGGCCTCCACCGCATCCGTGGTCTCTCGCAGTCCGGCGGTATCCAGCAGCGTGACCGGAAGTCCGGCAAGGTCCATCCGCACCTCGATCACGTCCCGCGTCGTCCCCGCCGTTTCCGAGGTGATGGCCGCGTCCCGCCCGGCCAAGGCGTTCAGAAGCGTCGACTTGCCGATGTTCGGCGGACCGACGATGGCCACCTCGAACCCGTCACGAATCCGCTCGGCGATCCGGCTGCCCGCATGTTCCGAGCGGATGTCCGTGGTCACACGGTCGAGAAGCTCCAGAACTTCGGGCGTCACATCCGTGGGAACGTCCTCGTCCGCGAAATCTATCGTCGCTTCCAGAAGGGCAGCGGCGCGGGTGAGATCGGCCCGCCAGCGTTCCACCTTTTCACCCAAGGCACCAGACAGAACACGTTGCGCCTGCCGGCGTTGTGCATCCGTTTCCGCTCCGACGAGATCGGCCAAGCCTTCGACCTGCGTCAGATCCAGACGTTCGTTGTCCAGCGCGCGGCGGGTGAATTCACCCGGTTCCGCCATCCGAAGACCGGAAAGCCCAGACAGCTCGCGCAGCACGGCGTCGACCACCGCCACGCTCCCGTGCAGCTGCAGTTCCGCCGAGGCCTCGCCGGTGAAACTCTGCCCGTCCGGAAAGACGAGGATCAGGCCACGGTCCAGAACTTCGCCATCGTGGGACCTGATATCGCGCAACGCGGCGCGGCGCGGTTGTGGCAAATCGCCGGTCAGACGGCGAATCGCATCGTGGGCGTCAGGGCCGGACAGCCGGACGATGGCGACGCCCGCCTTGCCCCGTGCCGTGGCCAGGGCGAAGATCGTGTCCCGCGACATGACGTGTCACCACCAGACCTGTCAGGTGTTCATCGAATCGAAGAAGTCCGCGTTCGACTTCGTCTGCTTCAGCTTCGACAGCAGGAACTCGATCGCGTCCGTGGTCCCCATCGGGTTGAGGATCCGGCGCAGGACATAGGTCTTCTGCAGGTCGGACTTGTCAACCAGCAGCTCTTCCTTGCGCGTGCCGGACTTGAGGATGTCCATCGCCGGATACACCCTCTTGTCCGCCACCTTGCGGTCCAGCACTATCTCGGAGTTGCCGGTGCCCTTGAACTCTTCGAAGATCACCTCGTCCATGCGCGACCCGGTGTCGATCAGGGCGGTGGCGATGATGGTGAGCGATCCGCCCTCCTCGATGTTCCGCGCGGCGCCGAAGAACCGCTTGGGACGCTGCAGCGCGTTGGCGTCCACGCCGCCGGTCAGCACCTTGCCCGAGGACGGAACGACGGTGTTGAAGGCGCGACCCAGGCGCGTGATCGAGTCGAGCAGGATCACCACGTCGCGCTTGTGTTCCACCAGCCGCTTCGCCTTTTCGATCACCATTTCCGAAACGGCAACGTGACGCGTCGCGGGCTCGTCGAAGGTCGAGGATACCACCTCGCCCTTCACCGAACGCTGCATGTCGGTCACTTCCTCCGGCCGCTCGTCGATCAGCAGCACGATCAGGTAGACCTCGGGGTGGTTCTTCTCGATCGAGTGGGCGATGTTCTGCAGCAGCACCGTCTTGCCGGTCCGCGGCGGCGCCACGATCAGCGACCGCTGGCCCTTCCCGATGGGCGCAACCAAGTCGATGATCCGGGCCGAGCGGTCCTTGACCGTCGGATCCTCCAGCTCCATCCGGAACCGCTCGTCCGGGTAGAGCGGGGTCAGGTTGTCGAAGGCGACCTTGTGGCGGGCCTTTTCGGGGCTTTCGAAGTTGATCGACTCCACGTCGATCAGGCCGAAGTAACGCTCGTTCTCGTCGGGCGCGCGGATCACGCCCTCGACCGTGTCGCCGGTGCGCAGGGCGTACTGACGGATCATGTCAGGAGAAACGTAGATGTCGTCGGGACCGGGCAGGTAGTTGGCTTCCGGCGAGCGCAGGAAGCCGAAACCGTCCTGCAGCACCTCCAGCACGCCGTCGCCGCCGATGATCCAGTCCTCGTCCGCGCGTTCCTTCAGGATCGAGAACATCATCTCGCCCTTGCGCATGGTCGAGGCGTTCTCGATCTCCAGCTGCTCGGCCATGGCCAGCAGGTCCTTTGGGCTTTGGACCTTGAGGTCGGCCAGATTCAGACGGTCTTGGGTCATGGAAAGGGATCCCCGGCGTCGACCCGGATCGGGCGCGGCATTATGTTGAGATGGAGAAGCGATCGGACGATCGCGGCGTAGATAGGCGATGCACCGGCCCGAGTCAACGCCGCTCAGAACGGGCGGGCGATCACCGAGAATACGATCAGGATCATCAGCACCGTCGGAACCTCGTTCATCTTGCGGAAGTGCACGCCAGGGTGCGTGTTCTTCCCCTCGGCGATCAGGCGCCTCTGGCGGGCGCACCACATGTGGAACCAGGTCATGGCGACGACCGAGGCGGCCTTCACCCAGGGCCAGCCTGCAGACCAGTCGATCAGCCCGGGGATCGCCACCATCACCAGCCCGAACAGCCAGGTCGCGATCATCGCCGGGGTCATGATGACGCGCAGCAGCTTGCGCTCCATCATCTGGAACAGCCCGTCGGTCGGCGTATCGGGCGCGACCTGTTCGACGTGGTGCACGAAGAGCCGCGGCAGATAGAACAGCCCCGCCATCCAGGAGATGACCGAGACGATGTGCAGGGACTTGACCCAGGGATAGGCCGAAACGAGCAGGTCTTGCATGGATCCTCGCCGAAGGGTCGCCCCTCCTCTTAGATAATAAAGTAAAAGAGAAAAAGATGATGTTGACTGTTGGGCGGTGGACAAGGGGGATCAAATCTTTTCCACGGGATCCGTCCACACTCGAACCGATCTGTGCGCGACTCGGGCCGTCGTCGGTACGAACTTTCGGAAAAACGGAATTAACTCAATTCAACCAGTAACTTGATGAAAATCCTGCGGTCTTGCGATCTGTGGATAACTCCGTGTAGAAGTCTGGATATCCGGGTTCTGCACAGATATGCACAGGCCTTCATCCACCGTGGACAATTCCGCGCGGAAGTCTGACAAGACTCCCCGGACGCGCCCGCCCGCTCCCGGTTGGCGGAGTCGTCCGCGCTTCGCCCGCAGCTTGCCCCCGGCTTATCCACACGTTGGTTCGCACCTTGCCTGACCTGATCCTCGCCTCCGGCTCCGCCATCCGCGCCGAACTCCTGCGCAAGGCGGCCGTGCCGTTCCGCGTCGAACCGGCCCGGATCGACGAGGACGGCCTGCGCATGGCGCTCGAGGCCGAGGCGGCGGCGCCCCGCGATGTCGCGGATGCCCTGGCCGAGTACAAGGCGCGCCGCGTCTCGGCGA
This sequence comes from Oceaniglobus roseus, assembly GCF_002869745.1. Lineage (GTDB taxonomy): Bacteria > Pseudomonadota > Alphaproteobacteria > Rhodobacterales > Rhodobacteraceae > Oceaniglobus > Oceaniglobus roseus. The sequence goes on from NZ_PNOS01000001.1 coordinate 149,977, forward strand.
ACAACCCCGACGCGCTGGTCCTCGGCTGCGACCAGGTGCTCGAACATCGGGGCCGGATCCTGGCAAAGCCCGAAACCCCGGACGAAGCGCGCACGCAGATCGCGGCCCTGTCCGGCGACCGGCATACCCTGTTGTCGGCCGCGGTCCTCTACGAGGGCGGAGAGCCGCAGTGGCGGCATGTCGGCACAGTCCGGCTGCGGATGCGGGACCTCGGCGCGGATTACATCGACGATTACGTCGCGCGAAACTGGGACAGCATCCGTCACAGCGTGGGCAGCTACAAGCTTGAGGAAGAGGGCGTGCGCCTGTTCACCTCGGTCGAGGGCGATTACTTCAACGTGCTGGGTCTGCCCCTGCTCGAACTCTTGTCCTACCTGATCGCGAGGGGCATCCTGCCGACATGAACGAAGCACCGAAAATCCCGCTGGCCGGCGTCATCGGCTCCCCGATCTCGCACAGCCGGTCTCCTGCCCTGCACCGCCACTGGCTGCGCACCCTTGGCCTGCCGGGCTACTACATCCCCATGGACGTGGCGCAGAAGGACCTGTCGCAGGTGATCCGCGCGCTGCCGAAGATGGGCTTCGTCGGCTGCAACATCACCATTCCCCACAAGGAAAACGTGATCGAGCTGGCCGACCTCGTCACCGATCGCGCGGCGCTGATCGGTGCGGCCAACACGCTGATCTTCCGGGCCGACGGCAAGATCCACGCCGACAACACCGACGGTTACGGCTTCATCCAGAGCCTGCGGCACGCCGCCCCCGACTGGGCTCCGCAGGACGGCCCGGCGGCGGTGTTCGGCGCGGGTGGCGCGGCGCGCGCCGTCATCACCTCGCTGATCGACGCGGGTGTGCCCGAGATCCGGCTGACCAACCGCACCCGCGCCCGCAGCGAAGCCCTGCGGGCCGAGTTCGGGGCCAAGATCGTGGTCTACGACTGGGTCAAGGCGGGCAACACCCTGGACGATGCGCGCACGGTGGTGAACGCCAGCTCGCTCGGGATGGTCGGCAAGCCCGATTTCCGGGTGCCGCTGGACGGCCTGACACCCGGCGCCGTCGTCACCGACCTGGTCTATACCCCGCTGGAAACGACCTTCCTCAAGCGGGCGCGCGAATTCGGCTGCGTCACGGTGGACGGTCTTGGCATGCTGATCCATCAGGCTGCGCCGGCCTTCGAGCGCTGGTTCGGGATGCGCCCCGAGATCGACGAGCGGACCCGCGCGGTGGTCCTCGGCCAGTGAACCGGCCGCTGCTGATCGGCCTGACCGGCTCCATCGGCATGGGGAAATCCGCGACGTCGGCGATCTTCCGCGATCTCGGCGTCCCGGTCTGGGACGCGGACGCGGCCGTGCACCGTCTTTACGCTCCGGGCGGCGCGGCGGTCGAGCCGCTGCGCGCGCTCTTTCCCGAAGCCGTGGGCGAAGATGGCGTCAGCCGCGCGGCCCTGAAGGCGCGGATCGCACGCGATCCCGCCGCCCTGCCCCGGATCGAGGCGGTGGTTCATCCCCTCGTGGCGAAGGACCGGCGAGACTTCATCGCCGCCACGGCCGCGGACATCGTCGTGCTCGACATCCCGCTCCTGTTCGAAACCGGGGGCGAGCGCGAGGTGGACGTGACGGTGGTCGTCTCGGCGGACGCGGACGAGCAGCGGCGCAGGGTCATGCAGCGGCCCGGCATGACGGACGAGATGTTCCGGATGATCCTTGCAAAACAGATGCCGGACGCCGAAAAGCGGGCCCGAGCGGATCATGTCATCGAAACCCGCACCCCCGAACAGGCCCGCGCCGCGGTCGCCGATCTGCTCGACCGCCTCAGACAGGAGCTTCGCCATGCGTGAGATCGTCCTCGACACCGAGACCACGGGGTTCGAACCCGAGGCGGGCGATCGCATCGTCGAGATCGGCGCGGTCGAGCTGCTGAACCACATGCCGACGGGCCGCACCTTTCACGAATACATCAACCCCGAACGCTCGATGCCGCAGGAGGCGTTCGAGGTGCACGGACTGGGCGACGACTTCCTGCGCGACAAGCCCGTGTTTCGCGCCATCGGCCAGAAGTTCCTGGATTTCGTCGGCGACGCCAAGCTGGTGATCCACAACGCCGCCTTCGACATGAAATTCCTGAACGCCGAGCTGGGCTGGCTCGGGCTGCCGAAACTGCCGTGGGATCAGGCGATCGACACGCTGGCCATCGCGCGCAAGCGGTTTCCGGGCGCGCCCGCGTCGCTTGACGCCCTGTGCCGCCGCTTCGGGATCGACAACTCCTCGCGCACGCTGCACGGCGCGCTTCTGGACTCCGAGATCCTGGCGGAGGTCTATCTGGAGCTGATCGGCGGGCGCCAGCCCGGCCTCGTCCTGACCACCGGCGGCGGTGCGTCGCGGGGTGACGCCGGCGCCGAGGCGGCCTGGCGTCCCCGCCCCCGCCCCGTTCCGCTGCCTTCGCGCCTGACGGCGGAAGAGGCGCGCGCCCATGCCGAGTTCATCGCGAAGATGGGGGACGGGGCGCTCTGGCACCGGATGACCTGACGGGCATTCGGCGGCCCCGCTGTGCGGGGCCGCTCGGGCGGCTCAGTTCGGCTTGGCGTCCGCGGCCTGCGCGGCGGCAGCGCGCTGCTGCAGGCTCTGGCGGTACAGCGCCAGGAAGTCGATGTTGTCGAGGTTCAGCGGCGGGAAGCCGCCGTCGTGGGTCACGTCGCTGACGATCCGGCGCACGAACGGGAACAGCATGCGCGGGCATTCGATCAGAAGGAACGGATGCAGCTGCTCGTCCGGGACGTTGTCGATCTGGAAGACGCCGCCATACTCGAGCTCGAGCACGAAGAGCGTGGCGTCGTTGTCCTTGTTCTTCGAGGTGATGTTGAATTTGCCCGTCACCTCGAACTGGTTCTCGGCGCGCTTCTTCGCATCCAGCGCGACCTGGACCTGGACGTCCGGGCTCACGTTGCCGCCGCTGCCGTTACGCACCGCGATGTTCTCGAAGGACAGGTCCTTGACGAACTGCCCGAGGATCCTGAGCTGCGGTGGCGAGGGGGGCGTGTTCTGCCCGGCGGGCTGGGGAGCGTCGGTTTCGGCCATGTGAAAGATCCCTGTCGTTGAAAGTTGCGCAAGGTCTAGCAGGTCGGCCAACCCGCCTCAATGCCGGGTCCAGCCCGAAGCGCCGTGCGTCGGCTTTTTCGAAGGGTCGACCTCGTAGAATTCGCCGTCGATCACGTCGCCGCCGCGCTGCGGCTCGGCCGGACCGCTCCGCGGATCGCCGAACCCCGGCCCCGCCGCGAAGCTCTGCACCTTGACCCGGCTCTTCAGGAAGTCGAAGGCCGCGCGGCGCACCGCCGGGATCAGCAGCGCGAAGCCCAGCGCATCGGTGAAGAAGCCCGGCGTCAGCAGCAGGACGCCCGCGGCCAGGATCATTGCGCCATCGGCCAGCGGCTGCGACGGATCGCGCCCGCTGCGGAACGAGGTGCGCAGCCGGTTCATCGTCTCCGCCCCCTGCGCGCGGACCATCGTCGTGCCGATCAGCGCCGTCACCACCACGACCAGCAGCGTCGGCCAGAGCCCGATCAGGCCGCCCACCTGGATGAAAAGCGCGATCTCGATCAGCGGGACCGCGACGAACAGCAGAAACAGCCACATGATATCCTCCTGGTCCGGGGGCGATAGTGGACTTGCGCCACCCCCGACCTTACATAGGAACCGATGAGACAGGAAACCAACCCCGACACCGCGCAAAAGAGGTTCAGATGAGTACAGCCGTGATCCAGCTTCTGGTTCTCGCCGGGATCGCCGTGTTTCTTATCCTGCGCCTGCGAAGCGTTCTCGGCACCCGTGACGGCTTCGAGAAACCGCCGGTTCAGGGGCCTGCCCCGAAGGCCGCCAAGGCCGGCCGTCCCGAGTTCGAGGTGATCGAGGGCGGGCCGGATCGCGACATCACCGATCACGTGCCCGACGGCTCGCCCAGTGCGAAGGCGCTGGCGGGGATGAAGCTGGCCGAACCGGGGTTCAACGTCGGCGAATTCCTGCACGGTGCCCGCGGCGCCTACGAGATGATCTTGATGGCTTTCGAGAACGGCGACCTGTCCTCGGTCCGTTCGTTCCTGGACCCCGAGGTCGCCGAGGCCTTCGAAGAGGTGATCGAGCAGCGCCGCGCCCAGGGCCTGAAGGTCGAATCCCACTTCGTCGGGGTGCGCGAGGTGGCCCTGGTGGTGGCGGAATATGCCCGCGACACCCAGCAGGGCGAGATCACCATCCGGTTCACCGGCGAACTGACCTCGGCCGTCTACAATGCGCAGGGCGACCTTGTCGAAGGCAGCGCGACCGAGATCCGGCGGCAGCGCGACGTCTGGACCTTCGCGCGCCGCATGGGCGCCGAGGATCCGAACTGGCAGCTGGCCGCCACGGGCGAATGATCCTGCTGCGCGCCGCCGCCTGCGCCGCACTCCTCGCGGCCACGGCCGTCGTCGCGCAGGCGCGGGAGGTCAGCTATCGGGTGATGGAGTTCGCCGATCTCGACGGCTGGCCCGACGACGATCACGAGGCCGCGTTGCAGACCTTCCTCAACACCTGCGGCGACCTCAGGGATGGCGAATGGGCCGCGCTCTGCGCCCTCGCCCGCACCCAGAAGAACGCCCGCACCTTCTTCGAGCTCTTCTTCCGCCCCGTGCTGGTGGAGGATGGCGATCCGATGCTGTTCACGGGCTACTACGAACCGGAACTGCGCGGCTCGCGTCACCAGGGCGGCAAGTACCAGTATCCGATCTACCGTCTTCCGCCCGAGGTGCAGTCGGGCCAGACCTGGTATTCGCGCGCCGAGATCGAGGAGAACGAGGTGCTGGCGGGGAAGGGGCTGGAGATTGCCTGGATCGACGATCCGGTCGACGTCTTCTTCCTTCAGATCCAGGGGTCGGGGCGGATCAGGCTCGACGATGGCGGCAAGATCCGGGTCGGCTATGCCGGGAAGAACGGGCACGACTACCGTTCGATCGGACGCGAACTGGTCCGCCGCGGGGTGTACGAGGCGCACCAGGTCTCGGCCGACGTGATCCGCAACTGGGTCAAACGCAACCCTGTCGAGGGCCCGGAACTCCTGCGCCACAACCCGTCCTACGTCTTCTTCCGCGAGGTGAACGAGGTGCCGGCCGACCGCGGTCCGCTCGGCGCGATGAACCGCTCGATCACCAGGCTGCGCTCGATCGCCGTCGATCCCTCGATCACGCCCCTCGGCGCCCCCGTCTGGATCGAGAAGGGCGGCCGGGATCCGATGCACCGGCTGATGATCGCCCAGGACACCGGCTCGGCCATCAAGGGGGCGCAGCGGGCCGACATCTTCTATGGCACCGGCAAGGCGGCCGGGCGGGCGGCGGGCAGGGTGCGGGATCCGGGCCGCATGTACGTCCTGCTGCCGATCCAGAAGGCCTTCGCCCTCGCGCCGGGGTTCTGAGCCATGGCGCGCCGCAGGGGTCCCCGCCGGCTGAGCGCCGAGGAAGAGGCGTTGTGGAACAAGGTCGTCGGCCGGACCGCGCCGATCCCGCGCTCCGATGTCGCACCCCCGTTTCAAACCGCCCCTGCGCCGAAGGATCCCGCGCCGCTCCCCCGGTTCGAGATCGGCGACCGCGCCCGCGACAGCCGCCCCGCCTACGACCTCGTCCCGCCGATTTCGCGCCAGCTCGCCTCGGCGCCGGTGGCGATGGATCACAAGGCCTTCACCCGGATGAAGCGCGGCAAGTTGCCGGTGGAGGGGCGGATCGACCTGCACGGCATGACGCTGGACGAGGCGCATCCGCGGGTGATCGCCTTCGTCATGGCCTCGCACAACGCGGGCAAGCGGCTGGTCCTGGTGATTACCGGCAAGGGCCGCCGCGGCCCGGATTTCGGGGCGATCCCGGTGCGCCACGGCATCCTGAAGCACCAGGTGCCGATGTGGCTGCGCTCGGGCGTGCTGGCGCCGCTGGTGCTGCAGGTCTCGGAAGCGCACCAGAGCCACGGCGGCTCAGGCGCGTACTACGTCTACCTCCGGCGCGCGCGGTAGGGCGGGCCGGGCACGGCCGATGCCGACGACGGTCAGGAGCGCGGCCGCGGCGAAGTAGAGCGCGATCGCCGGCATCTGCTCGGGGAAGCTCAGGCCGAGGTCGATCAGCCCGCCGGTGATGCCCGGCCCGATGGCCGACCCGAAGACCATGACCGCAGCGGCCAGCGCCTTGATCGCGCCGATGTGGCGGGTGCCGTAGAACTCGGCCCAGAAGGCGGCGGGGACGGTGGCCTGCATCCCGGTGCCGAGCCCGAACAGCATCATTGCCGCCGCCGCGCCCCAGAGCGTTTCGGCCTGCCACATCACGAAGAAGGCCAGCCCGTAGGGGACAAGGTAGACCTGGATCAGCCGGGCCGAGCCGAAGCGGTCGATCAGCGCCCCGGCGGTGAAGGTGCAGGCGATGGACACCGCCGTGAACAGCGGCAGCAGTGCCACGAAATCGGCCAGCGCCCAGCCCTTCACCTCGGTCATGTGGACCTGGTGGAAGAACAGCGCGGTGCCCCAGGCGGGTGGGCCGAGCAGGAGGGGGATCATCAGCCAGAACAGCCAGTGGTGCAGCATGTCGCGGCGGGTCCAGTGGCGATGCTCCATGCCGAAGCTGGCCGTCGTCTCGGCGACGGACTGCGGCGTGCGCTCGGCCTTCAGCAGGCGATAGATCACGGGGATCGTCAGCAGGACCAGCCCCGCGGCCACGATCCAGAGCGTCCGCCAGCCCATGACCCCGAGCAGCGCGACGAAGATCACCGGCAGGACGGCCTGACCGATGGCGAAACCCATGGAGGAGATCGAAAGCGCCCGTCCGCGGGTGGCCTTGAACCAGCGGGCCATGGCGACGAGGCTCAGCTGGCTCATCATGCCCTGGCCGGTCAGGCGAAGGGCGAAGATCGTCAGCGCCAGAAGGACGACGCCGTGCACGCTCGCCATGGCGAGGCAGGAGAGGGCGAGCAGGACCGCGACGCCCACCGTCAGGTGACGCACCCGGAAGCGGTCGGTCAGCACCCCGGCCCAGACCATGGCCAGCGCCGAGGCGGTCGTCGCGATGGTGTAGATCAGGCCCCAGGTGCCGTTCGAGATGCCGTAATCGGCCATGATCCCGCCCGCGAAGAGGGCGATGAAGAAGGTCTGCCCGTAGCTCGACGTGAAGGAGAGCAGGACGCCGGCGGTGAGGAACGGCGCGTTGTCGCGGAGGAAGCGGAAGAATCCCATGCGCAAGGTCTCTGCCCATTCGCGTGGAAAGGGAAGGGCAGGGCTGGGAAAAGATCAGCGCATGATCGATGCGGGCAGGATGGGGGATATCACCCATCCTGCCCCAGGGATCACAGGACGTAACGGCTCATGTCGACCGAGCGGGAGAGTTCGCCGAGGTTCTTCTCGACGAAGTCGCCGTCGACGACGATCTCCTCGCCGCCGCGGTCCGGGGCGGTGAAGGAAAGCTCCTCGAACACCCGCTCCATGATCGTGTAGAGGCGGCGGGCGCCGATGTTCTCGACGCTCTCGTTGACCTGGAAGGCGATCTTCGCAAGCGCGTGGATGCCTTCCTCGGTGAAGCGGACCTGCACCTTCTCCGTCTCCATCAGCGCCGTGTACTGAAGCGTCAGGGCGTTGTCGGTCTCGGTCAGGATGCGCACGAAATCGTCCTCGGTCAGCGCCCGCAGCTCCACCCGGATCGGCAGGCGGCCCTGGAGTTCGGGCAAGAGGTCCGAGGGCTTGGCGATGTGGAAGGCGCCCGAGGCGATGAACAGGATGTGGTCGGTCTTTACCGGCCCGTATTTCGTGGCCACCGTCGTGCCCTCGATCAGCGGCAGTAGGTCGCGCTGCACGCCTTCGCGCGACACGTCGCCGCCGCGCACGTCCTGCCGGGCGCAGACCTTGTCGATCTCGTCGAGGAAGACGATCCCGTTCTCCTGCACCGCCTCCAGCGCCGCCTTGTTCACCGTCTCGTCGTCCAGCAGCTTGTCGGCTTCCTCGCCCAGCAGCACGTCGTAGCTTTGCGCCACGGTCATCTTCTTGCGGACGGTCCGGCCCTTGAACGCCTTCCCGAACAGGTCGCCGATGTTCATCATCCCGCCCATCTGGCCCGGCGGCATGCCGGGGATCTCCATCCCGCCGAGGGGGTTCGAGGTGTCGGCGATCTCGAGTTCGATCATCGTGTCGTCGAGTTCGCCCGCGCGCAGCTTCTTGCGGAACATCTCGCGCGTCTGTTCGCGCGCGCCTTCGCCGGCGATCGCTTCCAGCACGCGGTTCTCGGCATTCTCCTGCGCGCGCGACCGCACATCCTCGCGCATCAGCTCGCGGGTCATGGTGATCGAGGATTCCATCAGGTCGCGCACGATCTGCTCCACGTCACGGCCGACATAGCCGACCTCGGTGAACTTCGTCGCCTCGACCTTGAGGAACGGCGCGCGGGCGAGCTTCGCCAGGCGGCGGCTGATCTCGGTCTTGCCGACGCCGGTGGGGCCGATCATCAGGATGTTCTTCGGATAGACCTCGTCGCGCAGGTCGGCGTCCAGCTGCTTGCGCCGCCAGCGGTTCCGGAGGGCAACGGCGACGGCGCGCTTGGCGTCCTTCTGGCCGATGATGAAGCGGTCGAGTTCGCTCACGATCTCGCGGGGGGTCAGGTCGGTCATGGTGTCAGTCCTTGATGTGCCGCAGGATCAGGCTGTCGCCGGTGCGGCCTTGCAGTTCGGGAATGGGGCGGAAGCCCGCCCGCGCATAGGCCCGGACGGCGCGGAGGTTGGCCGGGTCCGGGTCGATGATGATGTTCGTGAAGCCTTCGGCGCGCAGCCTTTCGGTGAAGCGTGACAGCACGCGCGTGCCGGTCCCGCGGCCCAGGCTCTCGCCGTCGGCCAGCGACAGGTCGACGCCCACCGCGTCGTCGGGAAGCTCGGTCATCCAGGGGGCTTGCGACAGCCATGGTTCGACCCGGTTGTCGGCGATCCGCCACATCTGGATGTAGCCCGCATCGGCCCCGTCGAGCGTGAAGATCCACGGCGAGGTCGTGTCGCGGCCTTCGATCATGTCGCGGATATAGCCCAGCTCGGTCTCCGGATCGCCCCACCACGCCCGCCAGTGCGGCCGCGCCAGCCAGTCCGCCAGCATGGGCAGATCGGCTTCGGTGACGGGGCGGAAGCCGATGTCGGGCGCTCCGGCGGTGTCAGCCACCGATCGTCTCCACCGTCAGGTTGCCGTTGGTGTAGACGCAGATGTCGGCGGCGATGGCCATGGCGCGGCGCGCGATGTCCTCGGCATCCATTTCGCTGTCCATAAGCGCCCGCGCCGCCGCCAGCGCATAGTTGCCGCCGGACCCGATGGCGGTCACGTCATGCTCGGGCTCCAGCACGTCGCCCGCGCCGGTGATGACGTAAAGGTCCTTGCCGTCGGTGACGATCAGCATCGCCTCCAGCTTCTGGAGGTACTTGTCGGTGCGCCAGTCCTTGGCCAGTTCCACCGCCGCCCGCATCAGCTGCCCCGGCGTCGCCTCGAGCTTCGCCTCCAGCCTCTCGAGCAGGGCGAAGGCGTCGGCGGTGGAGCCGGCGAAGCCCGCCACCACCTCGTGCCCGCCGGGTTTCAGGCGGCGCACCTTGCGCGCCGTGCCCTTGATCACCGTCTGGCCCAGGCTGACCTGGCCGTCGCCCGCGATCACCACCTTGCCGCCCTTGCGGACACCGATGATCGTGGTGCCGTGCCAGCCGGGGAAGTCCTGCTTCGTCATGTTCTTTCTCCGTCTCTTCCCGCCCGATATGGCGGCGGGGAAACGGATTGCCAAGCGTTCGCCATGGCGAAGCGCGATCCGGCACGGTATTCGGAGGCCATGGAGCCTGCCCGTATCCTTCGCCTCTACTACGACGACGAACTGCTGGCGCGCGCCGGGGCGGGGCAGCACAACTATACCAACCGCCTGCGCACGGCCTTCGGATCGCGCGGTGTCGAGGTGAAGCTTTGCCGCAATTCCGATGCCGCGCGGCTCCTGTCGGCGGGGCTTCCCGGCTATTCCCTGTTCCACATGGACGACCCGTTCCATCCCCGCGCGCTGACGACGCGGCTGGCCTATTTCTATCCGTTCTGGCGGATCGAGGCCTCGGCCAAGCGGTGGGAGTGGGGAGTCGCGCGGTCGGCGTTCCGGCCGGATGCCATGGACCGCGATCTGGCCGAACGGTTCGTCCGGCGGCAGCGTCGCGTGCGGCTTCCGGGGCGGCCGACGCGGGAGGGATACGTCTATGTGCCCCTGCAGGGGCGGCTGACGGAGCACCGGAGTTTCCAGACGATGTCGCCGCTCGACATGCTGGGCGAGACGCTGGCGCACAGCGGGCGGCGGGTGGTGGCGGGGCTGCATCCGAAGGAGGTCTATTCGGAGGCGGAACTCGAGGCGCTGCACGCGCTGGTCGCCGCCAATCCGCGGCTGGAGCTGAGCGCGGCCCCGGCCGGGACGCTGGTGCTGGGCTGCGACTACGTGGTGACGCAGAATTCCTCGGTCGCGCTGCTGGGATACATCGCCGGAAAGGCGGCGGTCCTGTTCGGCCAGATCGACTTCCACCACATCGCGCTGAACGTCGGTGCGCTGGGGGTGGCCGAGGCCTTTGCCCGCGCGCCGGAGCATCGCCCCGACTTCGACGCCTATCTCTACTGGTTCCTGAAGGCGACGGCGATCAACGCCGGGGCGGAGGAGGCCGAGCGGCAGATCCTCGACGCCGTGCGGCGGCACGGCTGGGTGTTCTGAGGGTGAACCGCTGGGTCGACCGGGGCGTTGAATGCATGTGTGCCGGGAGTTGTGTCCATGGTGAAGTCGTTCCTTACGGTGCTGGTGGCGGGGATCTGTCTGGCGGAGCCTGCTTGTGCGCAATCGCTGCCGAAAGATCTGGTCGGATCGTGGGATGTCTCGCCCGAGGATTGCGCGCGCCCGGGCACCTCGGTCACGCAGGTCAACATCTCGCCGAACCGTATCATCACCTTCGGCGGTGACGCTCTGGTGCGGGAGGTCGAGCGGACCGGAGACGTCACCTTCGCAGCCGGGGATTTCCGCCAGACGGAAGGCGTGCCGGAGACGGCACCGCGGACGCGAGAGTATTTCCGGTTGACCCAGAGGGACGGCCCCGACCACATACACTTCGTCTGGAAGAGCGTGCGGTCAGTGGACCTGGTGCGATGCGGCTCTGATCGGGCGGAATCGACGTCACCGGAAGAAGCGGCGGCAGGGCCCGACAGGCCGGTCTATGACGGTCCGCTGCCAATTCCGCTGGGGCTTTGGGTGATCGCCGGGGAGTCCTGCGACGCTCCTGCCGACACGGACTGGCGTGTCTATGACGGCATGGGTCTGCGTGGCGCGTCGAGTCGGCGTTGCGAGATCGACGGGACCGAACAGCAGGGCGAAAGCATCGTCTTCTCGCAGCTCTGCGAGGCGAGTTACGACGGCTCGGTCGAGGCGATGCGCGCCAGGATCACCGTCACGGCACCGCGCCGGTTCGCGCTGGTCGAGGGCGGCGAGAGTGAGGCGCAGGCGTTCAACTGGTGCCGCACGGCGATGCATCCGTAGAGGGAGGCGGATGTCGGTTTAGCCCGGTGCTGCGGCGGACCAGTCGAGAAGGGCGTCGAGGGCGGGGCAGAGGGATTGGCCCCAGTCGGTGAGGCTGTACTCGACCCGCGGCGGCACCTCGGGATAGACGGTGCGGCGGACGATGCCGTCCTCCTCCATCTGGCGAAGCTGCTGGATCAGCATCTTCTGCGAGATGCCCGGGATCGCCCGTTCGAGTTCCGAGAATCGCAGGACATTTCCGCCGAAGAGGTGGAACAGGATCACCAGCTTCCACCGCCCCTCGATCATCGCCAGCGCCTTCTCGACCCCGTCAGCCGCGGTTTCGCGGGTGTAGAGATGGCGGGTCGGGGCCGGATCGTCCATTTCTTACCTCCGGGTAAGTACCTGACTTTTTTGTATGTTCTTGCGATCGGGACGGCAAGTGCGCAGATCTCCGTCACATGAAACAAGATGGAGACTGAACCGATGGAACAGACCCTTCCCCTGCCCGTCGTGCGATATCTGGCCGCGGTCCGGCCCGGCCAGATCGCCGAGTGCTTCACCGAGGATGCCGTCGTCGTGGACGAACGGAAGACCCGCCGGGGCCGTGCCGAAATCCGGCAATGGCGCGAGGAGGCGGCGAAGATCGATTACCGCCAGGACATCCTGTCGGTCGGTCACGACGGCGAACGGGCGCTGGTGCGCTGTCGGCTGACGGGCGATTTCCCGGGGAGCCCGGTCGAGCTCGACTATCGGCTCGAGCTTGCCGGAGACCATGTCGCCCGCTTGGAGATCGCGTGATGGCCCTCGATCTGGGACTGCACGGCGCGCGGGTCCTCGTCACCGGCGGCACACGGGGTACGGGGGCGGCGACCGTCGCCTTTCTGGCCGGGCAGGGCGCGCGCGTGCTGGCCACGGCAAGGTCCCGGTCCGGGGATCTGCCGCCGGGGGTGGAGTTCGTGACCGCCGACGTGACCACCGGCGCGGGCTGCAAGACGGTGACGGAGGCTGTCCGTGACAGGTTGGGCGGGCTCGACGTGCTGGTGCATGTGCTCGACGGCTCGCATGCGCCGGGAGGCGGCTTTGCCGCACTGACGGATGCCGACTGGGAACAGGAGATCGCGCTGAACCTGGTGGCGGCGGTGCGGCTCGACCGCGGTCTGGTGCCGGGCATGGTCGCGCAGGGTTCGGGGGTGGTGGTGCATGTCACCTCAATCCAGCGGCAGATGCCCCTGCCGGACTCGACCACCGCCTATGCCGCGGCGAAGGCGGCGCTGTCGACCTATTCCAAGGGCCTGTCGAAAGAAGTGGGTCCGAAGGGCGTGCGTGTGGTCCGGGTATCGCCCGGCTGGATCGAGACCGATGCGGCCATCGCCCTGACGGATCGGCTGGCGGCCGGGGCGGGCACGGATCGGGCGGGCGGCAAGGCGATCGTCATGCAGGGTCTTGGGGGAATTCCCCTTGGCCGCCCGGCGCGCCCCGCCGAGGTGGCCGCCCTGATCGGCTTCCTGTGTTCGCCCCAAGCCGGTGCCATCACGGGAAGCGAGCATGTCATCGACGGGGGAACAGTGCCTGTCGCCTGACGGCGCGCCTTGCAACGAAGAAGGGCGCCCCGTGCCGGGCGCCCTTCGTTTTCTGGGTATCCGAAAAGGATATCAGATTTCGCTGTCGATCCAGTTCTGCAGCGCGGCCTTGGGGGCGGCGCCGACCTTGTTGGACACCACGGTGCCGTCCTTGAACATGAAGAGCGCCGGAATGCCGCGAACGCCCATCTGGGCGGGGGAGTTCGGGTTCTCGTCCACGTTGACCTTCACGATCTTGACCTTGCCCTCGTACTGGTCGCTCAGCTCTTCCAGGGCCGGGCCGATCTGCTTGCAGGGGCCGCACCACTCGGCCCAGAAGTCGACGATCACGGGGATGTCGGACTGTTTCACTTCGGCGTCGAAGGTATCGTCGGTGACGGCTACGGTGGCCATGGGAGATCTCCTTGGCGTTTGAATGTCAGACCGGGAACGTAGGCACCCCCCGGCGGCGCGTCAAGATGATGTGGCGCGGGCGAAGGCGGTGCGCACGATGTCGTCGGGCAGCGGCATGAATGTGGCAGTGGCCGTCCAGAGGACCGCCGTTTCGATCCGTTTGCCGGGGAAAATCGCCTGCAATCCCGCGGCATAGCTGCCCAGTTGCGCCAGGATCCCCTCGGGCACAGCGGCGGGCGCGGGGGGGACGGTGGCGTTCGACTTGAAATCGACGGCGAGGACGCGGTCGTCGAGGACCAGCAGCCGGTCGATGGTGCCCTGAAGCTGTGCCGTCTGACCGGGCATCAGGGCGGCGATGTCGACTTCGGCGAGCGCCTCGGGGGCGAAGAGGAAGGCGAGGTCGGGAGATTTCAGCACCCGCGCCGCCTCGGGCAGAAGGCCCGCCGCCTCGATGTCGCCGATGAGGGTGGCGGCAAGCGCGGGCCAGTCTGCCTCGGGGTGGTTCGGCAGCACCTCGAGCAGGAGATGCAGGCGCGTGCCGCGGGTCTTCGCCTCGTCTTCCGTCAGGCCGAAGCCTTCGCCGGGCAGCGCCTTGGCCCCGCCGAGGCCGGAGGGTGTGAGGACCTTCGGCGGCAAGGGCGGCGCAGCGACATGGCTGGCGATCCAGCCGGGGAGGGGGGACGGATCGGTGGCTCTCCGGCGCGGATCGGTCAGGTCGCCCGCCATCCAGTCGCCGTGCTGGAGCCGCAGACCTTCGCCGGTGGGACAGGTCAGGGGGGTCGTCGGCAGCGTGGCGAAGGCATCGGCGATCTGGCTGTACCAAGTGTCCTTCGGATCCTTCCCCGCGCCGCAGACGATCAGCCAGGTCTCGGCCCGGGTCATCGCGACGTAGAGCAGCCGGCCCCGTTCGCGCGCGTCGGCGTCGGTCAGCGCGGCCTTGGCGGCCTCGACCAGCGGCGGCGCCTCGTCGGCCGCCGTGCGCCACAGGATGCCGGTCTCGGGACTGGGGAACAGCTGCTGGCGGATATCGGATTTCTTGCGCAGGGTATCGGGCAGGATGACCACGGGCGCCTCCAGACCCTTGGCACCATGCACCGACATGACGCGGATCCGGTCGCCCGCGGATTCGGCCTGGCGCTTCACCTCGACATCCCCCGCCTCGAGCCAGGCGAGAAAGCCGGTGAGGCTCGGCACCTCCATCCGCTCGAAGGCCAGCGCCTGGTTCAGCAGCTCGTCGATGCCGTCCTGCGCCTCGGTCCCGAGCCGTGCCAGCAGCCGTGCCCGTCCGTCGTGGCGCAGCAGGATCCGTTCGAGAAGGTCGTAGGGGCGGAGGTAATCGACCTGGTCCCGCAGGTCGGTGAGGGTCGCGGCGATGCCGGGGTGGGGGCCGTGGCGCAGGCGGTCCCAGAGGGTCGCGTCGCCGCGGCCCTGGGAAAGGTCGTAGAGCTGCGCCTCCGTCACACCGAAGAGGGGAGAGCGCAGCGCGCAGGCGAGGGAAAGGTCGTCCATCGGCAGGGCTAGGAAGGCGAGGAGGGCGCGCAGGTCCTTCACCGCCATCTCGGCGCCGAGTTGCAGCCGGTCGGCGCCCGCGATCCTCAGCCCCTGCTGCTTGCAGGCGCGGATCAGCTCGTTGAACAGGCGGTTGCGGCGCTGCACGAGGATCAGGATATCGCCTTCGTGCAGCGGGCGGCGGGTGCCTTTTTCCGCCGGAATCGTCTCTTTCCTTTCGATCATCGCGCGGATCTCGGCGGCGATCCGGCGGGCCAGTTCCACGTCGGCGGCGCCGGGGCTGACGCGATCGACGGGATCGTACCAGGGGGCGTCGTCGGGCGTGTCCTCTTCCGGCAGGACAGGCCAGAGATCGACGCGGCCGGGCAGGGTCTGGTGGAACGCGATGTGGCTCGCGGCAAGGTCCAGCGGGGCCTCGGCGGTGCCGCCGAAGACGGCATCGACGGCGGCGAGGATCGCCGCGGAGGAGCGGAAGGAGTGCCGGAGTTCCAGCCGTTGCAGCGGCGCGGTGTCGGCCATGCGGGCGTCGAAATGGGCGAACATGCGCAGGAAGGACTGCGGATCGGCGCCCTGGAAGGAGTAGATCGACTGCTTCAGGTCGCCGACGACGAAGAGCGAGCGTTCGGCGGCGCCCCTTCGGCCGTCGCCCGCGGCGAATTCCTGGGCGAGAAGTTCGACCACCTGCCACTGCGCCGGGCTGGTGTCCTGCGCCTCGTCGACGAGGATGTGGTCGACGCCGCCATCGAGGCGGAACAGCACCCATTGCGCCACGGCGGAATCGGTCATCAGCGCGCGGGCCTTGAGGATCAGATCCTCAAAATCGAGCCAGCCGCGGGCCAGCTTGCGCGCCTCGTAGAGCGGCAGGAAGGCGGTGGCGAAGGCGTGAAGCGCGACGCTGCGGCGGGCGGCGGCCAGGCCGGTGCGCCGGGGGCGCGTGTGCTCGACCCGCAGCATGAGCGCTTCGAGGTGGGGCAGGAGATGGGCGATGGCCTGCTGCGTCGCCTTGGTCGGGAACTTGCCGGTCTTTGCTGAAAACGGCGACGCCGCCGAGGCACCGGTGAGCAATACGTCTTCGAGCAGGGCCAGGTCGGCGAGGGTGGGCGGATCGGCCTTGAACAGGGACAGCTTTTCCGCCGCCTTCGCGTCGGTCTTGGAGCCCGCGGCGAGGGCCGGGAGAAGCTTGGCGACGAGGTCCCTTTCCGTGCCGAGGAAGACCTGCGCGAGGATGTCGGCTTCGGTCGTCGCCGGATCCAGACCGAAGGCCGCGAAAAGCGCGGCTCCGCTGCGGGGCGGAAAGAAGCGGTCGCGGTGGCGGGCGATCTCGGCCGTGAGATCGGAGAAATCCTCGCCCGTGTAATGGCGCGCCAGGGCGTCGACGGTGTCGGGGGCGAGGGTGTCGGCCATCTCCTCGACGATCTCGGCCATCAGGAGCCGTGCCGCCCTCTCGTCCATCTCGGTGAACTGGGGCGACACGCCCGCTTCGAGGGGGAAGCGGCGCAGGAGGGAGGCGCAGAAGGAGTGGATGGTCTGGATCTTCAGCCCGCCCGGCGTCTCGATCGCGCGGGCGAACAGGGTGCGGGCAAGGGCGAGGCGCGGCGCGGTGATCGCGCCCGCGACGCCCAGCTGGCCAAGCGCGTCGCGCAGGTCGGCGTCGGGCAGCATCGCCCACTGGCCAAGACGCTTGAACAGGCGGTTCTGCATCTCCGATGCCGCGGCCTTGGTGTAGGTCAGGCAGAGGATGTTCTGCGGCGATGTGCCTTCCAGCAGCAGCCGCGCCACCCGGTCGGTCAGCACCCGCGTCTTGCCCGAGCCGGCATTGGCCGACAGCCAGGTGGACCGGCCCGGCGCGGCGGCGTCGATCTGGGCGCGGGTGGCGTCGTCGGGCGCGAAGTGGTTCATCCGACATCCTCGGGGCTGGGCGCGTCGCTGTCGTCCCATTCGCCGTGGCGGGCGAGATGGTCGTAATCGCCGTCGTTCCACGTCTTGTGCATGGCGCGTCGGCTTGGATAGCCCTTGCTGCGGACGGCGAAGCTGTCGATCAGGCGACGAAGTTCCAGCACCGTGCGGTCGGGATCCAGCGGCGTCTCGGCTTCGTGATCGCGCAGGGGCAGGGGCGTGAACACGGGCTTCGCGCCCAGCCCGATATGGGCCACGGCGGCGACGGGGGCGGCGGGGACACCGGGAAAGGCGCCGGCTTCGGCCATGGCGGCTTCGAGAAGCAGCTGCTTGTCGAAATGCTCCATCTCCTTGGCCGAAGGCGGCGTGCCGGTCTTGTAGTCGTAGATCAGGAGGCGGCCGTCCTGCCGACGGGCGATGCGGTCGGCCTTGCCTGTCAGGGTCACGGGCGTTCCGGGCACGGCGAAGTCGCCGCGCCGTTCGATCAGCAGCGGATCCGCCTCGGCACGGCGCTGGATCTCGGTCTCGAGGAACCAGTCGACGACACGCGCCAGCTTGGCCGCCCAGATCCGCCGCGCCGTGGGCCACGGCACCTCTTCGGCCAGGGTTTCGGCGGCGATCTGCTGGAGCTGCGCCTTGGCGCCGGGCGCCGCCGGGTCGGGGCAGGCCTTGATGAACCGCTCGAATATGGTGTGCAGCACCTCGCCACGCAGAGGCGCGTCAGGCTCCTGGCGGAGCGGATCGAGCGGCCGGAGCTTCAGGATGTCGCGGGCATAGATCGCATAGGGGTCGCGGATCAGCGTCTTGATGCGGGTGACGGAGAACTGCGTCGGCCGCGCCCCGACCGGCGGGCGAGGGGCCGGGCGGCGTTCGGGCGGCACGGGGTCGAAGGCGGCGTCCAGGGTGCGGGCCATTTCCAGCCACCGGGCCCCGCGGGCGCGCATCGCGGCCAGCGCCTCGGGCCCCTGTGTGCCGGGCAGGCCGTTCATCAGGTTGGTGAGCCGGTTCAGCCAGCGCGAGACGACGGTTTCCGCCTCGGCGTCGCGGGTGGCGCGGGTCAGCACCACCTCGGGCGCGGCGGCCGCCTGCTGGAAGTCGTGGGCGGAGAGGCCGACCTGCCGTTCGGGCAGAAGCAGCCCGGCCTGCTGGCGCAGGGCGCGGTTCAGCCAGGGATCGGGCGCGGGCAGCTGCGGCCAGGTGCCGTCGTTGAGACCGGCGAGGATCACCAGGTCGGCGCCCTGCACCCGTGCCTCGAGCGTGCCCCAGATCGTCACGCCGGGATGCGCGGTCTGGGTGTCGCGCACCTCGTCCGCGGCAAGCAGCGCGTCGAGAAGCGCGCGGAACTCGATCACCGTCATCTCGCCCGCGTGAAGCGCCTCGGCCTCGAGCTGGTCGAGGACGTTCAGTGCCTTTTCGCCCGCCTCGCCGGTCCAGAGCCTGCCCGGGGCCGTGCCTGTACCGTCGGACAGGGCGTTGGCGGCGGAGCGCAGCGCGTCGAGGTGGGTTCCAAGCGGCGCGCGCGGCGCTTCGGCGAGCGGGGCGAGGCTGCGGGCGATCCATCCCGCCCATGCGATGCGCTCGGCTCCGCGGTCCTTCGCCCAGTCCATCAGCGCCGGACCGGTGAGAAAGGGCGGACCCTTCCGGCGTAGCCAGAGTTCGAGGGCGCGGGTGTTCGCCAGGTGATCGCCGCGCTGGCCGGGCGCGGAATTGCAGAGCGGATGCTTCAGCAGCGTCAACAGCGGCTCGGCGGTCAGGCGTTCGCCCATCAGTCCGGTCAGGTGACGCAGGAAGCGGCCCGGCGCGGTCAGGCCCAAGGGGTGTCCGGCACTATCGTCGGGGACCAGCCGCCAGCGGTCGAGCGCGGCGGTCACCTGACGGGTCAGCATCCGGTCGGGCGTGATGAGGGCGGCGCGCTGGCCGTCCTCCACCGCCTGGCGGAGACGCAGCGCGATGGCGAGCGCTTCGAGCCTGGGCGAGTCGGCCTCGATCAGGGACATGCCGTCGGTCGCGGCGGGAAGCGGGCCGAGCGCGGGGCCCTCGCTGCGCCACTGGTCGGTGACGGGCGCGGGACGCAGCGCGAGCGAGAGCAGGCGGTTGCGGTCGCGGCGGGGGTCGGCCTCCGTCCAGCGCTGCACGTCGGCGGGGGCGAGGCCGAGGTCGGCCATGCGCCGGGCGAAGCGGTACTGCGGGTGATCCTCGGACAAAAGCGGATCGTCGAGCCGGTCCCAGATCGCCGCGGGCTGTTCGAAGTCGAAGCCGGGCAGCACCACGGCGCCCTGCGGCAGGCAGGCGACACCCTGCATGAGCAGCGCGGTGGTGCCCCGCGATCCGGTGGACCCCGCAAGGATCACCGGGCTGTCGAGCGGATCGCTCTGCCAGCGCTCGACCAGCGCCTCGGCCGCGGCGCGCAGGCGGCGGGCCGAGGTGGTTTCGCCGGTGCGGCTCAGGAAACCCTCGACGATGGCTATGAAGCGCAGGCTGCGCGCCCAGTGGCCGGACTGGTCGGCGACGTCGAGACCGGCCAGCGTGCCGGGGGCGACGCCTTCGAACACCATCTCGTCGAACAGCGCGGCGAGGCTGCCCGCGAGGTCGAAGGTCGCGGCGCGCGGGGCGAGCGCGGGATCGCTGTCGATCAGCCGCGCGATCAGGGCGCTGAGTTCAAGCCGGCGGCGCAGGTCCGGCACCACCGGCGCGGTGGGCTGCGGGGCGAGCACGGCGATGTCGGTGATCAGGCGGATCTTCGGCAGCAGCAGGCTGCCCTTCGCCTGGAACAGCCGGGTCACGCGGCGGGCCATCCGGGCCGTGTTGACGAACAGCTGGACCCGCGCCAGCGTCGTCGGATCCGCGGTGGCGTGGCGGGAAAGGATGCCTTCCACCAGTTCGGCCGGGAAGTCGGCGCCGGGGGGCAGCCCGAAGAGGCGGGGCGTGGCGGCTTCAGCCATCGCGGGACAGCATGGCTTCGGCCAGCGCGATGCCCGCGGGATGGCCCACGTCGCACCAGCCGCCCGCATGGGTCAGACCGAAAAGGCGGCGCTCGGCAGCCACGAGATCCCACAGGCGGTTGAGGGAGAAGACCTGGTCGGGGATCTCGGCAAGCCGTTCGGTCTTCAGGATCTGCGCGCCGCAATAGACATGATCGCCCCCGCGCGACAGGTGACCGTCTTTCGACAGGGTGAAGTCCCCGCCGCCGGTGCGGCCCTCGGCGCGGGCGGCGGGAATGGTCATCAGCAGGGCATCCATGCGGGCGGGATCCCATGCCTCGGCCAGGGCGGCAAGGGGGTTCGGCCCGGTCCAGACCGCATCGGGGTTCAGGGTGGCCAGCGGATCGGGGCCGACCAGCGGCAGCACCGCGCGCAGACCGCCCCCGGTGTCGAGGATGCGGTCGTCCTCCCAGGACAGAAGAACGCCGGTGCCGTCGAGGTGATCGGCCAGTTTCGCGCCGAGATAGTGAAGGTTCGCCACCTGCCGCGTGAAGCCCGCGGCGGTGCAGAGGTCGCGGGCATGGTCGATCAGCGGGCGGCCCGCGACCGCGATCAGCGGTTTCGGCAGGCTGTCGGTAAGCGGCGCCATGCGGGTACCGAAGCCGGCGCAGAACAGCATCACGGTATCGGGACGGTGGCGCATCTTCGCTCCAGTGCGGCAAGGTGGTCGGGCGTCGGCTCGGGCAGATCGGCCAGCACCGCGCGGCGCAGGTCGGACAGGGCCGGGTGGTCGAGGTCTGCCAGCATGTTGCGCCAGACGCGGGGGATCATCGGCAGATAGCGTGTCTTGCCCGCGGCGAGGCAGAGGCGGGCGAAGACGCCGAGGATGCGCAGGTTGCGCTGGGCCCCGAGCACGGCGAGCGCGGTGCGGAAGCCCGGCTCCGCCCGGCCCGAGCGGGCGAGGTAATGGGCGACAGTGGCCTCGCGCACCGCGGGCGCGACATCGCGGCGGGCGTCTCCGAGGAGCGAGGCGAGATCGTAGGCGGGATGACCCGCCATCGCGTCCTGGAAGTCGAGCAGGCCGACGCGCGCGAGGCCGTTCCGTTCCGTCCGCCAGACCAGGTTCTCGGCGTGGTAGTCGCGCAGGATCATCACCGACTGGTCGTCGGCGTGCTCGGCCAAGGCGCGGTTCAGCAGGTCGGTCGCACGGGTGGCGCTGCCGGGCAGGACGCCGGTCGCGCCTTCTGCATACCAGGCCCAGGCAAGCGCGGCGAAGTCGGGCGTCAGGGGCTGGGCGAAGCGCGGCAGGCCGTCGGGGGCGGGATGGCGGTGGAGGGCCAGCAGCACCTCGGCGGCGGCGCGGTAGAGACCCGCCTCGCGGTCCGGGTCCGTTTCCACCAGCCGGGCGAAGACGGCGTCGCCGAAATCCTCGATCAGCAGGAACCCCCGCGCGGCGTCCTCGGCCATTATCTCGGGCGCGGCGAGGCCGATGGCGTTCAGATGCCGGGCGATGCGGACGAAGGGGCGCACGTCCTCGCCCCGCTCGGGGGGCGCGTCCATCAGGATCTCGGTATGGCCGGTGACCGGGTCGCGCAGCCGGTCGTACCGGCGGTTCGAGGCATCCCCGGCCAGCAGGCGCCGCTCCCAGCCGCCGCGGCCATGGGCGGCGAGGAACGCGGCAAGGGCGTCAGCGCGCAACGGCATCGGCGGGGTCCGCGGCCTTCTGAAACCGGGCAAGTCGGGACGGATCGCCGCTGACGGTCAGCACGCGACCCTGCTCTCCGCTGACCGCGAAGGTCAGCGTCAGGGCCTGCGGCGGTGCGAGCGGCCCCAGGCGGTCGGGCCATTCGACCAGGCAGAGGGCACTGCGGAACGCCTCGTCCAGCCCCAGCTCCAGCACCTCGTCCGGGTGCGAGAGGCGGTAGAGATCCGCGTGCCAGACCTCGAGTCCCGGGGTTTCGTAGGTCTGGACAAGGGTGAAGGTGGGCGAGGGCACGTCCTCGGCCCGGTCGCCTTGGAGATGCTGGATCAGGCTGCGGGCGAAATGGGTCTTTCCTGCGCCGATCTCGCCCTCCAGCAGCAGCACGTCGCCGGCATGCAGCGCCGGGGCCAGGCTGCGGGCGAGGGTGGCGGTGGCGTCGGGGCTGGGCAGGCTCAGGCGAAGGGCGGCGGGCATGGGCGCAGTCTTAACAGCCCGACCCCGTGCCGCAAGACGGATCGTCGCCGCGCCGGACGCCGATCGGCGCGCGGGACGGGCGCCTTCCGGACCCCGCGTCCGAAGCGCGACGCCTGCTCAACTGCCGATCTGGCGGCGGGACTCGCCGGGATCTTCGTCCGTCGTGGCTTCGCGCAGACCGGCGCTCCCGGCCTTTTCCAGCGCGAAGGTCACCAGCGTCGCGCCACCGGCCACCTGTTCGCAGCGGCAGTGCAGGCTGCGTCCGTCGCGCAGCCGCGCCGTGGCGTCGAAGGGGTGGCGGTGGTCGGAGTCGCCCACGAAGGCCATGATGTGTTCCCAGAGCGGGCTTGGTGCCGTCGCCGCGGCCCAGCATTTCACCGCCGCCGCGATGTCGAGACTGTCGAGCCCCTCGCGGCTGTTGAGCCCCCACAGCGCGTCGTAGGCGCGATTGCCGAGCGTCATCACCCCGTTCGCCGAGAAGACGGCGACGGCATCGGGGTTGGTGTCGATGACGGCGTGGCTGACCTCCAGTTCCGTGCGCAACCGGCGCGCATTGCCCATCTCGTCGCTGATGTCCTCGAACAGCAGCGCGAGGGCCCCGCCGATCTGGGGCCGCCCGGTGATCCGCAGCGTGCGTCCGAAGGGCAGGTGCCATGTTTCCTGGAGGGTGCCGTCGGCGGCGGATCCCTCAAGCGCGCCGATGCGCTCCAGCCACGAGGCATAGCTGCGCGGTTCGGGCATCGTCTGGCGGTCGCGCAGCAGATCGAAGAAGGCCGACATCGTCGGCCGCGCCGCCAGCAGGTGTGCCGGGATCCGGGTCAGATCGCACAGCGCCGGATTGAACAGTTCCAGCCGCCTGTCGCGTATGAAGACGGCAAGGCCGATGGGCAGGTCCGCAAAGGTCTTCGACAGGCTCTGGACCACGTTGCGCAGCGATGTCTCGGCCTCGGCCATCGCGCTGGCGTCGGTGGCCGCGACCAGCAGGCCGTCTTCGACCGGCGCGACATGGACGAGGTACCACAGCGCCTCGCCCTCCTTCCCGGTCTCCAGACGGATCCTCCGGGGAAGCTGCCCGCCCTCCGCGCCTTCGGGGATGCCGAAGAGATGCGGGACCGGCCAGGTGTCCTGGGACCAGTCCGGAAGATGGGTCTCGCAGGCATCGAGGTAGGCGCGGTTGACCCAGGTGATGGCGCCCTGCGGATTCTGCCGCCAGATCAGGACCGGCACCCGCTCGGCCGTCGTGCGCAGCATCGCCAGTTCGGCCCGGATGGCGAGCAGGGTCGCGCGGTCGATCTGCGTCATGCCGACAGGATCGTCCACGCCGCAGAGGGTGATCCGCAGCCGGTCCCCGCTGCGCGTGAGCGTCGCGATCTCCGTGGCGTCCCGGGACAGCAGGTTCCTTTCTCCGAAAGCCTCGATGCTGTCGAGCGTCTCGGCCAGACCGGGAAAGCGCGACGCCAGAAAGGCGCAGAGCGCGTCGCGATTCTCCACTGGACGATCCGCGAAGGCGAGCATCGCCCGGGCCGAGGTCGACATGTCGACGATCTGCGCGCGATCGAGAAGGAAGGTGGTGCCGTCTTCCTTCCGCTCCCGTGGCGGCCGGTCGCGTGCCGGTCCGGGCGGCCCCAGCCATGCTGTGACCCAGAGCACGGACACGGCAACGATGGCAGCGGCGGCGACGGCCAGAAGGCCCGTCGCCAGTTGGTGTGCAAGCATGAGTCTTCCAGTGCGTTCCCCGGAAGGAGGTTGGGCCGAAAACCGTTAACGCCACGTTAATGATTATCGGGCCGCGCGCGTCCGCCCTCGCGCTCAGTCCACGATCTGGCGGTTGCGGCCCAAGACGGGACGTCGGCCCGGTCGGTCGCCCGAGATGTCGCTCCGGCTCCACAGCGTCTCGACGATGGCGCCGCAGCGCATCCGCCGCGATTCGTCCGCCGCCACGGCGTCGTGCCCGTTGGCGAAGCTCAGCTCGGCGCCCGAGCGTTCGAGAAGCGTCTTGGCGATGAACAGGCCCAGGCCCATCCCCTCGTAGCCCGGGCGGCTGCCGGGGGCGAGGCCGGGGTCGCTGCGCCCGCGCAGGAACGGATCGCCGAGGCGCGGCAGAAGGTTCGGCGGATAGCCCGGCCCGTCGTCGGCGATGCGCACCATGATCTGTTCGCCGCTCCAGCGGATGTCGATCCAGACCGTGCTGGCGGCGAAGTCGACGGCGTTCTGCACGAGGTTGCGCAGGCCGTGGATGATCTCGGGACGGCGCTGGATCTCGGGCTGCTTCGCCGCGGCGCCGGGCCGCGGCGCGATGTCGTAGACCAGCGTCTTGCCACGGTGGCCGTGTGGCTCGGCCGCCTCCTGCACCACCGAGGCGACGGGCGCGGTGCGCAGGTGCAGGTCGTCCTTCCCTGCCCGTCCCATCGAGCGCAGGATGTCGCGGCAGCGGTCGGCCTGCTCGCGGATCAGCTCGGCATCGGCCTTCAGGGCGCTGTCCGACAACTCGTCGATCAGCTCGGTCGAGACCAGCTTGATCGTGGCGAGCGGCGTGCCCAGTTCGTGCGCCGCGGCGGCGACCACACCGCCGAGGTCGGTCAGCTTCTGCTCGCGCGACAGCGCCAGCTGGGTCGCCACCAGCGCGTCGGCCATGGCGTTGACCTCGGAGGTGACGCGGCGGGCATAGGCGGCCAGGAAGACGATGCCGATCAGGATCGCGGCCCAGAAGCCGAAGACGAAGTCGGGCGGCATCTTCATCACGAAGCCGTCGGTGGTGGCGAGCGGAATGTGCCAGCGGGCGACGAGGGTCATCACCACCATGGCGACGGCGCTGATCAGGACGGTCGAGCGCAGGTGCAGCGCGGTGGCCGAGATCGTGACGGGCGCGAGGATCAGCAGCGCGAAGGGGTTGTGCAGCCCGCCGGTGAGGAACAGCAGCACGGTCAGCTGGGTGATGTCGAAGAGGAGAAGCGCGACCATCTCGCGCTCGGACAGGCGGCGGTTCTCGGGAAAGACGAAGAGCGGCACGATGTTCGATATCACGGCGGCGCCAACGGCCAGGGCGCACCAGCCGAGGTCGAGGTCCAGGTCGAACGCGTACTGCCCGACGAGGATCGCGGCCATCTGCCCGGCGACCGCGATGGAGCGCAGGTAGACCAGCGTGCGCAGGCGGACCCAGTTCGACCGGTGGGGCTGCGCGAAGGCCGGGTGGGCCTCGTCCATGAGGGACTCCCGTGATTGTGTCGCCATCCGCCCTTGTATGTAGCGCGCCGAGAGGGGATCAATGCGGCATCGTCACGAAGGAGGCCCGCCGATGCTGAAGATCTATGCCGTTGCCGCGGTCGCGGTGCTGGCCGCGATGCTGGGGGGGCTCGGCGCCTATATCTATGCGGGGCGCGACGGCGACGTGTTCGCCGACTGCCGCGAAAGCTCGGTGGCCGGGGGGACGGCCTCGATCGGGGGGCCGTTCACGCTGGTCTCGGAGACGGGCGAGACGGTCACGGACAAGGACGTGATCACCCGGCCGTCGCTGATCTATTTCGGCTACACCTTCTGCCCCGATGTGTGCCCGCTGGACGCCGCGCGGAATGCCGAGGCGGTGGACCTGCTGGCCGAGCGCGGCTTTGACGTGCAGCCGGTCTTCATCACCATCGACCCGGCCCGCGACACGCCCGAGGTGCTGACCGAGTTCACCGATTACCTGCACCCGCAGATGCTGGGCCTCACCGGTTCGCCCGAGCAGGTCAAGGCGGCCAGCCAGGCCTACAAGACCTACTATGCCAAGCGCGAAGGCGACGATCCCGACTACTACCTGATGGATCACTCGGTGTTCACCTACCTCGTGCTGCCCGACCGCGGCTTCGTCGAGTTCTTCCGCGGGGCGCCCAGTGCCGCGGGCGACGGGGTGACGGCCGAGCAGGTCGCCGACCGGACCGCCTGTTTCCTGGAGGCGGCTGCGTAAGGCCATGAATTGACGGGCCGCGTTTCGCGACTATTTATCGGGCATGCTGGATACAACATACCGAGGAACCGCCGCGATGGAAGCCGTGTCCGAGACCGCGCTGGGTGAGGACCGCACGCTTCTTCTGGTGGATGACGACGACTCCTTCCTGAAGCGCCTCGCGCGGGCCATGGAGAAGCGCGGCTTCGAGGTCGAGACGGCCGAATCGGTCGCCGCCGGCCGTGCCATCGCCACCGCCCGGCCCCCCGCCTTCGCCGTGATCGACCTGCGGCTGGAGGACGGCAACGGACTGGACGTGGTCGAGGCGATCCGGGAGAAGCGACCGGACAGCCGGATCGTGATCCTGACGGGATACGGCGCCATCGCGACGGCGGTGGCCGCGGTGAAGATCGGCGCGACGGATTACCTGTCGAAGCCCGCCGACGCCAACGACATCACTGCCGCCCTGCTGGCCAACGGCGACAGCCTGCCGCCGCCGCCCGAGAACCCGATGTCCGCCGACCGCGTGCGCTGGGAGCACATCCAGCGCGTCTACGAACAGTGCGAGCGCAACGTGAGCGAAACCGCACGGCGTCTGAACATGCACCGCCGGACGCTGCAGCGGATCCTGGCGAAGCGGTCGCCGCGGTAGGGGCTGAGCGAACCGGAAATCTATCTGGGCGCTGCGTTGCAGCGCCCTTCTTGTTTCCTCGTCTGGCCCCATGATTGTTTGTGATGAGCGGAGAACTCTTGCCCGGCGGCAACGCCGGGCAGCCCCCGACCGGCCCCACGGGCGGGGGCTTCTCCCCGCCCGCGGTCGGGGGCTGCCCTTTGCTCGGAGCGCAACATCTGGGACCTTTGCGTCTGAAAGGCTCCAGAGATCGTCCCTAAACCTGCGCCTTCAGCCACTTCACGAAGGTCCGGATCTGCGGCGAGACGCGGTCGGGGCGGGTGAGGATGTGATAGGCGATGTGGCTGTCCTCCTCTTCCAGCAGGATCTCCAGCCGGCCCGCAGCCACGTCGCGCTCGGCGATCACGGCGGGCAGGATCGACAGCCCGTGCCCCGCCAGCACCGCCTGATAGACCAACACGTTGCTGTCGAAGACCGTCACCCGGGCGCGGCCAAGGTCGAGGCCGTTCGCCGCCGCCCAGACCTGTTCCTCCTGCCGCCCCGCCTCCAGCACCCAATGCCGGTCCTGGAGGTCGGACAGCGCCCCCGACCAGTCGGGGCCGACCAGCCCCGGCGCGGCGACCACGGCGTGACCCGCCGGGACCAGCATCTCCGAGGTCACGCCCGGCCAGCCGCCGCGACCGTAGCGGATGGCGAGGTCGAAACCGTCGCGGCGCAGGTCCACCAGCGCCATGTTCGGCGCGATCTCAAGCGGGATCTCCGGGTGCGATGCCCAGAAGCCGCCGATCCGCGGCATCAGCCAGTTGCCCGCGAAGGACGGCGTCAGGGCCACCCGCAAGGGGCGTTGACGGTCGAGTTCGGCCAAGTCGCGCACGGCGGTGGCGATCTGGCCGAAGGACTGGGTGAGGGTCTGCGCCAGCTCGCGGCCTTCCACTGTCACCGCCATGCCCTGCCCCTCGCGCGTCATCAGGGGGCGGCCGAAATGGTCTTCCAGCGTCCGGATGTGCTGGGCGATCGCGGCGTGGGTGACGTTCAGCTCCCGCGCCGCGGCCGAATAGCTGCCGTTGCGCGCGGCAGCCTCGAAGGCGCGGAGCGCGGCAAGCGAGGGGATGGCGGACCAGTCCATGGGCAGACCTGAAAGCTGGGCTTACATCCGAAGAGCTTTCCTGAGTCGCAGGCAAAGCGCAAGGTTCCTATCTGTCGATCATCACGCAATCCATGGAGACACCCATGCTTACAGTCCTGGCCGACATGCTGATGGCCGCGAGCTATCGCAATTCCACCACCCGCCGCCCCGACGGGCCCTATCGCAGCAGCGATCACTGGGCGGGCCGGTTCAACCATCGTCCCGACGCGACCACGCCGCCCTACCGGTTCAACCGGTTCCGCGACCTGTGGTGACTTCCATCGCGTCCAGCAAGCTCCGGTGACGGGCGGTGAACTCCGCCCGCACCTCGACCGGGGGCCTCAGCACGATGTCCAGCCCCTCGATCAGCGCCGCGTCGGGACGGCCGAAGAAGCGGGAGCTCTCCGCCTCGGAAAATCCCGCGATCCGCGTCGCCTCGAGCCAGGCCGAGACCTTGTCCGCCTGCTTGATCCGCGCCTTCACCTGCTTCGGCAGCACCGCCGGGAGTCCGAAGCGCAGGTGGATCGCCGCGCTCAGCCGGTCGTCGAGCGCGCCGTATTCCGGCCCCACCGCGGCCTTCACCGGCGAGATCATGTCGCCGATGACGTATTCCGGCGCATCGTGCAGCAATGCCGCCATGCGCCAGCGGACGGGCGCGGCCGGGTTCATCCGACCGTAAATCTCTTCCACCAGCAGCGAGTGTTCGGCCACCGAATAGGCGAAGTCGCCCCGGGTCTGGCCGTTCCAGCGGGCGACGAAGGCCAGGCCGTGGGCGATGTCCTCGACCTCGATATCCACCGGTGTCGGATCCAGCAGGTCCAGCCTGCGGCCCGAGAGCATCCGTTGCCAGGCGCGGGGCGGTTTCATCGGTTCATCCCTTTTCAACGCTGCGGCGTCATGCCGGGGCAGGCGGATTGCCGCAACGCTGCCATGGTGGTAAGTGGCCCGCAACCGCAGAGACATTCAGGAGCCGGGCATATGGCCAAGGATTACATCGTCAAGGACATCGCGCTGGCCGGGTACGGCCGCAAGGAGCTGGACATCGCCGAGACCGAGATGCCGGGCCTGATGGCCTGCCGCGAGGAGTTCGGGGAGAGCAAGCCGCTGAAGGGCGCGCGCATCGTCGGCTCGCTGCACATGACGATCCAGACCGCCGTCCTGATCGAGACGCTGGTGAAGCTCGGCGCCGACGTGCGCTGGGCGTCCTGCAACATCTTCTCGACCCAGGACCACGCCGCGGCGGCGATCGCCGAGGCGGGGATCCCGGTTTTCGCCGTCAAGGGCCAGACGCTGGAGCAGCACTGGGATTACCTCGACCGCTCGTTCCAGTTCCCCGAGGGGGCGAACATGATCCTGGACGACGGCGGCGACGCGACGCTCTACGTCCTGCTCGGCGCGCGGGCCGAGGCGGGGGAAGAGATCATTCCGGTTCCGGCCTCGGAAGAGGAAGAGGTGATCAAGGCCCAGATCAGGAAGCGGATGGCCGAGACGCCGGGCTGGTTCACGAAGACCCGCGACGCGATCAAGGGCGTGTCGGAAGAGACGACGACGGGCGTGCATCGCCTTTATGACCTGATGAAGAAAGGCCAGCTGCCCTTCCCGGCGATCAACGTCAACGACTCGGTCACGAAGTCGAAGTTCGACAACAAGTACGGCTGCAGGGAATCGCTGGTCGACGGCATCCGGCGCGCCACCGACACGATGATGGCGGGCAAGGTCGCCGTCGTCTGCGGCTATGGCGACGTCGGCAAGGGCTCGGCCGCGTCGCTGCGCGGCGCCGGGGCGCGGGTGAAGGTGACGGAGGTCGATCCGATCTGCGCGCTGCAGGCGGCGATGGACGGCTACGAGGTGGTGCTGCTGGAGGACGTGCTGGACAGCGCCGACATCTTCATCACCACCACCGGCAACCGCGACGTGATCCGCATCGAGCACATGCGCGAGATGAAGGACATGGCCATCGTCGGCAACATCGGCCACTTCGACAACGAGATCCAGGTCGCCGCGCTGAAGAACCACAAGTGGACCAACATCAAGGACCAGGTGGACATGATCGAGATGCCCTCGGGCAACCGGCTGATCCTGCTGTCCGAGGGGCGCCTGCTGAACCTCGGCAACGCCACCGGGCATCCCTCGTTCGTGATGTCGGCGTCCTTCACCAACCAGGTGCTGGCGCAGATCGAGCTCTGGACCAAGGGCGACCAGTACGACAACCAGGTCTACATCCTGCCCAAGCACCTCGACGAGAAGGTGGCGCGGCTGCACCTGGGGCGGATCGGGGTGAAGCTGACCCAGCTGAACGCCGAGCAGGCGGCCTATATCGGCGTCGCGCCGGAGGGGCCGTTCAAGCCGGAGCATTACCGGTACTGATTTTCGGCCTGAGCTCCTGTTTCCACGGGGGAGTTTCGCGCAGCCGCTGAGATGGCTCGCCCGGCGGCAACGCCGGGCAGCCCCGTCACGCCGGAGGCGTGCCCTCGGCACGACGCGGCGGCTTCTCCCCCGCCCGTCGCCGTTGGCCGCCCTCGGTTCCAAGCGGACGGGATGCCAGGATCAGGCGTCGCGCGGCACCAGCTTCCACGCTGTCTCCCGCGCGTCCACCTTGCCCCGCAGCCCACCGCCGAGGTCGACCCGCTCCAGCACATCGATCGTGTAGTCCGCGCCGTAATGATCCCGCGCCATCGCCTCGGTGACCGAGAAAGGCGGGCCGTCCATGGCGCTCTGGTCGTATTCGAAGGTCACCAGAAGCTGCGGCGCGGTTCCGGTCAGGGCCATCAGGTGGGCGGCATAGCGGTCGCGCATCCCCGTCGGCAGCGCCACAAGCGCGGCCCGGTCGAAGATCGCATCGACGGGGCCCAAAGTTTCGGCATCCAGATCGAAGATGTCGCCGACGAAGACATCGACCCCCGGCGCCGCGAACCGCATCCCGCCGTGGGTGCCGGTGATCTCGGGCACCAGCTTCATCTCGTCGAACAGCTGCCGCACGGCGGTCTCGCTCAGCTCGGCCCCCGCCACCGGATGGCCCTGCGCCATCAGCCAGGGAATGTCGCGGGTCTTGCCGCAGAGGGGCAGGAAGATGCGGGCGCCGGGGGCAAGCCCGAGGTCGGCAAGATGCGCGGTCAGCATCCGGTTCGCGCGCCCCTCGTGAAAGCCGATCCGGTTCTCGGCCCAGCGTTCGTGCCAGAAGGCGTGTTCCATCCTGTCCCCTCCCGAAGCCGCTCGATCCATCCGATCAGACCCGGTTTCACCGCCGCGCGCCATGGGAAATCGCGCAAAACCGCGGGGTGCAGGACCTTCGCCATTGTCACGACCGCCCAACCGGGGGTTCAATGCGCATACAATCGCCAGCGCCGGACCCCACCGGCGGGCGGGGAACAGGGAGACGACGATGGGAAAGCGCGACGAGCTGATCGCACGCTATGCGGAAGACCTGAAGACGAAATGCGGCATGACGCCGGACATGGACCTGCTGACGAAAGTCACCATCGGCTGCGGTCCGGCGATCTATGATGCCGATGCCGCGACCATCGCGGCCACCCAGCCCGGAGAGCTGGAGACGGTGAAGAACAACTTCCTCATCCGCAAGCTGGCCCTGCCCGACAGCCCCGACCTGATGGAGGCGATCCACAAGGTGATCGAGATCTACGGCACCTCCGAGCGCAACAAGTACCGCGCCGTCGTCTACTACATGCTGACCAAGCATTTCGGCAAGGAATCCGTCTACGCCTGATGCCGTGACCCCGGCCCCGCCGGCCCTAGCTTGAAAGC
The DNA here is from genome assembly GCF_002869745.1 of Oceaniglobus roseus. Classification (GTDB taxonomy): domain Bacteria; phylum Pseudomonadota; class Alphaproteobacteria; order Rhodobacterales; family Rhodobacteraceae; genus Oceaniglobus; species Oceaniglobus roseus. The sequence goes on from NZ_PNOS01000001.1 coordinate 181,425, forward strand.
GTAAAGGGCAGGAGAGGGCGCATGGGCAGGATCCGCGAATGGATCGCCGGGGATCAGCTGATGCCCTGGGCGAAGGTCGGCATCACGCTGCTGGCCGTGGCGCTGCCGCCGGTGGTGGCGGTGCTGCTGTTCGGGCGCGTCGGCGCCGTCGCCTTCGTCGCCGCCATGCCCGCGCATCTGGCGGCAAAGGACAACGGCACCAAGGTGGCCCTGCTGGTGACGCTGGTCATGGGCATGGCGGGACTGCTCAGCCTCGGGCGGCCGGACATGGCGATCCTCGTCGCCGTCTGCCTGGGGCTGATGGTCGGCCGCTGCGGCACCTGGGGACTGGCACGGCCCTGCATCCAGGCGCTGCTGACCTGGACGATCTTCACCAGCCCGATCATCGCCGGATCCGAACTGCCGCTTGTCTTCGGGATCTTCGTCGCGGGCATGCTCTGGGCGCTGGCGGTCACATGGTGGTTCGGCCAGACCTTCACCACGGGCGACGAGCCGCCGGAAAACGCGCCGCACGCGGTGGCCTTCGGTCTGGTGATGGCGGTGGGGCTCGGCATCTCGGTCTGGGCCGGCGGGCGGTTCTTCGGCAGCCACGGCTTCTGGCTGCCGCTGACCTTCGTCGTGCTGTGCCTGCCGCCCCATGGCGAGCTGTTCCGCCGCACGCTGAAGCGGTTCGCGGGCACCTTCATCGGCACCGGACTCGCTCTGGCGCTCGCCTGGGTCAGCCAGGCGATGTGGGTCGAGGTGCTGGCCGGGGCGCTCTGCCTGCCGCTGGCGTTCCGCTACATGCCGAAGAGCTATACCCTGTTCACCGCGCTTCTGACGGTATCGGTGCTGGAGATCCTCGCCCAGGTCTCGGACGTCGACCAGCTGGCGGGAGAGCGGCTCTGGACCATGGTCGCGGCGGCGCTGCTGACGGTGGGGCTGGGCGCGCTGGCCTGGGTTGCGCTGCGCCTGTTCCGCCCCGAGGCGCTGAAGGCGCTGCTGGACGAGGGGTGAGCCCGTCAGAGCCCGCCGAGGCCGCGGATCACCTGCCACTCGGCGTCCGTGACCGGCTGCACCGAGAGGCGGGAGTTGTTGACCAGCACCATGTCCTTCAGCCGCGGCTCGTCCCTGCACATCTCCAGCGTGACCGGCGTCTTCAGCGGCTCGACCGCGCGGATGTCCACGCAGTCCCACTTGCCGCTGTCGTCGGTGCTGTCCGGATGCGCTGCGGCGCAGACCTCGACCACGCCGACCACGGCCTTCTCCGTCTGGGAATGGTAGAAGAAGCCGAGGTCGCCCACCGCCATCTCGCGCATGAAGTTGCGGGCCTGGTAGTTGCGCACGCCGTCCCATTGCTCGCCCGCCGCGCCCTTGGCGACCTGGTCCTCCCATGACCATGTGGAGGGTTCGGACTTGAACAGCCAGTAGCGCATCGTAAGTCTCCGGGAGTTTTGCCGCCAGCCTAGCCACGGGCGGCGGCGATGCAATCCCTCAGGCCTTCGCGCCGCGCTTGCCGCTGCCAAGCTGCGGCGCGGCGGCGGTGTCGAGCGGCCAGCGCGGGCGTGCGGCAAGGTCCATCCCGTCGGTCAGGCCGAGGCGGAGGCGTTCGATTCCCGCCCAGGCGATCATCGCGGCGTTGTCGGTGCACAGGCGCAGCGGCGGGGCGAGGAAGCGGGTGCCCGTCCCGGCGCAGAGCGCCTGCAGCCCCTCGCGGATCGCCCCGTTCGCCGCGACTCCGCCCGCCACGGCGAAGACGGGGTCGGCCGGGGCGAGGTCGAGGTAGGCGGCAATTGCACGGCGGGACTTTTCCACCAGCACGTCGCGCACCGCCTGCTGGAACCCGGCGCAGAGGTCGGCGCGGCGCTGTTCTGGCAGGCCACCGTGCAGCGTCACCACCGCGTCGCGCTCGCGCAGCAGCGCCGTCTTGAGGCCGGAGAAGGACATGTCCATGCCGGGGCGGTCCAGCAGCGGGCGGGGGAAGTTCACCGCAGAGGGATCGGCGGACTGCGCCGCCGCCTCGACAGCAGGGCCGCCGGGTTGCGACAGGCCCAGCAGGCGGGCGGTCTTGTCGAAAGCCTCGCCCGGCGCGTCGTCGATGGTGCCGCCGAGACGGGTGAAGTCGGTGGCGCAGCGGACGAGCAGGAACTGGCAGTGCCCGCCCGAGACCAGCAGCATCAGGTAGGGGAAGGCGACCATGTCGGTCAGCCGCGGCGTCAGCGCATGGCCAGCCAGGTGGTTCACGCCGACGAGCGGCAGACCGGCCCCGAGCGCCAGCCCCTTCGCGCACATCACGCCCGAGAGCACGCCGCCGATCAGGCCGGGCCCGGCCGTGACCGCGACCGCGTCGCAGTCCCGCAGGGCCAGGCCGGCCTCGGCCAGGGCCTGCTCGACGCAGTGGTCCATCTTCTCGGCATGGGCACGGGCGGCGATCTCGGGCACGACGCCGCCGAAGGCCGCGTGCAGCTCGGCCTGGCCCGCGACGACCGAGGACAGGATCTCGGGCGCCTGCCCCTCGACATGGCGCACGACGGCCGCGGCGGTGTCGTCGCAGCTGCTTTCGAGGCCAAGGAGGATTGTCATGGGATATGCCGCGCGGGTGGGGTCGGTTGCGTGCCTTCGGGCGGGCAGGTAGCATCGCCGGGCGGCCCCGACAATCCTTGCCCCGCCACTTCGCCAGGACATCCCATGGCCCAAGGCGCCACGCTTCTCCTGACCCGGCCCGCCGCGAAGTCCGAGCGGTTCCTGGCGCTCTGCCGCGCGCGGGGCTTTGTCGGAGGGGCCGTCATCTCCCCGGTGCTCGACATCGTGCCGCGCGATCCCGGGGTCGATCTGGCCGGTTTCGCGACGCTGCTCTTCACCTCGGCCAGTGCGGCCGATGCGGTGGCGGGGCGGCCCGATCTTGGCGGGCAGCGCGCCTTTGCGGTGGGCGATGCGACGGCCGCGGCGGTGCGCCGGCTGGGGCTCGACTGTGCCTCGGCGGCGGGAAGCGCGGCCGAGCTGGTGCGCCTCGTCGCCGACGAATCGCCGCCCGGGCCGCTGCTGCACCTTCGCGGCGTCCATGCCGCCGGGGACGTGGCCGGAGAGCTTGCGGCGCGGGGGCTGCGGGTGGCCGAAGCCGTCGTCTATGACCAGCAGCCCGTGCCTTTGACCCCGGCCGCGCTTGCCCTGCTTCACGATGCCGCGCCGGTTCTGCTGCCGCTGTTCTCGCCCCGCTCGGCGCGACTGGTCCGCGCCGCGGCCGCCGAGGCGCGCGCACCGCTCGACGTCGCCGCGATCAGCGTCGCGGTGGCCGAGGCCTGGGGCGGCCCCCCCGATGCACGGGTCGCCGCCCGGCCGGACGCCGACTCGCTCGCGAATCTGGTGGTGGCCCGGGCATTTGGCTGAATGGCCTTGTTGGCAAGGGATCGAATAGCTACGCTCTGCGTTGGTGGTGAAATGACATCGCCCCCGGGGGATCAGCGAAAGGTGCGTTGAGCGTGGCAAGATCAAGCAAGCCGAAGAAAACCCAAGGCAAGCCGGAAACGCTGTCCGGTGGCGCCGACACCCCGACGACCGACACGCCCGAGTCCGCAGCCGACCACTCCGTCGCCGATGCGGCGCTTGAAGGCACCGCCTCCGGGAGGAACGACCGCGACACCCTTGCGTCGGACGATCCGAAGCCGGCCGAGGATCAGGCCAGCACGCTGTCCGGCGGCGGGGCCGAGGACAGCGCGGCGCTGATCGCCGAAGAGCCGGGGTCACAGACATCCACGGGCAACCTGCCGGGCGAGGCCGCCGATGCGCCCGCCCCGGGCAGTTCCTACGACAGCACCCTGGTGAGCGACACCGCCGACGGCATCAGCGCCTCAACCGGAACCGTGGGGCCCGAAACGACCGACACTCTGCCTTCCGAAGGATCCGATCACACCCTGTCCGACACGTCTGCGGACACCGTTCACGGGTCCTCGGACGATATCCTGTCCGGCGATCAGGACACGCCCCGCGCCGATGACGCGGCGTCCTCCGCCACGCCCCCCGCCTCTCCGGTGCTCGAGCCGGTGCCGGTGGAACAGCCCCGCGTCGCCCGTGGACCGGGCTTCGTGACGCTTCTGCTCGGCGGCGTGCTGGCCGGTGCCATCGGATACGCCTTCGCGACCTACGGCGTGCTGCGGCCGCAGTCGCAGGCCGGAACACAGCGGCTGCAGGAGATCGCCGCGCGCCTCGATGACCAGTCCGCGCGGCTCGACACCCTCGCGGAACAGGCGACCGGCGCCACGGATGCCGCCGCCTCTGCCGCGACGCAATCCGACCTGACGGCGCTGCAGGAGGATGTGACCACGCTACAGACCTCGCTGAAGGACGTGCAGGAGAACGTGGCCGCCCTGGGTGCGCCGGGCGACAGCCCCGCCTCCGAGCTGCCGGATCTCTCCGGCCTGCCCGACCAGGTGAACGGCTTGGGCGAGCAGGTGAATGCGCTGAACCAGCAGGTCTCGGGCGTCTCGAGCCGTCTGGACGAGATTGCCACCACCTTGGACGGAAAGGCCCCGGCCGAGGCGTTGAGCGATCTGGAGTCGCGGCTCGCCGCGCTGCAGGACGAGCTGGACAGCCAGAAGGCCGCCGTTGCCGACGCGAAGACCGCTGCCGAGACCGAGACGAACCGGATCGCCACGCAGGCGGCGCTGGCCAAGATCGGCGCGGCGCTGCAGAACGGCGAACCCTATGTCGAGGCCACCTCCGAACTGCAGAGCGCGGGCGGCATCACCGTGCCCGAAGGGCTGAGCGCCAGCGCCGACACGGGCGTGGCGACGCTGGCCTCGCTCCAGGAAAGCTTCCCGCCGGCCGCGCGCCGGGCCCTCACCGCCTCGATCCGCGAAACGTCGGGCGGCGGCGCGCTCGACCGCTTCGGCGCCTTTCTGAAGGCCCAGACCGGGGCGCGGTCGCTGGATGCCAAGGAAGGCGACGATCCCGACGCGATCCTGTCGCGGGCCGAGGCGGCGACCAAGCAGGGCGACCTGCAGACCGCGCTGGACGAGATCGGCAGCCTGCCCGATTCGGGACAGCGGGAAATGGCGGACTGGACGGCCCGGGCGCAGGCGCGCCTTGCCGCCACCTCTGCCCTGGCCGACCTGACGGCCACACAGAACAGCAACTGAGGACGCTTCCATGCTCTGGTCCCTAATCAAAATCGTCCTCTTCATCGCCATCGTAGCCGGGCTTACCCTTCTGGCGGCGGACCTGATGCAGACCGACGGCGGCGTCGTCGTGTCGATCGCCAATGTCGAGTTCACGCTTGGCCCGCTCCAGCTGGTGATCGCGGCGGTGCTGCTGATCCTCGCGGTCTGGATCGTGCTGAAGATCCTCGGGATCCTCGTGGCGCTGGTGCGCTTCCTGAACGGCGACGAAACCGCGCTGTCGCGCTATTTCGACCGCAACCGCGAGCGCAAGGGTTACGAGGCGCTGGCGGACGGAATGCTGGCGCTGGCCTCGGGCGAGGGCAAGGAGGCGATGTCGAAGGCGAACAAGGCCGAACGCTACCTGAACCGGCCCGAACTGACGAACCTGATCGCGGCCCAGGCCGCCGAGTTGCAGGGCGACAAGCGCAAGGCCGAGGACGTCTACAAGAAGCTGCTGGCCCATGACCGCACCCGCTTCGTGGGCGTGCGCGGCCTGATGAAGCAGAAGATCGCCGAGGGCGATACCGACACCGCCCTGAAGCTGGCCGAGAAGGCCTTCGCGCTGAAGCCCCGCCATGCCGAGACGCAGGACATCCTGCTGCAGCTCCAGGCCGGTCATGCCGACTGGGCCGGGGCGCGCAAGACGCTGGGCGCCAAGCTGAAGACCGGCACCCTGCCGCGCGACGTCCACAAGCGGCGCGACGCGGTGCTGGCGCTGTCCGAGGCGAAGGGCATCCTCGACACCGGCAACACGATCGAGGCGAAGGAAGCGGCGATCGAGGCCAACCGCCTGTCGCCCGACCTGATCCCGGCCGCGGTGCTGGCCGCGCGGTACTATATCCAGAACAACCAGGAGAAATACGCAACCCGCGTGATCCGCAAGGCCTGGGAAGTGCAGCCGCACCCCGACCTCGCCGCCGCCTTCGCCGAGATCCGGCCCGACGAATCGCCGCGCGAGCGGATCAAGCGGTTCACCGCGCTGACCCGGATCAAGCCCGACCACCCGGAAACGCGGATGCTGCTGGCCGAGCTGAACATCGCGGACGAGGATTTCCCGGCCGCCCGGCGCGCCCTCGGCGACCTGGCGACGTCCGATCCCACGGCGCGCTCGGTCACGATCATGGCCGCCATCGAGCGTGGCGAGGGTGCCGACGACGCCATCGTGCGCGGCTGGCTGACCCGCGCGCTGTCGGTGTCGCGCGGCCCGCAGTGGGTCTGCGACAACTGCCACACGATCCACAGCGCCTGGATGCCGGTCTGCGACACCTGCGGCGCCTTCGACACCCTGTCCTGGACCGTGCCGAAGACCGGCGAGGTCTCGATGCCCACGAGCACGGGGATGCTGCCGCTGATCGTCGGCAAGATCGAGCCGCCGAAGCCTTCCGAACCCGCGCAGACCGTCCCGGCCGAGCCTGTCGACGCCGAGATCGTCACGCCCGATCCGGTGCCGAGCCCGGTTCCGGAGGAGACGCCCGAACCGGTGCGCGAGACCGAGACCCGCGCGCCTGAGGAGGCCCGGCCGATCCCCGAGGACAGCCAGGCGCCGCGGCCGTGAACCGTCGGGCGTCGTGAAGCGGCGCCCGATCCCGTACAGCGCGGAACGGGCCTGAACGGGGGTTGACGCTGATTTCACGCCGCTCTAGGACGGCGCGGTGGCCGCTGTAGCTCAGCTGGTAGAGCACGTCATTCGTAATGATGGGGTCGGGGGTTCGAGTCCCTTCAGCGGCACCACTGAGTTTCCCGAGCCTGAAGCAATCGCGCAGCGCGTCAGGCGCGACGTGTGCAGGATGGGTTATGTCACCCATCCTGCTGCATGACCCTGACAGGGCGATCCCGGCCGGGGATTGTCTGTCCTGCCTCCTTTCCCCTATGGTCCGCCGACCGGAGGTTGGCTCGGCAAACGGCAGGCGACAGGAATGGCACGCAACATCTTCACTTTGACCAATGCGATCCTGATCGGTGCGGTGCTTCTGGTCGCTTCCTGCGGGGGCAGGCGCGAACGGCACGGCCGGGACGCGGCGGAGTGCATGCAGCGGGCGATCTACTTCGAATCGAACCGGTCCAGCCGCGACGGCATGATCGCGGTCGGCAGCGTGGTGATGAACCGCGTCGCCTCCGACGATTTCCCCGACACGGTCTGCGGCGTCGTCAGCCAGCGCGGGCAGTTCGCCGCCGGGCTGATGACGCGCGAGATGGGGGGGCGCGGCTTTCCCCTGGTGCGCGAGGCCGCGGCGGCGGTGCTGGCGGGCGAGCGCCATCCGCTGATCGGCAACGCGCGCTTCTTCCACGCGGCCAGTTACCGGGCCCATTACAACAACATTCATTACGTCGTGACCGCGGGCGGCAATGCCTTCTACGAAAAGCGTCCTCCGGCGCTGGTCACGCAGCGCGTGCCGCTGCCGCCCGTGGAGGGTCTCACGCCCTGACGAAGCCGGGGTCGGCTCAGCCGCGACGCGACGCCGGCTCGGGCAGGCAGGCCTTCAGCGCGGCGAAGCTGTCGGCGACCGATCCGTTCTCGCGCTGCGCCACGAAGGCGTCGAGCCTGGGCCAGGCCTGGATTGCCGCGTCGATCCCCGGATCCGATCCCGCGGCGTAAAGCCCGGACTGGATCATCAGCTCGGCCCGCTGGTAGGTGCCGAGATGACGCCGCGCCTCGCCGATCATGGCGTTCTCCGCTTCCGAGGCCGCGCCCGGCAGGGAGCGGGAGACGGACCGCAGCACGTCCACCGCCGGAAACCGCCCCCGCTCGGCGATCGCGCGGTCCAGCACGACATGGCCGTCCAGCACGCCGCGCAGGATGTCGGCCACCGGCTCCTCCATGTCGGACCCGGCGACGAGGACGGTGAAGATCGCGGTGATGTCGCCCGTCGCCCCCGGCCCCTCGGCCACACCGGGCCCCGCCCGTTCGCACAGCGCCGTGATCATCGCGGTGGTCGAGGGCGGATAGCCGCCCAGCCCGCCGGTTTCGCCATTCGCCAGGGCGATCTCGCGGTGCGCATCGGCGAAGCGCGTGACCGAATCGGCCAGCAGCAGCACGTGCCTTCCCTGGTCGCGGAAGTGTTCGGCCACCGCCATGGCGGCCGGTGCGCAACGGCGGCGCAGCGCGGCGGAGCGGTCCGAGGTCGCGGCGACGATCACCGTCCGCTTCATGCCCTCCGGCCCCAGCACCCGCTCGACGAACTCCCGCACCTCGCGCCCGCGCTCGCCGATCATGCCGATGACCACGACATCCGCCGTCAGCCGCTGCGCCAGCAGGGCCAGCACCGTGGACTTGCCCACGCCAGAGCCCGCGAACAGCCCCAGCCGCTGCCCCCGCACGATCGGCAGCAGCGTGTTGAACACGGCCAGACCGGTGTTCAGCCGGGCGCCGAGCCCGCGCCGCTGCGTCGGGTTCGGCGGGCTGGCCTGGAGACGCCGCGCCCTCAGCCCCGGCAGCAGGGGCCGGTCCTCCAGAGGCTGCCCGTAGGGGTCGATCACCCGGCCGATCCAGCTGTCGTCGGGGGCCAGCGTCGCGGGCCCCAGCAGCGCCACCCGGTCGCCGAGGGCGAGGCCGTCGAGCGGGGCGTCGGGCAGGACGGTCAGGCTGTCCCTGCCGAGGCCCAGGACCTCGCCCCGCGTTACAGAGGCGCCGGAGCCGATGCGCACGAGGTCGCCCATGGCGGCGAGGCCCGACAACCCCTCGACCGTGACGCGACCGGCGCCGATGGCCGAGACGCGGCCGACCGGGCGGCTGACCGACAGCCCGGCGACGACCCCCGCCACGTTCTTGAATCCGATACCGCCCATGTTGCGTCCTCCCGCTGTGCTGCGAACGGTTTGTAAAGGAATGGCGGTTAAGCCTTCGTTGCGCCTGATCGAGGGAGAAACCCCGATGTTCGACAACATCGCCATTCTGAAGACCGCAGGGGCCCTGGCCGGGCATGCCAGCCAGCGCCAGGCCCTGACCGCCCGCAACGTCGCCAATGCCGACACGCCGGGCTATCGTGCCATGGACCTTCCGGATTTCGCCGAAACCTATCGCGCCGCTTCCGGTGGCCTGGCCATGCGGCGGACCCGGCCCGCGCACTTGGGCAGCTTCCTGGGCGCCGACGGCACGCCCCGGCCCGTCGAATCGGGGGCCGAGGCCGCGCCGAACGGCAACACCGTCTCGCTCGAGAAGGAGATGATCCGCGCCGTGTCGCTGCGCCATGAACACGATCTGGCCCTGTCCGTGTTCTCGAAGGCGCGCGACATCCTGCGCCTGAGCCTCGGCAAGTCGCGGTAGGAGGGCAGGGGATGACCGACCTGATCCGCACCCTCGGGCTTTCGGCCAGCGGCATGACGGCCCAGGCGCAACGCCTGCGCCACCTGTCCGAGAACATCGCCAACGCCGACACGCCCGGCTATCGCCGCAAGACCGTCAGCTTCGACACCGTGCAACGCGGCGAGGCGGCCGGACAGGTCGAGGTCGGCAAGGTCCGCCTGGACCGAAGCGACCTGACCCGGATTCACGACCCGGGCAATCCGCTGGCCGACGCGCAGGGCAATTACGAAGGCTCGAACGTCGACCTGGTGATCGAGATCGCGGACGCCCGCGAGGCGCAGCGCAGCTACGAGGCGAACCTGAAGATGTTCGACCAGGCCCGCCAGATGACCCAGAGCCTGCTTGACCTGCTGCGGCGATGACCGCGGCTCCCTGATGCCGGAAGGAGATCCAGAATGGATATCAACAGTCTGAAAGCGGCCCAGAGCTATGCCGCGAACCGCCCCCTCACCGCGGCCGAGCCGGGTGTCGGGGGGAATGCCTTCACCGCCCTCGCGAAGGACTTCCTCGCGACCGTCCAGCGGGGCGAGGACACGGCGGCCGCCGCCATGACCGGCGGTGCCGATGCCCACTCCCTGGTGCAGGCGCTGGCCCAGACCGAACTGGCCGTCGAAACCGCCGTGACGGTGCGCGACAAGGTGGTCGAGGCCTACCAGGAACTCCTGCGGATGCCGGTCTGAGCCATGGGCCCCGAGCAATTCTTCGACACGCTGCGCCAGGGCCTGTGGGTGTCGGTCGTGATGTCGACGCCGATCCTGCTGGTGGCCCTTGTGGCCGGGGTCGGCGTTGGGCTGTTCCAGGCGCTGACCTCGATCCAGGAAATGACGCTGACCTTCGTGCCGAAGGTCGCCGCCATCCTGATCGTCTTCTGGGCGACGATGACCTTCATGACGGAAACCCTGGTGACGTTCTTCGACACCCAGATCGTCCCGCAGATCGCCGGAGGCTGAGATGGACAACGCGTTCTACACCACCCTCACCCGCCAGTCGGGCCTGATGCGCGAAATGCAGACGGTGGCCAACAACATCGCCAACATGGCGACGGGCGGCTTCCGCAAGGAAGGCGTGATCTTCTCGGAATACATCGAGAGGCTGGGGCGCGACGATCCCTCGCTGTCGATGTCCGCCGCCCGCGGCCGCTTCACCGACCAGAGCCAGGGGGTGCTGACCCAGACCGGCAGCACCTTCGACTTCGCGATCGAGGGACCGGGCTTCTTCCTGGTCCAGACGCCGAACGGCCAGGCCCTGACCCGCACCGGTAACTTCACCGTCTCGGCCACGGGCGAGCTGGTGAACCAGGACGGCTACCGTCTGCTCGACGGCGGCGGCGCCCCGGTCTTCGTGCCGCCGGACTCCGCCGAGGTCAGCCTGTCCTCCGACGGCACGCTCAGCGCCGCGGGCCAGCCGCTGGCCCAGATCGGCCTCTGGGACGTCTCCGATCCGGCGGATCTGACCCACCGCGACGGCGTGCTGTTCGACATCTCAGCGCCGCCCGCGCCGGTGGCCGACGGGGTGATCCTGCAGGGCTTCCTCGAAGGCTCCAACGTCGATCCGATCGGAGAGATGTCGCGGATGATCGCGGTGCAGCGGGCCTACGAGCTGGGCCAGAGCTTTCTCGACACCGAAGACCAGCGGATCCGCAACGTGCTGACCACCCTCGGCCGCTGACCCCGCCAGACACAAGGACCAGACCATGCGTGCCCTCCAGATCGCCGCCACCGGGATGAGCGCCCAGCAGATGCGGGTCGAGGTGATATCGAACAACCTCGCCAACATGAACACCACCGGCTACAACGCCCGCCGGGCCGAGTTCGCCGACCTGCACTACCAGCAGCTGACCCGCGCCGGGTCGATCAACGCCGCCGACGGCACCCAGATCCCGACCGGGGTGCAGCTGGGGCTGGGCGTGCGCCCCGCCTCGATCAGCATGAACGTCCAGCAGGGGGCGCTGACCCAGACGGGGGGCGATCTCGACTTCGCGATCGAGGGCAACGGCTTCTTCGAGGTGACGTTGCCCTCGGGCGCCTCCGCCTATACCCGCGACGGCGGGCTGAAGCGGTCGGGCGACGGGCTGATCGTGACCTCCGACGGCCATGGCGTGGTGCCCGACATCACCATCCCGGCCGATGCCCGCGCCATCTCGGTCAACGCCGCGGGCGAGGTCTATGCCTATTTCAACGACCAGACCCAGCCGCAGCTGCTGGGCCAGTTCTCCCTCGCCGGGTTCACAAACGTGAAGGGGCTGGAGGCGATCGGGTCGAACCTGTTCCTGGAAACCCCGGCCTCCGGGCCCGCCCTGGTGGGAACGCCGGGCACCGACGGGCTGGGCACCCTGCGGCAGGGCTATCTCGAGAACTCCTCGGTCGACGCGGTGCGCGAGATCACCCAGCTGATCGAGGCTCAGCGCGGCTACGAGCTGAACGCCAAGGTCATCACCGCCGCCGACCAGATGCTTGGCGCGACGACGCAGATCCGATGATCCGCGCCGCGCTTCTGTTCGCCCTCTGCACGACCCCTGCCGCGGCAGATACCCTGGCGGCGGCCCGCGTCGTGCGGGCCCAGTCGATCATCGTGCCCGAGGATCTGACATGGCTTTCCCAGGACGTCCCCGGCGCCCTTGCCGATCCGGCCGAGGTCGTGGGCAAGGAAGCGCGCGTCATGCTCTATGCCGGGCGCCCGATCCGCCCCGGCGACGTCGGCCCCCCGGCGCTGGTCGAGCGCAACCAGATCGTCAAGGTGCTGTTCCGCAACGGCCCCATCAGCATCGCCATCGAGGGCCGCGCCCTGGGCCGCGCCGCCATCGGCGAGGAGATCCGCGTGATGAACCTCGACTCCCGCACCACCGTCAGCGGCACGGTTGCCGCCGACGGCTCTGTCATCGTGTCCCACGCCCTGCCCTGAGGAGAGCCCCATGCGCCGCACGGTCCTGATCCTGTCCTGCTGCCTGGCCGCCGCCTGCGGGCGCCTCGGCCAGATCGGCAAGGTTCCCGAGTTCAGCTCGCCCGAGACGGGGTACGAGCTCAGCGCCATGGCCAATCCCGGCCTGCCCACGGTGATCGAGCGGCGGACCGAGCTTGACGCCGCCTCGCTCTGGCGCGGCGGGCGGAAATCGCTGCTGGGCGACCGGCGGGCCGAGTCCCGCGGCGACATCCTGACCGTGGTGATCGAGATCGACGACCGGGCCGAGATCAGCAATTCGACACAGCGGTCGCGCAGCGGTGCCGAGAGCCTGGGCATGCCCTCGCTGTTCGGAATCCCGCAGCGCATCGACCGCAAGCTGCCCGAAGGCGCGTCCCTTGCCGACGCGGTGTCCACCAGCTCCACCTCGACCAGCGCCGGGGACGGTTCGGTGCGGCGCAACGAGAAGCTGACGCTGCGGGTGGCGGCGACCGTGGTGAACGAGCTGCCGAACGGCGTGCTGCAGATTCAGGGATCGCAGGAGGTGCGGGTGAACTTCGAGATCCGCGAACTGATCGTCACCGGCTATGTCCGGCCCGAGGACATCTCGCGCCAGAACGAGATCACCTATGACAAGATCGCGGCGGCCCGCATCTCCTATGGCGGGCGGGGGCAGATCACCGACGTGCAGCAGCCGCGCTATGGCCAGCAGATCGCCGACGCGATCCTGCCGTTCTGAGGGAGGCCGCGATGCTGAGGAAACTGCTGCCGCTGCTGCTGGCGCTGGTCGGGCTCGGGGCCGGCGTGGTCGCCGGGATTGCCCTGCGTCCCGCGCCCTCCGAGACACCCGAAGCCGGTGCGGAGCTGGCCGCGGGCGCGCCCTGCGGCGATGTCGCGCCCCACGGCGCCGTGGCCGAGGACGCGCCGCCGGAGGAACCGACCGAATTCGCCAAGCTGTCGAACCAGTTCGTATTCCCCTTGGTCGAGGATGGCGCGGTCTCGGCCCTGGTGGCCCTGTCCCTGACGCTGGAGGTGACGCCGGGCCAGACCAACACCGTCTTCGACCGTGAACCGAAGCTCAGGGACGGGTTCCTGCGGGTGATGCTGGATCATGCGAACGCGGGCGGCTTTCGCGGCGCCTTCACCTCGAACGACTCGATGGAGCGGCTCAGGAAGGCCCTGCTGGAAAAGGGGCGCGAGGATCTGGGCGATGTGCTGGTCGATGTCCTGATCCTCGACATCAACCGTCAGGAGGTCTGAGAAGACCCGCAAGCGGCCCTCCGTGATGCCCGCCACGCCCCGGACGCTTGCAGGCCGAGCGGGCGCAAGGTCGAGGGGGAGAGACGCCTCAACGCCTGGAACCGTCCGGGAGGTGCGGCCGCGATTGCGCCTCCCGGCGGGCGTCCCCGATCGGCCGTTCGTGCGCAGCCTGTCGTTCATCCGCCGGTCGGCACGGGCCTACCGGCGGTCCTTGTCCAGCCGTTCCGCCAGAAGACGCAGGGCTTCCGCCCGTCCGAAGGACCGGCGCGCGGCGCCGAGATAGGCTTCCCGCGCGGCGGCCAGGCCTGCCTGCCGACGCTGCAATCCGCGCAGCATCTCCGCGCTCGACGCCTGCCAGGTCACATCCGCCCCCGATAGCCGCGAAGGATCCAGCGCCAGGTCGGCCTCACGGGCGCGGGTGCTGGCGCGAATCGCGTCGATGCCCGTCTGCAGGGCCGCCATGCGGGAGGCGATGCGGCTCAGATCCTGCAGATCCGCGTCGCGCTTCATCTCGGCAAGGGCCCTGAGGCGGGCAAGATCCCGGGGTTTCACCATCTGCGGGCCTTCCGCCGCATCTCCTCGGCGAAGCGGATCGCCACGGCCACGGCAGCGTAGTGGTCGGGCCGGATCTCCTCGCCGAGGCGGAGGGTGGCGTGCAGCAGCCGCGCGGTCGCCGGATCGCTGTGCAGCGGGATCCCGTGCTCGGCCGCCCGTTCCCGGATCCGCGCCGCGATCTCGTCCACCCCCTTGGCCACGCAGACCGGCGCTCGGCCCGCGGCGCGTGTCCATTCCAGCGCCACGGCATAGTGGGTCGGGTTGACGATCACCACGCTGGCCTTCTGCACGTCGGCCAGCATCGAGTTCATCGCGATGTCGTACCCCTTCTGGCGCCGCTGCTGCTTCATCTGCGGATCGCCCTCGCTCTGTTTCGCCTCATCGCGCAGATCCTTGTGGGACATGCGGTTCCTGCGCATGTGCTCGGCCCGCTGCCACAGGAAGTCGACCGCGCCAAGCGCCGTTGCGACGGCCAGCACCAGCATCAGGAAGCTGACCGAGAGGTGCAGCATCTTCAGGGTGATCTGCCCCGGCGTCAGCGCGATGCTGTTCAGGATCGACGGCATCCGCGCCCAGAGGAAACTGCCGAGGATCGCCGAGTAGATGACGAGCTTGACGAAGCTCTTGGCGAACTCGAACAGCCCGCCGCGCCCGAACTTGTTCCGGGCATTGCCGAGCAGCGAGATCCGGCTGAACTTCGGTGCGATCTTCGAGGGCGTGACCGTGAACGCCTGCTGGGCGAAGACGCACAGGAGGACGGCCGCGGTCGGCAGAAGCAGGAACGGGGCGAGGTCGACCGCGATCTCGGCCATCAAGGCGCCGGACAGGGCCGGCCCGCTGCCGGTGAAGATCTGGTCCGACAGCTGGACCGGGCGGATCAGGAGGCCCGAGAGGCTCTTGCCGAAGGCCGAGAGCGTTCCGGCGCCAAGGGCCGCGGCGGCCATCAGGAAGCCGGCATAGCCCGCCGCCGTGAAAAGGTCGGTCGAGCGCGGGATCTCGCCCTTCTTGCGCGCATCCTCGAGCTTCTTCTGCGAGGGTTCGTGCTGCTTGTCCTCGTCGCTGTCGTCGCTCATGGCGCCCCGGCGAAGGGGACGGCGAGGAAACGGTCCAGCGCGTCGGACCACTCCGACAGGATCAGCGGCAGGGCGATGGCAAGGATGGCAAGCCCGGCCGCGGTGATCGCCGGGGCGCCGACGAAGGCGACCATCAGCTGCGGCATGGCGCGGTTGATGACCCCGAGCGCGAGGTTGTAGACCAGCGAGGCGATGATGAACGGCGCGGCAAGGCTGAAGGCCAGGGAAAAGACCTGTGCGACATGATCGACGGCCCAGGTCAGCAGATCCTCGGCCGGCGGCGGCTGGCCGGGCGGCAGGACGTCGTAGGACAGCAGGAACAGCATCACCAGCTTGACGTGCAACCCCAGCATCGCGGCAAGCGCCAGGCCGCCGATCACCATGATGTGGCCGATGGCGGGCATCGGATCCGCCGCCTGTCCGCCGAAGATCTGCGCGAGCGAGGTCGCCTGTGCCGCCATCGACCCGGCGATCATCAGGCCCAGGACGAACAGCCGCAGCATCGCGCCCAGGGCCAGGCCGATCACGGTCTCCGACAGCAGCAGCCGGTCCCACCGTGGCGCGCGCGCCAGGTCGGGCATCTGCGACACCACGGCCGGGGCGACGATCGCGGTCAGCCCCAGGGCCAGCACCAGCCGCACGCGCATCGGCACGACCCGTTCGCCGAACACCGGCAGCAGCGCCGCGGCGGCACCGACGCGCAGGAACACGACGAAGCCGAGCGTGAGGAACGCCTGGACCTCGGCCAGGACCTGCGCCGCCCCGGTCATGCCGCCACGACGCCGACCAGGGCGGGGCGGGAGCCGGTCCCGATCTCCTCGAAGGACAGCACCGGCGTCGCGATTCCCTTGGCCGCCATCACCATGTGGAGGAACCGGCGGCGGCGGGACGAGGTGACGAGGGCGGGCGCGATGCCGGATTCGCCGACCTTGCTGACGGTCTCGGCGATGGCGCCGGCGAGGCGGTTGAAGTCCTCCGGCGGGAGGGCGACATCGGGCGCGCCGGCCTCGGACTCGATCTGGTATGCGGCGAAGGTTTCCTCCCATTCGGGGGCGAGTTGCAGCAGGGGCAGGGTGCCGTCGGGGCGGCGGAGTTTGGCCACCAGCTGGAAGCTCAGCCGCTGGCGCACCAGTTCGCAGATCGCCTCGGGCGTGGAGCGGCTGCCCCGGGCCTCGGCTATGGTTTCCAGGATCAGCGGCAGGTTGCGGATCGAGACACGTTCGGCCAGCAGCAGGCGCAGCACTGCCAGCAGCAGGTCGACCGGCACCTTGTCCGGCACCAGTTCGTCCAGGAGGCGTCGGTTCGCCGCCGCGCGGTTCGGATCCGACAGGTTGGTGAATTCGTCCAGCAGGCGGCGCAGTGCCTTCAGCGTCAGCAGCCGCGGCAGGTTCTGCTTCATCACCTCCAGCAGATGTGTCGCCAGGACCTCGGCGGGGGTGACCGTGGTGATTCCGTCCAGCGCCGCCGCGTCCTGGGCATCGGACGGAATCCAGCGGGCGGGCGCGCCGTAGACCGGCTCGCGCACATCCTCTCCGGCGGGCAGTTCCGTCGCCTCGCCCGTGAGCGCCAGCACCTGGTTCGGGAACACCCGGTCGCGCACCTGCTCGACCCCCTGGATGCGCAGGACGTAGGTGCCCCGGGGCAGCGAGGCGTCGTCGGTCAGCCGGATCTCGGGCAGGATCACGCCGTAGACGCCGGCGACGTGGCGCCGCATGTTGCCGATCCGCGCGTCGAGACCCGTCGCAGGGTCCAGCACCATCGGCACGAGGTCCGCGGCGAATTCGAGGTGGATGTCGTCGAGATCCAGGATGTCGCCCATCGCCATCTCGACCGGCGCGCCCGGATCCTCCTTCGGGCGTTCCGGCGTGGCGCGGGCCGCGGCCGCCCTGCGGCGCACCTGCCAGGACAGGGCGCCAAGGGCCAGGCCGCAGACCATGAACGGAAGGAACGGCAGGCCCGGCACCAGCGCGAACAGG
Source organism: Oceaniglobus roseus (assembly GCF_002869745.1). Lineage (GTDB taxonomy): Bacteria > Pseudomonadota > Alphaproteobacteria > Rhodobacterales > Rhodobacteraceae > Oceaniglobus > Oceaniglobus roseus. The sequence goes on from NZ_PNOS01000001.1 coordinate 198,625, forward strand.
ATCATCAGCAGCGCCACGGTGCCGAGCGCGGAGGGGAAGCGGCCGAGCTGGCTGAAGATCGCGGTGTCGGTCGATCCGGTCTCCCCGCCCCGTGCCAGCAGCAGCGCCGAGGCGATGGAAATGATCACGGCGGGAATCTGCGTCACCAGACCGTCGCCGACCGTCAGGATCGCGTAGGTCTCGAACGCGCGGCCCAGCGGCATGCCGTGGACCGCGACGCCGATGAGAAGGCCCATGACGAGGTTCAGCAAGGTGATCAGCAGGCCGGCGACCGCATCGCCCTTGACGAATTTCGACGCGCCGTCGAGGGAGCCGAAAAAGGTGGTTTCCTGCTGTTCCCTTTCGCGCCGCCGCTTCGCTTCGGCATGGTCGATGGCGCCGGCCGACATGTCACTGTCGATGGCCAGCTGCTTGCCCGGCATCCCGTCCAGCGCGAATCGGGCGCCGACCTCCGCCATGCGCGCGGCGCCCTTGGTGATGACGACGAAGTTCACGATCATCAGAACGCCGAAGACGACAAGGCCGAGAAACAGGTTGCCGCCCATGACGAACATGGCGAACCCCTCGATCACGTCGCCGGCCGCGCCGGTGCCGGTGTGGCCCTGGCCGATGATCAGCTTCGTCGACGAGACGTTCAGCGACAGGCGCAGCATCAGCGAGGCGAGGAGGATCGTCGGGAAGGCCGAGAATTCCAGCGGGCGTTCGATGAACAGGGTCAGCGTGAACATCAGGATCGCGAGCGCGAAGGACACCGAGAGTCCCGCATCGAGCACCCAGGCGGGCATCGGCAGGATCATCATCACGATGACGCCCATGAGCGCCAGCGCGAGAAGGATGGTCGGCTGGAACAGGGTGCGGATGCTGAAGGTCATGGGCCGTCACCGGACGCCATGATGCAGCAGGGGCGACCCTTGGGAAGAGCGGCCCGCAACGAGATCCCGAGGCGGTGCATCCAGCGCTCCGTCTCGGTAACCCGCCGGATCTGCGGTGTGTTTCCTTCCCGCCGACCCTGCCGAGCGACGTCGGCAGTGCATGCCACGCGCCCGCCTGCATTGCCGCCCGGAACATGGACGGAAGGCTTGCGAACGCATCCGACTGCGAGGTGCGCGGGCGCGGGACGCCGATTTGAAAAAGATGTCATGATCTGCCTTGCGTTCTGCAAGCTGCCGTCGTGCCAGCCTTGTCCGGTGGGCCTTAAGAAAGCGTTGGCGCGGGAATGCCCCATCATCCCCCGGTCTGCAGCAGGTTCTGCAGGGCGCGCCGCCGCTCGCGGCTTGCGCCCAGCAGATCGCGGTTGCGCGCGAGAAGACCGGTTGGAGCCTCGGGTATCGCGACAGTAGTTTCCGCCGGGGGTGACGGGAGATCGGGGACCGCATCCGGTCGTGCGGCTGCCTTCTTTAGCAGCGCCTGGGCTTCCTGATCCTCCAGGCCGGCCAGATAGCTTTCGGCGATCCGTGGCCGATCCTCCATCAGGGCGATCCGCGCCAGAAGGATCCTTTCTCGTGGTTTCGGGATTGCCAGGTTTACGCCGAGGGCCTTGCGCGCCTGCTCCGGCAGACGGAGCGCGACCAATCGGTCCGCCACCGCGAGCCGGGCCGCCGATCCGAGCGGTGCTTCGCCAAGGGCCGGCAAAGCCAGTTCGAGAAACGTCGCGTCGTCCGACCGCTTGGCCAGCGCGGCGAACGTGCGATCGCGCAGTTGCTCCGCAGTCTCCGGCGGAAGCGCTTCGCGGCTCTGCCCGTCGCGCAGATCCGCGAGTGCCTCGGCATAGCGCTGCTCGTGAACCAGCGCCTCGACGATCCTGGCCGTCAGGGCCTGCCCGGCGGGGTCCGCTTCCAGTTCGAAGGCCAGGGCGCGGGCGCTGTCCAGCAGGTCGTCGCCGACCGATCCGTTGGATTCGATCCGCGAGGCGATCAGGTCCGCAAGCGCGCCTGCCGCTTCCACGGTGCGTGAGGCGGCGATTTCGGCCAGGATCGGCTCTGCCGACCGATGGTCGCCGACATCCAGCCGAAGCTGGGCTTCGAGCATGGCGGCTTCCGGCGTGGGTCCGGAACCGCCCCGTTCCACGGCATTGCGCGCGGCAAGGGCTGCGTCGCGGTCGCCTGCGTCGAGGAACTTCCGTGCAATTCTCGGTCCGAGGTGGCGGCGCAGGTGCGGCGGCCAGGCCGAGAGCGTCCGCAGGATCGCCTCGGTGTTCATGCGCGTATCTGGGGTCACGGCATCCTGCGCCAGAAGCCCCCAGAGCGCGCCGGGCGAATTGCAGTCGATCTGCCGGGCGATGACGCTCCGCTCCGGAACGGTATCGCCATCCATGATCCGGCCCATGTCCTCGAGGATATCGCGATCGGGAATGTCGGCGGGGCCTTCCCGGATGGCGGATCGGGCCTCGGCACCGAAAGTGCGATACAGCATGTCGCGGGCTAAGTTGCGATAGGCTGCGGCATCCGGCCGGTCGCGCGCGTCGAACAGGGCCGCATAGGCCGCCCCGACGCTTCGCGACAGCTGCTCCGGTTCGTACCAGCTGCCGACGTCGAACAATTCGTCGTCCAGGCAGAGATGCGGCGGCGTCCCGTCCAAGGACCCGGTCCGGGCCCGGCGGTCCCGGTCCACCTGGGTCTCGATCCGCATATGTGCTCCGGGCAGCGGAGCAGGTTCGGGCGGCGGTGGTGTTGCTTCGGCCTCGGCGGCCGGTTGCGTGGACCTCAGCAGCTGGTCGAGCCGCCCGGTGTCCATCTTCACCATGCCTTGCGTCATCCCGTGCGCAATCTGCGCAATCAGTTCCTCGCGTAACGCGGTGACCCGCTCCACCGCCGCCTGGTCGGGCCCCTCCGCCGAATCCCTCGGCGGCCCGCCCAGGGCTGCAAGGTCCAGCGATGCCGCGGGGGGTGGCAGAACGACCGGCAGACGGAGCGACGCCATGTCGCGTGAGAGGGCTGGCGTGATCTCCCCGGGATCGAGCACGATGTTGTAGGGGTCGTCCGGTGCGGGCGCTCCATCTCGCACGTCGATCACGAGTCCCTGGTTCGGAAGTTCAATCACCGACAGGTTGCAGACGCAGCCCAGCGTTATCCCCAGCCTGCCGTCGCCCAGGTCCTCGAGCCGTTGCAGGCGATCGGCATAGATCCGGCGGTAGATGTCCGACAGGTCGTAGGCGCCGGTCCCCGGCGCCCGCAGCTCGTACCGGTCCCCTGCGCGCCCCAGACGCCAGTCCGGCCTGCGGGGAAAGTCCACCACGATGCGGGTGAAGCCATCATGCTCGGCCGTGCGGACCGGAACCCCCTGGGCGCGGGCGGCGGATGCCAGAAGCAGGAGGGCCAGAGCGGCGCCGACCAGCGATGGAGGGATGCCGTACCGGGTCATGCCGCCTTCGCACCTTTCAGTGATTCCTCGAGCTCGCTGAACCCGGGGCGCATGTGATGCGGGGTGTTCTGGCGGCCGACCTCGATGCAGATGCTGGGCGAGTGGTTGTGGAGGTTGGCGACCAGCACCTCGCGGATCAGCTGGTGGAAATGGGCGTCCTCCTCGATCACCGTCTTCACCCGCGCGGCGAAGGGGCCAACCAGACCGTAGGCCAGGAAGACGCCCAGGAAGGTTCCCACGAGCGCCCCGCCGATCATCTTGCCAAGAACCTCGGGCGGCTGGTCGATCGAGCCCATGGTCTTGATGACGCCGAGAACGGCCGCCACGATGCCGAGCGCGGGAAGACCGTCGGCGACGCTCTGCAGAGCGTGGCTGGAGTGCATGGCGTGATGCAGGTTGGCCTCCATCCGTTTCTCCAGCACCTCCTCCACCTGGTGGGGATCGTCATAGTTCATCGAGGCCGAGCGGAGCGTGTCGCAGATCAGTTCGACCGCTTCGTGATCCTTCTGGATCTTCGGATAGCGACCGAAGATCTCGCTGCTGTCGGGGCCTTCGATATGTTCTTCCAGGCCGACCGGGTTCTGCTTGGCGAGCCGGATCAGCTCGTACAGCAGGCACAGAAGGTCCCGATAATCCTGCGGTTTCCAGTGCGGGCCCTTGAAGACCTTGCCGATGTCCCGGGCGGTCCGTTTCACCGAGGGTCCGTCGTTGGACAGCAGGAACGCGCCCACCGCGGCGCCGCCGATCATCGCAAGTTCGAACGGCAGGGACTTCAGGATGATGCCCATCTTTCCCCCGGCGGCGATGTAGCCGCCGAAGACCATCACGAAAATGACGGCGATTCCGATCATTCCGAACATGGGGCAGGTGTCTCCTTCTGAAAGGTCGGTGCGATCCGGCGCAAGGACAGTGTCCGGTCATTCCTTGGGGGCGTTGGCATTGCGCCCGGCGAGCACAACGCTGATCGAATAGGCGGCCTCCGCCGACAGTCCCCCGATCACCTTGGCGGCGGCGTCGGGACGCATCCGGCCAAGAAAGCCCGCGGCGAAATCCGGGGCCATCGTCTCGAACAGGGCGGCGGCCTCCTTGGGCTTCATATTCTCGTAGACCGCGGTCAGCCGGGCGATGTCCTCTTCCGACGCGGTGTCGGCCCGTGCCAGGGTCTGTTCCAGCTGGTCCTCCGCCGCCTTAAGTTCGGCGAGTTGCGCCGTGAGTTCCTTTTCGGCGCCGGCCAGGGCGGCCGAACGTTCGGCGATGTAGGCTTCCCGCTCTTCCACGCGTTTCTCTCGCTCGGCGAGCGCGTCCAGAACGGCGGCGACGTCCGGATCGGGGGCGCAGGCGCCCGTGTCGGCGTTCGCGTCCGAGGCAGGGCCGAGCGCCTGGACCTCGCGGGCGATGGCCTGTCCGGTTCCCCCGGCGAGGCGCAGCGCACCGGACAGGGCCAGGATCAGGGCAAGGAACGAAAGCGGCCCCAGAAGGCGCCTGCGTCCGGGATGTTTTCCGCGGGTCATTGCGCCTCCTCCAGCGTCGCGCTGCGGTGGCTGGCGAAGAAGGACCGGACGGGCGGCGCGGCGGTCGTGTGCGTCACGTTCCGCGGCTCCGGCTCTGTCCTGGCCGTGGGGCGCCGGAAGGGCACCGGCGCGTCCGCCGCGGCAACCTCCGGCGCAGGGTCGGGATCACGTTCGCAGACGGGGGGCGGCGCGGCATCGGCGATGTCGTGCAGCGCCGCGACGTTGAGTTCGAGCCGTCGCGCGACATCCTCTGCCCGCTGCGTCAGTTCCTCGAGCGAGCGGCCCGAAGCACCCGCCTCCGCCTGGGCGGCCTTCAGCGTCCGTGTCATGTCGTCGACCTGTGCGGACAGCACGGCAATGGCCCCGCCGACACCCTTTTCCAGGTCGGTGAAGCGGTTCAGACGGCGGGACAGGACGACGCAGTAGAATGCGGCCCCCAGAGCGCCGGCGATCATCAGGATGTCGGAGATCAGGGTCATGCCGGGTCCTCAGTTGAACACGAATTCCATGATCAGCAGGTCGCGCACGCGACCCTCGCCGACCACGACCTGGATCCGGCGCAGCATCTGAGCCCGCAGCCGCATCAGGCCGGCCGGATCCTCGAGTTCGACCGGTTCGACCGCCCGAAGGTAACTGTTCAGCACGTCGATCACCCGCGGGAGAAGCTTCGTCACCTCCTCGAGCCGGGGCTGGTCGACCTCGAGTTGCCCGAGGAACCGCAGCGCGTGGCTGCCCGATCCGAGGGAGACGAGAATTGGGTCGAGCGGGATGAACGCGATGTTCGGCATCACGGGCGCCTCGGGCGGCGGTGCCGGTTCGGCACCGGAGTCGTGTCCGCCGAGAATCATGCCGCTATGCACGGCGTAGAATCCGCCGCCGCCAAGGATCAGGGCCAGGACCCCGCCGATCAACAGCCCCTTGCGCCCGGATTTCTGCGGGGCGTGCGAGGTATCCAGTTCAGCTTCTGCTTGTGCCATCCGGGTGTTCCATCAGAGGTCCGATGACCCCTGATAGCCCCATTCAGACTAACCGAATGTTAAGCCGCGCCGGTCCATACGAACGGAGAGAGGGCAGAAGCCCGCACCGTCAGGAGGGTGATCTTGGAACAGCTGGCATCGCGATGGACCGACCTTTCCGCCCAGCGCAAGGTCATCGCCGTTCTTGCTGCCGTGGCGATCCTGGTGGCGGGCGCGGGTCTGTTCCGGCTTTCCACCACCCCCTCCATGACCCTTCTTTACGCGGGCCTCGAGAACGAGGCGGCAGGCGAGATCGTGCAGGCGCTGGAGGCGCAGGGCGTTGCCTACGAGATCCGCGGCGCGTCGATCTTCGTCGACAGCACCCGGCGCGACGAGCTGCGTCTCACCCTGGCCTCCGAGGGTCTGCCGCGCAATTCCTCGCAAGGCTACGAGCTGCTCGATTCCCTGTCGGGCTTCGGCACCACCTCGCAGATGTTCGATGCCGCCTACTGGCGGGCGAAGGAGGGCGAGCTGGCGCGCACCATCGTCGCCAGTCCCGACATCCAGAACGCCCGGGTCCACATCGCCAATCCCGGAACCAAGCCGTTCCAGCGCGACGTGCCGCCGACCGCTTCGGTGACCGTGACGACGACCGGCGGCGCGCTCTCTCCCGCCCATGCCCGCGCCCTGCGCTTCCTGGTCGCCTCCGCCGTGGCCGGGCTGGCGCCGAAGGATGTGTCGGTGATCGATTCGCGGACCGGCGTCGTCCTGCCCTCGGAGGCCGAGGGCGATGTGCCGGGCCGCGGCCAGGACCGTGCCTCCGAGATCAAGCGCAATGTCGAACGTCTGCTCGAGGCGCGCGTCGGCTATGGCAAGGCGGTGGTCGAGGTGAACGTCGAAACGGTGACCGAGCGCGAACAGATCACCGAGCGGCGCTATGATCCCGAGGGCAAGGTCGCCGTCAGCCAGGAGACCGAGGAGACGACCTCGGCCTCCAGCGACAAGGACGGAGGCGACGTCACCGTGGCCAGCAACGTGCCCGACGGCGCCGGAGCCGCGCGTGGCGGCAGCTCCCAGAGCGAGAACGCGGTCACGCGCGAGCGGGTGAACTACGAGGTGTCGGAGGTCCAGCGCGACGTGCTGCGCCAGCCCGGCGCGATCCGGCGGATGTCCGTCGCCGTGCTGATCGACGGGCTGACGGTCATCAACGGCGATGGCACGACGACGTGGCAGCCCCGGCCCGATGCGGAGGTCGAGGCGCTGCGCGAACTGGTTGCGGCAGCCAGCGGGTTCGACGAGGCGCGCGGCGACAGCCTGACCGTCAAGACCATGCAGTTCGAGCCGGTGGGCAACGAAGGCTCTCCCCCCGCACCCGGCCTCTTCGGCCCGATCGACATCGATGCCATGCGCCTTGCACAACTCGGCGTGCTGGCCGCGGTGATCCTGCTGCTCGGGCTGTTCGTCGTCCGCCCGATCCTCGCCCCCCGCCGCGAGGCACAGCCGATGGCGCTGGCCGGACCGGAGCCCGAACCCGGGGAACCGGCCTTCAGCCCCTTCCTCAGCGGCGAGATCTCGGACGGTCCGTTCATGCCGCAGCCGATGCAGCCGCTGTTCGGGGAGGCCGAGACGCCCGCGGGCCCGGAAGAGCCGGTGGACCGCCTGCGGCGCCTGATCGAGGAGCGCAAGGAGGAATCGATCGAGATCCTGAAGGCCTGGATGGAAGACAGTGAGGAGCCCGCCTGATGCCAAACCCCCTGCGCCTCGACGACTTCGGCGCGCCGCCGGGCGACGTGCGGTCGCCGTCGCACATTCCGGATCTCGACGCGGCACCTGCCGCTTCGCCGCCGACGGATGGATCCCTCGTGGCGTTCGACAAGGGCTATGCCGCCGGCTGGGACGATGCCACGGCCGCGGCGAAGGTCGACCTCCAGCAGCAGGAGGCGGCCCTGCTGAGGCATCTCGAAGACCTCGGCTTCACCTATCACGAGGCGCGGGCGCACGTCATGTCGGCGCTCACGCCGCTGCTGCGGGCGCTGCTCGAGAAGCTGCTGCCGGACCTTCTGCACCAGACGCTCGTGCCGCGGCTGCTGGCGGAATGCGAGACGCTGGTCGACGACCTGGCGGACGCGCCGGTCCAGCTGATGGTGGCTCCGGACGGTGCCGCGGAATTGCGCAGGATCATCGGAGGGATCACCGCGCTGCCGCTGCACCTGGTCGAGGAGCCGAGCGTGGCGGCGGGCCGGATGTACCTGCGCCTTGGCGCCGCTGAGCGCGAGATCGACCTGGCCGGCGCCCGCGCCGCCATTGCCGAAGCGCTGTCGGCGCTGGACGACCTGAACCGGGAGACGCTGCGCCATGGATGACCGCGATCACGCTGCCGACGCCGCTGCGGGCGAGGACACGACGGCACATCCCTTCTCGCGCGTGCCGGTGGAGATCACGATTTCCGTCGGCAAGACCCGCCCGATGCTGCGCGACTTGCTGCGCCTCGGCCCCGATGCGATCCTGCCGCTCGACTCGCGGGTGCAGGATCCGGTCGAGCTCTATATCGGCGACCGCCTGATCGCGCGGGGCGAATTGCAGGAGCTCGACGGAGACCGGACCGGGCAGCTCGCGGTGCGCCTGACCGAGATCGCCGATCTGAAGAACGGGCTCTGATCTTGCGCCTGCGGACCCTCGGCCTTGCCGCGCTCCTCTTCTGCCTCGCGCTGCAGCCCGCCCTCGCGCAGCAGGTGACTCTGGACCTCGGGGAAGGGGCGTCGCTGACGGCGCGCTCGGTCCAGCTGCTCGTGCTGATCACGGTGCTGAGCCTGGTGCCGGGGCTCGCCATCATGATCACCTGCTTCCCGTTCATCGTGACGGTGCTGTCGATCCTGCGGCAGGGCATCGGGCTTCAGCAGTCCCCGCCGAACATGCTGATCGTGACGCTGGCGCTGTTCCTCACCTATTTCGTGATGGAACCGGTCTTTCTCGCCGCATGGCGCGACGGGATCGTGCCGCTGACCGATGGCGCGATCCCCATCGACCAGGCCGTGCCGCTGGTCCTGGCCCCGTTCCGCAGCTTCATGGCGGGCCGCATCGACCCCGGCACCTTCGAGGCGCTGACGACCCTGCGCCCCGACACCGCCGACGTCACGCTCTCGCCCGACTCGCCGCTTTCGCTGCTGGTCCCGTCCTTTCTGCTGTCGGAGATCGAGCGGGCGTTCCAGGTCGGCTTCCTGATCTTCCTGCCCTTCCTCATCATCGACCTCGTGGTTGCCGCGATCCTGATGTCGATGGGGATGATGATGGTGCCTCCGGCCATCGTGTCCCTGCCGTTCAAGCTGGCCTTCTTCGCCGTGGCCGACGGATGGACCCTGGTTTCGGGCGCCCTGGTGCGCAGCTATTTCTGAGGCAGGTCCGACCCGGCCCGGAAGCCCGGCATGCCGGACACTGCGATCGGATCCTGCCGGTGCCGGCGCGGGTCTTCATTCCGCTGGCCTTGCACAGCCCGTGGATCGGGTCCAAACCAAAGCCACGGGGACTGTGCCCCGCCGCGCCCGGAGCTTGCCCCCGATGTCCCAGTTTCGACCGTTTCGCCTGCTGCGCCTTGCGTTCCTGTCAGCCCTCCTTGCCATACCGCTTCCCGTCGGAGCCGAAACCTTCCGCGCGATGCTCGGCGGGCGCACCCTCGGCACGATCAGCTTCGACGCGGCGGGAAGCGGCGCCGGACGGACGGCGCGATTGCTCACCAACCTGAACAACACGCCGCTTGGCGTCGGCGACGGCACCTTCGAGGCGCTGTCGGAATCCGTCTCGGCCAACGGTCGGAGGCTGCGCCAGTACACCGGCACCAGCCGCTCGGCCCGGAAATCCCGCGACATCGCCGTTCTTCTGGACGGCGGCCGGGTCATCCAGACCACCGTCAGCCCCGCCGACGAGCAGACGCCGCTGTCGGACGCCGCCAAGGTGCCGGCGGGTGTCATCGACCTTGCCCAGGGGTTCGGCCGGATCGTCGACAGCCAGGGCTGCCCGCAGGGCTTCCGCATGTACGACGGGCGCCGGGTCATCCAGGTCTCTCCCGGCAGCGCGGAAACGAAGGACGATCTTCTGACGTGCAGCATGTCCTACAACGTCGTCGCCGGGCCGGGCCACCTGTCGCCGTTCCGCTTCACCAACCTGTCGCTCGACCTCACCTACGATGCGCGACCCGGCCGGACGGGCCTGCTGCGCGCGGTGATCCGCACCGGTCTTTTCGCGCTCACCCTCCAGCGCTGATCCGCCGCCCGATTGCGCAGCCCCCGCCCGGTCCCCTATCAAGGATCGATGCCACACGGCCCAAGGACGCCCCCCGTGCCCGACCGCAAGCCCGCCCTTCACCTGTTCCGGAACCCGACCTTCCGCACGCTCTGGGTGGCGGCACTGGCGTCCAACTTCGGCGGCCTGGTGCAATCGGTCGGCGCCGCCTGGATGATGACGACTCTGACCGACTCCCAGCACATGGTGGCGCTGGTGCAGGGCTCGGTCACGCTGCCGATCATGATCTTCTCGCTTCTTGCGGGGGTCTTCGCCGACAACTACGACCGCCGCCGGGTGATGCTGATCGCCCAGGGCTTCATGCTGGCGGTGTCCATCCTGCTGTCCTTCATGGCCTGGGAGGGCTGGCTTACCCCCTGGCTGCTACTGTCCTTCACCTTCCTGATCGGCTGCGGCACGGCGCTGCACAACCCGTCATGGCAGGCCACCATGGGCGACATCGTCCCGCGCGACGACCTGCCGTCGGCCGTGGCGCTGAACTCCATGGGGTTCAACCTGATGCGCTGCGTCGGTCCGGCCATCGGCGGCGCCATCGTCGCGCTTCTGGGGGCCGCGGCGGCCTTCGCGGTGAACGCCACCAGCTACATCGCGATCATCTGGGCACTGCTGATCTGGCGCCCGAAACCGCAGCCCCGCAGCCTGCCGCGCGAACCCTTCACCAGCGCCTTCATGGCCGGCCTGCGCTATGTCGCCATGTCGCCGAACCTGATCCGCGTGATCTTCCGCGGCTTCCTCTTCGGTCTGTCCGCAGTCGCGATCCTGGCCCTGCTGCCGGTGGTGGTGCGCGACCTGCTGGAGGGCCGCGCGCTGGTCTACGGCATCATGCTCGGCGGTTTCGGAGTCGGAGCGGTCGGCGGCGCCTTCATCACCTCGACCCTGCGCGCGAAGTTCGAGAACGAAACGGTGGCCCGGGGCGCCTTCGTGGCCTTCGCCGCCTCGGCCGCGGTACAGGGCCTGTCCACCCACTACATCCCCTCGGCCATCGCCCTGCTTGTCGCGGGGGCGGGGTGGGTCGTGGCGCTGTCGATGTTCAACGTCACGGTGCAGCTGTCGACCCCGCGCTGGGTGGTGGGCCGCGCGCTTGCCCTGTACCAGACGGGAGTCTTCGGCGGCATGGCGGCGGGCAGCTGGATCTGGGGGGCGGTCTCCGACGGTTTCGGTGTCGGCGCGGCCTTGCTCGGCACCGCGGTGGTTCTGGTCCTCGGTGCGCTCGTCGGGCTGAAAATGCCCCTGCCGGGCTTCGGGATGCTGAACCTCGACCCGCTGAACCAGTTCAAGGAACCGCCGCTGCGCCTGGATCTGACGCAGCGCAGCGGGCCGATCAACATCATGGTCGAATACATCATCCGCCAGGGCGACGTGCCCGAGTTCCTGTCGGTCATGGCGCTGCGCCGCCGGATCCGCATCCGCGACGGTGCCCAGCACTGGACGCTGATGCGCGACCTTGAACATCCCGACCGCTGGTCGGAAAGCTATCATGTCCCGACCTGGGTCGAATACATCCGTCACAACCAGCGCCGCACCCAGGCCGATCTTGACGCCTACCAGCGCCTTCTCGCCCTGCACCAGGGCCCCGCCGCGCCCCGTGTGACCCGGATGATCGAACGCCAGACGGTGCCCCGGGTCGACGATACCCCGCTGAAGCCCGAACCCGAGCTGCCCGACCCGGGCCAGCAGACCGCCTGATCCCACCGCCGCGCAACGGCCGTGGCCCTCATCCCCGACGGCTGGCGTTCTCCTCGATCCGCAGGAGCGCGGCGGACAGCGCCATCCGCGCTTCGGCCGACAGGCCCGCCAGCATCCGCGCGTCGTGGGCCTCCAAGGCGCGGGCAGCCCGGGCGCACAGGCGTTGCCCCGGCTCCGTCGCGATGAGCTGGCTCGCGCGCCGGTCGCAGGTGTCCCGTTCCCGCGCAACGAGGCCCCGCCGCACGAGTTCATCCACGACCGGTACCATGTTCGGCGGTTCGATGGCGAGTGCCCGCGCCAGGTCGGTCTGCCGCAGACCCGGGGAGTCCACGATGACGGCAAGGGCGGCGAAGGTCAGCCTCCTCAGGCCGAGCGGGGCCAGAGTTGCCGCCGCATCGGCCTGGACCAGGTGAAGCGTCCGCTGCATCTGGTATCCGACCAGTCCCCGCAAACGCGCATCCGGCGCCACGCCCTCGTCTGCCATCAGAAATCGCTGGCGTGCACTGGCTGACAGTCGGCCGGGCGGTGAGGATCTCTTGCCCCTGAGCGCCGCAGCGCGCCAGACAGCCTTGGGGTTCTGTTCGAAGTGCCTTTGATACGCATCGGCGCGCTCCGCCTCGATCCTGTCCGGTCAAGGATTATCGAGAATAACCATCTTTGCAATTCCGCATCCGACGGAGGCGTCCTTTCGGACCACGGAGACGCGAAGACGACTGTGGCCCCCGTGAACGCGGTGACGTCGCCGCGCCGTCGTCACGCGCGGGACGGCCCTTCGCGAAAGCGGTCGCATCCCTGTCTCCTGCCGTCGCCTTGCCGCACGCTCGCCACATTCCGCGTGCGAGCAATTCGTCGTGCTGGGGCGGACGTCCGTCACGCGAAAGATGTCCAGCCGGAACGGCGAACGCTTCCGTAATCCGCTGCGCGGCGGGCCCTGCGCTAGCGGACGATGAACTCGGCGTGCAGGGCACCGGCGGCCTTGATGCTCTTCAGGATGTCGATCATGTCGCGCGGCGCGACGCCAAGCGCGTTGAGCCCCTGGACGACTTCGGACAGGGACGTGCCCGCCGGCACTTCTGCGAGCGCGATGCCGGGATCCTTCTGGATCCCCGCATTGGTCCGCGGCACCACGATCGTCTCGCCCGGGGCAAACGGATTTGGCTGCACGACCAGCGGCGACTCCTCGATCCTGAGGGTCAGGTTGCCCTGGCTGACGGCGACGCGGCTGATGCGCACGTCCTCGCCCATGACGATCGTGCCCGAACTCTGGTCCACGACCACCCGTGCCTTGCGCTGCGGTTCGACCGTGATGTTCTCGATCCTGCCCATGGCATGGGCCGGAGAGCGCAGCCGGGTCGAGGCGATATCGACGAGAACCGTGCCGGCGTCCAGCATCGTGGCCACGCGGCCACTGAGATCGCGGTTGATCGCCTGCTCGATCCGACCTGCAGTCGTGAAGTCCGGGGTTCGCAGGGCCAGCCTGATCGAACTCAACTGCGTGAAATCGAAATCGATCTCCCGCTCGACACGGGCGCCGGACGGGATGATTCCGGCGGTCGGCACGCCCTGGGTCACCGAGGCGGCGTCGCCCTTGGCGATAACCCCCCCCGCCAGGACAGTACCCTGCGAAACAGCATAGATCACGCCATCGGCGGCGGTCAGAGGGGTCATTACCAGCGTGCCTCCCATGAGGCTCGACGCGTCGCCTATGGCAGAAACGGTGACGTCAATCTGGCTGCCGGTTCGGGCGAAGGGGGGCAGGGTGGCGGTGACCAGCACCGCGGCGACATTCTTCGGCCGAAACTGCTCGCCCGTTACGTTGACGCCGAGCCGCTCCAGGATGTTCGCCATCATCTCTTCGGTGAACGGGGCGTTGCGCATACCGTCACCAGTGCCGTTCAGTCCAACCACCAGCCCGTAGCCAACCAGGTCGTTGCCGCGAACCCCGTCGAATTCGACCAGATCCTTGATCCTGACCTCGGCGGCCGCGGTGGGCAATGTCCAGAGGGCAATCAGGAAGAGCGAGACCAGCCGGATCATCGCAGGTATCCGGAAAGCGTCAGCTGCGACAACCGCGCGGTGACCGAAAAAAAGGTTTCAAGCTGCGTCTGCACCGCCTGAAGATTCGTGGCGGTATCGTAGGGGTCTGCGGCCACGAGTGTGGACAAAGCTATCCGGGCCGAGGCGCCTTCGCTGGCGTTGCGTGTCCTGGCGGCGTCGATCCGTTCTTCCAGCACGCCGACATCGCCGCGGAGCGCGGTGATGCGGTTGCTTGCGCCAAGGAGATCCTCGGCAATTGCGCCGATAAGAGCGGAGGCTTCCACCGGTCGCCCGTCAAGCACCCCGCGGTCGAGCAGGGCGGCCTTTGCCGTCGCCGCCAATGCTGCCCGGATCTCCGTCGCACGGGCATCCATCCCGAAGCTCACGGCTTCGCCGGGCCTCATCCGGAACGGGGCCAGTGGAACGGTCGCACCGCGATATCCCGTCGTGTCGAAAGCGCCACCCGGGGCGAACCAGGCGTCCACGGTGTCGGAAATCTCCTGCACCGTCGCAACGGGCGGCAGCGCCGCGGCGAGGGCGTCGAGCATCTCCCGGGCCGGGGCGAGAGGCGGGCTGGCCGTTTCGGCGCCGCCGAAGAGGCTGCGCCCGGCGACCGAGGTGTTCAGCGCACCTACCACGGCCTCGAACCGGCTGGCGGCGTTCGCGGCGAAATTCGCAATCTGCAGCTCGTCCGTGGTGTTGTCCATCGCAAGCGCTGCGCCGGCGAGTGCATCGAGGTGTCCGCCGACCTGTTCCAGGGCCGTCTGTGCGGTCTCGGCGAACAGCGATGCCTCGTCGTTTGCCGTGCCATAGGCGGCAAGGTTGCTTAAACTGCGTTCGAGAACGCTGACCGGGGCCACGTCTCCGGCCAGGGCCGAGCGCAGGTCGGACTTCCGGCCGCTGCTCAACTCCTGCGCCAGGGTGTTCAGGTCCGACCGGATGCGCGCGTTGGTCAGCCGGTTGGAGAAACTCATCGCGAGGTCGCCAATGGATGTCATCATGGCTCAGATCTCCATCAATCGCCGAAGCATGTCGTCCACGGCCTGAATCACCTTCGCATTCGCTGCATAGGATTGTTCGACCAGCAAGAGTTTCTGCATCTCCTGGTCGCTATCGACGCCGCCTGCCAGCTCGCGCTCCCGCAGGGTTGCCGCGCGGGTTTCGGCGAAAGTCTGTTGCTGCTGTGCCCGGAACTCCCGGCTGCCGACCATCGAGAGCAGTTCCGAGAACAGGCCGGCGGCGCTCCGGTCACTGCCGCCGAAGGGCGAGGGACGCGGGATCTCGAGCGCGTCGGAGAGCGCCTGCAGCGTTGCCGCGTTGCCCGGTGGACCCTCGGCCGACGCGTAGAGCCCGTCGCGCAGGCGCCAGACTTCACCGTTGGCCGGATCGACGGCCGCGTTCAGGGAAAGCCGCTGGGCCAACCCGGGAGCGGCCGGCGGGACAAGGACCGCCCCCGCGTCGGTGAGGAGGCCGGGATCGCCAGAACCAAGCGTCGGGTCCACGGCCGGATCCTGGAACCGTTCGATCAGGTCTGCCGCCAGGGCGTCGAGCTGCGACTGTGCCTCCGGGCCGAGGTCGTCCCGGATCCCGAAGGCGGCGGCGAGGCTGCCGCCGCCCATCCGCCCACTTGCCGACATGTCCACGGGGCGTCCGCTCACGGTGAGACCGGACAGGTGTCCGCCGCCGAGGGTCATCCCGGCCGTGATGGCGTTGGACGCGGTAAATCCGATCTCTGCGGCGCGTCCGTCCAGCAGGATCTGCCCGCCCGTCGTCACCAGGGCCACGGCGCCCCTCGCGCGCGGCAGTTCGCGCAAGGGAACCATGGCGGAAATGCTGTCGATCAGCACCTGGCGTTGATCCATCAGCGCGTTCGCCTCGGTCGAGTTGGACTGGACACGGGTGATGCTGGTGTTGAGCCTGGCGATTTCGGCCAGGGCGTCGTTCAGCTGTCCCACCTGTGTCGCGATGCTTCGGTCCGCCGCCAGTCGCTGGTCCTGCACGCCCTGGCCGGCCGCGTTCAGGGCGCTGGCGAGGTCCGCCGCGCCTTCCGCGGCCGACTGCAGGCGCGCGACGGAATCCGGGCGACTCGCCGCCTCGATCAGGCGGCCTTCAAACGTGGCCAGGCGGCCGGGAAGCGACGAGGGGCTGTCCGCGGCGCCGATCAGGTTCTGAAGGCGCGACAGGAAGCCCGCGGGCGTTCGCGCCGCCCCGGCGTCGGCGTCGGCGATGCGACGGTCGGCCAGGACCGCGGCGTTCACGATCCGCGTGACGCCCAAGACCCGGACACCGCCCAGACGGTCGCTGCCAAGCACGACCTCCCGCCGTCCGTAACCTTCGGTGAGGGCGTTGGCGACATTGGACGACACCGCCTGAGCCGAGCGGCTGACCGCGCCCAGTCCGCTGAGGGCGTTGTAAAGGGCATTGGACATGCTCATGACGGTTATCCTTCAGATGGTGGCGCTTCTTGCGATGCGGGCGCTATCGCTTGAGGTTGGTCGTTTCCTGCAGCATCTCGTCGACGGTCTGGACGACCTTGGCGTTGGAGGAATAGGCGCGCTGGGTCTGGATCAGGTTGGTCAGCTCAACCGCGACATCGGTCGTCGACGCCTCGAGCGAGTAGCCGAGCGTCGTGCCGGTGGGGCCGTCACCCGCGTCCCAGAGGAACATCGGACCGCTGTCCGCCGAGAGCTTGTAGGTCTGGTCGTCGCGCGCGGTCAGCCCGTCGGGGTTGGGCACGTCCACCAGCGGCACCTGGTAGATCGGACGGTTGAACCCGGTGTCATAGATCGCCTGCACTACGCCGTCGGGATCGATCTCGACTCCGATCAGGTTGCCGACCGGGGATCCGTTCTTGTCCAGGTTCGTCGGGGCGAAGCTGGCGGCCAGCTGGGTGGTCCCGCCGCTGTCGCCCAGTCTGCCGATCGTCATGTCGATGGTGCCGCCGCCGACGGCCAGGGGCACGCTGCCGGTGGCGGGATCGTACGCCCCGCCGGAAACGGCCGTCACGCTGGCCAGGGTGCCGCCGTCGGCCGCCGTGTCGTTGAAGGTCAGGGTGTATTCGCCGATGATGGCGCCGCCCGAGGCGGAATCGGTGATCGTCATCGTCCAGGTGTTCGAGGATCCGGTGGCGGGGACCGTGGGCGTGTAGGTAATGCTGAGGGATTCCGGCTGCCCGAGGTTGCCGAAATACTCCACCGACAGGTCCACCGGATCGCCGCTGGACCCGGCAGCCGTGTCGGCCGCGGGAAGGTTCACCCTCAGGGAGATCTGGGTCGTCGGGTTGGCGACGAACTGGTTGGTGCCGATGTTGACCGGCTCCAGCGCGGCGCTGGTGTCGCGGGTGACATTGGGCAGCGTCCCGTCCGGATCGAGCGGCCAGCCCATCAGCGCCTGGCCCGAGGCGGTAGTCAGGATGCCCGCGGAATCGGGGCGGAAGGAGGCGGTGGTCATCAGCGACAGCGGCAGCACCCCGGCCCGGCCAACCGCGACACGGTCCGTCACCGGGAGGAAGCCCCGACCCTGCACGCTGATGTCGGTGGGGTTGCTGCTGCCCACGGTCTGGCCGCGCTGGCTGATCAGACGGTGGGTTTCGGCACGGACGCCGCCGGCGGTATAGCGCTGGCGACTTTCGCCCGAACTCACGACCATCGAGTTGAAATCGGTCTCCAGCCGCCGGTAGCCGATGGTCGACGAGTTCGCGATGTTGTCCGAGATGCTGGCCAGCCGCTGGGCGTTGGCGTTCAGCCCGGACACGCTGGCGTACAGCGAGGAGGAGATGGTCATTCAGTCACCTTTCTGATGCGGATCGACATTATCCCCTCACTACAGGACCGCACTTAACAGGCTGCTAACGGCTAAGATTGCCCCTACTTGCCGCGGCCGGATCCCGCCGCTGCGGCCTCCGCCGGGTCACTTGCCGTCGCGCAGCAGGACCAGCTCGATGCGGTTGTTGCGGACCGACAGCGGGTTGCCCGCCACCAGCTCGCGGTCGGCCAGGCCGGTGACGCGGTGCAGGCGGGCGGGATCCAGCGCGGTGCGGTCGACCAGGCGGCGCACCGCCGTGGCGCGGTCGGTCGACAGGTCCCAGACCGGGTTCACCCGCCGCACGACGGGTTCCGAGCGGACGTGGCCGTTGATCGCGATGCGGTTGTCGGCCAGCGCGAAGACGCCTGCCACGACGCCGACCAGATCCTGCAGGAGCGGCAGCGGCCGGGACGAATTGTCGTCGAACAGCTGCTGTCCCGGCAGGTCGAACAGCTCGACCACCAGCCCGACATCGGTCACGCGGGTGACGATGTGGCGGGCCAGATCCTCGCTCACCATGCTCTCGCCGGAGCGCGCGCTCAGCTTGTTGGCCAGGTCCTCAAGCTTGCGGTTGCCCATGTCGCCCTCGGCCTCGCCGGCGCGGTCGCGGTCGACGCCGGACATGCCGCGGGCCTTGTCCTCCTCGTCGTGGTGGCGGGCCGAGGCGCCGGTGCCGTTCTTGGCCAGGCTCTCCTCCGAGAACACCGAGTCGCCGCCGAAGGAATCGTCGCCCCCGCCCGAGACGCGGGCCATCGACACCGTCGGCGCGAAATAGTCGGCGATGCCCTTCCTCTGCGTCTCGGTCGTCGCGTTCAGCAGCCACATCAGCAGGAAGAACGCCATCATCGCGGTCACGAAATCCGCATAGGCCACCTTCCACGCGCCGCCGTGATGGCCGCCGCCGCCGACCACCTTCTTGCGCTTGATGATGATCGGCGCGTTTGCACCCGCTGTCGCCATGTCTCACCCCTTTTCCCACCGTGGGCGGGTATAGGGTGGAGGGGTGAAAGGCCGATTAACCCTTAAAAAACAGGGCTCTTGCCGTCTTCCAGACACATTTCGGCTGCCTTTTCGGCGATCATGATCACGGGTGCGTTGGTGTTGCCGCTGGTGATCGTCGGCATCACCGAGGCATCGGCGACCCTCAGCCCCGCGATGCCCCGGAGGCGCAGCCGCGCGTCGAGCGGGGAGTCCTGTCCCGCACCCATGGCGACGGTACCGACGGGGTGGAAGATGGTCGTGCCGATCTCGCCCGCCGCCTTCACCAGCGCCGCCTCGTCGTCGGAAGGGTTGGCGGGGCGGAACTCTTCGGGGGCGTACCGGGCCAGCGGCGCAGCAGCCATGATCCGCCGGGTCAGCCGGATCGCCCGCGCGGCGACCGCCCGGTCGCGGGCGGCGGACAGGTAGTTCGGCGCGATCACCGGGGCTGCGGCGGGATCGGGTGACGCGATCCTCACCGTGCCGCGGCTGTCGGGGCGCAGGTGGCAGACGCTGGCGGTCAGGGCGTCGAAATCGTGCAGCCCGCCGCCGAAGGCCTCGAGGCTCAGGGGCTGGACGTGGTACTCGAGGTCCGCCGTCGCCACGTCCTCGCCCGACCGCGCGAAGGCGCCGAGCTGCGAGGGCGCCATCGACATCGGGCCGGTGCGCTTCAGCGCATATTCCAGCGCGATCATCGCCTTGCCGTAAAGGCTGGCCGACATGGTGTTCAGCGTCTTCGCACCGCGGACCCGGTAGGCGCAGCGCAGTTGCAGGTGATCCTGAAGGTTGGCGCCGATCCCGGGCACGTCCCGCAGCACCGGGATCCCCATCTCCTGCAACAGCGCCCCGGGCCCGATCCCCGACAGCTGGAGGATCTGCGGCGTGCCGATGGCGCCCGCCGCCAGGATCACCTCGCCCGCCGTCGCCGTCTCCAGCCGGTCGCCCCGCCGGAACAGCACCCCGGTGGCGCGGCCGTGCTGGACGATCACCCGCTCGGTCCTCGCGCCGGTCAGCACCCGGAGGTTCCGGCGGTAGGCGACGGGTTTCAGGAAGGCCTTCGCGGTGTTCCAGCGGAAGCCCGACCGCTGGTTGACGCGGAAATACCCCACGCCCTCGTTGTCGCCGGTGTTGAAATCCGTGACCTTCGGGATACCGACATGCGTGGCCGCCTCCTGCCAGGCGTCGAGGATGTCCCAGCGGAGCCGCTGGTTCTCCACCCGCCACTCGCCGCCCGCGCCGTGGAACTCCGACGGCCCGTCGACGTAGTCCTCGCTCCGCCTGAACAGCGGCAGCACGTCGTCCCAGCCCCAGCCGGTCAGTCCCCGCTGCCGCCAGCCGTCGTAATCCGCCGCCTGCCCCCGGAGGTAGAGCATCCCGTTGATCGAAGAACAGCCGCCGAGCTCCTTGCCGCGCGGATAGAGCAGCGACCGCCCGCCGAGCCCCGGCTCGGCCGCGGTCTTCATCATCCAGTCGGTCTTCGGATTGCCGATGCAGTAGAGATAGCCGACCGGGATGTGGATCCACGGATAGGTGTCGCGCTGCCCCGCCTCGAGCAGCAGCACCTTGCGGCCCCCGGCGCTGAGGCGGTTGGCGAGGACGCAGCCGGCGCTGCCCGCGCCGACGATGATGTGGTCGTAGTCCAAAGGCCTGTTCCTGGGCGGAGAGACCCCGGGGCGCTGCCCCGGACCCCGGAGTAATTAGGGCAAAGAAGAAACAGGGAGGGGTGAGGCTGCCCCCTGCGCGGTCACTTGATGACGATCTCCGGCCCCATCATCTCGGTCGGCAGCCAGGTCGAGAGCCAGGGGACGTAGGTCACGAGGATCAGGAACACGAAGAGCACGGCGAGGAAGGGCAGGGCGGCGCGCACCACGGCCATCATCGGCATCCCCGCGACGCCGGAGGTGACGAACAGGTTCAGGCCCACCGGCGGGGTGATCATCCCGATCTCCATGTTCACCACCATGATGATCCCGAGGTGGATCGGGTCGATCCCGAGCTGGATCGCGATCGGGAAGACCAGCGGCGCGACGATGACGAGGAGGCCCGAAGGCTCCATGAACTGGCCGCCGATCAGCAGGATCACGTTGACCACGATCAGGAAGCCGATGGGACCGAGGCCCGAGGACAACATCGCGTTGGCGATGGCCTGGGGGATCTGCTCGTCGGTCAGGACGTGCTTCAGGATCAGCGCGTTGGCGATGACGAACATCAGCATCACCGTGAGCTTCCCCGCTTCCAGCAGCGTCCTCATCGTGTCGCGGTGGAAGAAGCCCGTGACGACGGCATAGGGCGCGCGGTAGAGCGGCAGCGGCCGCTTGCCCTCGCCGACATAGAGCGGGCCCATGTCGCGGTAGATGAAGGTCGCCACGAAGAAGGCATAGACCGACGCCACTGCGGCGGCTTCGGTCGGCGTGAAGATCGCGCCGGTGACGCCGGGAATGCCGTAGATGCCGACCATGATGATGACGATCAGCAGAAGCCCCCAGAGCGCGTCGCGGAATGAGTCGAACACCTCGCCCCAGCCCAGCCATTCGCCCTTGGGCATCTTCTTGACGATGGCCATGATGTAGATCGTGACCATCAGCATCACGCCCGCGAGGATCCCCGGGATCACGCCGGCAAGGAACATCCGCCCCACCGAGACATCCGTGGCCGAGGCGTATACGACCATGACGATCGAGGGCGGGATCAGGATGCCGAGGGTGCCGGCGTTGCAGATCACGCCCGCCGCGAATTCCTTGGTATAGCCCACCTGCCGCATCGCCACGATGACGATCGAGCCGATGGCGACCACGGTGGCGGGGGACGAGCCCGAGAGCGCCGCGAACATCATGCAGGCCAGCACCCCCGCGATGGCGAGGCCGCCGGGCAGGTGGCCGACGCAGGCGATGGCGAAGCGGATGATCCGCTTCGCGACGCCCCCCGTCGACATGAAGGACGAGGCGAGGATGAAGAACGGGATGGCGAGCAGCGTGTAGTGCCCCGCCATCGCCTGGTAGAGCGACTGCGCCACCGAGGCGAGCGAGGTGTTGGAGAACATCAGCAGGAAGGCGATGGAGCTGAGGCCGAGGGAGACCGCGATCGGCACGCCGATCAGCAGGAACCCGACGATCATCACGAAGAGGAGGACGACTTCCATGGCTCAGGCGTCCCTCATCCGGGTGGCGGCATCGTCCACCGCGTCTTCGGCCTCGTGGCTGACGATCATGCTGTCCTCGTGGCCCTTCCAGATGCGGATGCAGGCCTGCAGCACCCGGAACAGCATCAGCAGGGCCGAGAGCGGCAGCACGACGTAGGGCACCAGCACCGGCATCTTGGAATAGCTGTCGACCACCGTCTCGCCGCCCTCGGTGTAGGAGTTGAAGGTCTTCTCGAGCCAGTCCTTCAGCCCGTCGAAGGGGATCGGGATGTCGCCCGTCTCGGTGAAGCCGAAGCGGCGCGCGTCCCAGTCGAAGCCGGTGGGGAACCAGCGCCCGGTGGTCTTCGGCAGGTCGGCGAAGGGCGCCCAGTAATCCCAGGCCCCCTTGAGGAACAGCACGGCGTAGAGCAGGCAGAGCAGACCCGCGACCAGCGCCACCGCGCGGCGCGGACCGGGCGCGAGCAGGTTCGTCACCGCGTCGACGCCGAGGTGCATCCGGATCTTGAAGCCGTAGGAGACTCCGAGCAGCACCAGCCAGGCGAACATCACCAGCGTGACCTCGAGGCTCCAGATGATCGAAGAGTTGAACCCGTAGCGCAGCACCACGTTGACGAAGGTGAGGACGGTCATCAGCCCCATGAGGACCGCCATCAGCGTCTCTTCGAGGGTGTCGATCACCCCCGGTTCACGCGGGTATCTGCTGTGATCCATCTTCGTCCCGATCCCCCGGAAAACTTGAAACGGCCGCCCGGCCCTGCCGCAGGCGGCTGAAGGCGCCGCGCCCCCGGACGTCCCTCCGGGGGCGCGGCGCGCAGGTTACATCGTCTCGTTGATCTTCTGCGCCGCGTCGATGTTCTCCTGGCCCACCTCGTCGGCGAACTGGTCCCACACCGGCTTCATCGCATCGACCCACTGGGCGCGCTGCTCGGGCGTCAGCTCGCGGATGGTGGACCCGGCGTCGAGGATCAGCTGCCGCGCTTGGGCGTCGACCTTGCCGACCTCGGCGTTGCGCTCCTTCGTGACCTCGTCGAGGATGGTCAGGAACTGCTCCTTCACGTCCGGCTCGAGGCTGTCGAGGAAGTCGACCGAGGTCACGACCATGTAGTCGATGATGCCGTGGTTGGTCTCGGTGATGCCGTCCTGCACCTCGAAGAACTTCTGGCCGTAGATGTTCGACCAGGTGTTCTCCTGCCCGTCGACGACGCCGGTCTGCAGCGCGCCGTAGACCTCGGCGAAGGCCATCGGCTGCGGCGAGGCACCCAGGGCCTCCATCTGCGCAACCAGCACGTCCGACGGCTGGACGCGGAACTTCAGCCCCTTCGCGTCCCCGGGCACCAGCAGCGGCTTGTTCGCCGAGAATTGCTTCATCCCGTTGTGCCAGTAGGCCAGGCCCTGGAGGCCGCGGCGCTGCATCTTGTCCAGCATCGCCTGTCCGGTCTCGGACGCCTGGAAGGCATCGACCGCCTCGATGTTCTTGAACATGAAGGGCAGGTCGAACAGGCGATAGGCCTTGGTGATCGACTCGAACAGCGACAGCGAGGGCGCCGCAAGCTGCACGTCGCCGCGCAGCATCGCCTCGATCACCTGCTCGTCGGTGTAGAGCGTGGAGTTCGGATAGACCTCCATGCACATCTTGCCGTCCATCTCCTCGTTCACCCGCTCCATCAGCAGGTTGGCGGCGATCCCCTTGGGATGCTTGTCGGTGTTGGTGACGTGGCTGAACTTGACGACCGTCTCGCCGGGGTCGCAGGCCGCGAGGGCCGCGCCGGGCACGGCGACGACGGCAGCCGCCAGAGCGGCCTTCAGGAAACTTTTCATGGTGGTCCTCCCATAGGATCTGAAAGGGCGGGTTTTCCCCGCCGCTGCCGGGCACAATGCCAAGGAAACGCGCCCCGTGACAAAGGTAATCGTGGGGGTCGCAGAAAATTTATCCAGATCACGGCTTTATGGCCCCTTCTCAAGGCTTTGGCAGCGCCCGGCGCCGCATGCACCGCGGTCCGCCCGGGCGGCCGGCGACCCCCGCGACGTGATTCGCAATACCCGAGCGTCTCAGCGCAGCGGAAAAGAATCGCGCCAGCGGGCGCGGAACAGCGCCCGTTTCTGCGCGTCCAGCGCCAGCAGCAGGGCCGGGCCAAGCGCGATCGGCCGGCGGATCGAGGCGGCGCTGCCGGGCATGTCCAGAAGCGTGCCGTCCGCCCCGTCGAGCGGCACGATCAGCAGCGCCCGCTCCAGCGCCTCGCGCCCCGGCGGCGACAGCAGGAAGTCGACGAAGGCGCCCGCCAGCCCGGACGATCGCGCCCCGGCGGGGATCATCGCCGCCCGGCTGAGAACCAGCGTGTAGTCCCCCGGCGCCACGACGCCGAGGCGCGCATCCTCCGCCGCCCGCGCCAGGGCATAGGAGCCGAGCACGTTGTAGGCGACAAGAAAGCGCCCCGCGATCACCGCGTCGATGATCTCGGCCGAGCAGCAGGTCGCCACCGCGCCCGCGCCGCCGAAGCTTTCCATCAGCCCGCCGAAGGTCGTCGCCTCCAGCGAATCCGCGAAGGCCAGCAGGTAGCCGAGGCCCGACTCCTCGATGTCGTAGGTGGCGATCCGTCCGCGGAAGCGGCTTTCGGCCGGGCGCAGCAGGTCGAGAAGGTCGAAGCGCGAACGCGGCACCTCGCCCTCGGGCACGAGGTCGCGGTTGTAGACCATGACCGCGGGCTCCTGCGTCACGCCCCACAGCTCGTCCCGCCAGCGCAGCGCCCCCGGCAGGGCCGCCGTCAGGGCCGAGCGCCAGGGCTGCGCGCAGCCCTCGTTCACCAGGTCGACCATCTGGTGCACCGCCGAGCTCAGTACCAGGTCCGCGCCCGCCGCGCCATCGGCGCACTCCGTCCGCGCCAGCCGATAGAGGTCGTTCGACCCCCATTGCTCGTAGTCCAGCCCGACGGTCGGCCGGGTCTCGAGGAAGGCCGCGATGACCGGTCCCATCGCCTCCAGATCGGTGGTCGAGCGCACCACCAGCCGCTCGGCCGCCGCCTCCGGTCCGAAGGCCATCACCCGCTCCTGCGCGAAGGCGCCTTGGACGAGGCAGAGCCACAGCGCCAGCCACCGCATTACGCGGCCCCCTCCAGGCACAGCGCCGCCTCGAACCCGCCCGCGCGCCGCTCCAGCCGCAGCCGCCCGCCGTGCCCTTCCGCCACCGCCGCGGCGATGGACAGGCCCAGGCCGCTGCCCCCGGCCGAGCCGACGAACCGCTCGCCCACCCGTGCCAGCACCGCCTCTCCCGGCCCCGCGCCGTTGTCGCGGACGTAGAGGACCGGACCGCGCACCCCCAGCCGCACCGGCCCCCTGCCGTGACGCAGCGCGTTGTGCAGCAGGTTCTTCCCCGCCTCCGCCAGCGCCACGGCGTCGGCGCGCACCATCACCGGGTCGTCCGGCAGGTCCAGTTCCACGACGCCGCCCGCCGCCTCGGCATCCTCCAGCACGTCCAGCGCGATGTCCCGCAGATCGACCAGCGCCCGCGGCTCGGTGTCCGAGCGGTGGGCGATCAGAGCCTGGCTCAGCATCTGGTCCAGAAGGCGGCTCAGCGACAGCGTGCGTTCATGGATCCGCGCCACGATCCGCGCCCGCGTTTCGGGGTCCGCCTCTCCGGCGGCCAGCTGCGCCTGCGCCCGGATCGCCGCCACCGGCGTCCTCAGCTGGTGCGCCGCGTCCCCGATCAGCGACCGGTTCGACACGAGCTGCCGGTCCAGCCGGGCCATGAAGTCGTTCAGCGGCGACAGCATCTCGGCCACCTCCCGCGGCACCGACAGGTCGAGCGGCGTCAGGTCCGTCGGATCGCGCCCCCGGAGCGCCGCGCCGATCCGCGGCAGCGGCAGCAGGGCCGAGCGCAGGGCGAGCCAGGCGAGAAGGGCGATCAGCGCCCCCGCCGCCCCCAGCACGGCGACGGCATTCCCGGCGATGTCCCGCGCCAGCGCCCGGCGCGCCAGCAGGGTCTGGCCGACCACCACCGTCACCGGGCCGGAGAAGCTGCGCTCGGCAAAGCGCCGTGTCAGCGCGACATAGCGGGCCGCCTCCGCGCCGAAGGCCCCGTCGTAGAACACAGTCTCCCCCGCCTCCCGCGGCAGCGGCGCCGCGGCGCTTCCCGTCACCGTCTGCCCGTCGGGGCCGGTCACGCGATAGCGGATGCGGTCGTCCGGGGCGAAGGCCAGCAGCTCGAACGCCGTCACCGGCATGTCGACCACCAGCGTCCCGTCGCGCACCGAGATCGACTCGGCGATGCTCTGCGCGGCGCCGAGCAGCAGCCGGTCGTAGATCTCCCGCGCCGCCTGCCGCCCGTAGCCGAGCGCGGCGGCCAGCACCACGATGCCCCCCGCCACCAGCACCGCCGCCATGGCGAGCGCCACCCGCGCCTTCAGCGAGATCGCCGGCCGCCGCAACGCCTCAGCCACCCTCGGCGATCCTGTAGCCGAGCCCGCGGTGCGTCTCGATCACCGCGCCGCTGCCCGCCAGCTTCTTCCTCAGCCGCGCGATGTAGAGCTCGACCGCGTTCACCCCCACTTCGCTGTCGGCGAAGGAGAACAGCCCGTCGAACAGCCGCTCCTTGCTCAGGATGTGTCCCGGGTGCCCCATCAGCAGCGACAGCAGCGCCATCTCCCGCCGGGTCAGCGGCAGCGGCTTGCCGCCCACCCGCACCACCTGCGCCGAGGGGTCGTAGTCGATGGCGCCGAGCCTCAGCCGCGCCTCCACCCGCCCGGCCTCGCGCCGGGTCAGGGCGCGCACCCGCGCCTCCAACTCGCGCAGGTCGAAGGGTTTCACGAGGTAATCGTCCGCCCCGTCGTCCAGCGCGTCCACTCGCGCCGAGACCTCGATCCGCGCCGTCAGCATCAGCACCGGCACCCGGTTTCCGCCCCGCCGCAGCGACCGCAGGAAATCCCGCCCGTCGCCGTCGGGCAGGTTGATGTCCAGCACCACCACGTCATAGCCCTGCACGCCGACATGGTCCCGCGCCGCGGCGAGGTCGCCCGCGATGTCGCAGGCATAGCCCGCCCGCCCCAGCGCGGCCGCCACCGCCTCGGCCACGTCGGCCGCATCCTCCACCACCAGCACGCGCATGACGTCCTCCCTGCCGGAGCCTAGTGCGCCGGGACCGTCCCCTGCAACAGAGCGTGCATGCCGCCCTTCCGTCACGGGGGATGGGTGAATCACCCATCCTACGCGCCGCGCCGATCGTAGGGTGGGTGATTCACCCACCCGCCCCGGCGAAGATCGGCGCAGCCTGCGCCCTTCCGCGGCATGACAGGTCCATGACAGGTCCGCGCCCTATAGGCTTTCCCAAGGGCCGGGACACAACGGACCCGGCCCGTGATATCTGTGGAGGAGACCACCATGACACTCACCGCCCTCCGGCGCGGCCTGACCGCTGCCGCCCTGATCGCCTGCGCGCCGCTGTCGGCCCTGGCCCAGGACTTCACCCCCTCGAACCCCGAGTGCATCGCCCCGGCGAACCCCGGCGGAGGCTGGGACTTCACCTGCCGCCAGGTCGGCAAGTCGCTCCAGGACGAAGGGCTGATCCCCTCGACCATGCAGGTCGTGAACCTGTCGGGCGGCGGCGGCGGCGTGGCCTTCG
Source organism: Oceaniglobus roseus (assembly GCF_002869745.1). Lineage (GTDB taxonomy): Bacteria > Pseudomonadota > Alphaproteobacteria > Rhodobacterales > Rhodobacteraceae > Oceaniglobus > Oceaniglobus roseus. The sequence goes on from NZ_PNOS01000001.1 coordinate 226,003, forward strand.
CCGAAGTCGTGAACAAGCGCAACGACGACAACGACCTGATCGTCGCCGCCTCCTCGGCCACCGCGACCCGGCTCGCCCAGAACGCCTTTCCGGGCAACACCATGGACCAGGTCCGCTGGCTGGCCTCGGTCGGCGCCGACTACGGCGTGATCGCCGTCGCCAAGGACAGCGAGATCAACACCCTGCCCAAGCTGATGGACAAGATGAAGGCCGACCCGAAATCCGTCGCCATCGGCGGCGGCTCGGCCGTCGGCGGCTGGGATCACCTGAAGGTACTGATCGCCGCCCAGGAAGCCGGGATCGAGGACGTCCGCCAGGTCAAGTACATCGCCTTCGCGGGCGGCGGCGAGGCGGTGACCCAGCTTCTGGCCGGCTCGCTCCAGGCCTTCACGGGCGACCTGTCCGAGGCCAAGGGCTTCGTCGACTCCGGCGACATCAAGGTGCTGGCGGTGCTTGCGCCCGAGCGTCTGGGCGGCGAGTTCGCCGACATCCCGACCGCGAAGGAGCAGGGGATCGACGCCATCGGCGCCAACTGGCGCGGCTTCTACGCCCCCGGCGGGATGAGCGACGCGGCCTACGACTACTGGGTCGACGCCATCGCCAAGCTCTACGCCTCGGACGAGTGGAAGCAGGTGATGGAGACCAACGGTCTTGCCCCGCTCGACCTCCACGGCGCCGAGTTCCAGGCCTTCGTGCAGGAGTCGGTGAACAACATCACCGCCCTCTCGAAAGAGATCGGCATCATCCAGTAACCGGGCACCTTGCCCGCCGCCCGTCCCCGAACCCCCGGGGGCGGGCCATCCACGTCCGGGAGGGGACATCCATGAGCGACCGCATCTTCGGCGGCATCGGCCTTCTGCTTGCCGCCATCTTCGCCTGGCAGGCGACCATCATCCAGGAGAGCTTCCTCTCCGATGCCGTCGGCCCCAAGACATTCCCGCTGGTGATCGCCGCCGTCATGGCGCTGTCGTCCCTCTATTTCCTGGTCAAGCCCGACCCCGAGCCGGAATGGCCGACCATGGGCCGCCTGGCCGAGATCGGCCTCGCCGTCCTCGTGATGATCGCCTATGCCGAGCTTCTGCCCGAGGTCGGCTTCCTGATCGCCACCGCCGTCGCCTCCGCCTATCTCACCTGGCGCCTCGGCACCAATCCGCTGCAAAGCCTCGTCGTCGGGGTCTGCACCTCGGTCGGCATCTACGTCGTCTTCAAACTGGTGCTGGGGCTCTCGCTCGCCTCCGGTCCCCTCGGATTCTGAGGCCGCATCCATGGACACCCTCGCTTCCCTCGCCGACGGCTTCGTTGTCGCGCTGACCTTCCAGAACATCCTGCTGGCCCTCGTCGGCTGCTTCCTCGGCACGATCATGGGCGCGCTGCCGGGCCTCGGGCCCAGCAACGGCGTCGCGATCCTGATCCCCGTCGCCTTCACCCTCGGCCTCGGGCCGACGCCCGCGCTGATCCTGCTGACCTCGGTCTACTACGGCGCGATGTACGGCGGCCGGATCTCGTCGATCCTCCTCAACATCCCCGGCGACGAACCGGCGCTGATGACCTGCCTCGACGGCTACCCGATGGCGAAACAGGGCCGTGCGGGCGAGGCGCTCGCGCTGTCGGGCATCGCCAGCTTCGTCGGCGCCTTCTTCGCCACCTGGGGCCTCGTCCTCCTCGCCCCGCAGCTCGTCAAGGTCGCCCTGCTGTTCGGCCCGGCCGAATACTTCGCTCTGTTTACCCTCGCCTTCGCCACCCTCGGCGGCATCTCGGCCACCAACCAGGCGAAATCCGCCTTCGCCGCCGCCCTCGGCCTCGGCCTCGCGATGATCGGCGTCGACACCCAGACCGGCGTGCCGCGCTTCACCTTCGGCGAGGTGCACCTCTACGACGGCATCGACTTCCTCGTCGCCATCGTCGGCCTGTTCGCGCTGTCCGAGGTCTTCATCTTCCTCGAACACCGCGGCTCGGCGGAAGAGGAAGCCGCCAAGCCGAAGATCGAGATCGGCAGGATCGTCCCCTCCTGGGGCCTGATCCGCTACTGCACCCCCACGATGCTGCGCTCGACGGTCCTCGGCTTCATCGCGGGCGTCCTGCCGGGGGCGGGCGCGTCCCTCGGCTCGTTCATCTCCTACTCGATCGAGAAGAAGGTGGTCGACTCCTCGGGCAAGACCTTCGGCAAGGGCGACCCGCGCGGCGTCGCCGCGCCAGAGGCCGGCAACAACGCCGCCGCCGGGGGCGCGCTGGTGCCGATGCTGGCCCTCGGCGTGCCGGGCTCCGGCACCACCGCGGTGCTGCTCGCCGTGCTGCTGTCGCTCAACATCACGCCGGGGCCGCTCCTGTTCTCGCAGAACCCCGACGTGGTCTGGGGCCTGATCGCGGCGCTGTTCATCGGCAACCTGATGCTGCTCGCCATGAACATTCCCATGGTCGGCCTCTTCACCCGCGTCCTGATGGTGCCGCCGCGGATCCTGATGCCGGTGGTGGCGATGATCTCCTTCGTCGGGATCTACGGCATCTCCGGCTCCAGCTTCGACCTGCTGGTGATGATCGCCTTCGGCGTCGGCGGCTGGGCGCTGAGGAAGCTCGACGTGCCGCTGGTGCCGGTGATCCTCGGCACGCTGCTCGGCAACGAGATGGAGGTGAACCTGCGCCGCGCCGTCACCATCGACGACGGCAACTACGGCATCCTCGTCGGCTCGCCACTCGCCATCGCGCTCTGGACCATCGCCATCGTCGGCTTCATCCTGCCGATCTTCGTCGGCGGCATTCTGAAGCGGCGTATGAAGCAGGCCCACGAGGAAGGGTCGCTGACGGATTGATCGGATCCTGCCCCGACCGGACCGCAGACCGGGCATCGGCCCGGTCTGCCCATTCCAGACCCACAGTGCTCCGTCGCCATGGCCCGATGACTCGCGAGCCGAGCTTCAACCCGGGAAGCCCCTCCGGAGGGGCGACTTCACCACCCGCGCCTATCGTCATCGGTCACACCGGCAGAGCCACAGCCTCCTGGCGCATCGAACCCCGCGCTTCGCGTTGGGAGCCGTTACATATCCGCCCCGGCAACGGCGTGCGTGATTGCCTCATCTCGCCGACGCGCCGGACCTGACCCCACGTCGACCCGGTTGTCGGGGGCGGATGCTGGGGCGTTCAGACGCCGTTCTCCTGCCGCCAGGTCGGCAGCAGATCGCCCTCCGCAGGGCGCGCCAGAAAAACCGCCCGCGCGATCGACCGCGCCACGCAATGCGCCGCCGCGGCGCCGATCCGCAGAACGGTGGAATCGTCAACCTCGACACCACCGGTGGACAGCGCGAACACGATATCCCCGTCATGTGGCGTATGCGCAGGCACCACCGCCCGGGCGATCCCGTCATGGGCCGCCACCGAAAGCCGGTGGCACTGCGCCTTGGTCAGCCGCGCGTCCGTGGCCACGATGCACAGGGTGGTGTTGCCGCCACCCCGTGCCGCCAGCATCTTGCGGCTCTCCCCGATCTCCGCCAGCCCGCCCCGCGGATCCGGCCCCAGCCCGCCGAACTCGTCCCCGACCTCGAAGGGTGCCGCCCAGAAATGCCGGTCCCCCGGCGTCGTGACGCTGCCCACCGGGTTCGCCGCCACCAGCGCCCCGACCGTCACCCCCTGCTCCAGCACGAAGGACGCCGACCCCAGCCCGCCCTTCTGCCGGGCCGCCAGCGCGCCCGTTCCCGCGCCGACCGAGCCGAGGGCGAAGTCCTGCGAAGCCGCCGCGAACGCCGCCCGCCCGAGCGCGCCATAGGGGTTCACCCCCCACCCCTTGTCCCCGCCGTTCAGCAGGTCGAACAGGATCGCCCCGGGCACCACCGGCACCCGCGCGGAGCCCACGGCAAACCCCCGCCCGGCCTCCCGCAGCGCCGCCGCGACACCCGAGCAGGCGTCCAGCCCGAAGGCGGACCCCCCCGACAGGACAATGGCGTCCACCGCCTGCACCGACTTGTCCGGCGCCAGAAGATCGGTCTCGCGCGTCCCCGGCGCGCCGCCCATGACGTGGCAGGACGCCACGAAGGGCGCATCGCCGACCACCACGGTACATCCCGATTTCAGCACCGGGTCCGAGGCCTGTCCGACCTTCAGACCCGGCACGTCCGTCAACAGGTTCCGCGCTCCGACCTTCACCACACGCCCCATCTTCGCTTTCCAGAATTCCCGCGGGGGCCCACATTGCGTGCCATGGGCGCAAGCGCGATGGCGACGGGTGTGAAGCCCCCGGTCCCGCCCTCAGATGCAGCGCCCACCATCGACCTCCATCACCACCCCGGTCACCATCGAAGCCTCGCCCGAACAGAGATAGAGGGCGGCGTTCCCGAGATCTTCCGGGGTCGAGAACCGCCCCAGCGGAATGGTGGCAAGGAACTTCGCCCGCATTTCCGGCGTGTCCTCGCCCATGAAGGACTTCAGCAGCGGCGTCTCCCCCGCCACGGGCGCCAGCGCGTTCACCCGCACGCCGGAGGGCGCCAGCTCCACCGCCATCGCCTTGGTCGCCGTGATCATCCAGCCCTTCGAGGCGTTGTACCAGTTGAGCCGCGGCCGCGGGCTCAGCCCCGCGGTCGAGGCGATGTTCAGGATCGCCCCGGTCCCGCGCGCCTTCATCTGCGGCACCAGCGCCCGCGCCGTCAGGTAGACCGATTTCACGTTGACCCGCAGCACCCGGTCGAAGTCGTCCTCGCTGACCTCCTCCATCGGCGCGGGCAGGTGGGTGATCCCGGCGTTGTTCACCAGGATGTCGACGTCGCCGATGGCCTGCACCGCCGCCTTTGCCATCGCGTCGACGCTGGCGCCGTCGCCCACGTCCACCGTCACGGCGACGCCACCGATCTCCTCGGCCACCGCGCGCGCCGCATCGCCGTTGATGTCGGCGCAGACCACCCGGGCGCCCTCGGCCGCGAAGCGCCGCGCGATCCCGGCGCCGAAGCCCGATCCGGCGCCGGTGACGATGGCGCCCTTTCCGTCCAGTCTCATGCTCTTTCCTCCCTCATCCGTGCCAGGCGGCCACGGTCTTCAGCTGTGAAAATCCGTAGAGCGCCTCGAACCCCTTCTCGCGTCCATGCCCGGACTGACCGACGCCGCCGAAGGGCAGCTCGACCCCGCCGCCCGCGCCGTAGTTGTTGACGAAGACCTGCCCCGCCCTCAGCGCCTTCGCCAGCCGCATCTGCCGTCCGCCGTCCGCCGTCCAGACCGAGGCGACGAGGCCATAGGCGGTGCCGTTCGCGATCCTCGCCGCCTCGGCCTCGTCCGCGAAGGGGATCAGCACCTGCACGGGTCCGAAGATCTCGTCCTGCGCCAGCGGGTGGTCCGGCGGCACGTCGGCGAAGAGCACCGGTGCGACGTAGTGGCCGCCCGGCGGCGCATCCTCCAGCACGCCCTCGGCGGCGCGCACAAGATCCGAACCGCGCGCGAGGAAGCCTTCCACGATCGCTTTCTGGCGTGCCGAGATCAGCGGCCCGACCTGGAGATCCGCCAGCGCCGGACCGACCCGCAGCGCGCGATAGCGCTCGGCCATCCGCGCGCGCACCTCGCCGTAGACCTCGCGCTGCACGAGGATGCGGGAGGAGGCCGAGCAGGTCTGGCCGGCGTTCTGGATCCCCGCGTTCACGAGGAACGGCAGGGCGCGGTCGAGGTCGGCGTCGGCGAAGACCACCTGCGGCGACTTGCCGCCCAGTTCCAGCGTCACCGGCACCACGTTCTGCGCCGCCGCCGCCTGTACCAGCCGCCCCGTCGCCACCGAGCCGGTGAAGGACAGGTGCTGCACGCCGGGATGCGCCGACAGCGCCGCCCCGGCCGCGGCCCCCGTGCCCGGCACGATGTTCAGCGCGCCGGGCGGAAGCCCCGCCTCCCCGGCGATCCAGCCGAACATCAGCGCGGTCAGGCAGGCCTCTTCCGCCGGTTTCAGCACGCAGGCGTTGCCCATGGCGAGCGCGGCACCGACCGAGCGGCCGATGATCTGCATGGGATAGTTCCAGGGCACGATATGCCCCGTGACCCCGTGGGCCTCGCGCAGGGTGTAGACGGTGTAGCCGTCGAGATAGGGGATCGTCTCGCCCGTCACCTTGTCCGCCGCGCCGCCGTAGAACTCCATGTACCGCGCCAGCGCCACGGCATCGGCCCGCGCCTGGGTCAGCGGCTTGCCAACGTCCAGCGCCTCGAGCCGCGCCAGCTCCTCGACCCGCTCCAGCACCAGCCGACCGATGCGGCTCAGGATGCGGCCCCGCTCGGCCGCGGTCATCCGGCCCCACTCGCCCTGCCGCGCGGCCTGCGCAGCGGCCACGGCGGCGTCGATCTCGGCCGCCTGCCCCCGCGCGATGGCGCAGAGGCGGCTGCCGTCGGAGGGATTGCCCAGCTCCAGCGTGCCCCCAGCCGCGGCGCGCCACCGGCCGCCGATCAGGCAGTGCGCGGGATCGAAGGGCAGGTCGGGCAGGTCATTCGGCATTTACGGCACTCCGTGAGAGGTCGGGCAGGCGCGGCGCGGCGGCGATCAGCGCCTGCGTATAGGGATGTTCGGGGCGGCTCAGCACACGTTCGGTCGGGCCTTCCTCGACGATCTTGCCCGCCTGCATCACCAGCACCCGCGTCGTCACCGCGCGCACGACGGTCAGGTCGTGGCTGATGAACAGGTAGGCGAGCGAGAAGCGGCGGCAGATGTCGGCCAGCAGGTCCAGCACACGCGCGCGCACCGAGACGTCCAGCGCCGACACCGCCTCGTCGAAGACGATCAGCTCGGGCTTCAGGATCAGCGCGCGGGCGATGGCGATCCGCTGTCGCTGCCCGCCCGAGAACTGGTGGATGAACCGCGCGGCATCGTCCGGCTGCAGGCCCACCGCCTCCAGCGCCTCGGCGATCCGGGCGCGACGCGCCTCGTCCCGCGGCGGGGCGGGCAGCAGGTGGAACGGTTCGGACACCAGCCGCCCGACGCGGTGGCGCGGATTGAAGCTGCCGTAGGGATCCTGGAACACCACCTGCATCCCGCTCCTCAGGGTGGGGGGCAGGGTAGCGATGTCGTGTCCGAAGACGGCGATCCGCCCGCCCTGCAGCGGCTCCAGCCCCAGGATCGCACGGGCCAGCGTGGACTTGCCGCAACCGGATTCGCCCACCAGTCCCACCCGCTCACCTGCATCGACGCGCAGCGACACGCCGTCCACCGCGCGGTGATGGCGACGCGGCCCGAACAGGCGGGTGCGCGGAAGGGGATAGTCGCGCACCGCCCCCTCGACGCTCAGGATCGGATCGCCCGAGGGGGCGGCCTCCGGCATGTCGGGCCGGTGGACCGAGGCCGAGAACAAGGCGCGGGTATAGGGATGGGCCATCGCGGCGAAGAGCTCGGCCGTCGGCTTCGCCTCCACGATCTGGCCCGCCTGCATCACCGCGATACGGTCGGCCATCTGCGCCACCACGGCCAGGTCGTGGGTGATCATCAGGAGGCCCATGCCGTAATCCGCGACCAGCCCCTTCAAAAGGTCGAGGATCCGCGCCTGCGTCGTCACGTCCAGCGCCGTCGTCGGCTCGTCCGCGATCAGCAGCTTCGGGCGCAACGCGATGGCCATGGCGATGACCACCCGCTGCCGCTGGCCGCCGGACAGCTCGTGCGGATAGCGCGACAGCGGGAAGCGGTCGGCGGACAGGCCGACCCGTTCCAGCACCGCCCGCGCCCGCGCCATCGCCTCGGCGCGCGGCGTGGCCTCGTGCTGGAGGATCGTCTCGGCCACCTGGTCGCCGATGCACTGCACCGGGTTCAGCGCCGTCATCGGCTCCTGGAACACCATGCCCACGGTCCTGCCCCGAAGCGCGCAGAGCGTCGGCTCGCGGGCGGAGACGACATCGGTGCCGTCCAGCAGGATCCGCCCCGTGGCCTCGGCGCCCTCGGGCAGCAGCCCCATCACCGCCAGCGCCGCCATCGACTTGCCCGAGCCGCTTTCCCCGGTCAGCGCCACGATCTCTCCGGGTCGGACCCACAGCGACAGGTCGCGCAGGATCGGCCGCCCGGCGATGCCGACCGACAGCCCCTCCACGTCCAGAACCGGAGCGGCCGTCATGCCCGGACCACCCTCAGCCGCGGGTCCAGCCAGTCGCGCAGCCCGTCGCCGAGCAGGTTCAGCCCCAGCACGCTGAGGACGATCGCCATGCCGGGAAAGATCGCGAGGTGCGGTGCGAGGCTCACCATCGTCTGCGCGTCGGCCAGCATCCGCCCCCAGCTGGGCGTCGGCGGCTGCGCGCCGAGGCCGACATAGGACAGTCCCGCCTCGGCCAGGATGCCGAGCGAGAACTGGATCGTCCCCTGCACGATCATCAGCGAGGCGATGTTGGGCAGGATGTGCTCGGCCGAGATCCGGGCGGAAGACTTGCCGCAGACCCGCGCCATGAGGATGAAATCCCGCTGCCAGAGACCCAGGGCCGCGCCGCGCGACAGCCGGGCAAACACCGGAATGTTGAAGATCCCGATGGCGATGATCGCGTTCGCCGCCCCGGCGCCGAAGACGGCGGTGATCAGGATCGCGATGACCAGCGAGGGGAAGGCGAAGATCAGGTCGTTGCCGCGCATGATGACCTCGTCGAGCCACCCGCCCCGCCGCGCCGCCGCCGCAAGCCCGAGCGGGATGCCGAGCGCCATGCCGATCCCCACCGCCAGCAGCGCCACGGCAAGCGAGGTGCGCGCGCCGACGAGGATCATCGACAGGATGTCGCGCCCGAAGTGATCCGTCCCGAACCAGTGCGCCGCCGAGGGCGGCTGCAGCTTGGCCGGTATGTCCAGCACCTCGATATCGTAGGGCGTCCAGACCAGCGACACCAGCGCCGCCAGCACGAACAGCGCGCTCAAGCCCGCGCCGAGGAGGAAACTGCGCCCCCTCACGCCCGCGCCCTCAGCCGCGGATCGACGGCGGCATAGGCGAGGTCGACCGCGAAGTTCACCACGATCACCGCACAGACCAGCAGCATCACCACGGATTCGACCACGATCAGGTCGCGCTGCGCGATGGACTGGAACACCAGCCGTCCGAGGCCGGGCAGGTAGAACACCTGCTCGATGATGATCGCGCCCGCCAGCAGGAACGAGAACTGGAGCCCGAGGATTGTCAGCACCGGGATCAGCGCATTCCTCAGCGCATGGCGCCACAGCACCTGCCGCCGGGTCAGGCCCTTGGCCCGGGCGGTGCGGATGAAATCCTCGCCCAGCATGTCGATCAGCGCGCTGCGCATGATCCGCGCGAGGATGGCCGCCTGCGGCAGCGCCAGCGCCACGGCGGGCAGGGTCAGCGCCTTGATCCCGCCGCCGATCCCCTTGTCCCAGCCCGGGAACCCCCCCGCGGGCAGCCAGCGCAGGGTGATCGCGAAGACCAGCACCGCCAGCATGGCGAACCAGAAGTTCGGGATCGCGATGCCCACCTGCGTCGCCGCCATCACCGCCGTGTCGCCCGCGCGGCCCCGCCGCGACGCGGCGTAGAGGCCGACGGGAAAGGCGACGAGCGTGGACAGCGCCAGGGCATAGAGCGCCAGCGGCAGCGAGACCCACAGCCGGTCCGCGATCATCTGCGCCACGGGGCTGCGGTAGGCATAGGAGGTGCCGAAGTCACCGCTCAGCATCCCGCCGACCCAGGCGAGGTACCGCTCCACCTTCGGTACGTCGAGCCCGAGTTCCGCGCGCAGCGCGGCCACGGTGTCGGGCCGCGCGTTGACGCCCAGCATGTACGAGGCGGGATCCCCCGGCGCGACCTCGATCACCAGGAAGATGACGGCGGAGGCCACCGCCAGGCTGACGATGAGCGACAGGCCGCGTCGGAGGGCATAGCGCAACATGGAGCCGACGTTAGGGGGGCGGCAGGGGGTGGTCCAGAGCGCTTTTCTGCGCCGGTTCCGGGCGTCATCCCGGACCCGCCCTGCCTCATTCCGGACTCAGTTGCTCCAAACTTCCGCTGGATTCGGCGGTCTTAGTCTTTTGGTAACACTTCGGCCCCATCCTCGCCCATGGGCAGGGTGCGTCCCAAGGCGGTTCGGTAACTGGTCGGCAGGGCTCAGGAGCAAACGGATGATCGTCGCTTACCTCTTCTTCGCCATGATCGCGGGCATTGTCGGCTTCGGTGTCAGCCTCGCCTCGGGCTTCGGCTGGCTGGCGTCCTTCGGTCTCGGGTACCTGGCCGCGATGCTGGGCTTTGCCGCAGTGGTGGCCCTTCTGACCTTGGCCCGGCGCGCGCCGTCGACGTCCTCCCGCTTCGCCCGGTCCGGCTCCGGCGTCACCGGCTGAGGCCGACACTTCCGCGCCGCGGCCTCAGCTCGCATCGGGCGAAAGCCTCGCCCTCGATGCGTTCGGGCATCTCCTCCGCACTCGCTAATCCTGCTTCTGCGCGTCCGCCTGCGTGAGTGCCGGGCCGCAGCGGCTTCTGCGCTGACCGCCCCTTCGACAGTCGGCCCATGCCACCCCCGCGGTCGCCGCCGCCTCACCCGGAGAATCGCGGCCGTCTTTCCCCCACCGTGTCCCGGGACGGCGCGGTGGCGGCAGGCACGCGCCTTGCACCATCCTTCCAGTAGGGACTGCCGGGTAGGCGGGGCCGGAGCGGCGCCGCGCCGGGCGCGTGGGCAACGCCGCCCATGGGTCAAGCCGCACGCCGGAGCCCCCGGCGGATCCTGCGCCAGACCTCCGACCGGACCCCGACCATGGGCGGGCCGGCCTCAGCCTTCCCAGCTGACCCCGGTCAGATCCACCGCCTGCGTCGGCTGGTTCACCCAGAGGCCGCGCAGCCCCGCCTTCGCCACCGTCGGGATCGCCAGCTCGAACAGGTAGGCGTTGACGTAATCCTTCGCGATCATCTCCTGCGCCTCGCGCAGCAGCGCCGTGCGGCCCTCGGGATCGGTCGTCGCGTTCAGCCTGTCCATCAGCGCCACGAACTCGGGCTTGCCGTACTGGAAATAGTAGTCGGGGTTGGCGTAGATCCCGATGTCCATCGGCTCGGTATGCGAAACGATGGTCAGGCCGAAGTCCTTGCCCTTGAACGTCGTCTCCAGCCACTGCGCCCATTCCTGGTTCTCGATCTCGGTCTCGATTCCGACCGCGCGCAGCTGCGCCGCCACGATCTCGCCGCCGCGCCGCGCATAGGACGGGGGCGGCAGTTTCAGGGTGGTGGTGAAGCCGTCGGGATAGCCCGCCTCGGCCAGCAGCTTCCTCGACAGCTCCGGGTCGTATTTCGAGAGCGAGGTCAGATCCTCGTAGGCCGGGTTGTGCGGCGCGAAATGGGTGCCGATGGGGGTGCCGAGGCCGAACATCGCGCCGTCGATGATCTCCTGCCGGTCGATGGCATGGGCCACCGCCTCGCGCACGCGGACATCGTCGAAGGGCTTCTGCCCATTGTTCATGGCAAGGATCGTCTCGCCCTCGGTGTTGCCGACAAGAACCTGGAACCGCGGATCGGCCTCGAACTGGGGCAGGTTCTCGGGGGCGGGGTAGCCGACGAAGGCGTCGATGTCCTCGGCCATCATCGCGGCGAAGGCGGCGGTCGGGTCGGAGATGAACTTGAACGTCGCCTTCGCCAGCTTCGCCGGTTCGCCCCAGTAGCCGTCGAAGCGCTCGAGGTCGATCCGGTCGCCCTGCACCCAGTCCACGAATTTGAACGCGCCGGTGCCGACCGGCTTCGTCGCGATGTCGGCGATGCTCTCCTCGGACACGATCACCGCGTCGCCCCAGGCCATGTTGAACAGGAAGCTCCCCGTGGGCTGGGCCAGCGTCACCTTCACGGTGAGCGGATCCTCCACCGTCACCTCCGAGATCGGCGCGAACAGCCCCTTCTGCGCGTTGGTGCTGTCCTCGGCCCTTGCGCGGTCGAGCGAGAACTTCACGTCCTCCCCGTCCATCGTGCTGCCGTCGTGGAAGGTCACGCCGTCCTTCAGGTGGAAGGTGTAGGTCAGCCCGTCGTCGGAGATGTCCCAGCTCTGCGCGAGGCCCGGCACGATGGAGCCGTCCGAGGCGAAGCGCGTCAGGCCTTCGAACACGTTGGAATAGAGCACCGAGTCGATCGCCCCCGCCGCGCCGCCCGTGGGATCGAGGTTCGGCGGTTCCAGCTGGATCGCGACGGTGATGCTGTCCTGGGCGGCGGCCGCTCCGGTCACGAGGGTCGCCGCTGCGGCGGCGGCAAGGAAGGCGCGGATGGTCATGGCTCTCTCCGGTGATGGCCAGGGGTTGCAGCGACCTTCCCCGCTATCGGGCTTTCGATCAAGTGGCATGGTGCGGGAGCGAGGGGCCAGCCCCTCGCGCTCCCCGGGATATTTTTAAAGCAAAGATGGGGGCCGCGTGCTCCCCGTCATCTTTGCTTTTCAAATATCCCCGCCGGAGGCATCCGACGCGCGCCGCCAGCGCGTCATCGGGTCTGCGTGCCGCCGCCCGCCAGAAGCTCGACCAGCGACAGGGCCATGACCGTGACACTGTCCATCATGTCGTCGACGCCGATCCACTCGTCGGGCTTGTGGGCCAGTTCCAGCAGGCCGGGGCCGTAGGCGACGCAGTTCTTCAGCTTGCCGATCCGGTCTATGTGCTTCTGGTCGTAGGTGCCGGGGGAGGCGACGAACTGCGCCTCGCGGCCCATGGTCCGGGCGATGGCGCGGGCGACGGTGCTGGCGACGGGGCCGTCCCTGTCGGTCATCGAGGGCAGCACGCGGTTCAGTTCGCGCAGGTCGTAGCGGAAGTTCGGGCGCGAGGCGGCGAGGCCGTCGAGCAGGGCGCGCACCTCGCCCTGCACCTCGTCCACCCGCTCCTCCATCAGGAAGCGGCGGTCGATCACGATGCGGCAGCTGTCGGGCACGCAGTGCGAGGGCAGGGCGGTGGAGTCCTTCGGCTTCTCGGCCTGGCCGCCGTGGATCGAGTTGATGTTCATGGTTGAGGAGCGCGCGCCTTCGGGCACCACCGGCATCTCCGTGCGGCGCGCGGCGAGGGCGGGATAGAGCGTGGTCTCGAACGCCTGCAGCACCGCGCCCATGTGGCGCACCGCGCAGTCGCCGAGGAAGGGCATGGAGCCGTGGGCGATCTCGCCGAAGGTTTCGATCTCGGCCCACCAGCCGCCGCGGTGGCCGAGGCACACGCGGTCCTTGTTCAGCGGTTCGGGGATGATGACGTGCTGGACGCGGTCGGGGCTGAAATACCCCTTCTCGGCCAGGTAGGCGACGCCGCCGTAGCCGCCGGATTCCTCGTCCGCCGTGCCCGAGATCTCGATGGCGCCGGCGAAGTCCGGAAACTCGGCCAGGAAGCATTCGGCGGCGACGATGGAGGCGGTGAGGCCCCCTTTCATGTCGCAGGCCCCGCGGCCGTAGATCCGGCCGTCTTCCAGCGCGCCGCCGAAGGGATCGCGGGTCCAGCCCTGGCCGACGTCCACCACGTCGGTGTGGGAGTTGAAATGCACCGTCTCGCCGCCGCGCCGACCCTCGCGACGTGCCACGATGTTCCATCGGGGATAGGCCGCGCAGTCCCCCGGCGTGCCCTCGGCGCGGATCAGCTCGGTCGCGAAACCGGCGGCGGAGAGGCGCGCGTCGAGGTATTCGCAGATCAGGCGATAGTTCTCGCCGGGCGGGTTGAGGGTCGGGATGCGGATCAGATCCTGCGTCAGCGCGACGAGCGCCGCGCGGCTGTCGGCGATGCGGGCGGCGAGACCGGCGAGCGCGGGATCGTCGGAGAGGGCGGGGGGCATGTCCATCCCGCCAGTCTTGCGGAGGACGCGGACGGCGGCAAGGGGTCGCGATAGGGTCCGCCGATGGCCGGTTCACCCCTTGCCTTACGCGCCCCGTTCCGTAAGCTGTCGGCGCAGCGGACTAGAATATCACCAGCCGAACAACCGCTTATGGGAGGAGAAAACATGACGAATCCGGCAAGACTGGCGTGCCTTGCGGCCACCACCGCCCTGACGATGGGGGCCATGGCCGGCGCCGCGGCGGCGGAGACCAAGCTGAAGTGGGCCCATGTCTACGAGGCGAGCGAGCCCTATCACACCTGTGCCGTCGCCGCGAACGACCTGCTGATGGAGGCGACCGACGACCGTTACGGCATCGAGGTCTTCCCGGCGTCGTCCCTCGGCAAGGAGGTGGACATCAACGAGGGTCTCGGATTCGGCACCGTCGACATCATCTATACCGGACAGCTCTTCGCGGGCCGCGCCTATGGCCCGATCGCCATCGGCGGCGCGCCGTTCATGTTCCGCGACTACGACCACTGGGACCACTACCGCAACTCCGACCTCTTCAATGAGCTGTCGCAGGGCTATACCGACGCGACCGGCAACCACATCGTCGCCATGACCTATTACGGCGCGCGGCACGTCACCTCGAACAAGCCGATCCTGAAGCCCGAGGACATGGCCGGGCTGAAGATCCGGGTGCCGAACGCGCCCCTCTACATGATGTTCCCCGAGGCCGTGGGCGCCAATCCGACCCCGATCGCCTTCGCCGAGGTCTATCTCGCGCTGCAGCAGGGCACCGTGGACGCGCAGGAGAACCCGCTGCCGACGATCCAGGCGAAGAAGTTCTACGAGGTCCAGAAGGACATCAACCTGACCGGTCACATCACCGACGCGCTGCTGACCATCGTCGGCGGACCCGCCTGGGACGCGATGAGCGAGGAGGACCGCGCCGCGCTGTCCGAAGTGGCGAGCAAGACCGCCGACTGCGCCACCGACCAGATCATCCAGAAGGAGGGCGAGCTGGCCGACTGGTTCAAGGAGCAGGGCGTGCAGGTCAACGAGGTGGACCGCGGACCGTTCATCGAGGCGGTGAAGAAGATGCACAACGGCGACATGGCGACCTGGGACCAGGCCACCTACGACCGTCTTCAGGCCATCGAGTAAGCCTTTTGACAGGCTCCCGGGGTGCCGCCGTCGCGGCGCCCCGGACCCCCCGACCCTCTGACACCGCGACCGGCCCGGCAGACCCCGGGCGCCCCGGCAAAGGACGCCACCATGGACGACAAGACGCCGCGGACCGGCGCCGACCAGATGCTGTCGCTCGAGGACGAGAAGATCGACCTGTCGGACCTCAGGTGGGACGACAGCCTGGTGCTGATCCTGTTCTGGGTCCTCGCCTTTGTCGTGTTCCTGCAGTTCTTCACCCGCTACATCCTGAACGACAGCCTGGGCTGGACGGAAGAGATCGCGCGGTTCCTGCTGATCGGCGTCACCTTCACCGGCGCCGTCATGGCCACCCGCAAGCAGAGCCACATCGCGGTCGAGTTCCTGTACCGCTGGGTGCCGCGGCGGGGCCGGCAGGTGGCGCAGTTCCTGATCGACGTCACCACGACCGCCTTCTTCGCCGTGCTCGGCCTGCTCTGCGTCCAGATCGCCGGACGTACGAACCAGATGATGGTGTCGCTCGACGTGCCGAAATCGACCATCTACTGGTATGTCACCGCCTGTTTCGCGGCCATGGCGCTCTATTCGCTGTGGAACCTCGTGAAGCACCTCAGGACCGGCACCAGCCCCCTCATCGATCCCGAGCTCTTCGTGGATCAACGCCCCGCCCGGGACTAGGAGTCAAAAGCCTTGGACATCGTCTGGCTGTTCGTCATGCTCTTCGGGATGCTTCTGGTGGGGGTGCCCGTGGCGGTATCGCTCGCCGGGGCCTCCGTCATCTTCATCTTCGCCAACGGCACGCCGCCGCCGATGGTCGTCGCGCACCGGATGATCAACGGCGTCGACAGCTTCCCGCTGCTCGCCGTGCCGTTCTTCATCCTCGCGGGCAACCTGATGAACACCGCCGGCATCACCGAGCGGATCTTCAACTTCGCCCTGGCGCTGGTCGGCTGGATGCGCGGCGGGCTGGGTCACGTCAACGTCGGCGCCTCGGTGATCTTCGCGGGCATGTCCGGCGCGGCGGTGGCCGATGCGGGCGGGCTTGGCGCGATCGAGATCAAGGCGATGCGCGATGCCAAGTACGACGCGGGCTTCTCCGTCGGCATCACCGCGGCCTCCTCGACCATCGGGCCGATCATCCCGCCCTCGCTGCCCATGGTGATCTACGGCGTGGTCGCCGGCGCCTCCATCGGCCAGCTGTTCGTGGCGGGCTTCATCCCCGGCCTGCTGATGGCGGTGTCGCTGATGCTGATGATCGCCTGGTTCGCGCGGCGGAAGGGCTTTCCCCGCGACCAGCCGTTCCAGTGGGGCGTGCTGTGGCAGACGTTCAAGCGGGCGTTCCTGTCGCTGCTGACCCCGGTCATCATCGTCGGCGGCATCCTGACCGGCGCCTTCACGCCGACCGAGGCGGCGGTGGCCGCCTGCGCCTGGGCGCTGTTCCTGGGCCTCGTCGTCTATCGCACCCTGACCCTGCCGCGGTTCCTGCGCGTCAGCTACGACACGATCGAGACGACGGCCGTGGTCCTGCTGGTGGTCGGCGCGGCGGCGATCTTCGCCTGGATTCTGACTTCGAACCGGGTGCCCGAGCAGTTCGCGGCGGCGTTGCTGTCGATCTCGGACCGGCCCTGGGTGATCCTGCTGCTGATCAACCTGATCCTGCTGCTGGTCGGCTGCTTCATGGAGACGGTGGCCGCGATCACCATCATGGTCCCGGTCCTGCTGCCCATCGCGGTGAGCGTCGGCGTCGATCCTGTGCACTTCGGGGTGATCATGGTGCTGAACCTGATGCTCGGGCTGCTGACGCCGCCCGTGGGCATGGTCCTCTACGTCCTCGCGCGGGTCGCCAAGATCCCGTTCGAGCGCTGCGTCGCCGGCACCGCGCCGTTCCTGATCCCGCTGGTGATCGTGCTGCTGCTGATCACCTACGTTCCGGCCATCACCATGTGGCTGCCGACGCTGATCTATCGTTGAGGGAATGGCGCCCTGTCCACGGCGACGCGGATTCCACCGGACAATCCATGGACACCAGCGAAGATTTCATGCCCGGCGGCAACGCCGGGCAGCGCGGCGCTTGCAGCCTGACCCGTTTGCACGCCAGAATCAGCCATGGTTCATGTCCAGTCAGACCCGCCCAACCGTGAAAGCCCGCCAATGACCCGCACCCATGCCGGAACCGTCCGCGCCCGCGCCGAGGATGTCTCGGCCTTCGTCCACGCCGTCCTTCTCGGCATCGGCGCCGACGAGGCCACCGCCACCGCCTGCCGCGATTCGCTGCTGCACGGCTCGATCCACGGTGTCGACAGCCACGGCGTCCGCCTGACCGGCCACTACGCGCGCTGCCTCAAGGCGGGGCGGCTGAACAGGCAGCCGAAGCTGACCTTCAACCGCACCCGCGCCGGATCGGGGATGCTCGACGGCGACGACGCGCAGGGCGCGCTGCCCGCCTACCGCGCGATGGAGCACGCCTGCGACCTTGCGCGCGAGGCCGGGATCGGCGCGGTCGGGATCCAGAACACCAGCCACTTCGGCCCCGCCGGCGCCTACACGCTGCGCGCCGCGCAGAACGGCTACCTCGCCTTCTCCACCTGCAACTCCGACAGTTTCGTGCGGCTTCACGACGGGGCGACGCCGTTCCACGGCACCAACCCGCTGTCCTTCGCCATCCCGTCGGGCGGCGCCGATCCTTGGCTGCTCGACATGGCGACCTCGTCGGTGCCCTTCAACCGGGTCGAACTCTACCGCTCGCTGAACGCCCCGCTGCCCGAGGGCGCGGCCTCGGACGAAAGCGGCGTCGATACCGCCGATCCCCATGCCGCCGCGATGCTGGCCCCGCTCGGCGGCGCCTTCGGCTTCAAGGGCGCGGCGCTGGGCGGCGTGGCCGAGATCTTCTCGGCGGTGATGACCGGCATGCGGCTCTCGCCCGACATCGCGCCGATGATGGGTCCGGATTTCTCGACCCCGCGGGGCTGCGGCGCCTTCGTGATCGCGCTGGATCCCGACGCCTTCATCGGCGCGCCCATGGTCCAGCAGGCGATGACCCGCTACCTCGAGCTCCTGCGAAACTCTCCGGCGCGCCCCGGCACCACCGTCATGGCGCCGGGCGACCGCGAATGGGCCGAGGCCGCGCACCGCAGGGCAGAGGGCATCCCGCTCGACCCCGTGACGCTCGACAGCTTCGCACAATTGGCGGACGAGCTGGGGATGGAGCGCCTCGCGACGACCGCGCCCTGACACTTCGCGGTTGCGCGCGGGCGGCGGCCTCGCAATGGTTCGGCTGACACCACCAAGGGGTTCCGCATGTCACGCCGCCTGATCCGCCTCGCCTGCCTGCTGCTTGCGCTCGCGCCGACCCTGGCGCGGGCCGATGTCACCGTCTTCGCCGCGGCAAGCCTGAAGACCGCCCTCGACCGCATCGCGGCCGACTTCACCGCGGCGGAAGGGATCGACACCACGATCTCCTTCGCCGGCTCCTCGACCCTCGCGCGCCAGATCGAACAGGGCGCCCCGGCGGACGTGTTCCTGTCGGCCAACACCGCCTGGATGGACGAGCTGGAGGAAAAGGGGCTGATCGTCGCCGGGACGCGCACCGATCTCCTGGGCAACAGCATCGTCCTTGCGGGTCACGACCCTGCGCCCGCGACCCCGCTGTCGCTGCCGCGGGACTGGGCGACGCTCGACTTCGGCAGCGACGGCAGGCTCGCCATGGCGATGGTCGACTCGGTTCCGGCCGGCATCTACGGCAAGCAGGCGCTGACCTCCCTCGGTCTCTGGGAGCAGGTTCAGGACCGCGTCGCGCAGGCCGACAACGTGCGCGCGGCGCTTGCCCTCGTCTCGCTGGGCGAGGCGCCCTTCGGCATCGTCTATGCCACCGACGCGAAGGCCGACCCGAACGTGCACCTCTGGGCCACCTTCCCGACGGACAGCCACGATCCCATCGTCTATCCCGCCGCCGCCACCCGCGACACCGCCGAGGCACGCGCCTTCCTCGCCTTCCTCAACGGCCCCGCCGCCCGCGCGGTGTTCGAGGCCGCGGGCTTCACCCTCCTCGCCCCGCCCGAATGACGCCGCTGACGCCGCAGGAACTCGACGCCATCGCCCTGTCCCTGAAGGTCGCCTTCTGGGCCACGCTGTTCAGCCTGCCGCCCGGCATCCTCGCCGCCCACGCGCTGGCCCGCTGGCAGTTCCCGGGACGGCAGCTGCTGAACGGGCTCGTCCACCTGCCGCTGATCCTGCCGCCCGTCGTCACCGGCTACCTGCTGCTCCTGACCTTCGGCACCCGCGGCCCCGTGGGTGCCTTCCTGCAGGAGACGTTCGGCCTCGTCTTCGCCTTCCGCTGGACCGGCGCCGCGCTCGCCGCCGCGATCATGGCCTTTCCCCTGATGGTGCGCGCGATCCGCCTGTCGATCGAGGCCATCGACCCGAAGCTGGAAGAGGCGGCGGGCACCCTCGGCGCGTCGCGCCCCTGGGTCTTCGCGACGATCACCCTGCCGATGATGCTGCCCGGCGTCATCGCGGGCGCGATCCTGGCCTTCGCCAAGGCGATGGGCGAATTCGGCGCCACGATCACCTTCGTCTCCAACATTCCCGGCCAGACCCAGACCCTGCCCTCGGCCATCTATGCCCTGTTGCAGGTGCCGGGTGGCGAGGCGGCGGCGCTGCGCCTCGTCCTCGTCTCGGTCGTGATCGCCATGGCCGCGCTGCTGCTCTCGGAATGGCTGTCGGTTCGCGCCGCGCGGCGGGTGGCCGGGCGGTGAGCCTCTCCGTCGCCCTCGCCCACCGCCTTCCGGGCCTCGACCTCGACATCGCCTTCGAGGCACCGCCGGGGGTAACGACGCTGTTCGGTCGCTCGGGCGCGGGCAAGACCACCGTGGTCAACGCCGTCGCGGGCCTGCTGCGCCCCGACCGCGGGCGCATCGTCGCCGAGGGCGAGGTGCTTTGCGACACCGAAAGCGGCATCTGGCTGCCGCCGCACCGGCGCCGCCTCGGCTATGTCTTTCAGGAGGGGCGCCTTTTCCCCCATCTCTCAGTCCGCCAGAACCTGACCTACGGCCGCTGGTTCGCCCCCGGCCGGCGCGACGGCGACGACTTCGCGCGCATCCTCGACCTGCTCGGGATCGAACCCCTGCTGACGCGCCGCCCCGCCGCGCTTTCGGGCGGCGAGAAGCAGCGCGTCGCCATCGGCCGCGCGCTCCTGTCCCGGCCGCGCCTGCTGCTGATGGACGAACCCCTTGCCGCGCTGGACGAGGCTAGAAAGGCCGAGATCCTGCCCTATCTCGAACGGCTCAGGGACGAGGCGAGGGTGCCGATCCTCCACGTTTCCCACGCGCTGGCCGAAGTCGCCCGCCTCGCCACCACGGTCGTCGCGATCCAGGACGGCCGGGTGATCCGGACCGGCCCCGCGGCCGAGGTGCTGGCCGACCCCGAGGCGGTGCCGGCCCTCGGCGTGCGCGAGGCCGGCGCGGTGCTGACCGGCCGCCTTGCCGCCCATCACGACGACGGCCTCAGCGAGATCGCGCTGACCGCCGCGCCGCTGTTCCTGCCCCGGATCGCCGCGTCCGTCGGCGCGCAGGTGCGCGTCCGCATCGCCGCGCAGGACGTGATGCTGGCGCTCGAAGCGCCGCGCAGCATCTCCGCCCTCAACATCCTGCCCGCCACCGTGATCGCCGTGCGGCAGGGGCAGGGGCCCGGCGTGGTGGTCCAGTTGCGCTCGGGCGAGGATGTGTTCCTGGCCCGCGTCACCCGCCGCTCGGCCGATGCCATGAACCTCGGGCCCGGCACCCCCTGCTTCGGAATCGTCAAGTCCGTCGCCGTCGCGCAAAGCGATGTCGGCCGCGGCCGACAGCCCTGAGGCCATCCGCACCAGTCGGGGGGCTTCCCACGCCGGTCCCCACCGCGCAGACTGCACCCGACCCTGCCCGGAGCCTGCGATGCGCGACACCCTCCGCCTCTGCCTCGTCCAGATGACCTCGGCCAAGCGGGCGGAGGACAACATCCCGGTCCTTGAGGCCGCCGTCGCGCACGCCGTGGCCGAAGGTTGCGCCATGGTCGCGCTGCCGGAAACCGCCGGGCTGATGAACCGCCACGGCGACGAGGCGCGCGCCGACGCCCGCCCGCCCGGGGACGCCCTCTGGTCCGCCGCCTGCCGCCGCCTTGCCGCCCGCCACCGCCTGTGGATCCACTGCGGTTCGACCGCCGTGCTGGGGCCGGACGGGAAGTTCCTGAACCGCAGCCTCCTGGTG
Source organism: Oceaniglobus roseus (assembly GCF_002869745.1). Lineage (GTDB taxonomy): Bacteria > Pseudomonadota > Alphaproteobacteria > Rhodobacterales > Rhodobacteraceae > Oceaniglobus > Oceaniglobus roseus. Next base: position 247,064 of record NZ_PNOS01000001.1, read on the forward strand.
GACGACACCGGTGCCGACGTCGCCACCTACGACAAGATCCACCTCTTCGACGCCGCCCCCGACGGCCGCCCCACCGGCGAATCGGACTGGTACGCGGCGGGGGACCGGGCGGTGCTGGCGCAGACTCCGTGGGGGCCCATGGGCCTCAGCATCTGCTACGACCTGCGCTTTCCCCAGCTCTACCGCGCGCTCGGACAAGCGGGGGCGCGGGTGCTGTTCGTCCCCTCCGCCTTCATGGTCCCGACCGGCGCGGCGCATTGGGAGGTGCTGCTGCGCGCCCGCGCGATCGAGAACGCGGCCTTCGTCGTCGCCGCCGCGCAGGTCGGCCGCCACGAGGACGGGCGCCGCACCTGGGGGCACGCGATGGTGGTCGCGCCCTGGGGCGAGGTGATCCGCGACATGGGCGGCGACGCGCCGGGCTGCGCGGTGATCGATCTCGACCTGACCGAGGCCGAGGCGGCGCGGCGCAGGATCCCCGCGCTGGACCACGACCGGCCCTTCGCCCCGCCCCGGCGCGGCTGAGCCAGGCGAATCCGCTTAGGATTGCGCCTTGTCCGAGTTATGCTCGCAAAGCGTGCGGAGATGGCGATGTCGGCAGAGACCCTCATCAAGGCGTTCGTGGCGGTGGTCGGACTGGCCGGGCTTCTGGTCGGCGTATTCCAGTTCGTCCGGGTGCAGGCGGTCGAGGCGCGCACCCCCTACCTGGAACGCAAGCTCGCCTGGTGCGAGGAGGCGGTCGAGACGACCTCCCGCATCGCCGTCGCCGCCGATCCCGCCCCGGCGGACCAGGAGCGGTTCTGGCAGATGTACTGGGGCGTCATGGGCCTGATCGAGAAGCACTCGATCACCACGGCGATGATCGACTTCGGCAAGGCCCTGCGCAGTTCCGGGGCCGAGAAGGCGCCGACCGGCAGCGGGGAAAGCGCCGCCCCGCTGTCCGCGCTGTCCCTCGCGCTTGCCCACGCCTGCCGCAGGGAGCTTTCGGCCGAATGGTCGCCCTCCTGGGCGCTGTCCCCGGCGGGGTCGGGCGGCTGAACGGCGTCTCTAGCCGCGCCGCGCCGCCTCGATCGCCGCGACGTCGATCTTGCCCATGGTCATCATCGCCGCGAAGGCGCGCTGCGCCTCGTCGCCGCCCGCCGCCAGCGCCTCGGTCAGCACCCGCGGCGTGATCTGCCAGTTGACGCCCCAGCGGTCCTTGCACCAGCCGCAGGCGCTTTCCGCGCCGCCGTTGCCGACGATGGCGTTCCAGTAGCGGTCGGTCTCTTCCTGGTCGTCGGTGGCGATCTGGAACGAGAACGCCTCGGTCTGCACGAAGGCCGGTCCGCCGTTCAGCCCGAGGCAGGGAATGCCCGCCACCGTGAACTCGACGGTCAGCACGTCCCCCGCCTTGCCCGAGGGGAAGTCGCCCGGCGCCCGGTGCACCGCCTTCACCTCGCTGTCCGGAAAGACGTCGGCATAGAACCGCGCGGCCGCCTCGGCCTCGCGGTCGTACCAGACGCAGATGGTGTTCTTCGCTGTGGTCATGGTCGCCTCCCCGTTGCCGCGCCCCGTCGGCGCGGCCTTGCCGGAGCGTCCCGCATACCGCCCCCGCCCGTCAAGCGGCGGCTAGCGCGGTCCGCCGGTTTCGCCGATGTCCCAGAACAGCCCGGTCATCGCCAGCAGCGCCTCGCGCGCGACGGGGGCCAGCATGTGCTCGTTCGGGGCGTGCTGCGAACAGCCGGCATAGGAGTGCGGCACCCAGACCGTCGGCATCCCCAGCACCTCGGCGAAGCAGTCGTTCGGCAGCAATCCGGCGAGGTTCGGCAGGATGTGCGGCGCCTTGCCCGTCACCTCCTCCAGCGAGGCCGCCACGAACCGCACCCAGGGGTGGTCGGGCGGCAGGCGGGTGGCCGGGAAGAACCCCTCGCGCGCCGGTTCGATCCCGACCATGCCGAAGCCTGACGCGTCCAGGTGGGCGCGCAGGTCCGGCAGGATCCGCGCCGGGTCGGTGCCGACGACGAAGCGCAGCTGGCAGGTCGCACGGGCCTCTCCGGCGATGGCGTTGACCGGCGCCTCGGGCACCCCGCTTGTCATCGCCAGCACCGCGAAGGAGTTCCAGCCGAAGGCGCGTTCGGCCGGGCTCAGCCCCGGCTCGCCCCAAGTCGGGTCCACCTCCGGGCCCGCGCCGCCGACCGGCAGCTCCGCCAGGGCCGCGCGGATGTCGGGCGTCAGGCTGTCGGGCCGCCAGCCCTCGACCCGGATCTCGCCCTTCGGCCCGGTGATCGTGGCCAGCGCATGGGCCAGCACGATGGAGGGATCGGCGATCAGGCCGCCGAAGTTGCCCGAATGATGGGCCCCCTCCCGGAACCGCACCCGGAGCACGAAGTTCACCGCCCCCCGCGCGCCCATGAACAGCGTCGGGCGGTCGGGTTGCAGTCGCGGCCCGTCCGAGGCGATCAGAACGTCCGCCTTCAGCCTTTCCCGCTCGGCCGCGCAAAGCTCGCGAAGCCCCGGAGAGCCCGTCTCCTCCCCCGTCTCGATCAGCGCCTTGAGGTTGAAGCCCAGCCGCCCCCGCGTCTCCAGGACCGCCCGGAGCGCGCGCAGGTTGACCAGGTGCTGTCCCTTGTTGTCCGCCGTGCCGCGCCCGTACAGCCGCTCGCCCTCCACGGTCAGCGCGAAGGGCGCGAGACCGTCCCGCCACGCGGCGTCCTGCCCGCGGATCACGTCGCCGTGGCCGTAGGTCAGCACCGTCGGCAGGTCGTCGCCCTCGTGCCGCTCGGCCACCAGGAACGGCCCGCCCCCCGGCGCGGGGTTGTCGAGAACGGTGCAGGCGCAGCCCAGCCCCTCCAGCATCGGGATCATCTCGGCCTCGAGATAGGCCCGCAGCGGGCCAAGGTTGTCGGCCACCTGGCTTTCGGTGCGCAAGGCCACCAGACGTCCCAGATCCGCGACGAATCCGCCGTCGTCGAAATACGCTCCTGCGGCTGCTATCGCCGCGTCCCGAACCGCCATGTGCCCGTCCTTCTCTTCCCCGCGCCTCCAAGGAATAGACAGCGGCGAAGGAAAGCGACAGGCCCGAGGCGCCGAACCGCCGATGTGATCGAGGCGAGTGGAACAAACCGCGATACACGCGGTTTCAGGATCACTTCAGACAAGATCACATCAGGGTCCTCATTAAGCGACCCGCACCTGGGAGGCTGGCCATGGGAGACTTTGGCGAGGTGGTGGGAGTCATGCTGGCCGGAGGCCAGGGAACCCGCCTTCACGAACTGACGAAAGACGACTGCAAGCCGTTCCTGCCCTTCGCGGGCAACCGGCGCATCGTGGACTGGACGATGGCGAACTGCGTGCGATCCGGGCTTGCCCGGATGATCGTCGCCACGCAATACCGCCCCGAGGGGCTGCACCGGCACATCGCGAACTTCTGGCGGCCGGGCTTTGCCGACGGCGCGCTGTCCATCGTCCATGGTCCGGCACAGACGGGGCGCCCCGAGGGCTTCGTCGGCACCGCCGATGCCGTTACCCAGACGATGGACCGGATCGGCGCGACCCACCCGAGCGAGGTCGTGGTGGTGGCCGCCGACCACGTCTATGCCATGGACTACCGCCCGATGCTCGAGGCGCACCGCAACGCCGGGGCGAAGGTCACGGTCGCGGCCGACGTGGTGCCGCGCATGCAGGCGACCGGCTTCGGGGTCATGCATTGCGACGCCGACGGAAAGATCCGCGACTTCGTCGAGAAGCCGGCCGATCCGCCCGCCATGCCGGACGATCCCGACCGCGCGCTGGTCAGCATGGGCATCTACGTCTTCGACTGGGAGTGGCTGGCGAAGACTCTGGAGGACGACCGCGACGACCCCGCCTCGGGCCACGACTTCGGCCACGACATCCTGCCGCGCGCCGTGGCCGAGGGTGTCGCGCTGGCGGTCCGCGCCGCCTCCCCCGACGAGCGGCCGTTCTACTGGCGCGATGTCGGCACGCTCGACGCCTATCGCCTGGCGCAGCTCGACTTCGCCACGGCCGAGCCGCCCTGTGCGATTCCGCAGTACCCGGGCCTGCCCCATGCGATCCCGAGCGGCACCGGCTGGCGCAACGACAGCATCGTGCTGCCCGGCTCATGGGTCGCCCACGGCGCGCGGGTGACGCGCAGCATCATCGCCGGCCGCGCCCAGGTGCCCCGCGCCCTCAGCATCGGCACGGATCCCGAGGAGGACCGCCGCTGGTTCCGCGTCAGCGATGGCGGAACCACCCTTGTGACCCAGGCGATGCTGGAACGTCGCGCCGCCGACCGGGCGCCGGCCTACTTTTTCGGCTCGACGCCTCTATCTCTGGTCGGACGAAAGGCCATTCCAAAATGAAAGACACCAATGTGACGGACTCCGATTTCGACAGTTCCCTTGGCCAGTCCCACACCCTCGGGGCACGGGTCAGGGACGGTGGTACCAATTTCGCCCTTTTCTCGGAGAACGCCACGAAGGTGGAGCTTTGCCTGTTCGACGCCGAGGGCAAGACCGAACTCCGGCGCGTCGCCCTGCCCGAGATGGAGGGCGGCATCTGGTACGGCTTCCTACCCGGCATCGGCCACGGGCAGGTCTACGGCTACCGCGTCCACGGCGCCTATGACCCCGAGAACGGGCACCGGTTCAACCCGAACAAGCTGCTGCTCGACCCCTACGCGCGCGAGCTGAAGGGCGGGATCGAGTGGGACGATTCCCTCTTCGGCTACAAGGTCGGCGAAGAGGACACGACGATGGACGACCGCGATTCGGCGGCGTTCATGCCGAAAGGTGTCGTCGTGCAGGACCAGTTCCAGTGGGACCAGTCCAACGCCATCCGCCGCCGCTGGAAGGACAGCGTGATCTACGAGGCCCACGTGAAGGGCCTGACCAGGCGCCACCCGAAGGTACCCGAAGAGATGCGCGGCACCTTCGCCGGCCTCGCCTCCGACCCGATCATCGAGCATCTGCACCGCGTCGGCGTCACGGCAATCGAGCTTCTGCCGGTCCACGCCTTTTCCAACGACCAGTTCCTGACCCAGAAGGGCCTGTCGAACTACTGGGGCTACAACACCCTGTCGTTCTTCGCCCCGCAGCAGGCCTATCTCCGGACCGGCCACGTGGCCGAGGTGCAGAACGCGGTCGACCAGTTCCACCGCGCCGGGATCGAGGTGATCCTCGACGTCGTCTACAACCACACCTGCGAGGGCAACGAGAAGGGTCCGACGCTCTCCTATCGCGGGATCGACAACGCGGCCTACTACCTGCTGTCCGAGAACCGCCGCCACAGCTTCGACACCACGGGCACCGGCAACACCCTGAACGTGGCGCATCCGATGGTGCTGCGCATGGTGCTCGATTCCCTGCGCTACTGGGTCGAGGTGATGCACGTGGACGGCTTCCGCTTCGACCTCGCCTCGACGCTGGGCCGCGAGGCCAGCGGGTTCGAGCGCGAGGGCGCCTTCTTCGCCGCGATCCGGCAGGACCCGGTGCTGGCCGGCGTCAAGCTGATCGCCGAGCCCTGGGACATCGGCGAGGGCGGCTATCAGGTGGGCGGCTTCCCCTGGCCGTTCCGCGAGTGGAACGACAAGGCCCGCGACGACATCCGCGCCTTCTGGCGCCGCGATCCCGGCCTCGTCTCGGCCATGGGCGAGCGGCTGACCGGATCGCCGGTGCAGTTCAAGCACTCGTACCGCCCGGCCACCTCCTCGATCAACTTCATCGCCGCCCATGACGGATTCACCGCCCACGATACCGTTTCCTACGACGACAAGCACAACGAGGCGAACGGCGAGGACAACCGCGACGGCCACAGCCACAACCTTTCCCACAACCTCGGGGCCGAGGGAGAGACGGACGATCCCGGCATCCTCGAGGCGCGCTTCCGCCGGGTGAAGGGCATGATCGCGACGCTGGCGCTGTCGCAGGGCGTGCCGATGATCCTGGCGGGCGACGAGTTCGGCCAGACCCAGGGCGGCAACAACAACGCCTATTGCCAGGACAACGAGATCACCTGGCTCGACTGGGAAAACGCGGACGAACGGCTGACCGACGCCGTCGCCGCCATGCTGTCGCTCCGGAAGGCACTGGACGGATACATCTCGCCGCGATGGGGCGTCGGGCCGGACTCCGAGGAGGAGGGCAGCAACCGCATCTCGTGGTGGCACCCCGCGGGGCGCGAGATGAAGGAGGCCGACTGGCAGGACGAGGCACTGGGCTGCGTCGGGATCCGCACCCTGACTCCCGAGGGGCTGGAGGTGCTGGCCCTGTTCAACACCGGCGACGACGCCGTGGTGAAGCTGCCGAAGGGCGGCTGGACCCAGAGGCTCGACACCGCCGCGGCCGAGGTCGGCTGCGAGACCGAGGTGAAGGGGCGGCTGGAGATGGGCTGGCAATCCGTTGCCGTGCTGACCCGCCGGCAGGACAAGGCCGCCTGAGGCGACCGGGCGCGGTGCCCCTCCGGGCGCCGCGCCTCAGGGCAGGGCCCGGGACGCCGTCTGGGCGCCGTAGGCGCGGGCACGTTCGCGTCCCACCGGCTGCTCGGCCAGACCGAAGGCAAGGTAGACCACGGGCACGATCAGCCCCATGGCCAGCGCCGCGAACACGGTATCGCTCAGGAAATGCCCGCCGAAGGCGATCCTCAGCCAGCCGGTGAACACCACCAGCGCCGCCAGCCCTGCGACGAACAGCCAACGCCGGACGCCCGTCAGCCGCGGCGCGATCAGGAGCCCCAGCGTCAGGCACAGCGTCGCCATGCCCGCCGTCTCGGCCGAGACGAAGCTGCAGTTGACGTGGCACTGGTCGGCGAAGGTGAAGGGCGGGGTATAGTGGTCCGGGCCGCCGAACTCGGTCACGTTGCGCGGCCGCGCCCGCCCGGACGAGCGTTTCATCCAGAGGTTCACGAACACCACCGGCCCCGCGACATAGGAGGCGGCGACGAAGCCCGTCACCCGCCGCGGCAGCCGCATCCACAGCGGCACCCGCGGCCCAAGCGCACAGAGCAGGATCGCCCCGACCCCGAGCGCATAGCTGCTGGCGCGCAGGACGGCCCGCACCGCCTCCCAGACCGGGGCGTGGGAATACAGGAACCCGCCGCGCGCCGCGTCGAAGTAATGCCGCGACACCGCAAGGTCGAGCTGGGGGAAGCGCAGGAACAGGATGCAGGCCAGCGCGGCCGTCACCAGCACCGCAGCCAGCATCCGCCCGATCACCGTGCCGTTGGTCATGGCCGGGTCCGCCCCGTGGCTTCCTCGGCCGCGACCTCGCGCGGGGGGGCCATGCGCCGGGACGGTTCCGAGCGGCGGATCAGCCAGGCCGCGCCCAGCAGGTCCGGGATCCCGACCAGCGCGCGGCCGAGGTTGTTGTACTTCGACACGCCCCCGTCCCGCGCCCGGTGGCTGACGGAGACGCAGCGCACCTCCCAGCCTTCCCGCAGCATCATCGCGGGCATGAAGCGGTGGATGTGGTCGAACCAGGGCAGGGTCAGGTAGGCCTCGCGCCGGAAGGCCTTCAGCCCGCAGCCCGAATCCTGCACCCCGTCGCGCAGCAGCCGGCCGCGGATGGCGTTGGCGATCCGCGACGCCGCGCGCTTCCAGAACGTGTCCTTGCGCCCCAGCCGCTGACCCTGCACCAGGCCCAGCCTCTCGGTTCCCGGCCCGTTGAAGGGCGCCAGCAGCAGCGGGATCTGGTCCGGCGGGTTCTGCCCGTCGCCGTCCAGCGTCACGATCAGCGGCGCCCGTGCCTCGCGCACCCCGCGCCGGATGGCCGAGGACTGCCCGGCGGCGACCTCGTTGCGCCGCCAGCGCAGCGACGGGTGGCGCACGGCGAGGCGGGTCAGCAGGTGGCCGGTGCCGTCGGACGAGCCGTCGTCGATCACCAGGATCTCGAACCGCCGCCCCGCCAGCGCCGCCTCCACCCCGGCGACGAGCCCGGTCAGCGCCTCGACCTCGTCGCGGGCGGGAATGATGACGCTGATCTCGGGCTGCGGCGCGGGGTCTGGCAGGCTCATGTCTTCGGCTCCGTCTCGGTCTTCTGGCCCGGGTCATCGGCCACGCGCCAGATGCCGTAGGGCGAATTGCGGAAGGTCACGACCTCGGCCGGGGGCCAGCCCAGGTCCACCCGGTCGGGGCGCGAGATGATCACACCGCCGGGATGGTCGGCCTCCCAGGCGGCGCGCGCGGCGTCGCTCTCCAGCACCGCCACCGGCTGCGTGAGCCGGGCGGCGAAGTTGAACTCGGCGTGGTAGGTCTGCCCGGTGAAGGCGATCCCGGCGTCGCGGTAGGGGTCGAGCAGCGCCGCAACCTGCCGCGCGTCGTAATAGGTGTGGGTCTTCGTCAGCCCCACCAGCAGGTTCAGCGAGGCGACGAGGCCCAGTGTCAGCACCACGCCGCCCCTGAGCCCGCCGAGCCGAAGCGCCAGCCAGCAGATCGCCACCGCCAGCAGCACCCAGCCCAGCAGGGCCGACAGCGGGTCCAGCAGGTCGGCCGCCTTGCCGGTGTCCAGAAGCCCCGAGACCATGGCGAGGAAGGCCGCGCCCACCAGCGCCACCGGCACCACCGCCACGGCCACCGTGAACTGCGGCCGCACCCGGGTCAGCCGCGCCACGATCAGCGCCACCGCCGGAAGCTCGGGCACCAGGTAATGCGCCTGCTTGCCGCTGATGAGCGAGAACAGCACGAAGGCGCTCCCGGCCCAGATCAGCGCCAGCCGCAGCGCCCTGTCGCCCCGCCACCCGGTGCGCAACGCCGCGCGCCACAGGCCCGGCGCCAGCACCCAGGGAAACAGCAGCACGGGCAGCAGCGCCGCGAAGAACCAGATCGGCTTGGCATGGGGCGCCGCCTCGCCGCCGATGCGCCCGGCGCTCTGGGTCCAGAGCACCGCCTCGCGGTACTCCGGGCCGCCGAGGATCAGCGCGGGCACCAGCCAGAAGGCGAGGATCACCAGCGCCGAAAGCAGCGCCACGCCGAACCCCGCCAGCGCCCGCCGCCAGGCGACCTCGGCCCAGAGCGGCGCCAGGAGCATCGCCGGGGCGAGGTGCAGCAGGATCACCGGCCCCTTCGCCAGCACGCCGAAGGCGATGGCGATGCCGACCGGCACGAAGGCGGCAAGCCCGCCCCGGAGCGCCCGGAGCAGCGCGAGGTACCCCGCCACCGTGCAGAGCGTCAGCAGCGCGTCGAACATCGTCAGGCCGCCCAGCAGCACGAAGGGCAGGGCGCCCGCCAGCGCCAGCACCGCCCGCGGCCCCGCCTCGGGGTCGTCGGGCCAGAGCCGCGCCGCCAGCCGCCCGGTCAGCAGCACCGAGATCACCGCGGCGAGCGGCCCCACCAGCCGCGCCGCCCAGTCCGACACCCCCGCCACGGTCCAGGCGAGGTTGATCAGCCAGAACAGCAGCGGCGGCTTGTCGGTGTAAAGGTCGAAGTTCTTCGTCGGCACGAACCAGTTGTGGTTGACGTGCATCTCCCAGGCGACGGCGACATAGCGCGTCTCGTCCACTGGCAGCAGCGGGCGCAGGAACACTCCCGCCACCAGCACGGCGAACAGGGCCAGGACGGCCAGCGATGCCGCGCGGCCCGTGCTCACGACGAGACCCCGGCGCGGTTCTTCTTCCAGATCAGCATCAGGTTGCGCGCATAGACGACAAGCCCGGTCGCCTGCCCGGCGATGATCACCGGATCGCGCCGCCAGATGGCGTAGGACAGCAGCGTCACGCCGCCAAGCAGGCTGAACCACCAGAAGGCCAGCGGGATCACGCTTTCCCGCCGCTTCTCGCTCACCAGCCACTGGATCAGGAAGCGCGAGGTGAACATCGCCTGCCCAGCGAATCCGATGGCGACCCAGAGGGTTTCTTCCGACATGACCATTCCTTTCCGGCGGGCCCGCGCCCGCCCGAACGAACGCCGCCTCGCACTCCAACCTTACGGATCCCTGACGGACCGTCTAAAAGGGGTGCGACGGCAGAGGGAAACCGGCATGCGGCTACTGGTGGTCGAGGACGAGGTCAACCTTGCGGGGGCGGTCGTGGACCACCTGCGCGCCCGCACCCACGCCGTGGACTGGGCGGCGACCCTGGACGAGGCGGCGGCGGCCGTGCGCACCGCCGACTTCGACCTGGTGCTGCTGGATCTGTCCCTGCCCGACGGTGACGGGCTGAGCCTCCTGCGCGAGATGCGGGACCGCACCGACCGCACGCCCGTCGTCATCGCCACCGCCCGCGACAGGATCATGGAGCGTATCGCGGGGCTGGAGGCCGGGGCCGACGACTATATCCTGAAGCCCTACGACCTGGACGAACTCAGCGCCCGGATCGCCGCCATCCGCCGCCGCGCGGGCGACATGCCGACCTCGGAACGCCGGTTCGGCGCGCTGGTGGTGGATCCCGAGGGGCGTGCGGTGCATCTCGACGGCCAGCCGGTGGCGCTGACCCGGAAGGAGTGGGCGGTGCTCGACCGGCTCAGCCGCCGCCCCGACACCACGGTGACGCGCGAACAGCTGGAACAGGCCGTCTACGGCTTCGACGACGAGGTGGAGAGCAACGCGATCGAGGTCCACGTCAGCCGCCTGCGCGCCAAGCTGGGCCGCGCCGCCGTCGAGACGGTGCGCGGCTTTGGCTACCGCATGGGTCGCGGATGACGCCGCGATGAGCCGGGCATGAGACTCGCCGACAGCCTCGCCCGGCGCCTCGCCCTCCTGGTCTCCGTCGGCATCGGCGCGATCTGGCTGCTGGCCGTGCTGGCCATGGCCTTGGTCCTGCGGCTGGAAATGAACGAGATGCAGGACCTCGAACTGCGCGAGGCGGCGCGGCTGTTCCTGCCCTCCCTCTCGCGCGAGCACGAGGCCGATCTGGCCCGCACCGAAAGCTTCCGGCTTCCCCCCGATCCCCGGGTCGGCGACGAACTCCTCGTCTTCCTGCTGCTCGACCGCGACAACCGGGTGCTGATGGTCTCCTCCGGCGCCGAGCAGGCGGAGCTGCCGAAGGAACCGCCCCATCCCGGCTTCATCGACACCGCCACCCACCGCTTCTATTCCACCGGCTTCAACGATCAGGGCTATGCGGTCGCCTTCGGCAGCCCGCTCGAAGAGCGCGGAGAGGCCTACCGGGACAGCCTCACCGCCTTCCTGCTGCCGATGCTGGCGCTGCTGCCGCTGGCCTACCTGCTGACCGGCTGGATCTCCCGCATCGCCCTCTCGCCGCTCGACACCCTGCGGCGCGAGATCCAGCGCCGCGGCGAGACCTCCCTCGCGCCGCTGGGGGCCGGGGGGCAGCCGCGCGAGCTCAGGATCATCACCGCGGCGCTCAACCGCTTCATGATCCGCCTCGCGCAGACGCTGGAAGGCGAACGCGCCTTCGCCACCAACGCCGCGCACGAGCTGCGTACCCCCGTCGCCGCCGCGCTGGCCCAGATCCAGCGCGCGCGCGCGCAGGCCACGGCGCCCGAGGTGCAGGAACACCTCGACCGCGCCGCGGACGAGATCCGCCGGATGTCCCGCCTCGTGGCCCGCCTGCTGCAACTGGCCCGCGCCGAGGCGGGGATCGGCACCGCCGACACGGCGCAGGACCTCGGCCGGCTGCTGCGCTTCACGGTGGAGGAGCGGCGGCACGGGGCGGGGGCGGACGGCCGGCTGCGCCTGTCGCTCCCCGACGCGCCGGTGTTCGGGCGCATCGACCCCGACGCCTTCGCCATCGTCGCGGGCAACCTGATCGACAACGCGCTCCAGCATTCCCCGCCGGGCAGCCCCGTCGATGTCGTGCTCGACGCCGCGGGCACCCTCGCCGTCACCAACGACGGACCGCCGGTCCCGCCCGAGGTGCTGGCCCGCCTCACCGACCGCCACAGCAGGAGCGGGGGCGGCAGCGGCTTCGGCCTTGGCCTCTACGTGTCGGAGCTGATCGCCAAGCAGGCGGGCGGGAGCCTGTCCCTCGCCTCACCCGCGCCGGGACGCGGGGGCGGGTTCGAAGCGCGGCTGAACCTGCCGGGCGCGTGAACGCGAAACGGCCCCGGCAGTCCTCCCTGCCGGGGCCGCGAAGGCACTTCTGTCCTTGGAGCCGGAGGATCGCCCCCCGGTGCCTCCCTGTCACCAGGGGGCGACGTCCCTGACCGCTGAACGGCGGGACTGCCGGCCCACCCCGAGGGGCAGACCGGGTTCGTCTGACGCCCGGATCAGGCGTCGTTCTGGTCGAGCTTGCCGACGGTCACGTCCAGCGTCTTCTCGTTGCCCTTGTGCAGGACCACGACCTTCGCCGACTTGTCGGGCTCGGTGCCGGCGACCGCCCGCGTCAGGTCGCGCAGCTCGGTGATCTCGGTGCCGTTGAAGGACAGGATGATGTCGCCCTTCTCCAGCCCCGCCTTCGCCGCCGGGCTGTCCTCGGTCACCGCCTCGATCACCGCGCCCTTCGGCGAGTCATAGCCCAGCACCTGCGCGATGTTCTCGGGCATCGGCGAGATCTGGACGCCCAGCCAGCCACGGGTCACGCCGCCGTTCTCCAGCTGGCCGACGATCTTCTTCACCAGGTCCGACGGCACGGCGAAGCCGATCCCGACCGACCCGCCGTCCGGCGAGAAGATCGCGGTGTTCATGCCGATGACCTCGCCGGCGTTGTTGAACAGCGGCCCGCCCGAGTTGCCCCGGTTGATCGCGGCGTCGGTCTGGATGAAGTCGTCGTAGGGTCCCGAGTGGATGTCGCGCGAGGTGGCCGAGACGATCCCGCTCGTCACCGTGCCGCCAAGGCCGAAGGGGTTGCCCACGGCCACGACCTCGTCGCCCGGACGCATCTTGTCGCTGTCGCCGAAGGACACGGTCGGCAGGTCGGCGTCGGCCTTGATCTGGATCACCGCCACGTCGGTCAGCTTGTCGACGCCCACGACCTTGGCATCGAAGTTGCGCCCGTCGGTCAGCTTGACGTTCACCGTGTCCGCACCGTCCACGACGTGGGCGTTGGTGACGATGGTGCCCGACTTGTCGATGATGAAGCCCGAGCCGACGCCGCGCATCGGCTGCGCGTCCTGCGGGTTCATCGGCATGCCCTTGAACATGTCGCCGAAGCGGCGCTGCAGCTCCTCGGGCATCCCCGGGGGCATCTGGCCCTGCATCTGTGCGTTGGCCGGGGTCACCTTCTCGGTCACCTCGATGAAGACGACGGCGGGCGAGACCTCGGCCACCAGGTCGCCGTAGCCGCCCGCGGGCACGGCCAGGGCGGCGGTCGGCATGCCCGCGACCAGGCCGGTCGAGGCGACGGCGCCCAGCAGCGCGGCGCTGGCCAGGCGGGTCCGGAGGGGGGTGGAACGTTTCATGTAAATCGACTCCCTTGGGGTTGATGTCGCGATGGACCGAAGATGCGGCCCCTTCCTGACATTCCCCTCCCTCGCCCTATACAAATCTGTAACCTCGCCTTCCCGTGCCGCTGTGCTACCCATATCCCCATCCTGAAGACGCCGCCAAAGGGCCGCGGCGCCACGGAAAACGCGGCAGAGACGATGAAACTTCTGGTGATCGAGGACGACGCCACCACCGGCGCCTACATCGCGCGGGGCCTGCGCGAGGAGGGGCAGGCGGTGGACCTGGTGGACAACGGGCGCGACGGTCTGGTGCAGGCCACGGCGGGCGCCTACGACGTGCTGATCGTCGACCGGATGCTGCCCGAGATCGACGGCATGACCCTGGTCAAGACCCTGAGGGGCGCGGGCAACCGCACGCCGGTGCTTTTCCTGACCTCGCTCGGCAGCGTCGACGACCGGATCGCGGGGCTGAACGCGGGCGGCGACGACTACCTCGTGAAGCCCTTCGCCTTCGGCGAGCTTTCGGCCCGGGTCGCCGCGCTCGCCCGCCGCCCCCAGGCGCTGGAGCAGGACACGAAGCTGACCGCGGGCGACCTGACGATGGACCTCGTCACCCGGCAGGTCATGCGCGCCGGAAGGAAGATCGACCTCCTGCCGCGGGAGTTCGCCCTGCTCGAACACCTGCTGCGCCGCAAGGGCCGGGTGCAGACCCGCACCATGCTCCTGGAGTCGGTCTGGGACATCAGCTTCGATCCGAAGACCAACGTGGTCGAAACCCACATCTCGCGGCTGCGCGCCAAGATCGACAAGCCGTTCCCGACCGAACTGATCCAGACCATGCGCGGCGCGGGATACCGGATCGAGGGATGAGCCGCGGCATCCTCTCCCTCGCCCGGTCCATGCCGGTCCGGCTGGCCTGTTCGCTCGTCGCGCTGTTCGCCGTGGTGTCGCTGGCCTCGCTCGCCGCGTCCTACGCGGTCAGCTGGAACTCCCTCGACGCCACCATGCGCGAGGACCTGCGCCAGGACATGGCGGGTTTCCGCGCCGCGCCGTCCGCCCTTGCCCTTGCCGCGCTCGTCAACGCCGAGGGCAAGGTGACGGACCCGAACCGGATGCTGCTGAGCTATTTCGCGCCGAACGGCCAGCACTTCGGCAACGCCGCCCTGACGCGGGACGAGAACGGCTATCACCTGACCCAGCCTTCGGGCGAGGGGATCAGCGGCCAGTACCTGGCCCTGACCGACGACCTCTACGGGGGCGAGCTGACCATCGCCCGCTCCCGGACCGAGATCGACGACCTCTGGCTGGTGTTCCGTCGGATCGTGCTGGTGTCGCTCCTGCCGACGATCCTCGTCGCGCTCTCGGGCGGTCTGTGGCTGGCCCGGCGCAGCGCGGCGCAGGTCGAGGTGATGGAGAACACGCTGGAGCGGCTGACCAGCGGCAATCTCGCGGCGCGGGTGGATCCGGCGCCAGGCTGGTCGGAGGACATGCTTCAGATCGGCCGGCGGATCGACCGCATGGCCGCCGCGCAGCAGCTCACGGTCGAAACCCTGCGACAGGTCTCCAGCGACGTGGCCCACGACCTGAAGACGCCGATCCAGCGGGTCGCCGTGCGTCTCGACGACCTGACGCGCCACCATGGTCTAGCCCCCGAGGCGCGGGCGCTGATCGACGATGCCCGCGCCGACCTCGACGACGTGGTGTCGGTGTTTCACGCGCTGCTCCAGATCGCGCAGGTCGAATCTGGCACGCCGAAATCCCGCTTCGCCGCCGTCGACCTCGGCACCCTGGCCGAGACGATGGCCGAACTCTACGAACCCGCTGCCGCCGACACCGGCCATACCCTGACCGTCACCGCCACCCCCGGCGCGGCCGTCTGGGGCGGGCGCGACCTGCTGGGGCAGGTGCTGGCCAACCTGATCGAGAACGCGCTGCGCCACACCCCCGAGGGCACCGCCATCGCCGTCACCGTGACGGCGGAGGCCGACACCGTGCGTCTCACCGTCGCCGACACCGGCCCCGGCATCCCGGCCGCCGAACGCACGGCGGTGCTGCAACGGCTCTACCGCCTCGACCGCAGCCGCCACACCCCGGGCAGCGGCCTTGGCCTCTCGCTCGTCTCGGTCGTGGCGGGGTTGCACGAGGCGGAGGTGACGCTGGACGACAACGCCCCCGGCCTCGTCGTCCGGCTGACCTTCCGGCGCTGCCGGAACGGCGCCGGGCCATCCTCGGCGCCCGAGATTCCGGTAGCCGCCAACTGAACCGCTCGTTACACTTCCCGTGCGTGCCTTGCGCGGTCCGCGCCCTATGTCAGGGCCGGAACGCCGTGCGCCAGGCCGCGCCGCGCCACGATCCGGACCGATTGAAAGGCCCGACCAGATGACGTTTCACCGCCCGCCCGTCCTTGCCCTGCTTTTGTGCCTCGCCGCAGCCCTGCCCGCGACGGCCCAGCAGGACGTCGCCGCCCCGCCGCCCACCGTCACCGTGGCCGAGGCGCAACAGGAGGACATCGCGCTGACGATCATCGCCTCGGGCGGGCTGATCGCCGTCGAGGACGTGATGGTCTATGCCCGCATCTCGGGGGCCGAGATCACCGACCTGCTCGCCGACGTAGGCGACACGGTGGAACAGGGCCAGCCGCTGGCGCAGCTCAACGCCGAGACCTACCAGGCCCAGAAGCGCCAGGCCGAGGCCAACCTCGCCATCGCCGAGGCCGCCATCGCCCAGGCCGAGGGCAACCTCAGGAGCGCCGAGGCCGCGTCGCGCCAGGCCGAACTCGCGCTTGACCGCACCAAGCAGTTGCGCGCGCGCGGCGATTCGGCCCAGGCGGTGCTGGACCAGGACACCGCGACCGCCGACAGCGCCGCCGCCGCGGTGGAGACCGCCCGCGCCGCCATCACCTCGGCCGAAGCGCAGAAGGCGCAGGCCGAAGCCGCGCTCCAGATCGCCGAGTTGAACCTCGCATGGACCACGGTGAAGGCGCCGGTGGACGGCGTCGTGGTGGCCCGCAACGCCAACCTCGGCGACCTGTCCTCGGGCGCCGCGCCGATGTTCCAGCTGATCCAGGACGGCGAGATCGAGGTTTCGGCCGACGTGATCGAGACCGATCTCGTTCACCTGTCGGAAGGCGATCCGGCCAGCGTCTCCATCGCCGGCCTCGGCACCCGCCCCGGCACGGTGCGCCGCGTGTCGCCGCTGGTCGATGCCGCCACGCGCCTCGGCAACATCCGCGTCAGCCTGCCCGACCAGTCGAACCTGCGCGTGGGCCTCTTTGCCCAGGCCGACATCACCGCCGACCGCCGCAACGCCGTGACCGTCCCGGTCAGCGCGATCCTGACCGGCGACGACGGGGAATATGTCCAGAAGGTCGTGAACGGCACGGTCGAGCGGCAGCAGGTCACCGTCGGCCTCGTCGCAGACGGGCGGCGCGAGATCCTGACCGGCCTCGAACCCGGCGACACCGTCCTGGTGCGCGCCGGCGCCTTCTTCCAGACCGGCGACACCGTCACCCCTGAACCGGTGCAGCCCGAGGCGACAGAGGAGGCGTCGCGATGAACATGTCCACTTGGGCGATCCGCAGCCCCGTCCCGTCCATCGCCGCCTTCCTCGTGCTCTGCGTCGTCGGCCTCTATTCCTTCTTCTCCCTCCCCGTCACCCGCTTCCCCAACATCGACGTCCCCATCGTCACCGTCTCCGTCGCCCAGGCCGGGGCCGCCC
The DNA here is from genome assembly GCF_002869745.1 of Oceaniglobus roseus. Classification (GTDB taxonomy): domain Bacteria; phylum Pseudomonadota; class Alphaproteobacteria; order Rhodobacterales; family Rhodobacteraceae; genus Oceaniglobus; species Oceaniglobus roseus. The sequence continues at coordinate 264,030 of NZ_PNOS01000001.1, forward strand.
CGTCCGAGCTTGTCACCCAGGTCACGAAACCGATCGAGGACAGCATCTCGTCGATCACCGGGGTCAAGCACATCACCTCCAACGTCACCGACAGCTCTTCCGTGACCACCGTCGAGTTCGAGCTCGAGACCGACAGCGACCGGGCGCTGAACGACGTGAAGGACGCCGTCGCCAAGGTCCGCAGCGACCTGCCGGATTCGATCACCGAGCCGCAGATCCAGCGGCTCGACGTGACGGGCGAGGCGATCATGACCTATGCCGTCTCCGACCCCACCCGCAGCATCGAGGACCTGTCATGGTTCGTCGACGAGGTGCTGAAGCGCGAGCTTCAGGGGGTCAGCGGCCTTGGCACCATCACCCGCCTCGGCGGCGCCGACCGCGAGATCAAGGTCGAACTCGACCCGCAGCGGCTGATGGCGCTCGGCATCTCCGCCGCCTCCATCTCGCGCCAGCTCTCGGCCACCAACATCGACCTCGGCGGCGGGCGGGGCGACATCGGCGGCACCGAGTTCTCGATCCGCGCGCTTGGCGGCGCCACCACGCTCGACCAGCTGCGCAGCACGCCGCTGGCCGTGGGCGACGGGCGCACCGTGCGGCTGTCTGACGTCGGGCTGGTGGTGGACGGCCCGGCCGAGACCCGCAGCTTCGCCGCCCTGAACGGCCAGCCCGTCGTCGCCTTCGGCGTCTTCCGCGCCACCGGGGCCAGCGACCTATCGGTGGCCGAGGCGGTGCAGGACCGCCTTGCCGACGTCACCGCCGAATATCCCGACGTGCAGGTGACGCTGATCGAGAACACCACGGATTACACCGAGGGCAACTATCACAGCGCCATGGACACGCTTTACGAAGGCGCGGCGCTCGCGATCCTCGTCGTCCTGCTGTTCCTGCGGAACTGGCGCGCCACCCTCATCACCGCCGTCGCCCTGCCGCTGTCGATCATCCCGACCTTCATGGTGATGAACCTGCTCGGCTTCTCGCTGAACACGGTCTCGCTGCTTGGCATCACCCTCGTCACCGGCATCCTCGTGGACGACGCCATCGTCGAGATCGAGAACATCGTCCGCCACATCAACATGGGCAAGCCCGCCTACGAGGCGACCGAGGAAGCGGCGTCCGAGATCGGCCTGACCGTCATCGCCATCTCCTTCACCATCGTCGCCGTCTTCGCGCCCGTTTCCTTCATGTCCGGCATCGCGGGGCAGTATTTCCGCCAGTTCGGCCTGACCGTCGCCGTCGCGGTGCTGTTCTCGCTTCTCGTCGCCCGCCTGATCACGCCGATGATGGCCGCCTACCTGCTGAAGGACGCCCCCCACGCCGAGGAGAAGGACGGCTTCATCATGCGCGGCTACATGCGCATCCTCGGCTGGACGCTCAGGAACCGCACGATCACCATGCTGATCGGTCTCCTGGTCTTCGCGGGCTCGATCTATTCCGCCACGCTCCTGCCGACGACCTTCATCCCGAACGCCGACGAAGGCCGCGCGCAGATCACGGTCGAGCTGCCGCCGGGCGCCACGATCGAGGAGACCCGCGCCCTGACCGACGAGATCTCGCGCCGCGCGCACAAGGTGGCCGAGGTGCAGAACGTCTTTGTCCAGGGCGGCACCGACAGCGTCAACACCGCCCGCGTGACCGTCACGCTGGGCGACAAGGACAGCCGCGAGCGCACCCAGTTCCAGATCGAGGACGACCTGAAGCGCGAGATGGCGGGCATCCCCGACGCGCGCATCAACTTCCTGGCCGGGAACGGCCAGCGCGACGTGACCATCGTTGTGCTGGGCGAGGACCCCGAGCAGGTGGCCGAAGCCGCCGACCGGCTCGACCGGCAGATGCGCGACCTGCCCGCGCTGCGCAACGTCTCCAACGCCGCCTCGCTGGAACGGCCCGAGGTGCGCATCACCCCGAAGCCGCAGATCGCCGCAGATCTCGGGGTCACCGCCAGCGACCTGGCGACGACGATCCGGATCCTCACCATCGGCGACACCGACGCCAACCTCGCCAAGTTCAACATCGACGGCCGCCGCATCCCCATCGTCGTACGGGTGGCGGAAGAGCAGAGGAACAACCTCGAACAGCTCCAGGGCCAGCGGATCAACACCGCCACGGGCCTGTCGGTGCCGATCACCACCGTCGCCGACATCTCGCTGTCGAACGGCCCGTCGTCGATCCAGCGATACGACCGCCAGACCCAGGTGAAGCTCGAGGCCGACCTGGCGCCGGGCGCCGTCCTCGGGCCGGCGCTGGAGCAGATCAACACCTCGCCCGCCGTGACGGACCTGCCGCCGGGCGTGTCGATCAAGCCCTCCGGCGATGCCGAGGTGATGGGCGAGGTCTTCGCCAGCTTCGGCGCGGCCATGGGCGCGGGCATCCTCATGGTCTACGTGGTGCTGGTGCTGCTCTTCGGCAGCTTCATCACGCCCTTCACCATCCTGATGTCCCTGCCGCTCTCCATCGGCGGGGCGATCCTGGCGCTCTACGTCACCGGCAACGCCATCGGCCTGTCGGTCGTCATCGGCTTCCTGATGCTGATGGGGATCGTCACGAAGAACGCGATCATGCTGGTCGAGTTCTCGATCGAGGCGATGAAGGAGGGCAAGACCCAGTTCGAGGCGATGAAGGACGCGGGCCACAAGCGGGCGCGGCCCATCGTGATGACGACCATCGCCATGGCCGCCGGCATGATGCCCTCGGCCCTCGCCATCGGGGCGGGGGGCGAGTTCCGCGCGCCCATGGCCGTGGCGGTAATCGGCGGCCTGCTGCTGTCGACGCTGCTGACGCTGATCTTCATTCCCTCGCTCTTCACCGTCATCAACGGGCTCAGCGACCGGGGCGGGCGGCTGATGCGGCGGGGTCTCAGGCTGAACCGGCCTGCGGACGCCGCGGCCGAATAGCGCCAGCCGCGGGCGGCCCGCCTTCACGCTCTGCCTCCGATTGCGGCGTTTGCCTGCACCCCCGGCGTTTTCCGCCGCATCGGTACGGGATTGTCGGACAACACCATTGACAGGGCCGCGAGGTCTGAACCAATCTGCGAATGGTTCAGAACGGAGCAGCCGCACGCATGACCCAGCCCCCGCGGACGACGCCGGAGACGGCCCCTGCCGACAGCCCGGTCCTTCGCCTCGGCGCGCTCGAGGTCGGCTTTCGCGGCCAGCCGGTGAACGTGCTCGACGGGGTCGACCTCGAGGTGTCGGCGGGCGAGATCCTGTGTGTCGTCGGCGAATCGGGCTGCGGCAAGAGCGTGTCGGCCATGGCGCTGATGGGTCTGCTGCCCCCGGCGCACACGCGGATTTCCTCAGGTAATCTGACATTTGACGGCGAACAGTTCGACCTTACCCGGCAGACCCTGCCGCCCCGGTTGCGCGGCGGTCGGATGGCGATGATCTTCCAGGAGCCGATGAGTTCGCTGAACCCCGCCTTCCGCATCGGCGACCAGATCGCCGAGTCGGTGTTGCAGCACCAGGGCGGGACCCACGCCTCGGCCATGGCCCGGGCGCTGGAGATGCTGCGCCGCGTGGGCATCCCGGCGCCGGACCGGCGGCTGAAGGAGTACCCGCACCAATTGTCCGGTGGTATGCGCCAGCGGGTGATGATCGCCATGGCGCTGGCCAACGATCCGCAACTCCTGATCGCGGACGAGCCGACGACGGCCCTCGACGTCACCATCCAGGCCCAGATCCTCGACCTGATCCGCGAGCTGCGCGACAGCCTCGGCATGGCCTGCCTGATGATCACCCACGATCTCGGCGTCGTCGCCGAGATCGCCGACACCGTCGCCGTCATGTACGGCGGGCAGGTCGTGGAGAGGGGGCCCGCCGCCGCGGTCTTCGAGAACCCGCAGCACCCCTACACCATCGGGCTGATCTCCGCCGTCCCGCGCCTGGACGCGCCGGGCGGCCGCCTGGCGACCGTCCCGGGCTCGGTGCCGCCCATCGCGGCGATGCCGACGGGCTGCCGCTTCCGCAACCGCTGCCCCTTCGCGGCCGACATCTGCGCCGGGAAGCCGCCCCTCGCGGTGCAGGACGGCGGCCATGCGGTCGCCTGCCACTTCGCGCCGCTGGAGCAGAACCTGGAGGTGGTGGCATGACCGGAACCATCCTCAAGGCCACGAACCTCACCAGGCACTTCGGCGGCGGCGGCTTCCTGTCGGAAACGGCCCCGGTGCGCGCCGTCGACGGCGTCTCGCTCGACATCCGCAGGGGCGAGACCTTCGCGATCGTCGGCGAATCCGGCTGCGGCAAGTCCACGCTCGCCCGGCTGCTGATGCGGCTCCTGGCCCCGACCTCCGGCACGGTGGAGTTCGACGGGGCCGAGGTCACGACCCTCGAAGGCAACCGCCTGCGCGACCTGCGCCGCGACATGCAGTTCATCTTCCAGGATCCGTTCTCCTCGCTCAATCCGCGGCTGACGGTCGGCCGCCTCGTCGGCGAACCGCTCGAAGTGCACCGCCCCGACCTCTCCGCCCGGCAGCGGCGCGAGAAGGTGGCCGAGCTGCTGACCCAGGTCGGGCTCCTGCCCGACCACATGTCCCGCTTCCCGCACGAGTTCTCGGGCGGACAGCGACAGCGCATCGGCATCGCCCGCGCCCTCGCCTCGGGTCCGAAGCTCATCATCGGCGACGAACCGGTGAGCGCGCTGGACGTCTCGGTGCAGGCGCAGATCATCAACCTTCTCGGCGACCTCGGACGCGACCTGGGCCTGACCCTCGTCATCATCGCCCACGACCTCGCCGTGATCCGCCACATGAGCGACCGCGTCGCCGTCATGTACCTTGGCAAGATCGTCGAGACCGGCCCCGCCGCCGAGGTGTTCGACAGCCCGCGCCATCCCTACACGCAGGCGCTGCTTGCCTCGATCCCCTCGCCGGAGACCCGCAGCGAAGGCCGCAAGGCCCGCGTGCAGGGCGAGATGCCAAGCCCCACGGCGCCCCCGCCCGGCTGCCGCTTCCACACCCGCTGCCCCCACGCGCAGGAGGATTGCCGGACCGTGGAGCCCAAGCTGGAAGACCCCGGGACCGGCGCCCATCCCGTCGCCTGCCACCACTGGCAGGGCATCGCCGCCGCCACCGGCGCGCAGGCGGTGCCGAAACCGCGCAACGAAACGGCCGAGGCGCGCTTCGCCCTCTACCGCGCCGCCACGGAGGGCGCGCGGCTTGAAAAGACCAAGAAGACCGAAACGACCTGACAGAGAGGAAACCAGATGCCACATCTCAAGACTGCCCTCCTCGGCACCCTGCTCGGGGCCACCGCCATGGGCCTTGCCGCGGGCGCGGTAGAGGCCAAGGACCTGCGCATCGCGCTGCAATCCGACGCCGACGTGCTGGACCCCGACCAGTCCCGCACCTTCGTGGGCCGGATCGTCTATACCTCGCTCTGCGACAAGCTGGTGGACATCACCCCCGACCTCGAGATCATCCCGCAGCTCGCGACCGAGTGGACGACGGCCGAGGACGGCAAGTCGATCACCATGAAGCTGCGCGAGGGCGTGACCTTCCACGACGGCACCCCCTTCAACGCCGAGGCCGTGGCGGCCAACATCGACCGCTCGCAGAACCTTGAGGAATCGCGCCGGAAGTCCGAGCTGGCCTCGGTCACCGGGACGGAGGTGCTGGGCGAGTACGAGATCAAGCTGAACCTCTCGGCCCCCGACGCGACCCTGATGGCGCAGCTGGCCGACCGGGCCGGCATGATGATCTCTCCCACCGCCGCCGAGGCCGCGGGCGCCGATTTCGGCAACAACCCCGTCTGCTCGGGTCCGTTCAAGTTCTCCGAGCGGGTGGCCCAGGACAAGATCGTGCTGACGAAGTTCGACGACTACTGGAACGCCGACGAATACCACTTCGACAGCGTCACCTTCCTGCCGATCCCCGACACCACGGTGCGTCTCGCCAACCTCCAGTCCGGCGACATCGACATGCTCGAGCGTCTGGCGGCGACCGACCTCGCGCAGGCCGAGGCGGATCCGAACCTGACCGTGGAAAGCGCCGTCTCGCTCGGCTACCAGGGCGTGACCTTCAACGTCGACAACGGCGCCAAGGGCGACAACCCCTGGGGCAACGACAAGCGCCTGCGCCAGGCCTTCAGCGCCGCCATCGACCGCGAGGCGATCAACCAGGTGGTGTTCGAGGGCTCGGCCGCGCCCGGCAACCAGCCGTTCCCGCCGAACTCGCCCTGGTACGACCAGGACTATCCCGTGCCCGCCCGCGACGTCGAGAAGGCGAAGGCGCTGCTGGCCGAGGCGGGCTTCGCCGACGGCATCGACCTGGAGGTGCAGGTGCCCAACACCAACGTGCCGCTCCAGCTGATGCAGGTGATCCAGGCGATGACGGCCGAGGCGGGGATAAACATCTCGCTCGTCTCCAAGGAATTCGCCACGCTGCTGTCGGACCAGACCGCGGGCGACTATACCGCCAGCCAGATCGGCTGGTCGGGGCGCGTCGATCCCGACGGCAACATCCACCAGTTCGTGACCACGGACGGCGGCATCAACGACAGCCACTTCTCGAACCCCGAGGTCGACGCCGCGCTGAACGAGGCGCGGACGCTGGCCGACACCGCGGCGCGGAAAGAGAAGTACAACGCGGCGATGGACGTGCTGATGGACGAGATGCCCATCGTCTATGTCTATCACGAGAAGTGGATCTGGGCGCTGAACTCGAAGCTGAAGGGCTTCACCCCCTATCCCGACGGCATGATCCGCCTCGAAGGCGTCACCTGGGAAGAGTGACGCCGACCGGGCCGCGCCGTCTTCGGCGCGGCCCCCCCCTTCTCTGCCCCCCGCGTCCCCGCAGGAGCCTGACATGCTGCGCTATATCCTCCGCCGCGCGCTGATCGCGATCCCGACGATCCTGCTGATCTCGGTCTTCGTCTTCTCGCTGCAGAAGCTTCTTCCGGGCGATCCGGTGCTGGCCATGGCGGGGGAGGAACGCGATGCCGCGACGCTGGAGTTCCTGCGCGAGAAGTACCACCTGAACGACCCGATCCCGGTGCAGTATTTCAACTGGATCGGCAACGCCGTGCAGGGCGACCTCGGCATGTCGCTCCGGACCCGCCAGCCGGTGACCGAGCTGATGGCCGAGAAGCTGCCGGTCACGATCCAGCTTGCCGTCATGGCGATGATCTTCGCGCTGCTGATCGGGATACCGGCGGGGATACTGTCGGCCGTGAAGAAGGGAACCGTCACCGATTACGTCGCCAACGTGGTGGCGCTGTCCGGCCTGTCGATCCCGAACTTCTGGCTGGGGATCATGCTGATCCTGCTGGTCTCGGTGAAGTGGCAGTGGCTGCCCGCCTCGGGCTATGTCCCGCTGTCCGAGGATTTCGCGCAATCGGTGAAGACCATGCTGATGCCGGCCTTCGTGCTGGGAACCGCGCTGGCCGCGACACTCATGCGGCATACCCGTTCCGCGATGCTGGGCGTGCTCAGCGCCGACTACGTCCGCACCGCCCGCGCCAAGGGACTGGCGGAGCGCCGCGTGGTGCTGAAGCACGCCTTCCGCAACGCGCTGACCCCCATCGTCACCCTGACGGCGCTCCTGTTCGGAGAACTCGTGGCGGGCGCCGTGCTGACCGAGCAGATCTTCACCATCCCCGGCTTCGGCAAGCTGGTGGTCGACGCCGTGTTCAACCGCGACTACGCCGTGGTGCAGGGGATCGTGCTGGTCACCGCGATCGGATTCATCGCCATGAACCTCCTGGCCGACGTGCTCTACGTCGTGCTGAACCCGCGGCTGAGGGGGCAGTGACATGACCGACGCCGCCACGCCTTCGACCATCACCGGGGCCACCGACCCCGTCCTGTCCCGCCGCCCCGAAAGCCGCGCGTGGAAGAAGTTCCGCACCCACCGCAGCGCCGTCCTCGGCGGCATCCTGGTGCTGTTCTTCGTCGCCATCGCCGTCGCCGCCCCCTGGCTGCCGATCCCCGATCCGGCCGCCACCGACTGGGGCGCGGTCCGCAAGGCGCCCTCGGCCGCGCACTGGCTGGGGACGGACGAGATCGGGCGCGACGTGCTGGCGCGGATGGTCTGGGGCGCGCAGGCCTCGCTTCTGGCCGGGGTGGTGTCGGTGGCGATCGCCGTGATCCTCGGCGTGCCCCTCGGGATCGTCGCGGGCTATTTCGGCGGCTGGACCGACGCCGTGATCTCGCGCTGCACCGAGGCGCTGCTGGCGGCGCCGTTCCTGATCCTCGCCATCGCGCTTGCCGCCTTCCTCGGGCCCTCGCTGACCAACGCGATGATCGCCATCGGCATCTCGGCCACCCCCGTCTTCATCCGCCTGACCCGCGGGCAGGTGCTGAGCATCAAGGCCGAGGACTATGTCGAATCCGCCCGGGCCATCGGCCTGCCGACGCCGAAGATCCTGTCGCGCTACATCTTCCCGAACGTGCTGCCACCGATCCTGGTGCAGGCCACGCTGACCATCGCCACCGCGATCATCGCCGAGGCGTCGCTGTCCTTCCTCGGCCTCGGCCAGCAGCCGCCCGCGCCAAGCTGGGGGTCGATGCTGAACACGGCGAAGAATTTCCTGAACCAGGCGCCGTGGATGGCGCTCTGGCCCGGCATCTCGATCTTCCTCGTGGTGCTGGGGTTCAACCTTCTGGGCGACGGGCTGCGCGATGCGCTCGATCCCCGCGAAAACTGATTGCAGAACGGTACAATACGGAGCTTCCATGTCTGATTTCACCACCCGCCCCGAAATCCGCGGTACCTTCGGCGTCGCCGCCTCGACCCACTGGATCGCCTCGGCGGTGGGCTTCGGAGTGCTGGAGAAGGGCGGCAACGCCTTCGACGCGGCGGTGGCGACGGCGCTGACGCTGCAGGTGGTCGAACCGCACCTGAACGGACCCGCAGGCGACATGCCCGCGATCTTCCACTCGGCGAAGACCGGCAAGACCGAGGTGCTGTGCGCGCAGGGGGTGGCCCCCGCCGCCGCGACGGTCGAGCACTACACCGGGCAGGGCCTGACCCTGATCCCCGGCTCGGGTCTGCTGGCGACGGTGGTGCCGGGGGCCTTCGACGGCTGGATGCTGATGCTGCGCGACCACGGTACGATCACCCTGCGCGAGGCGCTGGCCCCCGCCATCGGCTATGCCCGCGACGGCCACCCGGTGCTGCCCCGCGTCGCCAACACCATCGCCGGGCTGAAGGACTATTTCGAAACCGAATGGCCCACCTCCGCCGCCGTCTGGACCCCGAACGGCGAGGCCCCCGCGCCGAACAGCCTGTTCAGGAACCCCGACTTGGCCCGCACCTACGAGCGGCTGGTCGAGGCGGGCGAGGCCGCGGGCGGCAGCCGGGAACAGCAGATCGACGCCGCGCGGAAGGAATGGCGCGAGGGCTTCGTGGCCGAGGCGATCTTCGACTACCTGAAGGACGCCGAGGTGATGGACGTCTCCGAAGCCAAGCACCGCGCCGTTCTGGCACCCGAGGACATGGCGAACTGGCAGGCGACCTACGAGCCGCCGCTCAGCTACGATTACCACGGATGGACCGTCCACAAGACCGCGCCGTGGTCGCAGGGACCCGTCCTGCTGCAGGCGCTGGCGATCCTGAAACATACCGATATCGCGAACATGGACCCCATGGGCGCCGATTTCGTCCATACCGTGATCGAGGCCATGAAGCTCGCCTATGCCGACCGCGAAGCCTATTACGGCGACCCGGCGCACAGCGAGGTGCCGATGGAGCACCTGCTCTCCGATGCCTACAACGCCGAGCGGGCGAAGCTGATCGGCGACAAAGCCTCGCTGGAGCAGCGCCCGGGCCGTGTTCCGGGCTTCGAGAAACAGGCCGACGCCTATATCGAGCGGGCGCAGCGCGATTTCGACGTCGGCCACGTCGCGGCGCAGGAGCCGACGATGTCGCACCTGACCGAGAAGCGCGGCGACACCGTGCATCTCGACATCATCGACCGCTGGGGCAACATGGTGGCCTCGACCCCCTCGGGCGGCTGGCTGCAAAGCTCGCCCGTGATCCCCGGCCTCGGCTTCCCGCTTAACTCCCGCGCGCAGATGTTCTGGCTGGAGCACGGTCTGCCCACCTCGCTTGCTCCCGGCCGCCGTCCCCGCACGACGCTGACGCCGAGCCTGGCCGAGAAGGACGGCGCGCAGCTCGTCTTCGGCACGCCCGGGGGCGACCAGCAGGACCAGTGGCAGCTGGTCTGGTTCCTGCGCTTCGTCCACTCGGACATGAACATGCAGCAATGCATGGACGCACCGCTGTTCCACTCGATGCACTTCCAGGGTTCGTTCTTCCCGCGCGAGGTGAAGCCCGGCGAGATGATGCTCGAGCCGAACTTCGGCGAGGCGGTGATCGAGGAGCTTCGGGCCCGCGGCCACAAGGTGACGGTGGCCGAGCCCTGGACCGTGGGCCGCCTGACCGCCGCCCTGCGCGAGGCCGACGGAACGCTCCGCGCCGCGGCGACCCCGCGGCTGATGCAGGCCTACGCGGTCGGGCGATGACGCTGTCCCTGCTCGTCCGTGACGGCGGGACCGGCGCGATCGGCGTGATCGTCGTCAGCCGCTCCTTCGCCTGCGGCGCGTTGGTGCCGCATGTCGGGGCGCGCGTGGCGGTGGCGAGCCAGGGGCTGTGGAACCCGGTCTGGGGAACCGAGGGGCGCCGGCGGATGTCGGAGGGGGAAACCGCCCGCGACCTGATCGCCGAGTTCTCCGCGCGGGATGCGGGCCACGCCCGGCGACAGGTGCACATGATGGACGGGAAGGGCCGGTTTGCCGCGCATACCGGGGCCGGCTGCCTGCCCTGGGCGGGACACCTGATCGCATCCGATCATTCGGTCGCGGGCGCGGTCCTTTCCGGTCCTGCCGTGCTGGAAGCGGTCTCGGACGCCTATTCCACCTCGCGGCACCTGCCGCTGGCCGAGCGGCTGATCTGGGCGATGCGGGCGGGCGAGGCCGCGGGCGGCTGCGATCTCAGGGGGCGGCAGTCGGCGGGTCTCGTGATCCACCGTCGCCAGGACCACCCCTGGGTGGACCTGCGGGTGGACGATCACGCGCAACCGCTCGACGAGTTGGACCGGCTCTGGGACGTGGCGCAGGAACGCTACCTGGCCTGCACGCTGGCCATGGGCACGCGCGACAACTTCTCGGGCCTGACCGACCGTGCTCCGATCGAGGACGCCATCCTGCGCACGACCGCCGAGCGGCGCGCGGCGGGGCGCCTCAGCCGGTCCTGGGCAGTGGACGGGGAGGCGTGATGCCGTGAGCCAGTTGCGCGTCCGCCCCCAGGTCTCGGTCGACGAGGTGCGCCGCCGCCTGATGGACCTCATCCGGGGCGGCGGGCTCAGCCCCGAGGGGCGGCTGCCGGCCGAGCGCGACCTGTCCGAGCGGCTGGGAGTGGGGCGGCGGTCGGTCCGGCTGGCGCTCGACCAGCTGGAAACCGAGGGGCTGGTCTGGCGCCGCCAGGGCAAGGGCACCTTCGCCGGGCTGCCCGCCGATCCCACGGGGGATCTCGCCGCGCGCATCGCGGGCGAGACGGACGCGCTCCAGGTGATGGAGGCGCGGCTTTGTATCGAGCCCGAGCTGGCCGCGCTCAGCGCGCAGAGGATGCTGCCCGCCGAGGTCGACCGCCTGCGCCACCTCGCCGAACGGCAGGTCGAGGCGGCCGATGCCCAGGCGACCGAGCTTTGGGACGGCGCGCTGCACCGGCTGATCGCCCAGTGCGCCCGGAACCGCCCGCTGCTGACCGCCTTCGCCCTGCTCGACCGGATCCGCGGCAATCCTGGCTGGGTGCAGATGCGCGCGCGGGCCCGCGATCCCGCCTCGCTCGTCGTCACCCATTCGGAACACATGGCCATCGTCGAGGCCATCGCCGCACGGCAACCGGACCTGGCCCGGATCGCCATGCGCGACCACCTCGGCACCCGGTTCAGCGCGCTCAGGAGCGGCCTTGGCGCCGAGCCGGGGGCGGACGCCTGACCGCGTGCGGGCAGAGCGAAAAAGGAGGGCAAATACAGACGTTCGCATTACCACAAACGGCTTGTCATTTGACGGGCGAAAGTTACCATGCCGGGTCTGGACCGCCTTCATTCCAATGGCATCGGCATTCAAAAGATGCGGCTGGCGGTCCACAACGGGAGGAGATTAGATGACCACTACACCGAAGCTGAACCGCCGGTCGTTCCTGGCGAAGTCGGCCCTTGGCGGGGGTGCTGCCGCCGCCGGCGCGCTGGCCGCGCCCGCGGTCCTCGCGCAGTCGCCGAAGGTCCTGAAGATGCAGACCTCGTGGGGCGCCGCGAACATCTGGCAGGAGTTCGCCCAGGACTATGCCGACCGGGTCGAGCAGATGTCGAACGGCCGCCTGAAGATCGACGTGCTGCCCGCCGGTGCGGTCGTCTCGGCCTTCCAGGTGATGGACGCGGTGAACGACGGCGTGCTCGACGCCGCCCACTCGGTCTGCGCCTACTGGTACGGCAAGAGCAAGTCGGCCTCCCTGTTCGGCACCGGCCCCGTGTTCGGCGCCTCCTCGCAGGCGATGCTCGGCTGGTTCTACGAAGGCGGCGGCCAGGAGCTGTACCGCGAGCTGACGCAGGACCAGCTGGGGCTCGACGTGGTCGGCTTCCTCGGCTTCCCGATGTTCGCCCAGCCGTTCGGCTGGTTCAAGGAGCCGATCCAGGGCGTCGCCCAGATCGAGGGGCTGAAGTACCGCACCGTCGGCCTGGCCGCCGACCTCCTGCAGTCCATGGGCATGTCCGTCGCCCAGCTTCCGGGCGGCGAGATCGTGCCGGCCATGGAGCGTGGCGTGATCGACGCGTTCGAGTTCAACAACCCGTCCTCCGACAAGGACTTCGGCGCGCAGGACGTGGCCAAGAACTACTACCTGTCCTCCTACCACCAGGCGGCCGAACAGTTCGAGTTCCTGTTCAACCGCTTCACCTACGAGGATCTGGATCCCGACCTGCAGGCGATCCTCAAGTACGGGGTCGAGGCCGCGTCGACGGCGAACACCTCCAAGGCGATGAAGCGCTATTCGGCGGACCTGAAGTGGCTGCAGGAGGATGCGGGCGTCACCGTGTACCGCACCCCGAAGGACATCCTCGACGCGCAGATCAAGGCCTGGTCGACGATCATGCCGGACCTCGAGAGCGATCCGATGTTCAAGAAGATCACCGACAGCCAGCGCGCCTGGGCCGAGGACGTGGCCTTCTACGAACTGATGAACGCACCCGACTACGGCCTTGCCTACGAGCACTTCTTCCCGGGCAAGCTGAAGCTCTGATCCGAAAGACAAGCCCGACAATGTCCCGCGCGCAGCCCGCGCGGGGCATCTGCCGTGCAGCGAAGGGGTTGCAATGATTTCCTACATCCGGTTCGCCGACAACCTGTCGGCGTGGTTCGGCAAGGCCTTCGCCTGGCTGATCGTCCTGATGGCCGTCGGCACCGGCTATGAGGTGTTCGTGCGCTACGTGCTGAACAGCCCGACGGCTTGGTCGCTCGACGTCTCGTTCATCATGTACGGCACGCTGTTCATGATGGGCGGCGCCTATACCCTGTCCAGGGGCGGCCATGTCCGGGGCGACTTCCTCTACCGCCTGTGGCAGCCGAGGACGCAGGCGAAGGTCGACCTCGTCCTCTACATCCTGTTCTTCTTTCCCGGCGTGCTGGCCCTGGTGCTGGCCGGCTGGAAATACGCCGCCCGCTCCTGGAGCTACACCGAGGTCTCGGTGAACAGCCCGGCGGGCATCCCGATCTACCAGTTCAAGACCGTCATCGTCGCCGCGGGCCTGCTGCTGCTGGTCCAGGGGGTCGCGCAGGTGATGCGCTGCATCCTCGCGATCCGCACCAACGAGTGGCTGGACGCCCACGAGGACGTGTTCGAAACCGAAGACCTGCTGATGCGCGAAGCCAACAAAGCCGAAAAGGGCCACAATCCATGACCGATCCTCAGATCGCACTGATGATGCTGGGGCTGTTCATCGTCTTCGTGTTCCTCGGCTTCCCCATCGCCTTCACCCTGATGGCCATGGGAATCGGTTTCGGCTACTACGCCTATTTCGACGAACGCCGCATGTGGGCCGACTTCAACCGCCTCGACGACGTGGCGACATGGTGGGACCAGACCAGCACCTGGGTGTTCGGCTTCTTCAACAACCGGATCTTCGACCTGTTCGTGAACCAGACCTTCACGGTGATGAGCAACGAGGTGCTGACCGCCGTGCCGCTGTTCCTGTTCATGGGCTACATCGTGGAACGCGCGAACATCGTCGACCGGCTGTTCACCACCCTGAACATCGCCTCGAAGAACGTGCCCGGCTCCATGGGAGTCGCCGCGCTGATCACCTGCGCGCTGTTCGCCACCGCCACCGGCATCGTCGGCGCCGTGGTCACGCTGATGGGCCTCCTGGCGCTGCCCGCGATGATGAAGGCGCGCTACGATCCCTCCTTCGCCAGCGGCATCATCTGCGCGGGCGGAACGCTCGGCATCCTGATCCCGCCGTCGATCATGCTGATCGTCTACGCCGCCGCCTCCAACGTCTCGATCGTCCAGCTCTATGCCGCGGCGCTGTTCCCGGGGCTGACACTGGTGGGCCTCTACCTCGTCTACATCGTCGGCCGCTCGATCCTGCAGCCCTCGGTCGCGCCGCGCCCGACGGACGAGGAGGTGCCGGACATGCCCGCGGGGAAGCTGACGCTGCTGATCGTCACGTCCTTCCTGCCGCTGGCCTTCCTGATCCTCGCCGTGCTCGGCTCGATCCTGTTCGGCCTCGCCACCCCGTCAGAGGCGGCGTCGATCGGCGCGCTCGGCGGCATCTTCCTGGCCTTCGTCTATCGCGCGATGACCTGGCAGCGGATGCGCGAGAGCGTGTACCTCACGGTGCGCACCACGGCGATGGTCTGCTGGCTGTTCGTCGGCTCCTACACGTTCTCGGCCGTGTTCTCCTATCTCGGGGGCGAGCAGATCATCGGCCATTTCGTGCAGAGCCTGAACCTGTCGCCGGTGATGTTCCTGATCCTCGCCCAGCTGATCATCTTCCTGCTCGGCTGGCCGCTGGAATGGTCCGAGATCATCATCATCTTCGTGCCGATCTTCCTGCCGCTGCTCGATCACTTCGGGATCGACCCGCTGTTCTTCGGCATCCTCGTGGCGCTGAACCTCCAGACCAGCTTCCTGACCCCGCCGATGGCGATGTCGGCCTACTACCTCAAGGGGATCGCCCCGCCGGAAATCCGGCTGACCCAGATCTTCGCCGGGGTCATGCCGTTCCTGTTCTGCGTGATCGTGTCGATGGTGCTGATGTACGTCTTCCCGAGCATCGTCTACTATCTCCCGGACCTGTTCTATGGCCGGTGAACCCGTGGCGACCGGCGCGGTGGAGCTGCGCGAGAGGCTTGCCGCCGGGACGCTCGACGCCCTGGCGCTGGCCGAGGCCTGCATCGCCCGGATCGAGGCGCGCGAGCCCGAGATCGGCGCCTGGGCCTGGTTCGACGCCGACTTCGTGCGAAGCCAGGCCCGTGCGCTCGACGCGCAACGAAAGGCGGGGCGTCCGCTCGGGCGGCTCCACGGCCTGCCGGTCGCGGTGAAGGACATCATCGACACCCGCCGCATCCCGACCGAGAACGGCTGCCTCGTCGATGAAGGCCGCGTGCCCGCGCAGGACGCCTTCGTGGTCGAGCGCCTGAGGGCCGAGGGTGCGATCCTCATGGGCAAGACGGTGACGACCGAACTCGCCTTCGCCCATCCCGGCAAGACGCGCAATCCGCACAATCCGGGCCACACGCCCGGCGGCTCCTCCTCCGGCTCGGCGGCCGCGGTGGCCGACGGGATGGTGCCGCTGGCCATCGGCACGCAGACCGCGGGTTCGGTTATCCGGCCCGCGTCCTTCTGCGGCATCACGGGCTTCAAGCCGACCTTCGGGGCGATTCCGCGGCGCGGCGTGCTGAACCAGTCGCCCTCGCTCGACACCGTCGGCGTCTTCGCGGCCGATCCGACGGGCGCCGCGCTTCTGGCCGAGGTGCTGTTCGGCCACGACGCCGCCGATCCCGCGACCCGGCCCGAGCCGACACCGCCGCTGCTGAAGGTCGCCGCCTCCGAACCGCCGCGGCCGCCGGTCTTCGCCTTCGTCCGCCCGCCGGGCTGGGACGTGGCCCACCCCGACCTGCACGACGGTTTCCGCGAGCTCTTCGACGCCCTCGGCGAACAGGTGTTCGCCGCCCCGCTGCCAAGCGCCTTCGACGCCGCCGCCGACCAGCGCCTGAGGGTGAACGAGGCCGAGATGGCCTACAATTTCTACCCCTACTGGCGGGACGGGAAGGACCGGCTGGGCGAGCCGACGGTGAAGGCGATCGAGTCCGGCAATGCCGTGCCCGCCCGCGACTACCTTTCGGCCAAGGATTACCCGAAGGTGCTGAACGCCGCGCTGGACGAGATATTCCGCCGCTGCGACGCCATCCTCTGCCCCGCCGCCCCCGGCCCCGCGCCCGAGGGGCTGGGCAGCACCGGCAACGCGATCTTCAACGGTCTCTGGACCTACTGCGGCACGCCCTGCGTGACGGTCCCGCTGCTGACGTCACAGGACGGCCTGCCCATGGGCGTGCAGATCGTCGCCGCCCGCGGCAACGACGCCCGGCTGCTGCGCTGCGCCAACTGGCTCGTCAACTGGGCCGACCGACAGTCCCAGGAAGGATAGGACATGAACCGCCTGCTCGCGCTCTTCGCCTTCGTCATCATCGCGATCTTCCTCGGCATCCTCGCCTTCAAGGTGCCCAGTCCCGACCTCGTCGCCGTGATCCTGCTGACGCTCGGCCTCGTCGCCTACGATTTCGCGACCTCCAGCGGCAACAACCGCGACTGATCCGCACCAGATCGGACAGATTTTCCGGCCGGCTCACAAACCGTTTCGTCCGCCCGTCCACCGCGCGTAGATTCGCCGGAAAAAGACGAGAGGCGGAGGCGGCGATGCGGTGGATATTCCGGGCGGTCCTGGGGCTGTTCGTGCTGGTGCTGGTGGCGGGGGTCGGCCTGCTGCTGCTGCCGGCCGAGCGGATCGCGAAGATCGCCACCGAACGGTTCGAGGCGGCGACGGGCCGCGCCATGGTACTGGAAGGCGACGTGCGCCCGACGCTCTGGCCCGTGCTCGGCGTGCAGACCGGCCGGGTCGAGATCGCCAACGCCCCCTGGTCCGCCGAGGGACCGATGCTGAAGGCCGCGGCGCTGTCGGTCGGGGTCGACGCGCTGTCGCTCGTCCGCGGCAACATCCGGATCACCCAGATCACCGCCGACGAGGCCCATGTGCTGCTGGAAACCGACAAGGACGGCACCGGCAACTGGGTCTTCGCCACGGCCCCCGAGGGGACCGAGGCCCCCGGCGATGCCGCCGAAGGCTCAGGGAGCGGCCTGCCGGCCCTGACGCTCGACAAGGCGACGCTGCGGGGCGGCAGCCTGCGCTTCATCGACCATCGCACCGGCGCGGATCACCGCCTTGCCGAGCTGGACCTCGACCTTGCCATCCCCTCGATGACCGGCGAGACGGTGTTCGACCTGAAGGCCGTCAGCCGCGGTCAGCCGCTCCGCCTCAGCGGCCGGATCCAGGGCCTCGCCGGCTTCCTGCAGAACGGCGCCGTGCCCGTCGTCGCCAACCTCGCCCTCGGCCCTGCCACCGCCGCCTTCGACGGGCGCGCCGGGCTGGTGCCGGTCGCCGCGGCCGGGCGCGTGACCGCGGACCTCAAGGACCTGGCGGCGCCGATGGCGCTGCTCGGCCTGCCGAAGCCCGGCCTGCCGCGGGGCCTCGGGGCGGAGACGGTCGCGCTCTCGGGCGACGTGACCTTCACCGACGCGACGCTGAACCTGCGCAACGCCGCGCTGACGCTGGACAACAACAGCCTGACGGCGGCCGCCGACCTGTCGCTGAAGGGCGAGAAGCCGGTGCTGAACGCGAAGTTCACCGCCGCCGCGCTGGACCTGTCGGGCGTGACCAACGCGACGCCCGCCGAAGGCAGCGGCGCGACCGCCACCGCAGCGGCAGGCGGCTGGCCCACCGACCCGATCGACGTCAGCGGCCTGCACGCGCTCGACGCGACCGTGGCGCTGGTGGCCGACAGCGTCCGGATTGGCACGACCCAGCTGGGCCGGACCGACCTGCTGACTACGCTCGAGAACGGCCGCGCCGTGACCCAGATCCTGGACCTGCGCGCCTATGACGGGCGGGTGGACGGCTCGGTCGTCGTCAACGCGCGGGGCGGGCTTTCCGCGCGGGCCGACCTCAGCGGCTCGGCCCTCGCCATCTCCTCGCTCATGGCGGAGCTGCTGGATTACGACCGGGTGATCGCCAGCGGCGACCTTGCGATCAACCTTCTGGGTGTCGGCAACGACCTGAACGCGATCATGCATTCGCTGGAAGGCAGCGGCCGCTTCGCCACCTCGGCGGGCGAGTTGCGCGGGCTGGACCTGGCGGGGATGCTCCGGACGATGGACCTCAACTACATGGGCGAGGGGGCGAAGACGATCTTCGACAAGATCTCGGGCAGCTTCACCGTGCAGAAGGGCGTGCTGTCCACCGACGACCTGACGCTGCTTGCGCCCCTGCTCTCGGCGCGGGGGGCAGGAACCGTCGGGCTGGGGGAACAGACGCTTGACCTCAGGATCGCCGCGCGGCTGCTGGGCGACCAGGGGATCGAGGTGCCGGTGCTGGTCTCGGGGCCCTGGGCGGCGCCGAAGGTGCGGCTGGACCTCGAAGGCATCGCGAAGCAGCAGCTGAAGGAGCAGGGTCCGGCGCTGGAGAAGGCGGCCAAGGCCAGGGCGAAGGAGAAGATCGCCAGCGAACTGGGCGTCGAGATCGGCGAGAACGAGCGGATCGAAGACGCGCTGCGCGGCGCGGTCGAAGAGAAGGCGAAGAAGGGGCTGCTGAAGCTGCTCGGCGGGAACTGACGCCGCGCCTCAGCGCGTCGGAACCGGCGTCTCGCCGCGGTAGTCGTAGAAGCCGCGGTCGGTCTTGCGGCCCAGCCACCCGGCCTCGACATATTTCGTCAACAGCGGGCAGGGGCGGTACTTGGTGTCGGCCAGCCCGTCGTGCAGCACGTTCATGATGGCGAGGCAGGTGTCGAGCCCGATGAAATCCGCCAGCTCCAGCGGCCCCATCGGATGGTTCGTGCCAAGCTTCATCGCCATGTCGATGGACGAGACGTTCCCAACCCCCTCGTAGAGCGTGTAGACCGCCTCGTTGATCATCGGCATCAGGATGCGGTTGACGATGAAGGCCGGGAAATCCTCGGCCGTGGCGGCGGTCTTGCCCAGCCGGTCGACCACGGCGAGGCAGGCGTCGAACGTCTCCTTGTCGGTCGCGATGCCGCGGATCAGCTCGACCAGCTGCATCACCGGCACCGGGTTCATGAAGTGGAAGCCCATGAACTTCTCGGGCCGGTCGGTGCGCGAGGCGAGCCGGGTGATCGAGATCGACGAGGTGTTCGAGGTCAGGATCGTCGTCGGCTTCAGGTGTGGCACCAGGTCCTCGAAGATCGCGGTCTTGACCGTCTCCCGCTCGGTCGCCGCCTCGATCACCAGGTCGGTCTGCCCCAGCTCGGCCAGCTTCAGCGTGGACGAGATGCGGCCCATGGCGCGGTCCTTGTCGGCCTCGCTGATCTTGCCGCGGCCCACCTGCCGGGTCAGGTTGCCGTCGATGATCGAACGGGCGCGGTCCAGGCTGTCCTGGCTGATGTCGGTCATCAGGACGTCGTACCCGGCCAGCGCGAAGACATGGGCGATGCCGTTGCCCATCTGCCCCGCACCCACGATGCCGACCCGCTGGATGTCCATGCCGCTGTCCCCTTCCTTGCGTTCCGCCAGACCTTATGCAGCGCCGCGGCGCGGGCGCAAGGCGCAATTCCCGCGGGCAAAACCGCGAAAATTCGCACGTTAGCGGAATGCACACCACCGCCTGTCACTCTCCCGCGCGGGTGAGACGAAATTTCGGGTGAGTCATGGCTTATGAGAATATGCCGGGGCCGGCGGTGGACTATGCGCCGTGCCGGTACGGAACGTCGCGTCTGGTCTTCCGCGGACCGCAACAACGGCTGGCCGGCCGCTATATCGCGGTCCTCGGCGGGTCCGAGACCTATGGCCGCTACCTGGCCGACCCCTATCCGGCCTTGCTCCAGGATGCGACGGGGGTGCGCACGGTGAACTTCGGCTGCGTCAATGCCGGGGTCGATGCCTTCGTCGGCGACGAGACGGTGATCGACGCCTGCCGCGGGGCCGAGGCGGTGATCCTCCAGATCGGCGGGGCGGCGAACCTGTCGAATCGATTCTATGGCGTCCATCCCCGCCGCAACGACCGGGTGACGACGATCTCGCCGGTGATGAAGGCGGTGTTCCCCGAGGTGGATTTCACCGATTTCCACTTCACGCGCCACATGCTGGGCGTGCTGGAAGAGACGTCCGCCAGCCGCTTCGCCCTCCTGCGGGACGAGTTGCGGCGGGTCTGGCTGTCGCGCATGAACCTGCTGATGTCCCGCATTGGTCGGCCGGTGACGCTGCTGTGGATGGCGGGACGGCGACCCGAGGATCCGGCAGAGACGCTCGCCGACGGGGATCCGCCCTATGTGGGCCGCGCCCAGATCGACGCCCTGCGCGGGCGGATCGCGGACGAGGTCCGGCATGTCTTTTGCGAGAAGGCCGGGGTCGGCTCGCCCGACGGCAAGCTCTTCAACCCCGAGGAGGAACCGGCGGCCCTGACGGTCGCCGGTCCCGCGGCCCACGAAGCCGTGGCCGAGGCGCTGGTGGGGGCGCTCGGACGCCAGCACCGCAAGGCGGGCTGAGCGCCGGGCGCCCCGCGTCCCGCTCAGTTCGCCTCGAACACGCCGCAGGCGATCCGGTCGCCCGCGTTGCCTGCGGGCTGGGATTCGTAATCGTCGGCGCCGGAATGGACGATGAAGGCGCTGCCGTCGTCGTCCATCACGCTCTCCATGTCGAGGCCGGTCTTGAAGTAGTCGACCGTCAGCGTGCCGTCGTCGCCCACCGTCGCGTTGGGCAGGTCGCCGGGGTGCGGGCCGTTCCCGGAGCGCACGCCGTGCTCCTTGTCGCCCGCAAGGTGGCCGCCTGCCGACTTGAAGTCGTCCGAGCTGCAGTCGCCGGTCTCGTGGATGTGGACGCCGTGGGATCCGGCGGGCACGCCCGCCAGGTCGATCGACACCAGGACCTCGCCCGAGGCGGTGTCGTACAGGGTGACGGTGCCGGAGATGCCGTCGGGGCCGCTGACGTTCGCGGTCGTGCCGCCGGTCATCTGCTGCTGGGCGACGGCGGGCATCGCGGCGAGGAGGGCCGCGGCGAGAACGGGTCTGAACATGGGGATCTCCTTGTGTTGCCTGACGGGTCAACACGAGGCCACCGCGCATGTTCCCTGCAACGCGAAAGGCCCGCCGGTCGGGGCGGGCCTTCGTGGCGTCGTGGAGTGCGCAGGCTCAGAGCTTGCTTTCCAGCTCCGGCACCGCCTCGAACAGGTCGGCGATCAGGCCGTAGTCGGCGACCTGGAAGATCGGCGCCTCCTCGTCCTTATTGATCGCGACGATGATCTTGCTGTCCTTCATCCCCGCGAGGTGCTGGATCGCACCCGAGATGCCGATGGCGATGTAGAGGTCGGGCGCCACCACCTTGCCGGTCTGCCCCACCTGCCAGTCGTTCGGCGCATAGCCCGAATCGACCGCGGCGCGGGACGCGCCCACGGCGGCGCCCAGCTTGTCGGCCAGCTTCTCGACGATGGCGAAGTTCTCCTCGCTGCCGACGCCGCGCCCGCCCGAGACGACGATCCCGGCCGAGGTCAGGTCGGGGCGGTCGGACTCGGCCACCTTGTCCTCGATCCACTCCGACAGGCCCGGGTTCTCGGCCGCGTCCAGCGATTCGACCGAAGCCGACCCGCCGGTGCCCGCCAAATCGAAGGCCGAGGTGCGGATCGAGAAGACCTTGGTCTTGTCGCCCGACTTCACGGTCTGGATCGCGTTCCCGGCATAGATCGGCCGCTCGAACGTGTCGGCGTCGACGATGCCCGAGACGTCGGTCAGCACCATGACGTCCAGCAGGGCGGCGACGCGGGGCAGGATGTTCTTGGCATCCGTCGTCGCCGGGGCGGCGATGTGCGAATAGTCGCCCGCGAGGCTCACCATCAGCGCCGCGACGGGTTCGGCCAGGCGGTGGCCATAGACCGCGTTCTCGGCGCACAGCACCTTGGCCACGCCCTCGATCGTCGCCGCTTCCTTCGCGGCGTCCGAGCAGGAGGCGCCGCAGCACAGGATCGTCACGTCGCCGAGCGGCTTGCAGGCGGTCACGGCCTTGGCCGTGGCATCCATGTTCAGCGTGCCGTCGGTCACTTCGCCCAGAAGAAGAACAGCCATCAGATCACCCCCGCTTCGTCTTTCAGTTTCGCGATCAGCTCGTCCACCGAACCGACCATGACGCCGGCCTTGCGCGCCTCGGGCTCGGTCGTCTTGACGACGCTGAGGCGGGGCGTGACGTCGACGCCGAAATCGGCAGGCGTCTTCTCGTCCAGCGGCTTCTTCTTCGCCTTCATGATGTTCGGCAGCGAGGCATAGCGCGGCTCGTTCAGGCGCAGGTCCACCGACACGATGGCGGGCATCTTCACCTTGATCGTCTGGAGGCCGCCGTCGACCTCGCGGGTGACCTTGGCCTCTTCGCCCTCGATCTCGATCTTGCTGGCGAAGGTCGCCTGCGACCAGCCCAGCAGCGCGGCCAGCATCTGGCCGGTGGCGTTCATGTCGTTATCGATGGCCTGCTTGCCGCACAGGACCATGCCCACGCCCTCGGCCTCGGCCACCGCCTTCAGGATCTTGGCGACGGCGAGCGGCTCGATGTCCTGATGGACGTCGTCGGCCGCCACCACGAGGATCGCGCGGTCGGCACCCATGGCCAGCGCGGTGCGCAGCGTTTCCTGCGCCTGCTTCACGCCGATCGAGACGGCGATCACCTCTTCGACGGCGCCCTTCTCCTTCATGCGGATCGCCTCTTCGACGGCGATCTCGTCGAAGGGATTCATCGACATCTTGACGTTCGCCAGATCGACACCGCTTCCGTCCGCCTTGACGCGGACCTTCACGTTGTAGTCGATCACGCGTTTGACGGGCACCAGCACCTTCATGGCGTATCTCCTGTGGCTTTCCGCGCCGCACGGGGCGCGTGGGTTCTGCACTGGACCTAGCGTGACCGCGGTGCACATGACAGTGCAAAATCGACCTGTCGCGCGGCCCGGACGCCGCGTTTCGCCCGCTTCGGCCCGGTTCGCGGTGTCGCAGGGCGGAACCCGGGGCGCCCCCGAAGCGCTGAGCGGGCGAAGGGTTCCACGAGGCGAGAGGCGCAATGTTCGACTGGATGACCGGGCTGATCGACGCCCTCGGCGCGCCGGGCGTGGCCCTGTTGATGTTCCTCGAGAACGTCTTTCCCCCGATCCCCTCCGAACTCGTGATGCCCCTCGCGGGCTTCAACGCCGCCACCGGAAAGATGAACCTCGTCGCCGTGATCCTCGCCGGGGCGGCCGGATCGCTTGCCGGGGCCTGGTTCTGGTACTGGCTGGCGCTGAAGCTCGGGCGCGAGCGCCTGCGCGACTTCGCCGAGCGTCACGGCCGCTGGACCGGCATCACCCCCGAGGATCTGGACCGCTCCCACGACTGGTTCCAGCGTCACGGCGCGGCGGCGGTGCTGTTCGGCCGGATGATCCCCACGGTGCGCACCTTCATCTCGGTGCCCGCGGGGCTGTCGCGGATGCCGGTGCTGAAGTTCCTCGGCTTCTCGCTGGTCGGCACCGCGATCTGGACGACGCTGCTGGCGATGGCGGGCTACTGGCTGCAATCGGGATACGACGCCGTGGCCCACTGGCTCGACCCGGTCAGCTGGGTGGTGCTGGCGGCCATCGTCGGCTTCTACATCTGGCAGGTCGTCACCTACGACAGCCGCCGCAGCAAGGCGCAGGAAAAGGCAGGTCTCGCAGCGTCCCGCTCTGAGTAGGACGGGCGCGCCACCGGCGCCCCCGCCGCTCTCAGCGGTTCGCCCCCGGAACCCACAGCACGTCCGCCTTGCCGTCGTCGTTGGCGATCCGCGAGGCGACGAAGAACCAGTCCGACAGCCGGTTGAGGTACTTCACCCCCGCCGGGTTCACCGACTCGAGCGTCGCCAGCTCCACCGACAGCCGCTCGGCCCGCCGCGACACCGTCCGGCACAGGTGCAGATGCGCCGACAGGGCCGAGCCCCCCGGCAGCACGAAGGAGCGCAGCGGCGTCAGCTTCGCGTTCATCGCGTCGATCTCGGCCTCCAGCCGGTCGACCTGCGAGGCGGCGATCCGAAGCGGCGGATACTCGGCCTCGGCGTCCTTCTCCATCTCCGGGCGGCAGAGGTCGGCGCCGAGATCGAACAGGTCGTTCTGGATCCGCGCCAGCGCCGCGTCCATCTCGCCCTCCGCATGGAGCCGCGCCATCCCGACGGTCGCGTTCGTCTCGTCCACGGTGCCGTAGGCGTTGACCCGGGCGGAATGCTTCGCCACCCGCGCCCCGTTGCCAAGCGCCGTCTCGCCGTCGTCGCCGGTGCGGGTGTAGATCTTGCTGAGGACGACCATCAGTTTCCTCCCATCCGGCGGAAGAACACGAAGACGAGGATCAGCACCACCGCCAGCGCCTGCGCGTAGATGCGGTAGCGCATGATCCGATTGGCGTGCTTCCGGTTGAACTCGCCGCCCTTGGCGAAGCCGCCGATGCCCACGGCAAGGATGCCCAGCACAAGCAGGCAGGCCGCGGCGACGGCGATGAAGAAGGGGTCGTGGAACATGAAACCTCCCGAAGTCCGGTCTGCCCCTTCACCTAGCGGAGCCGCGCGGAAAAGCGAAGGCCGATTGCCGGATCAGCCCTTCGCCAGCATCCAGTCGAGCGCCCGCGTCGGCAGGATCCGCCGCGCGAGGTTCATCAGGTGGGTCGGGGTCGTGACGAAATACCGCGGCGCCGGAACGCGCCGCTCCAGCGCTTCGACCAGCCGGTCGCTGACCGCCGAGGGCGGAAGCTCGAACCGGTCGGGACCGCGCGCAGTGTAGAGCCGTTTCAGCAGGCTCTCCTCGTACTGGGCCCGGCGGGGCGAGGCGCGCCAGTCGATCCAGCGCTCGAAATGCGGGATCGAATTGGCGCGGATCCGCGACGTTACCGGTCCGGGTTCGATCAGGATCACCTTGATGCCGGTGCCCCGCATCTCGACCCTCAGCGTGTCGGTCAGCCCTTCCAGCGCAAACTTGCTGGCGACATACGCCCCCCGCCATGGCGCCGCCACCAGTCCCAGCACGGAGGAACAGTTGACGATCCGCCCGTGGCCCTGCGCCCGCATCACCGGGATCACCCGCGTGGTCAGGTCGTGGACGCCGAACAGATTGACCTCGAACAGCGCCCTGAGGCCGTCGCGCGGCAGGTCCTCCACCGCGCCGGGCGTGGCATGGGCGCCGTTGTTGAACAGGGCGTCGAGCGTGCCGCCCGTCGCCTCCAGCACCTCGGCCAGTCCCCGACGCAGGCTCTCGGGGTCGGCATAGTCCATCCGCGGGCTTCGCATCCCCATCGCCTCCAGCCGCGCGCAGTCCTCCGGCTTGCGGCAAGCGGCGAAGACCTGCCAGCCGCGGTCATGCAGCCGCCGTGCCGCGTCCAGCCCGATGCCGCTGGAACAGCCGGTGATCAGGACCGAGCGGCGCGGGCGCGGCACGGTGGGGGCAGGGGGGACGTGGGGCAGGGTCAACCGGGGCGTTCGGCGCTCAGGAACTTGCCGTAGATGAAGCCGGTCTGACCGCCGTCGGAGGTGCGGATGCGATACCAGCCACCGTTCTCCTCCAGCACCTCGGCCAGATCGCCTTCGACGACCTGTCCGACCACCGAGTCCGAGGTCGAGGGCCCGGCGCGAAGGTTTACCCGGCTGCCGGTGACGAACCACATGTCGCCCGCATCCCCGGCCGACGCCGTCGCCTCGCCCACGGGAAGCTCCGCGGCAGCGGACTGCACGAGGATCCGCCGCTTGGGCGCCTCCGCCGGGGTCGTGCGCGCCTCGGTCGCGGCCAGCGCGATCTCGATGGCGCGCTTCTCGTCGTCCAGCGGTACGCGCTCGGCCGTCTCGGTGGGCTTGTCGATGGAGCCGATGATGTTGCTGACCTTCATCAGAAGCTCGGGCGCGTTGCGGCCGCCGGTCGTCGAAGCCTCGGCCGCCGCGATGGGTCCGCCCATGCCGCCGTCATGGGCACCGTTCCGCGGCTGGCCGAAGACATACATGGCAAGGCCGATCCCCGCGATCAGAAGCAGAGTCAAACGTAACATCGCAAAAGCCCTCGAACTGTTCATCAACCATAGCACGAATGCGGCACCGCCCCGCGAGAAATCCGCTCAGGCATCACGGGTGTGCTTTACCATGAATGCGGTCGCGGCTATCTCGTTCCAATGAATGACGAGACAGACGATACGACGGCGGAACCGGCCGGCCTGACCGAGAGCCTGCGCCGTGCGATCGGCGAGCGTTACCTGACCTATGCGCTCTCCACCATCATGCACCGCGCGCTGCCCGATGCCCGCGACGGGCTGAAGCCGGTGCACCGCCGCATCCTCTATGCCATGCGCGAGCTGCGGCTGACACCGACGGGCGGATTCCGGAAGTCGGCGAAGATCTCTGGCGACGTGATGGGCAACTATCACCCCCACGGCGACGCCGCGATCTACGATGCGATGGCCCGCCTCGCGCAGGATTTCAACGTCCGCTATCCGCTGGTCGACGGGCAGGGGAACTTCGGCAACATCGACGGCGACAACCCCGCCGCCTCCCGCTACACCGAGGCGCGGATGACCGCCGCCGCCGAGGCGCTGATGGAGGGGCTGGGCGAGAACGCGGTCGACTTCCGCCCCAACTACGACGGCACCCTGACCGAACCGGTGGTGCTGCCTGCCGCCTTCCCGAACCTGCTGGCCAACGGCGCCTCGGGCATCGCCGTTGGCATGGCGACGAACATCCCGCCGCACAACATCGACGAGCTGATCGGCGCCTGCCTGCACCTCATCAAGACGCCCGACGCCCGCGACGAGACGTTGCTGAAGTATGTACCGGGCCCCGACTTCCCCACCGGCGGCGTGATCGTCGAGCCGCAGGAGAACATAGCGGAAGCCTACCGCACCGGCCGCGGCAGCTTCCGCCTGCGCTGCCGCTGGGAGATCGAGGAACTGGGCCGCGGCCAGTGGCAGATCGTCGTGACCGAGATCCCCTACCAGGTCCAGAAGTCGCGCCTGATCGAGAAGCTGGCCGAGCTGATCCAGACCCGCAAGATCCCGATCCTGGGCGATGTTCGTGACGAATCCGCCGACGACATCCGCCTGATCATCGAGCCGAAGTCGCGGACCGTGGACGCCGACGTTCTGATGAACGCGCTGTTCCGGAACTCGGACCTCGAGACGCGGTTCTCGCTCAACATGAACGTGCTGATCGACGGGCGCACGCCGAAGGTCTGCTCGCTGAAGGAGGTGCTGCGCGCCTTCCTCGACCACCGCCGCGAGGTGCTGATCCGACGCTCGCGCCATCGCCTCGCGAAGATCGACCACCGGCTGGAGGTGCTCGAAGGCTTCATCATCGCCTTCCTGAACCTCGACCGGCTGATCGACATCATCCGCTACGACGACGACCCGAAGCGCGCGTTGATGTGGGAGGACTGGTCGAAGGCGCACCAGTCCACGATCCGCCGGGCGACGAGCGAGGCCGATTACATCTCGCCTCTCGCCGGGGTCGACATCGACGCCATGGGCACCATCGCCGACGAGGAGGCGACGGCCGAGGAGATCGCGGCGCTCGACGGTGCCACGGCGGACGACCGCAAGATCCCCCACCGCTACCCCGGCAAGGACCTCAGCGACGTACAGGTCGAGGCGATCCTTAACATGCGCCTGCGCTCTCTCCGCCGCCTCGAGGAGCTGGAGCTGATCCGCGAGCGCGACGCGCTCCAGAAGGAACGGGCCGAGCTCGAGGACCTGCTGGCCGAGACCGCGCTCCAGTGGGACAGGATCGCCGAGCAGCTGAAGGAGACCCGCAAGCAGTTCGGCAAGACGTCCCCGCGGGGACAGCGCCTGACCCGCTTCGCCGAGGCGGGCGTGGTCGAGGACGTGCCGCTGGAAGCGATGATCGAGCGCGAGCCGATCACCGTCGTCTGCTCGCAGATGGGCTGGATACGTGCGCTGTCGGGGCACGTCGCCCTGGACCGCGAGCTGAAGTTCAAGGACGGCGACGGCCCCCGCTTCATCTTCCACGCCGAG
Organism: Oceaniglobus roseus; assembly: GCF_002869745.1. GTDB lineage: Bacteria > Pseudomonadota > Alphaproteobacteria > Rhodobacterales > Rhodobacteraceae > Oceaniglobus > Oceaniglobus roseus. The sequence goes on from NZ_PNOS01000001.1 coordinate 292,278, forward strand.
ACGACGGACAAGATCCTGCTGTTCGGCTCGAACGGCCGGGTCTTCACCCTGGCCGCCAACGCGCTGCCCGGCGGGCGGGGGATGGGCGAGCCGGTGCGCCTGATGGTGGACCTGCCGAACGAGGCCGAGATCGTGGCGCTGTTCATCCACCGCCCCGGCGCGCGGCTGCTGGTCGCCTCGGACGCGGGCGACGGCTTCGTCACCGCCGAGGAGGAGGTGATGGCCCAGACCCGCGCGGGCAAGCAGGTGCTGAACGTCAAGGACGGGGTGCGCGCGAAGATCTGCAAGCGCGTCGCGGGCGATCATGTCGCCGTCGTGGGCGACAACCGAAAGCTCCTGGTCTTTCCGCTGGCCGAACTGCCCGAGATGGGCCGCGGCAAGGGGGTGCGGCTGCAGTCCTACAAGGACGGCGGCCTGTCCGACGCCACGACCTTCGACCTGGCGCAGGGCCTCAGCTGGAAGGACCCCGCGGGCCGCACCCGGACCGAGACGGCGCTGGCCGAATGGACCGGCAAGCGCGCCTCGTCCGGCCGCATGGCGCCGCGCGGCTTCCCCCGCGACAACACCTTCACCTGAGCCGCGACCGCCGCCCATGACCAAGCCGTGACCGGCCGGAAAGCCCGCCAAGATTGCACCGTGGCCCCCGGTGCGCTAACACGCCGCCTGCCGACCTGATCCAAGGATGACCCGCCGATGCTGCCTTCCCCGCTCCGCCGCGTTCTGGCGCTGGCCTGCCTGCTGATCCTGGCCGCCTGTGCAAACACCGACCCGAACGGCAAGCTGATCCCGCTGGGCGACTTCCGGCTGGGCTACGACTATGTCCGCGCGACCGAGGTCCAGAAGGGCCCGTTCTCGCGCGATGCGACCGGGGAGGAGCTGAGCGCCGCCCTGGACCAAGCGATCGAGGCGCGGCTCGGCCGCTACGACGGCGACGGGCTCTATCACTTCGGCATCACCATCGGCGGCTATGTCCTGGCGCAGCCGGGCCTGCCGGTGGTCTACACGCCGAAGTCGGTGATGATCTTCGACATCACCGTCTACGACAACGCGACCCAGAAGAAGCTGAACGATGAGCCCTACCGCATCACCGCCTTCGAGGGGCTGCAGAACACGGCGCCGATCATCGGCTCGGGGCTGGCGCGCGGCAAGGAAGAGCAGCTGAAGAACCTCGCCCAGGAGGGCGCGCGGCAGATCCAGGAGTGGCTGGCGAAGCATCCCGAGTGGTTCGAGCCCGATCCCGAGACGCCGCGCACCCCCTTCGACCGCGCGAAGGAGAAGGCGAAGCTGGCGAAGATCGCCACCGACAAGGCCCGCGCCCTGGCCGCGGCGAAGGCCACCGGCAGCGTTCCGGCGACGGTTGCGACGGGGGCGACCGGCGGGGCGGGCGGCAGCGTCGCGCCGCTGGCGGCGCCGTCCAACTGAGGCTTGATTTCGCCGGCCCCGGCGGATAGAGAGCGCGCGATGTGAAAACCGGGGCTTTTCCGGCCCCTCTGACGGACAAGGCGAGGCCACCATGGCAAAGGCAAAATTCGAACGGACGAAACCGCACGTCAACATCGGCACGATCGGTCACGTTGACCACGGCAAGACGACGCTGACGGCGGCGATCACCAAGTACTTCGGCGAGTTCCGGGCCTATGACCAGATCGACGGCGCGCCGGAAGAGAAGGCCCGCGGGATCACGATCTCGACCGCCCACGTGGAGTACGAGACCGAGAACCGGCACTATGCCCACGTCGACTGCCCCGGCCACGCCGACTACGTGAAGAACATGATCACCGGTGCGGCGCAGATGGACGGCGCGATCCTGGTGGTGAACGCCGCCGACGGCCCGATGCCGCAGACGCGCGAGCACATCCTGCTGGGCCGCCAGGTCGGGATCCCGACCATGGTCGTGTTCATGAACAAGGTCGACCAGGTGGACGATCCGGAACTGCTCGAGCTGGTCGAGATGGAGATCCGCGAGCTTCTGTCGTCCTACGAGTACCCGGGCGACGACATCCCGGTGATCCCGGGCTCGGCGCTGGCGGCGATGAACGGCACCGATCCGGAGATCGGCGAGCAGGCGATCCGCAAGCTGATGGCGGCGGTGGACGAGTTCATCCCGACCCCCGAGCGGGCGGTGGACCAGCCGTTCCTGATGCCGGTCGAGGGCGTGTTCTCGATTTCGGGCCGCGGCACCGTGGTGACCGGCCGGATCGAGCGCGGCGTCGTGACCGTGGGCGACGAACTTGAGATCGTCGGCATCCGCACCACCCGCAAGACGACCTGCACCGGCGTCGAGATGTTCAAGAAGCTGCTCGAGCGCGGCGAGGCGGGCGACAACATCGGCGCGCTGCTGCGCGGCATCGACCGTGACGGCGTGGAGCGCGGCCAGGTCCTGGCGAAGCCGGGCTCGGTGACGCCGCACACGAAGTTCGAGGCCGAGGCCTACATCCTGACCAAGGAAGAGGGCGGCCGCCACACGCCGTTCTTCGCGAACTACCGTCCGCAGTTCTACTTCCGCACGACGGACGTGACCGGGATGGTCCAGCTGGCCGAGGGCACCGAGATGGTGATGCCGGGCGACAACGTGTCGTTCGGGGTCGAGCTGATCGCGCCGATCGCGATGGAGCAGGGCCTGCGCTTCGCGATCCGCGAAGGCGGCCGCACCGTCGGCGCCGGCGTGGTGTCGAAGATCGTCGAGTGAACCTTCCCGCAGGATGGGTGACATCATCCATCCTGCACCCGTGAAGGGCTTGAAATGTCAGGGCGGTCCCATGGGCCGCCCTTTCCTTTTCCGGAGGTGACCCAGTGCTGAACTTCATCCATTTCGCCCATGCCCTGGGCGAGCATCCGCGGTGGAAGCCGCTGCGCGACCACCACGAGATCGCCGCGGCCCTGGAAGCGCCCGAGCCCGCATGGCTGCACCTCCATGCCGAGGATCCCGGCACCCGTCCCTGGATCGACGAGAACCTCTCCTACCTCGATCCGTCGATCCGCGCCGCCCTGACCCAACCCGAGACGCGGCCGCGGGCGGTCCGGATCGGCGACGGGCTGCTGGTGATCCTGCGCGGCATCAACATGGATCCGGGCGAGGATCCCGAGGACATGATCTCGGTACGGATGTGGATCGACCCGGCGCGCATCGTGTCGCTGTCGCGCCGCAAGCTGGCCTCGGTCATGCAGCTGGACCGCGAGTGCGGCGAGGGGAAGGGGCCGAAGGACGCGGGCAGCTTCCTTGCCCACCTGATCGAGCAGCTGACGACGCGGATCGAGACCCAGATCGACGACCTGGACGACCGCACCGAATCGCTGGAGGCGGCGGTGATCGGCGACCCCAACGGCGCACAGGGGGCCGAGCTGTCGGACCTGCGGCTGGAGGCCATCGACCTGCGCCAGTACATGGGCCCGCAGCGCGACGCGATCCGTGACGTGCTGGCCAGCGGGGTCGACTGGCTGACCGAGGCGCACCGCAGCACCCTGAACGAACAGCACAGCCGGATGACCCGGGTGGTGGAGGAGCTCGAGGCGACGCGCGACCAGCTTCAGGCGATCCGCGACGAGCTGGGCCGCGCCATGGACGAGCGGCTGAACCGCAACCTTTACATCCTGTCGGTGATCTCGGCGGTGTTCCTGCCGCTCGGCTTCCTGACCGGGCTGATGGGGATCAACCTGGCCGGCATGCCCGGCGCCAATTGGCCGCCCGCCTTCTGGGTGTTCACCGCCTCGCTCGCCGTGCTGTCGGCGGCCATCGTTGTGCTCTTGTGGTGCCTGAAACTCGTCAGGCCGCGGCGCTGAGAGGGTGGGGGCAATGAGAAAGGGCGCGGAGACGATCCGCGCCCTTTGCTTCTGTCCGATTAACCGGGGTCAGGCGGCCTTCTCGTTCACCCCGCCCTTCGTGGCGATCTTCGTCATGTGCCTGTCGCCGCTGCGCGTGTTCTCGAGGCACTGCTCCAGCAGGGCCGCGTCGCCGTCGAAGCCCAGCCGGTTCGCGAAGGCCGTGACGCAGCCATAACCCGCGAGGCCGTAGTGGACCATCCGCTGGTACTGGGTGATGATCGCGGCGTCCTTCACGCTGCTGTCTCCGAACTCCATGTCGAGCGCGTGGGCATGCACCTCGGTCACGAGGCCCTCCATGCCCTTGCAATGCTCGCCCGTCGGGTCGATCCCGTGGTCCGAGCAGATCTTCGCGATCGTCTCCATGCCTTCGGAGATGCCGTTCGAGCCCGCGATCAGGGCCTCGCTCAGCTCCTTGTCCTCGGCCGCGCGGCCGAGCTTCGTCGTGGCGTCGAGCGACTGCTTGTTGGCGCTGTAGAGGTCCTGCAGCTGGTCGAGATAGAGGTCCTTGAGGGTGTTCATGGTCATGGTCGTCCTCCTTGGATCGGTGATCCGGCATCGGTTTGCCTGTCCAACGGTCGCTGGCGCCCATGGTTCCTGCGTCGCGCGCCGGCACGCGGGAACGATGGGCGAGGATGGCTCTTGATTTCCCGCGGGAACGGCTTTAGGCACGGCCTCGGCCTAGGGGTTTAGCTCAGTTGGTAGAGCATCGGTCTCCAAAACCGAGGGTCGTGGGTTCGAGTCCCCCAGCCCCTGCCATTCCATCCGTCACATCTTCATCTGCCAGGCGACGCGCACGCCCGGATTGCGCCGCAGGCCGCGTTCCATGGCGTCGAACCGCACGCCGAGCGGCCAGTGCGACAGGCGGTTGCGCATGGTGGCGATGCCTTCGAACAGCGCCGTGTCGTCCAGCCCCGCCACCGCGGCGGCGGCGAGGTCCGCGGGACCGATGGCGCGCTCGCAGCGGAACGCCACGGTGTCCTCGCGGCAGAAGGCGACGGGCGTGAAGGCATCGCCGAAGCGGGCCATCTGGGCGGCAAGCCAGGGCTGCGACCAGTGCAGGAAGTCCTGGTGGATCAGCAGGGCGCCCGGCAGCAGCGAGGGGAAGAACTGCGCGGTCATCCTGTCGCAGAGTTCGGTCTTCTTCGCCGCGTCCACCGCCAGGATCTCGATCGGCCCGCCGTCCCAGCCCAGCTCGGTGATCTCGCCCCGGTGCAGGCGCACGCGGTCGGCCCAGGGGGCGAGGTGACGCTCGGCCAGCCAGAGCATGTCGTTGCCCTCGAACGGCGCGACGCCCCGATTATAGAGCATGCGCCGCTTGGTCTTCTCGTCCACCGTGAACTTGTCGTAGGCATGGACGAAGCCCGGCCGGACGCCGTCGGCATGGCCCGCGGCCAGCCGCGCGGTCGATCCGCCGACGAAGGCGCCAAGGTCCACCACGGCGCCGCGGCCCTCCATCCAGTCCCGCGTCGCCCAGTAGTAGAACCGGCACTCCTCCTCGGCCATCATCGTGGGCACGGCGGCAAGGCGGGGGTCTTCGGAGACGTCAAGGGCCGCCCAGGGGCGGTCGTCGAACGGTGCTGGCATGGAACGGGCCCTCCCTCGTCGGCTCAAGCCTAGCGGTGCGGGCGCGGCGTCACAACGGCGGCGCTTGAATTGCACGGCCCATGGGCGTATCTGCACCGCGACAGACACAGGATCCAAGACCCATGGCAGTGAAAACCAACCCGTTCCGATTCTTGCAGCAGGTCCGGGCCGAAGTGGCCAAGGTCGTCTGGCCGACCCGCCGCGAGGTCGCGCTGACGACGGTGATGGTCTTCGTCATGGCGACGATCACGGCGATCTTCTTCTTCTCCGTCGATCTGCTGATCCGAACCGGGCTCCAGGCCATCCTGGGCATGTTCGGCTGAAATCGCGGTTCGGCCCTTGAATCCGGCACGCAGCGGCGCTAAGCGGGGCGCCAATCCATGAGACATGGCGTGCCACGATTCGCGAGGCACGCCGCTTTTCATTGGGGCAGGGCGGTTCCGCCGCTTTGACAGGAATGCATTCCGGCCCCGGCCGGACAAGAAGGGCAGCGAGTGACATGGCGAAACGGTGGTATTCGGTGAGCGTGCTCTCGAACTTCGAAAAGAAGATCGCCGAGCAGATCCGCGCCGAGGTTGCCGAGAAGGGCCTCGAGGACGAGATCGAGGAGGTCCTGGTCCCCACAGAGGAGGTGATCGAGATCCGCCGCGGCAAGAAGGTCCCGACCGAGCGGCGCTTCATGCCGGGCTACGTGCTGGTGCGGATGGAGATGTCGGACCAGGGCTATCACCTGATCAACTCGATCAACCGCGTCACCGGCTTCCTCGGTCCCCAGGGCCGCCCGATGCCGATGCGCGATGCCGAGGTGAACCAGATCCTGAACCGGGTCGAGGAGAACACGAACGCGCCGCGCACCCTGATCTCGTTCGACATCGGCGAGAAGGTGTCGGTGAACGACGGGCCCTTCGAGGGCTTCGAGGGGATGGTCGACAGCGTCGACGACGAGCACCAGCGCCTGAAGGTGACGGTCTCGATCTTCGGCCGGGCGACCCCGATCGAGCTGGAATTCACTCAGGTCACGAAAGCGTCCTGAGTTCTGCCGCCTTCCGGCCAGCCCGGCGGGCGGATGTCGAGGTGGGAGGCGAGGGTGCCCCTGATGGGGCAGCCGGACCGAACCACCGCAACTGATGGGCCTTCCGGGGTCCGTTGCAGGGCGGGGAAGACCCCGCCGCGATGAAGGAGAGGCCAGATGGCCAAGAAGAAGATCGGCAGCCTCAAGCTGCAAGTGAAGGCGGGGCAAGCCAACCCGTCCCCGCCCGTCGGACCGGCGCTCGGTCAGCGCGGCATCAACATCATGGAATTCTGCAAGGCCTTCAACGCGAAGACCCAGGAGATGGAGCCGGGCGCGCCCTGCCCCACCGTGATCACCTACTATCAGGACAAGTCCTTCACGATGGAAATCAAGACGCCGCCGGCGTCCTATTACCTGAAGAAGGCCGCGAAGAAGACCTCGGGCGCCAAGCTGCCGGGCCGCGAGACCGTCGGTACCGTGACCCTTAAGCAGGTGCGCGAGATCGCCGAGGCCAAGATGAAGGATCTGAACGCGACGGACGTCGAGGGCGCGATGAAGATCATCGTCGGCTCTGCGCAGTCCATGGGCATCGAGGTGAAGTAAGATGGCAAAGCTTGGAAAACGCACCCGCGCCGCCCGCGAAGCCGTCGCCGGCAAGGCTAACCTGACGGTCGAAGAGGCCGTGAAGCTGATCAAGGCCAACGCCAAGGCGAAGTTCGACGAGACGATCGAGATCGCGATGAACCTGGGCGTCGACCCGCGCCACGCCGACCAGATGGTTCGCGGCACCGTGACCCTGCCGAACGGCACCGGCAAGGCCGTGCGCGTGGCGGTCTTCGCCCGCGGCGCCAAGGCCGACGAGGCCACCGCGGCGGGCGCCGACGTGGTGGGCGCCGAGGACCTGATGGAGCAGGTCCAGGGCGGCAACATCAACTTCGACCGCTGCATCGCCACCCCGGACATGATGCCGATCGTCGGCCGTCTGGGCAAGATCCTGGGCCCGCGCAACCTGATGCCGAACCCGAAGATCGGCACCGTGACCATGGACGTGAAGGAAGCCGTGCAGGCGGCCAAGGGCGGCCAGGTCCAGTTCAAGGCCGAGAAGGCCGGCCAGATCCACGCCGGCGTCGGCAAGGCCTCGTTCGACGAGGCGAAGCTGGTCGAGAACGTGCGCGCCTTCGTGGACGCCGTGAGCAAGGCGAAGCCCGCGGGCGCCAAGGGCACCTACATGAAGGCGGTCAACCTGACCTCTTCCATGGGCCCCGGCGTCACCGTCGACGTGGCCAGCGCGCTCGGGAACTGAGCGATTTCGCAGGATGGGTGATATCACCCATCCTGCCCCGAATTTGGCGGACCTCGGTCCGCCAATGGCAGGGCCCCCGGGCCCTGTCCTGTCCGAGACGGAGGGTGGGCGGAAACGCCGGTAAATCCTTCCTGAGATGGGAAGCGAGACGAACTTTCAGGGGGTTTCGGCCCTCGGGCGGTTTTGGCCTCGGGACCCTGAACGGACCCGATCCCCCGCACTTGCGGGGGCTGACTAGAGCCGGAGGGGGCGACCTCTCCAAACTTGGAGTGAAACTGTGGATAGAGCCCAGAAAGAGAAAGGGGTCGAGGAACTCGGCCAGATCTTCGAAAGCTCTGGCGTCGTGGTGGTTGCCCACTACGCGGGAATGACAGTTGCCGAGATGCAGGACCTGCGCGCACGCATGCGTGAAGCGGGCGGGTCCGTTCGCGTTGCCAAGAACAAGCTCGCCAAGATCGCCCTTGAGGGGAAGCCGGTGTCGTCCATCGGCAACCTGCTCACGGGCATGACCGTGTTGTCCTTTTCCGAGGACCCCGTGGCGGCAGCCAAGGTGGCCCAGGAATTCTCCAAGGGGAATCAGAAGTTCCTGATTCTCGGCGGGGCCATGGGCGACACGGCGCTGGATCCGGAAGGTGTGAAGGCCGTCGCCGCCATGCCGTCGCGTGAGGAGCTCATCGCTTCGATCGTCGGCTGCATCGGGGCGCCTGCCGCGAACATCGCCGGGGCCATTGGCGCGCCTGCAAGCAACATCGCGAGCATCCTCTCGACCATCGAGGAGCGTGGCGAAGCCGCGTAAGCAAACGTCTGAACCGCGTGGGGTTGTTTCGACACACGCTGGAACACATCTGAAAGAACGGAAAGCATCAAATGGCTGATCTGAAGAAACTTGCTGAAGAGATCGTGGGTCTGACCCTTCTCGAAGCCCAGGAACTGAAAACCATCCTCAAGGACGAGTACGGCATCGAGCCCGCCGCGGGCGGCGCCGTCATGATGGCCGGCCCCGCCGGCGACGCCGGTGGCGCTGCCGCCGCGGAAGAGCAGACCGAGTTCGACGTGATCCTGAAGAGCGCCGGCGCTCAGAAGATCAACGTGATCAAGGAAGTCCGCGCCATCACCGGGCTCGGCCTGAAGGAAGCCAAGGACCTCGTCGAGGCCGGTGGCAAGGCCGTCAAGGAGCAGGTCTCCAAGGCCGAAGCCGACGACATCAAGGCGAAGCTGGAAGCGGCCGGCGCCGAAGTCGAGCTGAAGTGATCCGCGCCGTGCCCTCGGGCACGGAGCACCAGGTACAAGGCTGGTCCCGGAGGTTCCGGGGCCAGCCTCCCGCGTCTCGGGAAGGGCTGATGCGCTCAGCCTTTCCCAAGCCGCGGTTCAGGATCGGGAGGCCTCCTGTGGGAAGGGGGCCAGGTATGGATCTGAACCCGCTGTTTCGTGAGGGCCGAGTACCGCCGCCCACCGGTGCCGTGCCCGCGAAAAGAAAGGTGACTACCACATGGCATCGACGTTCCTCGGCCAGAAACGCCTCCGCAAATACTATGGCAAGATCCGCGAAGTGCTGGAGATGCCGAACCTCATCGAGGTTCAGAAGTCCTCCTACGACCTGTTCCTGCGCTCCGGCGACCAGGAGCAGCCGATGGACGGCGAAGGCATCAAGGGCGTGTTCCAGTCGGTCTTCCCGATCAAGGACTTCAACGAGACTTCCGTCCTGGAGTTCGTGAAGTACGAGCTGGAGAAGCCGAAGTACGACGTCGAGGAGTGCCAGCAGCGCGACATGACCTACAGCGCACCGCTGAAGGTGACGCTGCGGCTGATCGTGTTCGATGTCGACGAGGACACGGGCGCGAAGTCGGTGAAGGACATCAAGGAGCAGGACGTCTTCATGGGCGACATGCCCCTCATGACCCAGAACGGCACGTTCATCGTGAACGGGACCGAGCGGGTGATCGTGTCGCAGATGCACCGCTCCCCCGGCGTGTTCTTCGACCACGACAAGGGCAAGACGCACAGCTCGGGCAAGCTGCTCTTCGCCTGCCGCATCATTCCCTACCGCGGGTCCTGGCTGGACTTCGAGTTCGACGCCAAGGACATCGTCTATTGCCGCATCGACCGGCGCCGGAAACTGCCGGTGACGACCCTGCTCTATGCCCTCGGCATGGACCAGGAGGCGATCATGGACGCCTACTATGACACGGTCACCTACACGCTGAAGAAGGACCGCGGCTGGGTCACCCGCTTCTTCCCCGAGCGCGTGCGCGGCACCCGTCCGGGTCACGACCTGGTGGATGCCGACAGCGGCGAGGTGATCGCCGAGGCGGGCAAGAAGATCACGCCGCGCGCGGTGAAGCAGCTGATCGACGCGGGCCAAGTGAAGAACCTGCTGATTCCGTTCGACCACATCGTGGGACGCTACGTCGCCAAGGACATCATCGACGAGGAGACGGGCGCGATCTACGTCGAGGCCGGCGACGAGCTGACCTGGGAGATCGGCAAGGACGGCGAAGTGACCGGCGGCACCCTGAAGGAACTGCTGGATGCGGGCATCACCGAGATCCCGGTGCTCGACATCGACAACGTCAACCACGGCCCGTACATGCGCAACACCATGGCGATGGACAAGAACATGGGCCGCGACACCGCGCTCATGGACATCTATCGCGTGATGCGCCCGGGCGAGCCGCCCACGGTCGAGGCCGCGTCGAACCTGTTCGACACGCTGTTCTTCGATGCCGAGCGCTATGACCTGTCCGCGGTCGGCCGGGTGAAGATGAACATGCGCCTCGACCTCGACGCCGAGGACACCGTGCGCACGCTGCGCCGCGAGGACATCGTGGCCTGCGTCAAGGCGCTGTGCGATCTGCGCGACGGCAAGGGCGACATCGACGACATCGACCACCTCGGCAACCGCCGGGTGCGCTCGGTCGGCGAGCTGATGGAGAACCAGTACCGCGTCGGCCTGCTCCGGATGGAGCGCGCGATCAAGGAACGCATGTCCTCGGTCGAGATCGACACGGTGATGCCGCAGGACCTGATCAACGCCAAGCCCGCGGCGGCCGCGGTGCGCGAGTTCTTCGGCTCCTCGCAGCTGTCGCAGTTCATGGACCAGACCAACCCGTTGTCGGAAGTCACCCACAAGCGGCGCCTCTCGGCCCTCGGGCCTGGCGGTCTGACGCGTGAGCGCGCGGGCTTCGAGGTGCGCGACGTGCACCCGACCCATTACGGCCGGATGTGCCCGATCGAGACGCCGGAAGGCCCGAACATCGGCCTGATCAACTCGCTGGCCACCTTCGCCCGCGTGAACAAGTACGGCTTCATCGAAACGCCCTACCGCGTCGTCAAGGACGGCAAGGTCACGGACGAAGTCCACTACATGTCCGCGACCGAGGAGATGCGCCACACCGTGGCCCAGGCGAACGCCAACCTCGACGAGAACATGGGCTTCGTGAACGAGCTGGTCTCCACCCGCCAGTCCGGCGACTACATGCTGGCCCCGCGCGAAAGCGTCGACCTGATCGACGTCTCGCCGAAGCAGCTGGTGTCGGTCGCGGCCTCTCTGATCCCGTTCCTCGAGAACGACGACGCGAACCGCGCCCTCATGGGTTCGAACATGCAGCGCCAGGCGGTGCCGCTTCTCCAGGCCGAGGCGCCCTATGTGGGCACCGGCATCGAGGAGGTCGTCGCCCGTGACTCCGGCGCGGCGATCATGGCGCGGCGCGGCGGGATCATCGACCAGGTGGACGCCACCCGGATCGTGGTCCGCGCGACGGAGAACCTCGAACTCGGCGATGCCGGGGTCGACATCTATCGCCTGAGGAAGTTCCAGCGGTCGAACCAGAACACCTGCATCAACCAGCGTCCGCTGGTGAAGGTGGGCGACACGGTGCGCGGCGGCGAGGTGCTGGCGGACGGTCCGTCGACCGACATGGGCGAGCTGGCCCTCGGCAAGAACGTGATCGTCGCGTTCATGCCCTGGAACGGCTACAACTACGAGGACTCGATCCTGATCTCCGAGCGGATCACCCGCGACGACGTCTTCACCTCGATCCACATCGACGAGTTCGAGGTGGCGGCCCGCGACACCAAGCTCGGGCCCGAGGAGATCACCCGCGACATCCCGAACGTCGGCGAGGAAGCCCTGCGCAACCTCGACGAGGCCGGCATCGTCTATATCGGGGCCGAGGTCGGACCGGCGGACATCCTGGTGGGCAAGATCACCCCCAAGGGTGAAAGCCCGATGACCCCGGAAGAGAAGCTGCTCCGCGCCATCTTCGGCGAGAAGGCATCGGACGTCCGCGACACCTCCCTGCGTCTGCCCCCGGGCGACTTCGGGACGGTCGTGGAAGTGCGGGTCTTCAACCGCCACGGCGTCGAGAAGGACGAGCGCGCGCTCCAGATCGAACGCGAGGAAGTCGAGCGCCTGGCGCGCGACCGCGACGACGAGCTGGCGATCCTCGAGCGCAACATCTACGCCCGCCTGCGCGGCATGATCGAGGGCAAGACGGCGGTGAAGGGGCCGAAGGGCGTCAAGTCCGGCACCGTCATCGACGCCGAGCTGCTGGACAGCCAGCTGTCGCGCGGCCAGTGGTGGCAGCTTGCCCTTGCCGAAGAGCAGGAAGCGGCCCAGGTCGAGGCGCTGCACGCCCAGTTCGACATCCAGAAGAAGGCGCTGGACGCCCGCTTCGAGGACAAGGTCGAGAAGGTGCGCCGGGGCGACGACCTGCCGCCGGGCGTGATGAAGATGGTCAAGGTCTTCGTCGCGGTGAAGCGCAAGCTGCAGCCGGGCGACAAGATGGCTGGGCGTCACGGCAACAAGGGCGTGATCTCGAAGGTGGTCCCGATGGAGGACATGCCGTTCCTCGAGGACGGCACGCCGGTCGACTTCGTGCTGAACCCGCTGGGCGTGCCGTCGCGGATGAACGTCGGCCAGATCCTCGAGACCCACATGGGCTGGGCCGCGCGCGGCCTGGCGCTGAAGATCGACGAGGCGCTGGAAGACTACCGCCGCTCGGGCGACCTGACACCGGTGCGCGAGGCCATGCGCATCGCCTATGGCGACGACGTCCACAACGAGGTGCTGCACGACATGGACGAGCAGCAGATCGTGGAATCGGCGCAGACGGTGCGCCGCGGCGTGCCGATCGCCACGCCGGTCTTCGACGGCGCGAAGGAAGCCGACGTGAACGACAGCCTGCGCCGCGCGGGCTTCGACACCTCGGGCCAGTCGCGCCTGTTCGACGGCCGCACGGGCGAGGAGTTCAGCCGCAAGGTGACGGTGGGGGTCAAGTACCTGCTGAAGCTGCACCACCTGGTCGACGACAAGATCCACGCCCGCTCGACGGGGCCCTACTCGCTGGTCACCCAGCAGCCGCTTGGCGGCAAGGCCCAGTTCGGCGGACAGCGCTTCGGCGAGATGGAGGTCTGGGCGCTCGAAGCCTACGGCGCCGCCTACACCCTGCAGGAGATGCTGACGGTGAAGTCGGACGACGTGGCGGGCCGGACCAAGGTCTACGAGTCGATCGTCAAGGGCGAGGACAACTTCGAGGCCGGCGTGCCGGAATCGTTCAACGTCCTGGTCAAGGAGGTCCGCGGCCTGGGCCTCAACATGGAACTCCTGGATGCGGAGGACGACGAGTAGGGCCACGCCGGAATTCGCCAGGATTCCGGCCCGGCTTCCCGAGGGAGGCCGGGCCCCGCTCCCTCCGCTTTCAAGACGAAATCTCAAGGATTGAAGATGAACCAGGAACTCACCACCAACCCGTTCAACCCGCTGGCGGCTCCGAAGACCTTCGACGAGATCAAGATCTCGCTGGCCTCGCCCGAGCGGATCCTTTCGTGGTCCTTCGGCGAGATCAAGAAGCCGGAAACCATCAACTACCGCACGTTCAAGCCCGAGCGCGACGGCCTGTTCTGCGCGCGCATCTTCGGGCCGATCAAGGACTACGAGTGCCTCTGCGGCAAGTACAAGCGGATGAAGTATCGCGGCGTCGTCTGCGAGAAATGCGGCGTCGAGGTGACGCTGCAGAAGGTCCGTCGCGAGCGCATGGGCCACATCGAGCTGGCCTCGCCCGTCGCCCACATCTGGTTCCTGAAGTCGCTGCCCTCCCGCATCGGCCTGATGCTGGACATGACCCTGCGTGACCTCGAGCGGGTTCTCTACTTCGAGAACTACGTCGTGATCGAGCCGGGCCTCACCGATCTCACCTACGGTCAGATGCTGACCGAGGAAGAGTTCATGGATGCCCAGGACCAGTACGGCATGGACGCCTTCACCGCCAACATCGGCGCAGAGGCGATCCGCGAGATGCTGGCGATGATCGACCTCGAAGCCGAGGCCGACAAGCTGCGCGAGGAGCTGAAGGAAGCCACGGGCGAACTGAAACCGAAGAAGATCATCAAGCGGCTGAAGATCGTGGAGTCCTTCCTCGACTCCGGCAACCGCCCCGAGTGGATGATCCTGACGGTCGTCCCCGTGATCCCGCCCGAGCTGCGCCCGCTGGTGCCGCTGGACGGCGGCCGCTTCGCCACGTCCGACCTGAACGACCTCTACCGCCGCGTCATCAACCGGAACAACCGCCTGAAGCGGCTGATCGAGCTGCGCGCGCCCGACATCATCGTCCGCAACGAGAAGCGGATGCTGCAGGAGTCGGTCGACGCCCTTTTCGACAACGGCCGCCGCGGCCGCGTCATCACCGGCGCCAACAAGCGGCCGCTGAAGTCGCTGTCCGACATGCTGAAGGGCAAGCAGGGCCGGTTCCGCCAGAACCTTCTGGGCAAGCGCGTGGACTTCTCGGGCCGGTCGGTCATCGTGACCGGTCCGGAGCTGAAGCTGCACCAGTGCGGCCTGCCCAAGAAGATGGCGCTCGAGCTGTTCAAGCCGTTCATCTACTCGCGGCTTGAGGCGAAGGGCCTCAGCTCGACCGTCAAGCAGGCGAAGAAGCTGGTCGAGAAGGAGCGCCCCGAGGTCTGGGACATCCTCGACGAGGTGATCCGCGAGCACCCGGTGATGCTGAACCGTGCGCCGACGCTGCACCGTCTGGGCATCCAGGCGTTCGAGCCGATCCTGATCGAGGGCAAGGCGATCCAGCTGCACCCGCTCGTCTGCTCGGCCTTCAACGCCGACTTCGACGGTGACCAGATGGCCGTCCACGTTCCGCTCTCGCTGGAAGCCCAGCTGGAAGCGCGCGTGCTGATGATGTCGACCAACAACGTGCTGTCCCCCGCGAACGGCGCGCCCATCATCGTGCCGTCGCAGGACATGATCCTTGGCCTCTACTACATCTCCATGCAGCGCGAGGGGATGAAGGGCGAGGGCATGATGTTCGCCGACGTGGACGAGGTGCAGCACGCGCTGGACGCCGGCGAAGTGCACCTGCACGCCAAGATCACCGCCCGCCTTCCGCAGATCGACGAGGAAGGCAACGAGGTGATGATGCGGTTCGAGACGACGCCGGGCCGCGTGCGGCTTGGCGCGCTCCTGCCGCTGAACGCCAAGGCGCCGTTCGACCTGGTCAACCGCCTGTTGCGCAAGAAGGAAGTGCAGCAGGTCATCGACACCGTCTACCGCTACTGCGGCCAGAAGGAGTCGGTCATCTTCTGCGACCAGATCATGTCCATGGGCTTCAAGGAGGCGTTCAAGGCCGGCATCAGCTTCGGCAAGGACGACATGGTCATCCCCGACGAGAAGTGGCCGCTGGTCGAGGAGACCCGCGAGCAGGTCAAGGACTTCGAACAGCAGTACATGGACGGCCTGATCACCCAGGGCGAGAAGTACAACAAGGTCGTGGACGCCTGGTCGAAGTGCAACGACAAGGTGACGGCGGCCATGATGGCCAACATCTCGACCGCGGGCGTGGACGAGAACGGCGCCGAGAACGAGCCGAACTCGGTCTACATGATGGCCCACTCCGGTGCGCGGGGTTCGGTGACGCAGATGAAGCAGCTTGGCGGGATGCGCGGCCTGATGGCCAAGCCCTCGGGCGAGATCATCGAGACGCCGATCATCTCGAACTTCAAGGAAGGCCTGACCGTGCTCGAGTACTTCAACTCGACCCACGGCGCCCGGAAGGGTCTGTCGGACACCGCCCTGAAGACGGCGAACTCGGGCTACCTGACCCGCCGTCTGGTGGACGTGGCGCAGGACTGCATCGTGCGCGAGCACGACTGCGGCACCGAGCGTGCGGTCACCGCGCAGGCCGCGGTCAACGACGGCGAGATCGTGGCGAGCCTGGCGGAGAAGGTCCTGGGCCGTGTCGCGGCCGAGGATCTGGTGCGCCCCGGCACCGACGAGGTGATGGTCGCCAAGGACGAGCTGATCGACGAGCGCAAGGCGGACATGATCGAGGGCTCCGGCCTTCAGTCGGCCCGCATCCGCTCGCCGCTGACCTGCGAGGCCGAGGAAGGCGTCTGCGCCATGTGCTACGGCCGTGACCTGGCCCGCGGCACGCTCGTCAACCAGGGCGAGGCGGTCGGCATCATCGCCGCCCAGTCCATCGGCGAACCCGGCACCCAGCTGACCATGCGGACCTTCCACATCGGCGGCGTGGCCCAGGGTGGCCAGGCGTCGTTCCAGGAGGCCGGACAGGAAGGCACGATCGAGTTCCGCAACGCGAACCTTCTGGTGAACGACGCGGGCAACCAGATCGTCATGGGCCGCAACATGACGCTGGCGATCGTCGACGAGCAGGGCGTGGAACGGGCCAGCTTCAAGCTCGGCTACGGCACCACGGTCCTGGTCGACGAGGGCATGAAGGTCGTCCGGGGCGCCCGCCTGTTCGAATGGGATCCCTACACCCTGCCGATCATCGCCGAGAAGGCGGGGACGGCGCGGTTCGTGGACCTCATCACCGGGCTTTCGGTGCGCGACGACACGGACGATGCCACCGGCATGACCCAGAAGATCGTGACCGACTGGCGCTCGGCGCCCAAGGGCAACGAGCTGAAGCCGGAGATCCTGATCGTCGGCGAGGACGGCGAGCCGGTCCGCAACGAGCAGGGCAACCCGGTGACCTATCCGATGTCGGTCGACGCGATCCTGTCCGTCGAGGACGGGGCCGAGATCAAGGCCGGCGACGTGGTGGCCCGCATCCCGCGCGAAGGCGCGCGGACCAAGGACATCACCGGCGGTCTGCCCCGCGTGGCCGAACTCTTCGAGGCGCGGCGTCCGAAGGACAACGCGATCATCGCCGAGAAGGACGGCTACGTTAAGTTCGGCAAGGACTACAAGAACAAGCGCCGCATCGCGATCGTCCCGCCGGAAGGCGAAGGCGAGCCGGTGGAATACATGGTGCCGAAAGGCAAGCACATCCCGGTGGCCGAAGGCGACTTCGTCCAGAAGGGTGACTACATCATGGACGGCAACCCGGCACCGCACGACATCCTTGCGGTCCTGGGGGTCGAGGCGCTGGCCGACTACATGATCGACGAAGTGCAGGACGTCTACCGGCTGCAGGGCGTGAAGATCAACGACAAGCACATCGAGGTGATCGTGCGCCAGATGCTGCAGAAGTGGGAGATCCTCGACAGCGGGGAGACCACGCTTCTGAAGGGCGAGCACGTGGACAAGGCCGAGTTCGACGAGGCCAACGCCCGTGCCGCGCTGAAGGGGGGCCGTCCGGCGACGGGCGAGCCGATCCTGCTCGGCATCACCAAGGCGTCGCTGCAGACCCGCAGCTTCATCTCGGCGGCCTCGTTTCAGGAGACGACGCGGGTGCTGACCGAGGCTTCGGTGCAGGGCAAGCGCGACAAGCTCGTCGGCCTGAAGGAGAACGTCATCGTCGGCCGCCTGATCCCGGCGGGCACCGGCGGGGCGACCCAGCAGGTGCGCCGCATCGCCGCCGAGCGCGACCTCAAGGTGCTGAAGGCCGCCCAGGCCGAGGCCGAGGCCGCGGCGGCGCTGGCCGCGCCGATCCAGGAGATGGAGCCCGGCGACGAGTACGACAGCGGCCTGGTGATGACGCCGGAAAGCCGCGAAGAGTAAGCCCGGATCCCGTATCCGGACAGGAGGGGCTCCCGCCGCTGCGGGGGCCCCTTTTCGTTTCCGCGACCTCCCGGCGAGCCGGGCAAATTGTATGGCATTCCGGCGCGAATGGCCTGTCGCCCGCCGGGGCGGAATGCTATCGCCCGGTCACGGGGCCGGAGCGGAGGGGTTCGGATGAGCGACAACATGCGCGGCGCGCTGCTGATGATGACCTGCATGGTCGCCTTCACCATCAACGACACCTTCATGAAGATCATCCTCGGCGAGATCGGGCTGTTCCAGGCGCTGTTCCTGCGCGGCATCGTCACCACAGCCGCGCTTGTCGCGCTTGCCGCGGCCATGGGCGTTCTCGTCCTGCCGCCGCGGCCCCGCGACCGCTGGCTGATCCTGGTGCGCACCTTCGCCGAGGTCTCGGCGGCCTGGCTGTTCATGACCGCGCTGGTCCACATGCCGATCGCCAACGTCTCGGCGATCCTCCAGGTGCTGCCGCTTTCCGTGACCCTCGTCAGCGCCCTGGTCTTCCGCGACCCTCTGGGCTGGCGCAGGCTTTCGGCCATCGCCATCGGCTTCTTCGGCGTGCTGCTGATCGTGCGCCCCGGCACCGAGGGCTTCACCGTCTACTCGGTCTACGCGCTCGCCTCCGTGGCCTGCGTGACCCTGCGCGACATCGCCGCGCGGGGCCTGTCGCGCGAGGTGCCCTCGATCACCGTCGCCATGCTGACCGCCCTCGGCGTGACGCTGTCGGTCGGCGCCTTCTCGGCCTTCGAGACCTGGGAGGCGGTGGACGGCGCGACGGCCCTGCACCTTGCCGGGGCCTCGCTGTTCGTGGTGGCGGGATACCTCAGCAGCGTGATGACCATGCGCGTGGGCGAGATCGGGGTGATCGCGCCCTTCCGCTACACCAGCCTTGTCGCGGCGCTGATTCTCGGGCTGGTCGTCTTCGGCGACTGGCCCGCGCCGCTGACCCTGCTCGGGGCGGCGATCGTCGTCGGCATGGGCATCTTCACGCTGCTGCGCGAACATCACCTCGGCCGCGTCCGCCGCCGTGCCGTCACGCCGCGCCCGCTGTGAGGTGCGAGGCGGGCCGAGCTGTTGACACCCCCCGCGACTCCTTCTATACGGCGCCCACTTGGGGTGGGCCATGCGTAGCCGCTGCCGCTCCGTCACAGAACTGAAGTGGTCACGATCCGGTCCGAAGGGCCCGATCCTCTGGAAACCCACCGCGTGTTCCCCGCAAGGGCGAGCAGAGCGGTTTTTGCGTTTTTGCGGACGCGCAAGACGCGAGACGATCACCGGGGCGCGCGCCCTACCGAATTGGCCCCGCCTTGTGCCGGGCGCGAACAGAAGTGTTGCAACACGGGGATAAGACCGGAATGCCAACGATCCAACAGCTGATCCGCAAGCCGCGGCAGGCGAAAACCAGAAGCTCCAAGTCCATGCACCTGCAGGGCTGCCCGCAGAAGCGCGGCGTCTGCACGCGCGTCTACACCACCACGCCGAAGAAGCCGAACTCGGCCATGCGGAAGGTCGCCAAGGTGCGCCTGACCAATGGCTTCGAGGTCATCTCCTATATCCCCGGCGAATCGCACAACCTTCAGGAACACTCGGTGGTCCTGATCCGCGGCGGCCGGGTGAAGGACCTTCCCGGCGTCCGCTACCACATCCTGCGCGGTGTCCTCGACACCCAGGGTGTGAAGAACCGCAAGCAGCGCCGTTCCAAGTACGGCGCCAAGCGTCCGAAATAAGAGGCGGGGTGGGGTAGGACCCCACCCTACATCCGTCCGTAGGGTGGGGTTTCACCCCACCGTCCCGTCCAAGATCCGAGGATTACCGAAATGTCCCGCCGCCACGCAGCCGAAAAACGCGAAGTCCTGCCCGACGCCAAGTACGGCGACCGCGTCCTGACCAAGTTCATGAACAACCTCATGGTCGACGGCAAGAAATCCGTCGCCGAGC
Source organism: Oceaniglobus roseus (assembly GCF_002869745.1). Lineage (GTDB taxonomy): Bacteria > Pseudomonadota > Alphaproteobacteria > Rhodobacterales > Rhodobacteraceae > Oceaniglobus > Oceaniglobus roseus. The sequence continues at coordinate 311,925 of NZ_PNOS01000001.1, forward strand.
GCATCGTCTACAACGCCTTCGAGCGTATCGAGGCGAAGCTGAAGAAGTCGCCGGTCGAGGTCTTCCACGAGAGCCTCGACAACATCAAGCCGTCGGTCGAGGTCCGCTCGCGCCGCGTCGGCGGTGCGACCTACCAGGTGCCCGTCGAGGTCCGCCCCGAGCGCCGCGAGGCGCTGGCGATCCGCTGGCTGATCGACGCCAGCAAGAAGCGCAACGAGAACACCATGGAAGAGCGCCTGGCCGGCGAGCTGGCCGATGCCGTCAACGGCCGCGGCGCCGCCGTGAAGAAGCGCGAGGACACCCACAAGATGGCCGATGCCAACAAGGCGTTCAGCCACTACCGCTGGTAACAGACATTCCCTGACGGGGCGCCGGTCCGCGGCGCCCTGCAGCACCCGATACACCATTCTCCAGGAGCAGACAGATGCCCCGCGACTATCCCCTTCAGCGCTACCGTAACTTCGGGATCATGGCGCACATCGACGCCGGCAAGACCACCTGCACCGAGCGCATCCTGTTCTACACCGGCAAGTCGCACAACATCGGCGAAGTGCACGACGGTGCTGCGACCATGGACTGGATGGAGCAGGAGCAGGAGCGTGGCATCACCATCACCTCCGCCGCGACAACCACCTTCTGGCAGCGTCAGGAAGAGCCGACCAAGGACGGCACCTCCGACACGAAGTACCGGATGAACATCATCGACACCCCGGGCCACGTGGACTTCACCATCGAGGTCGAGCGTTCGCTCGCCGTGCTCGACGGCGCCGTCTGCGTGCTCGACGCCAACGCCGGTGTCGAACCCCAGACCGAGACCGTGTGGCGCCAGGCCGACCGCTACAAGGTGCCGCGCATCGTCTTCGTCAACAAGATGGACAAGATCGGCGCCGACTTCTTCAACTGCGTCCGCATGATCGAGAACCGCACCGGCGCCCGGGCCGTTCCCGTCGCGCTGCCGATCGGCGCCGAGAACGAGCTGGAAGGCATCATCGACCTCGTGACCATGGAAGAGTGGGTCTGGAAGGGCGAGGATCTGGGCGCGTCCTGGGTCAAGAACCCGATCCGCGACGACCTGAAGGCGCAGGCCGACGAGTGGCGCGGCAAGCTGATCGAGGCCGCCGTCGAGGAAGACGACGAGGCCATGATGGCCTACCTCGAAGGCGAAGAGCCCGATGTCGACACCCTGCGCAAGCTGATCCGCTCGGGCACCCTGAAGCTGCACTTCGTTCCCGTTCTGGGCGGCTCCGCCTTCAAGAACAAGGGCGTCCAGCCGCTGCTGAACGCGGTCATCGACTACCTGCCGAGCCCGCTCGACGTTGTCGACTACATGGGCTTCAAGCCGGGTGACGAGACCGAAACGCGGAACATCCCGCGCCGGGCGGACGACAACATGCCGTTCGCGGGCCTGGCGTTCAAGATCATGAACGACCCCTACATGGGCACCCTGACCTTCACCCGCGTCTACTCGGGCAAGCTGGCCAAGGGCGACAACCTGCTGAACTCGACCAAGGGCTCGAAAGAGCGCATCGGCCGCATGGTGATGATGCACTCGAACAAGCAGGACGAGATCTCGGAAGCCTTCGCGGGCGACATCATCGCGCTGGCGGGCCTGAAGGGCACCACCACCGGCGACACGCTCTGCGATCCGCAGGATCCGGTCGTGCTGGAAACGATGACCTTCCCCGAGCCGGTGATCGAGATCGCCGTCGAGCCGAAGACGAAGGCCGACCAGGAGAAGATGTCCATGGGTCTGCAGCGGCTTGCCGCCGAGGATCCGTCCTTCCGCGTCGAGACCGACATCGAGTCGGGCCAGACGATCATGAAGGGCATGGGCGAACTTCACCTCGACATCCTCGTCGACCGCCTGAAGCGCGAGTTCAAGGTCGAAGCCAACATCGGCGCCCCCCAGGTGGCCTACCGCGAGACCATCGGCCGCGCGATCGAGCACACCTACACTCACAAGAAGCAGTCGGGTGGGTCGGGCCAGTTCGCCGAGGTCAAGCTGGCGCTGTCGCCGACCGAGCCGGGCGAGGGCTATTCGTTCGAAAGCAAGATCGTCGGCGGTGCGGTTCCGAAGGAATACATCCCGGGCGTCGAGAAGGGCATCAAGTCGGTCATGGACTCCGGTCCGCTGGCGGGCTTCCCGGTCATCGACTTCAAGGTGGCGCTGCTGGACGGCAAGTTCCACGACGTGGACTCCTCGGTTCTCGCCTTCGAGATCGCCTCGCGGATGTGCATGCGTGAGGGTCTGAAGAAGGCCGGCGCCAAGCTGCTGGAGCCGATCATGAAGGTCGAGGTCGTGACCCCGGAGGAATATACCGGCGGCATCATCGGCGACCTGACCTCGCGTCGCGGTCAGGTGCAGGGGCAGGACACGCGCGGCAACGCCATCGCGATCGACTGCTTCGTGCCGCTGGCCAACATGTTCGGCTACATCAACACCCTGCGCTCCATGTCCTCGGGCCGGGCGAACTTCACCATGCAGTTCGACCACTACGAGCCGGTGCCGCAGAACATCAGCGAAGAGATCCAGGCGAAATTCGCCTGACGGGGGTGCCGGGCTGTTGCCCGGCCTACCCGCCACCGTAGGCCGGGCAACAGCCCGGCACCCGCACAAATTGAAGGAGCCACACCATGGCAAAGGCAAAATTCGAACGGACGAAACCGCACGTCAACATCGGCACGATCGGTCACGTTGACCACGGCAAGACGACGCTGACGGCGGCGATCACCAAGTACTTCGGCGAGTTCCGGGCCTATGACCAGATCGACGGCGCGCCGGAAGAGAAGGCCCGCGGGATCACGATCTCGACCGCCCACGTGGAGTACGAGACCGAGAACCGGCACTATGCCCACGTCGACTGCCCCGGCCACGCCGACTACGTGAAGAACATGATCACCGGTGCCGCGCAGATGGACGGCGCGATCCTGGTGGTGAACGCCGCCGACGGCCCGATGCCGCAGACGCGCGAGCACATCCTGCTGGGCCGCCAGGTCGGGATCCCGACCATGGTCGTGTTCATGAACAAGGTCGACCAGGTGGACGATCCGGAACTGCTCGAGCTGGTCGAGATGGAGATCCGCGAGCTTCTGTCGTCCTACGAGTACCCGGGCGACGACATCCCGGTGATCCCGGGCTCGGCGCTGGCGGCGATGAACGGCACCGATCCGGAGATCGGCGAGCAGGCGATCCGCAAGCTGATGGCGGCGGTGGACGAGTTCATCCCGACCCCCGAGCGGGCGGTGGACCAGCCGTTCCTGATGCCGGTCGAGGGCGTGTTCTCGATCTCGGGCCGCGGCACCGTGGTGACCGGCCGGATCGAGCGCGGCGTCGTGACCGTGGGCGACGAACTGGAGATCGTGGGCATCCGCACCACCCGCAAGACGACCTGCACCGGCGTCGAGATGTTCAAGAAGCTGCTCGAGCGCGGCGAGGCGGGCGACAACATCGGCGCGCTGCTGCGCGGCATCGACCGTGACGGCGTGGAGCGCGGCCAGGTCCTGGCGAAGCCGGGCTCGGTGACGCCGCACACGAAGTTCGAGGCCGAGGCCTATATCCTGACCAAGGAGGAAGGCGGCCGCCACACGCCGTTCTTCGCGAACTACCGCCCGCAGTTCTACTTCCGCACGACGGACGTGACCGGGATGGTCCAGCTGGCCGAAGGCACCGAGATGGTGATGCCGGGCGACAACGTGTCGTTCGGGGTCGAGCTGATCGCGCCGATCGCGATGGAGCAGGGCCTGCGCTTCGCGATCCGCGAAGGCGGCCGCACCGTCGGCGCCGGCGTGGTGTCGAAGATCGTCGAGTGAACCTTCCCGCAGGATGGGTGACATCACCCATCCTGCCTTCGCGGCAGGGCGCTGCCCCTGCCGCAAACCGAAGACGTCCGGTTCGACGTGGCGCCACCAATGACGGGGGCCCCACCTCTCAACCGCTAAGCCGCGAAAGGCAATTGACATGGCAGCCAGCCAAAACATTCGCATTCGGCTCAAGGCGTTCGATTACCGCGTGCTGGATGCCAGCACGCAGGAAATCGTGAACACCGCGAAGCGGACCGGCGCGCAGGTGCGCGGCCCGATCCCCCTGCCGAACAAGATCGAGAAGTTCACCGTTCTGCGTGGTCCCCACGTCGACAAGAAATCCCGCGATCAGTTCGAGATCCGCACCCACAAGCGGCTGCTCGACATCGTCGATCCGACTCCGCAGACCGTGGACGCGCTGATGAAGCTCGACCTCGCCGCCGGCGTCGACGTCGAGATCAAGGTCTGAGGAGGGCACCCGAAATGTTGCGCTCTGGCGTTATTGCAAAGAAGGTCGGGATGACCCGGCTGTTCCTGGAAGACGGGAAGCAGGTTCCCGTGACCGTCCTCCAGCTCGATTCGCTTCAGGTCGTCGCTCAGCGCACGGTCGAGCGTGACGGCTACACCGCCGTCCAGCTCGGCGCGGGCACGGCCAAGGCCAAGCGGACCACAAAGGCCATGCGCGGCCACTTCGCGCTGGCGAAGGTCGAGCCGAAGCGGAAGATCGCGGAATTCCGCGTCGCCGCCGAGAACATGATCGACGTGGGCGAGGAGATCACCGCGAACCACTACTTCGAGGGCCAGTTCGTCGACGTGGCGGGCACCTCGATCGGCAAGGGCTTCGCCGGTGCGATGAAGCGGCACAACTTCGGCGGCCTCCGGGCGTCGCACGGCGTGTCGATCAGCCACCGCTCCCACGGCTCCACCGGCCAGTGCCAGGACCCCGGCAAGGTGTTCAAGGGCAAGAAGATGGCCGGCCACATGGGCGCCGCCCGCGTGACCACGCAGAACCTGCAGGTCGTGCGCACCGACGCCGATCGCGGCCTGATCATGGTCAAGGGTGCGGTGCCGGGCTCCAAGGGCGGCTGGGTCACGATCAAGGACGCGGTCAAGAAGCCGACGCCCGAAGGCGTGATCTACCCCGCCGCGCTGAAGTCCGCCGCCGAGGAAGCCGAGCGTCTGGCCCGTGAGGCCGCCGAGGCCGCCGAAGCCGAAGCCCGCGCCGCCGAAGAGGCCCGCCTGGCCGAGGAAGCCGCCGCCGAGGAAGCCGCGCTGAAGGAAGCCGAGGCCGAGATCGAAGCCGACAAGGCCGACGCCGCTGACCAGAGCGAGTCTCTGGACGAGAAGAAGGAAGGCGACCAATGAAACTCGACGTGATCAAACTGGACGGCGGCAGCGCCGGATCGGCCGATCTCGACGACGAGATCTACGGTCTGGAGCCGCGTGCCGACATCCTGCACCGCGTGGTCCGCTGGCAGCGCAACAACGCGCAGCAGGGCACCCACAAGGTGAAGACCCGCAGCGAGACGTCGTACTCGACGAAGAAGATCTATCGCCAGAAGGGCACCGGCGGCGCACGCCACGGTGACCGCAACGCGCCGATCTTCCGCAAGGGCGGCATCTACAAGGGTCCGACCCCGCGCAGCCACGGCCACGAGCTGACGAAGAAGTTCCGCAAGCTCGGGCTGAAGCACGCGCTGTCCTCGAAGGCCGCGACCGGCTCGCTAGTCATCCTCGACGACGCGATGATGTCCGAGGCCAAGACCGGGATGCTCGCGAAGCAGATCAAGGCCCTGGGCTGGAAGCGCGCGCTGATCATCGACGGCGCCACGGTGAACGAGAACTTCGCCAAGGCCGCCGCCAACATCGACGGTCTGGACGTCCTGCCGAGCATGGGCGCGAACGTCTATGACATCCTCAAGCGTGACACCCTGGTGATCACGAAGGCGGGTGTCGAAGCACTGGAGGCTCGCCTGAAATGAGCGCGAAACCCGAACACTACGACGTGATCCGCAAGCCGGTCATCACCGAGAAGGCCACCATGGCGTCCGAATCGGGCGCGGTGGTGTTCGAGGTGGCGATGGACGCCAACAAGCCGCAGATCAAGGACGCGGTGGAGAACCTCTTCGGTGTCAAGGTGAAGGCCGTGAACACGACCATCACCAAGGGCAAGGTGAAGAAGTTCCGCGGCCAGCCCGGCCGCCGCAAGGACGTCAAGAAGGCCTATGTGACCCTCGAAGAGGGCAACACGATTGACGTCACCACCGGTCTCTAATAACAGACCGCATCGCTTTGGCCCCGGGCGCCGTCCGGGGCCGGATTTTTTGGACGACACCGCCGACAGGCGATGACCGTCCCGCAGGATGGGTGATTCACCCATCCGCCTCGCCGGGGACCTTCGGGGCCCTTCAAACAGACGGGTCCCGCAAGGGGACCGCAAAGCAAACGGAAGACAGAAAGCATGGCACTCAAGTCGTATAAGCCGACGACGCCGGGCCAGCGTGGGCTGGTGCTGATCGACCGTTCGGAGCTTTGGAAAGGACGCCCGGTCAAGGCCCTCACCGAGGGTTTGACCAAGAACGGCGGCCGGAACAATACCGGACGGATCACGATGCGGCGCAAGGGCGGGGGCGCGAAGCGTCTCTACCGGATCGTCGATTTCAAGCGGACCAAGATGGACATGACCGCCACGGTCATCCGCATCGAATATGACCCCAACCGCACGGCGTTCATCGCGCTCGTCTCCTACGACGACGGCGAGCAGGCCTATATCCTGGCGCCTCAGCGTCTGGGGATCGGCGATACCGTGATCGCGGGCCAGAAGGTCGACATCAAGCCGGGCAACGCGATGCCGTTCTCGGGCATGCCGATCGGCACGATCGTCCACAACATCGAGATGAAGCCCGGCAAGGGCGGCCAGATCGCGCGCGCCGCGGGCACCTACGCCCAGTTCGTCGGCCGCGATGGCGGCTATGCGCAGATCCGCCTCTCGTCCGGCGAGCTCCGCCTCGTGCGGCAGGAGTGCATGGCGACGGTCGGTGCCGTGTCGAACCCCGACAACAGCAACCAGAACCTCGGCAAGGCCGGGCGCAACCGCCACTACGGCAAGCGTCCCTCGGTCCGCGGCGTCGTGATGAACCCGATCGACCACCCGCACGGCGGTGGTGAGGGTCGGACCTCGGGCGGCCGTCACCCGGTCACCCCGTGGGGCAAGCCGACCAAGGGTGCGAAGACCCGCAACAGGAACAAAGCGTCGCAGAAGCTGATCGTCCGCTCGCGCCACGCCAGGAAGAAAGGACGCTAATCCATGACGCGTTCCGTTTGGAAGGGCCCTTTTGTCGACGCGCACGTCCTCAAGAAGGCCGAAAAATCCCGTGAGTCGGGCCGCAAGGAAGTGATCAAGATCTGGTCGCGCCGCTCGACCATCCTGCCCCAGTTCGTGGGCCTCACCTTTGGCGTCTACAATGGCAAGAAGCATGTCCCGGTCTCCGTGACCGAGGAGATGATCGGCCAGAAGTTCGGTGAGTACTCGCCGACCCGGACCTATTACGGTCACGCCGCCGACAAGAAGGCGAAGCGCAAATGAGCACGGAAAAGAACCCCCGCCGCGTGGCGGACAACGAAGCCCTGGCAAAGGCCCGCATGCTGCGGATCAGCCCCCAGAAGCTAAACCTCGTCGCCGCGATGATCCGCGGCAAGAAGGTGGAGAAGGCCCTGTCCGACCTGACCTTCTCGAAGAAGCGGATCGCCGTGGACGTGAAGAAGTGCCTTCAGTCCGCCATCGCCAACGCCGAGAACAACCACAACCTCGACGTGGACGAGCTGATCGTGGCCGAGGCCTGGGTCGGCAAGAACATGACGATGAAGCGCGGCCGCCCGCGCGCCCGCGGTCGCTTCGGCCGCATCGTGAAGCCCTTCGCCGAGCTCACGATCAAGGTCCGCCAAGTTGAGGAGCAAGCCTGATGGGACAGAAGGTAAATCCGATCGGCATGCGCCTTCAGGTCAACCGGACCTGGGACAGCCGCTGGTACGCAGACACCAAGGACTACGGCAACCTGCTGCTCGAGGACCTGCGCATGCGCAAGTTCATCAAGAAGGAGTGCGCCCAGGCCGGCGTGTCGAAGATCATCATCGAGCGTCCGCACAAGAAGTGCCGCGTCACGGTGCACACCGCCCGTCCGGGCGTGATCATCGGCAAGAAGGGCGCGGACATCGAGACGCTTCGCAAGAAGCTGGCCGCGATGACCAAGTCCGAGCTGCACCTGAACATCGTCGAGGTGCGCAAGCCCGAGCTGGACGCCGCCCTGGTGGCCGAAAGCATCGCGCAGCAGCTCGAGCGCCGGGTGTCGTTCGGCCGCGCCATGAAGCGCGCGGTGCAGAACGCCATGCGCATGGGCTCGCTCGGGATCCGGGTGAACCTCGCGGGACGTCTCGGCGGTGCCGAGATCGCGCGGACCGAATGGTACCGTGAGGGCCGCGTGCCGCTGCACACCCTGCGCGCCGACATCGACTACGCCCATTACGAGGCCCAGACCGCCTATGGCATCATCGGCATCAAGGTCTGGATCTTCAAAGGCGAAATCATGGAGCACGATCCTTCGGCCCACGACCGCCGGATGAGCGAGCTTCAGGAAGGTCCCGCGCCCCGTGGCGCCGGCGGCCGCCGGTAAGGAGTAGATCCAATGCTGCAACCAAAGCGCACGAAGTTCCGCAAGATGCACAAGGGCCGTATCCACGGCGATGCAAAGGGCGGATCGGACCTCTCCTTCGGCACCTACGGCCTGAAGGCGGTCGAGCCCGAGCGGATCACCGCCCGGCAGATCGAAGCCGCCCGCCGGGCCATGACGCGCCACATGAAGCGTCAGGGCCGGGTCTGGATCCGGATCTTCCCGGACCTGCCGGTGACGTCGAAGCCCGTCGAGGTTCGGATGGGTAAGGGTAAGGGTTCGGTCGATTACTGGGCCGCCAAGGTCAAGCCGGGCCGGATCATGTTCGAGCTCGACGGCGTGACCGATGCCGTCGCCCGCGAGGCCCTGCGCCTCGCGGCGATGAAGCTGCCGATCAAGACCCGCACCGTGGTCCGCGAGGACTGGTGACGGTCCGAGTGGGATGAAGCATCAGCCTGCGGAAATCCTGGCCCCTGCCGTGAGAACGGCGGGGGTCTTTCGCTTTTGCGGGCGCGGTTCAGGTGGGGTGGAACCCCGCCCTGCGCAAGGCGGTCGGGGTGGTGTCAGTCCGCGGCCAGCCAGGCCCGCGCGTCCTCGAACTCCTCGTTGTCGAAGTGCTTCACCTCGGCGTTGAAGAAGGTGGAGGCCAGCCGCTCGGCCATCTTCGCGACGGCGCCCGACCGGACGATGGCCAGCTTGTCGACCAGCATCCGGTGATCCCGGACCAGCCTGAGACGCTCGCCGAGGGCGCCGAGCCCCTGCCAGCCGTCGAACTGGCGCAGGTCCAGCAGCAGTCGGAAACGGTCGTGGGCCCGGATGAAGGCGTTCAGATCCTCTTCCTCCGCGGCATAGACCGCGGCGTCGAGCTTGCCCAGAAGCTGCACGTGGAGCATGCCTTCGCCAAGGTCGGTCTGGTGGATGCTCCCGAGGGACTCGCTCAGCCAGCGTCGGGCATCGTCTTCTCCGGCCAGCGGAAAGACCATGACGGGGCAGGGGAAGAACACGCTGAAGGCGCGGATGGCGCGCGTCATGCCGCCGGGATCGGCGACGATGGCGACCCGGTCGAAGCCGCGCCAGTGCTTGAGACCGAACCGCGAGTCCTCGAACAGCGCGCCGAGGGTGAAATCGCCGAAGCCGCTTTCCATGCGGACCAGGAGCCGCAGCCTCGGGTGCTCGGCCATGGCGGCGTCGAGGGCGGGGATCAGAGCCCTGGTATAATCCTCCTCGGATATTGTGCCGGAATACCGGATTTCGAGGGTTCCCTCGGTCGGGGACGGTGTGACTTCGATCATGGCAGGCCTCCGCGATGTTCATGCGGGACCATCCTGCGCCACTGCGATGGCAGCGCCTTGATCCAGAGCAAGCGCACCTCTCGCCATGGCCGCGGCGCTCGGCTAAAGCTGCTGCCCATGTCCCAGATCGATTCCCTCTTCGTCACCCGTCTCTACCGCGCGCCGCTCTCCGAGTTCGGCAAGCCCATCGACCCGGCCGAGCTGGAGGCGTCGTGCCTCTCCATCGCCGAGGACGACGAGGCGGGACAGGCCTGGTGCGACGAGAACGATTTCCCGGGCTACACCTCCTATGCCTCGCTGACCGACCTTCCCTGGCGGTTCTCGATCTTCAAGGACCTGGTCAAGGTGCTGGACAAGCACGTTGCGGCCTTCGTCAAGGATCTGGCTTTCGATCTCGGCGACAAGAAGGTCACGCTCGATTCGCTCTGGATCAACATCCTCCCCGAGGGCGGTATCCACACGGCCCACATCCACCCCCATTCGGTGATCAGCGGGACGACCTACGTGGCGATGCCGAAGGGCACCAGTGCGATCCGGTTCGAGGATCCTCGGCTGGCGATGATGATGGCCGCGCCGGGGCGCAAGAAGACCGCCGACCGGGCGCTGCAGCAGTTCGTCTATGTCGCGCCGGACGTTGGGGATGTGCTGCTCTGGGAATCCTGGCTGCGCCACGAGGTCCCGATGAACATGGCCGAGGACGACCGCATCAGCGTCAGCTTCAATTACGGCTGGGGCTGAGCCGCACCGGACGTCGGTGCGCGGCGGGCAGCGCAGCCTAGCCCGGGAACAGCTTCGCCATCTCCCGGTCGAACTGCGCCCAGGTCATCGACGCGGCATTGCCCGCATAGCCGTCGTAGTAGGATTTGCCGCTCGACAGGGGCAGCCCCGCCCAGATCTTCGCCAGGTTCTGCATGAAGTCGTGCCGCGCCAGGTCTCCGGCGCTGGCCGCGTGGAATCCGGCCTCCGCCAGCAGCTCGTCGGCCAGCCGGTCCTGCACCGCGGGCGTGAACAGGGTGTCGGCCGACAGATCGAGCCGACGCACCAGCCGCGCCAGGGTGGCGGGAATGAACTGGAACTTGCCGATGGCGTGGGGCTGGCCCGGCGTGTCCTCGATCCAGGCGAAGATCTCGCCCAGGGTCATCCGGGTCGGCGGCCTGTCCGGTTTGATACGGGCGCCGTACTGCACCGCGTCATAGCCGTGACGCCGCGATTCGGCCCAGCCGATCACCTCGCGGAGACGTTCCACACGGCTGCCGCGGAGGGGGCCCGAGCCGCGGGCTGGCAACTCCGCCTGCTCGGGCCGGAGGAGGGGCGCGAAGAAGCCGCCGGCCTCGCGATCGGCGAAGAGGCTCGCCACGCCGCGCCGCGCGGGGGCTTCCTTTCGGACCTCGATCAATGCGCGGGCCGGGGTGAAGAGGCCGTCCGCGCCAAGCAGGCTTACCGCTTCCGCCCGCGCCGCCCCGGCTCCGACCGCAAGGAAGATCCCGAGCAATATCGCGAGGGTCCGCATCCCGTTCTCGTTCCGTTTCGCCGTCATGGGGGCGGTTATCGCCGGCATTTCCTTGCCAAACCGTTAGCGTGCCCCCGTCAACAACGGCGAATCCCCGGTTATTTGCCGCGAAGACCCCCATGGGGCTTGCGTCCGGGTCCTTCGGGCGTTATGCGGGCGCCTCATCATGACCTCCACCGGAATCAGGGTGACCCGGCACGATCTGCACAGGGGCCCTCCAGTGATGTTGAAAGGAGACGGCGATGGACGCCGCTGAACTGCGCGACAAGACCCCGGACGAGCTGAAGGACCAGCTCGCCAGCCTGAAGAAGGAGGCGTTCAACCTCCGCTTCCAGCAGGCCACCAGCCAGCTCGAGAATACCGCCCGCATGCGCGTCGTGCGCCGCAACGTGGCCCGAGTGATGACCGTTCTGAACCAGAAAGCCGCCGAAGCGGCCAAGTCGGAGGCCTGAGACCATGCCCAAGCGTATCCTCCAGGGCACCGTGACCAGCGATGCCAACCAGCAGACCGTCACCGTTTCGGTCGAGCGCCGCTTCACCCACCCGGTTCTGAAGAAGACGATCCGGAAGTCGAAGAAGTACCGGGCCCACGACCCCGAGAACACCTTCAAGACCGGCGATGTGGTCCGCATCCAGGAATGTGCGCCCGTGTCGAAGACAAAACGCTGGGAGGTCATCGCCGACCAGGCGTGACACCCCGGTTTGATCGAAACCATGGGGAGAAGGCTAACCAAGCCCCCCAAAGGTCAGGAGAAACCACATGATCCAGATGCAGACCAACCTGGATGTCGCTGACAACTCCGGCGCACGCCGGGTGCAGTGCATCAAGGTGCTCGGCGGTTCGCACCGCCGGTATGCTTCCGTGGGCGACATCATCGTCGTCTCGGTCAAGGAAGCCATTCCGCGCGGCCGCGTGAAGAAGGGCGACGTGCGCAAGGCCGTCGTCGTGCGCACCGCCAAGGAAGTCTTCCGCGAGGACGGCACCGCGATCCGCTTCGACCGGAACGCCGCCGTCATCCTCAACAACAACAACGAACCCGTCGGCACCCGCATCTTCGGGCCCGTGGTGCGCGAGCTGCGCGCCAAGGCCTTCATGAAGATCATCTCGCTGGCTCCGGAGGTTCTGTAACCATGGCCGCAAAACTTAAGAAGGGCGACACCGTCGTCGTGCTGACCGGCAAGGACAAGGGCAAGCAGGGTGAGATCACCCAGGTGATGCCGTCCAAGGGCAAGGCCGTGGTCGAGGGCGTGAACGTCGCCATCCGCCACACCAAGCAGTCCCAGACGTCGCAGGGCGGCCGCGTGCCCCAGGCGATGCCGATCGACCTGTCGAACCTCGCCATCGTCGATGCCAACGGCAAGGCCACCCGCGTCGGCTTCCGCATGGAAGACGGCAAGAAGGTGCGCTTCGCCAAGTCCACGGGAGACGCGATCTGATGCTCGACACCGCAAACTACACCCCGCGGCTGAAAACCTTCTACGCGGACAAGGTCCGCGCCGCCCTGAAGGAAGAATTCGGCTACAAGAACGAGATGCAGATCCCGAAGCTCGAGAAGATCGTGCTGAACATCGGCTGCGGCTCGGAGGCCGTCCGCGACTCCAAGAAGGCGAAGTCGGCTCAGGAAGACCTGACGACGATCGCCGGCCAGAAGGCCGTGACCACCAAGGCGAAGAAGTCGATCGCCGGTTTCCGCGTTCGCGAGGAGATGCCGCTCGGCGCCAAGGTGACGCTGCGCGGCGACCGGATGTACGAATTCCTCGACCGCCTGATCACGGTGGCGATGCCCCGCATCCGCGACTTCCGCGGCGTGAACGGCAAGAGCTTCGACGGCCGCGGCAACTATGCCATGGGCATCAAGGAGCACATCGTCTTCCCCGAGATCAACTTCGACAAGGTCGACGAGGTCTGGGGCCTGGACGTCATCATCTGCACGACCGCATCGACCGACGCGGAAGCCAAGGCGCTGTTGAAGCAGTTCAACATGCCGTTCAACAGCTGAGCCTGGGAGAGATATCATGGCAAAGAAAGCAATGATCGAACGCGAGAAGAAGCGTCAGCGCCTGGTCGAGCAGTATGCCGCCAAGCGCGCCGCGCTGAAGGAGATCGCGACCGACGAGAGCAAGCCGATGGAAGAGCGCTTCAAGGCGCGCCTGAAGCTTGCCGAACTGCCGCGCAACAGCTCGGCCACCCGTCTTCACAACCGCTGCCAGCTGACGGGGCGTCCCCACGCCTATTACCGCAAGCTCAAGGTCAGCCGCATCATGCTCCGGGAACTCGGCTCGTTCGGCCAGATTCCCGGTCTCGTGAAGTCCAGCTGGTAAGGAGGGTACAGATATGAACGATCCTCTCGGCGATATGCTGACCCGCATCCGCAACGCCCAGATGCGCGGCAAGTCCACCGTGACGACCCCCGCCTCGAAGCTGCGCGCCTGGGTGCTCGATGTCCTTCTCGACGAAGGCTACATCCGCGGCTACGAGAAAAGCTCCGACCGCAACGGCCATCCGACCATCGTGATCAGCCTCAAGTACTACGAGGGCACGCCGGTCATCCACGAGATCAAGCGCGTCTCGACCCCGGGCCGCCGCGTCTACATGGCATCGAAGGACCTGCCGTCCGTCCGCCAGGGCCTCGGCGTCTCCATCGTCTCCACGCCCCGCGGCGTGATGTCGGACGCGAACGCACGTCACGCCAATGTCGGCGGCGAAGTGCTCTGCACCGTATTCTGAGGAGGGAAGAATGTCTCGTATCGGCAAGAAACCCGTCCCGATCCCGTCCGGCGTCACCGCGACGCTGTCGGGCCAGAAGATCGAGGTGAAGGGGCCGAAGGGCACCCGTCACTTCCAGGCCACCGACGACGTCACGATGAAGGTCGAGGACGGCGCCGTCACCGTGACCCCGCGCGGCACGTCCAAGCGGGCCCGCCAGCAGTGGGGCATGACCCGCTCGATGGTGGAGAACCTGGTGACCGGCGTCTCCACCGGCTTCAAGCGCGAGCTCGAGATCCAAGGCGTCGGCTATCGTGCCGCGCTTCAGGGCAAGGTCCTGAAACTGAACCTCGGCTACTCGCATGACGTCGACTTCGAGGTGCCGGAGGGCGTGACCGTCACGGTCCCGAAGCCCACCGAGATCACGCTGGAAGGCATCGACGAGCAGCAGCTCGGCCAGGTCGCGGCGAACATCCGCGCGTGGCGGCGTCCCGAGCCCTACAAGGGCAAGGGCATCCGCTACAAGGGCGAGTTCATCTTCCGCAAGGAAGGCAAGAAGAAGTAAGGACGCAACAGATGGCAAACAGCAAAAGAGACCTGTTCCTGAAACGCCGCCTGCGCGTCCGGAACAAGCTGCGCAAGATGAACGCCGGGCGCCTGCGCCTGTCCGTGCATCGCTCCAGCAAGAACATCAGCGTGCAGCTGATCGACGACGTGAAGGGCGTGACGATCGCCTCGGCCTCCTCGCTCGAGAAGGACCTGGGCATCGTCGGCAAGAACAACGTCGAGGCGGCGGCGAAGGTCGGTTCGGCCATTGCCGAGCGCGCGAAGAAGGCGGGCGTGGAAGAAGTGTATTTCGACCGCGGCGGCTTCCTGTTCCACGGCAAGGTGAAGGCCCTGGCCGACGCCGCCCGCGAGGGTGGCCTGAAGTTCTGATCGCGGCGGCGGGCCCAAGCCCGCCCCTCTCACTCGAAAACGTAGGATGGGTGATATCACCCATCCTACCCCCGACATGCAGGCCGCAGCGCCTCGATGATCCGGGAACCGCTGGTTCACCTGGATTGACACCATCGCCCGGACGGGCACGAGAAGGAGCCATCCCATGGCAAGAGACGACAATCGCGGAGGCGGCCGCCGCGGCCAACGCGACGAAACCCCGGAATTCGCCGACCGCCTGGTGGCGATCAACCGCGTGTCCAAGACCGTCAAGGGCGGCAAGCGCTTCGGCTTCGCCGCGCTCGTGGTCGTCGGCGACCAGCGCGGCCGCGTCGGCTTCGGCAAGGGCAAGGCCAAGGAAGTCCCCGAGGCGATCCGCAAGGCCACCGAACAGGCGAAGCGGCAGATGATCCGCGTGCCGCTGCGCGACGGCCGCACGCTGCACCACGACACCGCCGGGCGCCACGGCGCCGGCCGCGTCTACATGCGCACCGCGCCGCAAGGTACCGGTATCATCGCCGGCGGCCCGATGCGCGCCGTGTTCGAGATGCTGGGCGTTCAGGACGTGGTGGCCAAGTCCATCGGCTCGTCCAACCCCTACAACATGATCCGCGCCACCATCCAGGGCCTGGCCGGCGAGGCGTCGCCGCGCTCGGTCGCGCAGCGCCGCGGCAAGAAGGTGGCCGACATCCTGCCGAAACGGGAAGACAGCAACCAGTCGTCCGACATCGTCGCCGAGGAGGCCTGATCCATGCCCAAGACCATCGTCGTCAAGCAGATCGGCTCGCCGATCCGCCGCCCCGAGATCCAGCGCAAGACGCTGATCGGCCTCGGGCTGAACAAGATGCACCGCACCCGCGAACTCGAGGATACGCCCTCGGTCCGCGGCATGGTGAACAGCATTCCCCACCTCGTCGAGATCATCGAAGAGCGCGGGTAGGACCGGCAGCCGCAAGGCTGGGGTTCGAAGACAGGGCGCCTCCCGGATCTCCGGGGGGCGCCTTTTGCGTTGCACCGTCCTTCGCCCCTCCAAAGGTCGATATCGCCTTTTGCGGCATTTTGTCGTCCCCTTCGTAGGCGTGCCAACGAGCGCGCGCCAACCGGAGGAGAGATCATGTCCAGCCCTTACGAAGGCGGTTGCGATCATGTGCACGTCAAGGCGACGTCCGAGCCGATCGACAACCACGTCTGCCACTGCAACGTCTGCAAGGCGGTGACGGGCCAGCAGACCACCCACGTCGCCTTCTTCAAGCACGGCGACCTGAAGGCCGACCATCCCGAGCTGATGAAGCGCCAGCCGTTCAACGCCAACAACCCCGGCGGTCCGCTGGAGCTGTGCACCTGCGCAGAATGCGGCGCGGCGCTGATGCTCGACGACAAGGAGGGGCGGATCCGCGTCGCGGTGCCGAACGTCATGGGCTATGACGACGCCAACTTCCCGGACGCGACCTACCACGCCTTCTACGACGACACGAAGGGCTATCCGAAGCCCGACGACGGGCGCCCCGTCTACGACTCGCTGCGCCCGGACTTCACCTGGCCGTCGCCCTCCTGAGGCAGACGGATCCCGGCGGCAGGACGGACCCTTGCGTCCGTCCTGACCCCGGTCCGCGCCCTTGATCCCGTGCGGCGCAGGGTCTATACGCCCCCGGTGGCCGAGAGGGCCGCGATTCACATCACGCCGTGGCCATGCCGCTCCCGTCGCTGGGGGCATGTGTCCGGCAACAGGAGCAAGCGACATGAAACTGCACGAACTTCACGACAATCCCGGCGCCGCCCCCAAGCGCAAGCGCATCGGCCGCGGTCCCGGCTCGGGCATGGGCAAGACCGGCGGACGCGGCATCAAGGGCCAGAAGTCCCGCTCGGGCGTGGCGATCAAGGGATACGAAGGCGGCCAGATGCCGCTGTACCAGCGCCTGCCGAAGCGCGGCTTCAACAAGCCGAACCGCAAGTCCTTCGCCGTCGTCAACCTGGGCCTGATCCAGAAGTTCATCGACGCGGGCAAGCTCGGCACCGAGATCAACGAGACCGAGCTGGTGGACAGCGGCCTCGTCCGCCGCAAGCTGGACGGCATCCGCGTGCTGGCCAAGGGCGAAGTCACCTCGGCGATCACGCTGACGGTCTCCGGCGCCTCCAAGTCGGCCATCGACGCGGTCGAGAAGGCGGGCGGCAGCCTGACCGTCACGAAGCCCGCGAACGCGGTCGCCGCCGAGTGACGCGTGGCGGCGGCGCGCCGCATTAAGAGGTTGTGAGCGGCCCGCGCGCCGCTTACATCACTCCCAGGTTTTCCAGCGCCGCGTGATCCGGAAAACGGAGCCACGCGGCGTTTGCATGAAAGAGACACCAATGGCATCAGCAGCCGAACAGATGGCCGCGAACATGAGCTGGGGCGCCTTCGGCAAGGCGACCGAGCTCAGGGCCCGCATCCTCTTCACCATCGGGCTCCTCATCGTCTACCGCCTCGGCACCTACATCCCGGTCCCCGGCATCGACGGCAACGAGCTGCGCCAGTTCATGGAGCAGGCGTCGACGGGTCTGGGCGGGATCCTGAACATGTTCACCGGCGGCGCGATCTCCCGCATGGGGATCTTCGCGCTCGGGATCATGCCCTACATCTCGGCCTCGATCATCGTGCAGCTGATGACGGCCATGGTTCCCCAGCTCGAGCAGCTCAAGAAAGAGGGCGAGCAGGGGCGCAAGAAGATCAACCAGTACACCCGCTACGGCACCGTTTTCCTGGCCACCTTCCAGGCCTTCGGGCTGGCGAAGAGCCTCGAGGCCGGCGGGCTGGTGACGAACCCGGGCATCTACTTCCAGGCGGCCTGCGTCATCACGCTGGTCGGCGGCACCATGTTCCTCATGTGGCTGGGCGAGCAGATCACCAACCGCGGCATCGGCAACGGCATCTCGCTGATCATCTTCGTCGGCATCATCGCGGAGGTGCCACGCGCGCTGGCCCAGTTCTTTGCCTCCGGCCGCTCGGGCGCGATCAGCCCCTTCGTGATCGTCGGCGTCATCATCATGGTGATCGCGGTGATCGCCTTCGTCGTCTTCATGGAACGCGCGCTCAGGAAGATCCACATCCAGTATCCCCGCCGCCAGGTGGGCATGAAGGTCTATGACGGCGGCTCGTCGCACCTGCCGGTCAAGGTCAACCCGGCGGGCGTGATCCCGGCGATCTTCGCCTCCTCTCTGCTGCTGCTGCCGACGACGCTCGCCACCTTCTCCGGCTCCCAGACCGGCCCGGTGATGTCGACGCTGCTGGCCTATTTCGGCCCGGGCCAGCCGCTCTACTTCGCGTTCTTCACCGCGATGATCGTGTTCTTCACCTATTTCTACACCGCCAACGTCGCCTTCAAGTCCGAGGACGTGGCCGAGAACCTGCAGAACCAGAACGGCTTCATCCCCGGCATCCGCCCCGGCAAGAAGACCGAGGAATACCTCGACTATGTCGTGTCCCGCCTGCTCGTGCTCGGCTCCGCCTATCTCGCCGCGGTCTGCCTGCTGCCCGAGGTGCTGCGCTCTCAACTGGCGGTGCCGTTCTACTTCGGCGGAACGTCGGTGCTGATCGTTGTCAGCGTCACGATGGACACGATACAACAGGTGCAGTCCCACATGCTGGCCCACCAGTACGAGGGCCTGATCGAGAAATCGCAACTGCGCGGCAAACGGCGCGGCAAGAAAGGGACGGCGAGACGATGAACATCATACTCCTGGGGCCGCCGGGGGCGGGCAAGGGAACCCAGGCGCGCCGTCTCGTCGAAGAACGCGACATGATCCAGCTCTCGACCGGCGACATGCTGCGCGAGGCCCGCACCAGCGGCACCGAGATGGGCAAGCGCGTGGCGGCGGTGATGGATCGCGGCGACCTCGTCACCGACGAGATCGTCATCGGCCTGATCGAGGAAAAGCTGTCGGGCCCCCAGGGCGGCGGCTTCATCTTCGACGGCTTCCCCCGCACCCTCGCCCAGGCCGACGCCCTTGGCGAACTTCTGGACCGGCACGGCAGCACGCTCGACGCCGTGATCGAGATGCAGGTGGACGACGCCGCGCTCGTCGCCCGGATCACCGCCCGCTCGACCTGCGGCAACTGCGGCGAGGTCTACAACGACATCACCAGGCCGCAGCCCGCCGACGGCAAATGCGTCAAGTGCGGCGCCTCGGACTTCCGCCGCCGGGCCGACGACAACGAGGAATCGTTGAAGCAGAGGCTGATGGAATACTACAAGAAGACCTCGCCGCTGATCGGCTACTACTACGCCAAGGGCGACCTCGAACGGGTCGACGGACTGGGCGAGGTGGACGACGTCGCGGCGGCCATCGGCAAGGTTCTGGAGCAATAGGGCAGGGGGCCTTGACCCCCGCGCGAATCCCCCTTATCCCACGCCATCCCGAAAGGGAATCGTAACCCATGGGGTCGCACCCCGGAACGAAACACCGACATTCAGATTGCAGCCCGCTGGCGGTTCCGCCACGGGCTTGCGTTGTGAAAAAAGGTTCCGGCACTACGGAACCGCAACGAAAAGGAAGCTAAACGTGGCACGTATTGCCGGCGTGAACATCCCGACTGCAAAGCGGGTTCCCATCGCCCTTACCTACATCACCGGAATCGGCCCTTCGTCGGCCCGCTCCATCTGCGAGGCCGTCAACATCGACCTGACCCGCCGCGTGAACGAGCTGTCGGATGCCGAAGTTCTCGCGATCCGCGAGCACATCGACGCCAACTACACCGTCGAGGGCGACCTGCGCCGCGAGACGCAGATGAACATCAAGCGCCTGATGGACCTCGGCTGCTACCGCGGCCTGCGCCACCGTCGCAACCTCCCCGTGCGCGGCCAGCGGACCCACACCAATGCGCGCACGCGCAAGGGCCCCGCAAAAGCCATCGCCGGCAAGAAGAAATAAGAGGGACCTGACCAATGGCACGCGATCGTCGCATCAAGAAGAAGGTCTCCAAGAACATCGCCGCCGGCGTTGCTCATGTGAATTCCTCGTTCAACAACACCAAGATCCTGATCTCCGACGTTCAGGGCAACGCGATCTCCTGGTCCTCCGCGGGCACCTGCGGCTTCAAGGGCTCCCGGAAATCCACGCCCTACGCCGCGCAGATGGCCGCCGAGGATGCGGGCCGCAAGGCGCAGGAACACGGCGTGCGCACGCTGGAAGTCGAAGTGCAGGGTCCGGGCTCGGGCCGTGAATCGGCCCTCCGCGCCCTGGCCGCCGTCGGTTTCAACATCACGTCGATCCGCGACGTGACGCCGATGGCCCACAACGGCTGCCGTCCGCCGAAGCGCCGCCGGGTCTGACCGTCACACGAACAGCGCGCAGGCCGTGGTTCCCCGCGGCTTGCGCATTGTCATTTCCACCTCGGGTGTTCGCCGCCGGGGACATGGGCAGCGGACTTGAATTGAGGAGACACGCATGATCCACAAGAATTGGGCCGAACTGATCAAGCCGACGCAGCTTGAGGTCAAGCCCGGCAACGACCGGATGCGCCAGGCGACCGTCATCGCCGAACCGCTGGAGCGCGGCTTCGGCCTGACCCTCGGCAACGCCCTGCGCCGGATCTTGATGTCGTCGCTCCAGGGCGCCGCCATCACCTCCGTCCAGATCGACAACGTCCTGCACGAGTTCTCGTCTGTCGCCGGTGTCCGGGAAGATGTTACGGATATCGTCCTGAACCTCAAGGGGGTCGCGATCAAGATGGAAGTCGAGGGGCCGAAGCGCTTGTCGATCTCCGCCAAGGGTCCGCAGATCGTCACCGCCGGCGACATCTCCGAGAGCAACGGCATCGAGGTCCTGAACAAGGATCACGTGATCTGCCACCTCGACGATGGCGCCGACCTGTTCATGGAGCTGACCGTCAACACCGGCAAGGGCTATGTCTCGGCCGACCGCAACCGTCCCGAGGACGCGCCGATCGGCCTGATCCCGATCGACGCCATCTACTCGCCGGTGAAGAAGGTCAGCTACGACGTGCAGCCGACCCGCGAGGGCCAGGTGCTGGACTACGACAAGCTGACGCTGAAGCTGGAAACCGACGGTTCGGTCACGCCGGACGATGCCGTGGCCTATGCCGCGCGGATCCTGCAGGATCAGCTGTCGATCTTCGTCAACTTCGACGAACCGGAATCGGCCCGCTCGGATTCGGACGAGGACGGGCTGGAGTTCAACCCGCTCCTGCTGAAGAAGGTGGACGAGCTGGAGCTGTCGGTGCGCTCGGCCAACTGCCTGAAGAACGACAACATCGTCTACATCGGCGACCTGATCCAGAAGACCGAGGCCGAGATGCTGCGCACCCCGAACTTCGGCCGCAAGTCGCTGAACGAGATCAAGGAAGTGCTCTCGGGCATGGGCCTGCACCTCGGCATGGATGTCGAGGAATGGCCGCCGGAGAACATCGAGGACCTGGCCAAAAAGTTCGAAGACCAGTTCTGATCCCCACCGTAGGATGGGTGATATCACCCATCCTACCCCCGAAGGCCCGGGCAATCCCGCCCCAACAGAGCGGCAGACACGCATCTGACCGCCGTACAAAGCACAATCAGGAGACAATGAAATGCGTCACGCCCGCGGATACCGCCGCCTCAACCGTACTGCCGAGCACCGCAAGGCGCTCTTCGCCAACATGGCCGGCTCGCTGATCGAGCACGAGCAGATCAAGACGACCCTGCCCAAGGCGAAAGAGCTGAAGCGGATCATCGACAAGCTCATCACCCTCGGCAAGCGCGGCGACCTGCACGCCCGCCGCCAGGCCCGCGCCCAGCTGAAGCAGGACGCCCACGCCGCCAAGCTGTTCGACATCCTCGGCCCCCGCTATGCCGAGCGCCAGGGCGGCTACAGCCGCGTCCTGAAGGCGGGCTTCCGCTATGGCGACATGGCGCCCATGGCGATCATCGAGCTGGTCGACCGCGACCCCGACGCGAAGGGCGCCGCCGACAAGGCCCGCCTCGAAGCCGAGGAAGCCGCCGAGTAAGACCGGAACCCCCGCCGCACCGGCGGGGTTTTTCGTTTCCCGGATCCGTCCGATTTCGCGGACGGACGGAAGCGCGGCCCATCCGACCGGCCGCGCTTCACTCCCCGGCCCGGAGCCCCTAGATTGGGACATGGCCGATCTCTTCGACACCCCCTCCGAGACCCCTTCTGGCACGCCGCGCGAAAGCACCGCGCCGCGCCCCCTGGCCGACCGCCTGCGCCCCCGTGCGCTGGATCAGGTCATCGGGCAGGAGAAGGTGCTGGGCCCCGACGCGCCGCTGCGCATCATGCTGGCCTCGGGCACGCTCTCCTCGCTCGTCTTCTGGGGGCCGCCCGGTGTCGGCAAGACCACCATCGCCCGCCTTCTGGCGGACGAGACGGACCTGCATTTCGTCCAGATCAGCGCGATCTTCACCGGCGTGCCGGACCTCAGGAAGGTGTTCGAGGCGGCGAAGCTCCGGCGTGCGAACGGCAAGGGGACATTGCTGTTCGTCGACGAGATCCACCGCTTCAACAAGGCGCAGCAGGACGGCTTCCTGCCGCACATGGAGGATGGCACGATCGTCCTCGTCGGCGCCACCACGGAAAATCCGTCATTCGAGTTGAATGCCGCGCTTCTCTCCCGCGCGCAGGTGCTGGTGCTGGAGCGCCTGTCCATGGCCGACCTCGAACGCCTCGCCCAGCGGGCGGAATCCGAACTCGCCCGCCCGCTCCCGCTCGACGCGCCCGCCCGCGCCGCGTTGCTGGAGATGGCCGACGGCGACGGCCGGGCGCTGCTGAACCTGATCGAGCAGGTGGCGGCCTGGAAGACGGAGGGCAAGCTCGACACCGGGGCGCTCACCACCCGCCTGATGCGGCGCGCCGCGCAGTACGACAAGTCGGGCGATGCGCATTACAACCTGATCTCCGCCCTGCACAAATCCGTCCGCGGCTCGGACCCCGACGCCGCGCTCTACTGGCTCGCGCGGATGCTGGAGGGCGGCGAGGATCCCCGTTACCTCGCCCGCCGCATCCTCCGCATGGCGATCGAGGACATCGGACTTGCCGATCCGCAGGCGCAGACGATCTGCCTGCACGCCTGGGAGACCTACGAACGGCTCGGCTCGCCCGAGGGGGAACTGGCGCTTGGGCAGGCGGTCACCTACCTCGCCCTCGCGCCGAAATCGAACGCCGGCTATGCGGCCTACAAGGCCGCGCGGGCCGCGGCGAAGAAGACCGGCAGCGAACCGCCGCCGAAGCACATCCTGAACGCCCCGACCGCGCTGATGAAGGACCAGGGCTATGGCGCGGGCTACGCCTACGACCACGATGCCGAGGATGCCTTCTCGGGGCAGAACTACTTTCCCGACGGCATGAAGCGCGGCGTCTATTATGTCCCGGTCGAACGGGGCTTCGAGCGCGACCTGAAGAAGCGGCTCGGCTGGTTCGTGTCGCAGCGGGCCAAGCGCGGCGGTTGACATCGCCCGGCAACCGGAGGAAGCACCGGCCATGATCCCGACCCTTCTCCAGATCGCCCTCGGCGGCGGCACGGGCGCAGTGGCGCGCTATCTCGTCGGCCTCGGCGTGACCCGCATCGCCGGGCCCGGCATGCCGCTTGGCGTGATGACGGCCAACATCCTCGGCTCGTTCCTGATCGGCGCCTTCGTGGTCCTGGCCGCGCACAAGTCGCTGACCCACCTCTCGCCCCTGGTCGTCACCGGCTTCCTCGGCGGCTTCACCACCTTCTCGTCCTTCTCGCTCGAAACCGTGACGCTGATCGAACGGGGGCAGACCGGCACCGCCGCGCTTTACGTCCTGCTCTCGGTCGGCGCCTCGCTCGGGGCGCTGTTCCTCGGCCTTCTCGCCGCACGGGGGATCTTCGCATGAGCGGCGTCCAGATGCAGACCGTGGGCCCGGACGAGGGCGACCAGAGGCTCGACCGCTGGTTCCGCAAGCGCTTTCCCCAGGTCAGCCAGGTTCAGATCGAGAAGATGTGCCGCAAGGGCGAGATCCGCGTCGACGGCGGCCGGGTCAAGGCCAACAGCCGCGTCGAGGCGGGGCAGGAGGTGCGCATTCCGCCCCTCCCGGACGAGCGCGGCCCCGCGGTGGACCGCAGCGATACCCGCATCTCGAAGGACGACGCGCGGGTGATGCGCGCCGCGGTGCTGTACCAGGACGAGCACATCATCGCCCTGAACAAGCCCGCGGGCCTGCCTACCCAGGGCGGCAGCAAGCAGCACCGCCATGTCGACGGCCTGTCCGCCGCGCTCCAGGGCGATAACGAGGAGAAGCCGCGCCTCGTCCACCGGCTGGACAAGGACACCTCGGGCGTCCTGCTGCTGGCGCGCACCCGCCTTGCCGCCAAGGGCCTGACCGAGACGCTGCGCCACAGGGGCACGCGCAAGATCTACTGGGCCGCCGTCGCCGGCGTGCCCAGCCCCCGCATGGGCACCGTCAAGTTCGGGCTGGTCAAGGCGCCGGGCCACGGCGCGAAGGGGGAGGGCGAGAAGATGCTCTGCATCCACCCCGCCGAGGTCGACCGCACCGAGGGCGCCAAGCGCGCCGTCACCAACTATGCCGTGCTCTCGGCCCTCGGGCAGCGCACCGCCTGGGTCGCGCTGGTGCCGATCACCGGGCGCACCCACCAGCTGCGCGCCCACATGGCCGAGATGGGCCACCCCATCGTCGGAGACGGCAAGTACGGCGGGTCGGGGCAGGAGAACCTGGGCGACGGCTGGGGCGCGCAACTGGGCGGCGACATCTCGCGGAAGCTGCACCTGCACGCCCGCTCGCTGACCTTCAGGCATCCGGCGACCGACGCCATGATGACCGTAACCGCGCCGCTGCCCGAGCACATGCAGCGCACCTGGGAACAGCTGGAGTGGAACGCCGCCGAGGTGCCCGCCGACCCCTTCGAGGACGAGTTCTGATGGCCGAATGGACTGCAAAGCGCTTCTGGACGGATGTCACGGTCGAGGACGCCGGGACGGGCTGGACGATCCGCCTCGATGGCCGCCCGGTGAAGACGCCGCTGAAGGCCGAGGTCGTCGTGCCGACCCGCCCCCTGGCCGAGGCGATGGCCGATGAATGGCGGGCGCAGGGCGAACGGATCGACCCGCTGTCGATGCCCGTCACCCGCAGCGCGAATGCCGCGCTCGACAAGGTCGCGCCGCAGCGCGCCGCGGTCGAGGAGATGATCGCGGCCTATGCCGGCTCGGACCTGCTGTGCTACCGCGCCGCGACGCCGCTGGCCCTGGCCGAACGGCAGGCGCGGCACTGGACGCCGCTGCTCGACTGGGCGGCCGAGCGGCACGGCGCGCCGCTCGCCATCACCGAGGGCGTGATGCCCGTGGCGCAGCCCGCCGAAAGCCTTGCCGCGCTGGCCCGCGCCATGGAGCCGATGTCGGCGTTCCAGATCGCCGCCTTCCACGATCTCGTCGGCCTCTCCGGCTCCTACGTCCTTGGCCTCGCCGTCGCGGAACGTCACCTGAGCGGAGAGAACGCCTGGAGCCTGTCGCGTCTGGACGAGGACTGGCAGGCGGAACAGTGGGGGCGCGATGAGGAGGCGGAGGAGGCGGCGGCGATCAAGCGCACCGCCTTCCTGCACGCCGAATCGTTCTATCACGGTGCCACGCGGGATTGATCCGGAGGCAGACCGCCTGTTTCGAAGGCGGTTTCCCTGGGTCAGCTGCCTGCATTTTCATCCGCTTCCGTGATCGCTTGCTTGACGTCCCGCGATGAATGGCGCCAAACTTGCCATCGCACGGGGCCGATCCCCTTAATGCAAACCAACACGGCCCGCAGGGGCCGGAAACTGTCCATGGAACGGCAGTCCAATCAGGAAGAGGTAAATATGAAGAGAACGGTATTTCTCGGCGCGCTGGCTCTGAGCGGCCTTGTGGCCGGAGCGGCCGCAGCGGCCACGCTGGACGACGTGAAGGCCCGCGGCAAGGTCAACTGCGGCGTGACCACCGGCCTCGTCGGCTTCGCCGCGCCCGATGCGAACGGCAAGTGGGAAGGCTTCGACGTCGCCATCTGCCGCGCCGTCGCCGCCGCCATCTTCG
Source organism: Oceaniglobus roseus (assembly GCF_002869745.1). Lineage (GTDB taxonomy): Bacteria > Pseudomonadota > Alphaproteobacteria > Rhodobacterales > Rhodobacteraceae > Oceaniglobus > Oceaniglobus roseus. The sequence continues at coordinate 337,856 of NZ_PNOS01000001.1, forward strand.
GCGACCAGGAGAAGGTCGAATTCGTGCCGACCACCGGGCAGACCCGCTTCACCGCGCTGGCCTCGGGCGAGGTCGACCTGCTGGCCCGCAACACGACCAACACCTTCTCACGCGATGTCGACCTGAAGTTCGAGTTCATGCCGACCAACTACTATGACGGCCAGGGCTTCATGATCCCGAAGGCGCTTGGCGTGACCTCGGCCAAGGATCTGGACGGCGCGACCGTCTGCATCCAGACCGGCACCACGACCGAGCTGAACCTCGCGGACTTCTTCCGCGCCAACAACATCAGCTACGAGCCGGTGCCGATCGAGACCAACGCTGAAGCCCAGCAGCAGTACCTGGCCGGCGCCTGTGACGTCTACACCACCGACGCCTCGGGCCTCGCCGCGACCCGCGCCACCTTCGAGAACCCCGGCGACCACGTGATCCTGCCCGAGATCATCTCGAAAGAGCCGCTGGCCCCGCTGGTCCGTCACGGCGACAACGACTGGGGCGATCTGGTCCGCTGGACCGTCTATGCCCTGATCGCCGCCGAGGAATACGGCGTGACCTCCGAGAACGTGAAGGAAATGGCGGCCTCCGCCGGCTCGAACCCCGAGATCAACCGCCTGCTCGGCACCGAGGGCGACCTCGGCGCGATGCTGGGCCTCGGCAAGGACTGGGCCGTGAACGCCATCGCCGCCAACGGCAACTACGGCGAGATCTTCGAGGCCAACATCGGCGAGTCGACCCCGATCGGCCTGGCCCGCGGCCTGAACGCCCAGTGGACCGACGGCGGCCTGATGTACAGCCCGCCGTTCCGGTAAGATCCGAGGGGAAGGGCGCGACACCTCGCGCCCTTTCCGCTTTTACGGCCAAGATCAAAGATTTCCCACCGGGCAAGAGGGCGACAGGCCCCGCAGAGCCGGACAAGCGGGAAACAGGGGAGCGTCCACATGTCATCCGCCACCGATGCCCCACGGGCATCCTTCCGTCTCAGCCAGCTGATATACGACACCCGCTACCGCTCGATCACGATCCAGGTCATCGCCCTGATCCTGCTGATCGCGGCCTTCTGGTGGCTGATCAACAACACGGTCCAGAACCTTGCCATGCTGGGCAAGGACTTCGACTTCAGCTTCCTCGGCGCGCGTGCGGGCTATGACATCAACCAGATGCTCATTCCCTACGACAACTCCATGACCCACGGCCGGGCCGCGCTGGTCGGGATCCTGAACACCCTTCTCGTCGCCTTCATGGGCTGCGTCACCGCCACCGTCATCGGCGTCTTCGTCGGTGTGCTGCGGCTGTCCAAGAACTGGGTCGTCTCGCGCCTGATGGCGGTCTATGTCGAGGGCTTCCGCAACGTGCCGCTGCTGCTGTGGATCGTCCTGATCTTCGCGCTGATGACCGAATCCACGCCCCAGCCCCGCGACTTCCGCGAGGGCGGCAGCGCCTCGCTCCTGTTCGGCGACTCGGTTGCGATCACCAACCGCGGCGTGTTCATCCCGATGCCCACCTGGGGCGACGGCGCGGCGATCCTCGGCATCGTGCTGGTGGTGTCGCTGATCGCCGCCTTCCTCTATCGCCGCTACGCGAAGAAGGTGCTGTTCGACACCGGCCGCCTGCTGCCGATGACCTGGCCGGCCCTGGCCATCGCCATCGTGCCCACCGTGCTTGTCTACCTCGCCTTCTCCTTCACCACCGGCGGCGTCCGGATGCAGCTGATGGGCGCCGAGGCGACCGAGGGCCAGAGCGTCGCCGCCTATGCCGAGGCGAACGGCCCCCTCTCGGTCTGCATGCCCGAGGGCACGATCAAGCTGAACATGCAGCGCATGCTGCGCGCCAACGACATCCGCTATACCGAGAAGGACTTCGCCACCGAAGAGGGCGCCGTCCAGGCCTTCCGCAACGGCGCGTGCAACCTCGTCTCGGTCCCCGCCGCCTCGGTCGCCGCCTTCACCGAGGGCACCGACCTCGCCGTGGCGCCGCTGGCCGAAACCTCGCCCCGCGGCAAGCCGCTGGAGTTCGAGAAGCCGGTGCTCGGCGGCTTCAACTTCGAGGGCGGCGTGCAGGTGAGGAACTCGCTGATCGCGCTGTGGCTGGCCCTGTCGCTCTATACCGGCGCCTTCATCGCCGAGATCGTGCGCGCAGGCATCCTGTCGGTCTCCAAGGGACAGTCGGAAGCCGCCTTCGCCCTGGGCCTGCGGCCCAACCGCACGATGAACCTGATCATCCTGCCCCAGGCGCTGAGGGTCATCATCCCGCCGCTCATCTCGCAGTTCCTGAACCTCACCAAGAACTCGTCGCTCGCCATCGCCGTCGGCTACATGGACGTGCGCGCCACCCTGGGCGGCATCACCATCAACCAGACGGGACGCGAGCTGGAGGGGATGCTGCTTCTGGGCATGTTCTACCTGACGCTCAGCCTCGTCATCTCGGGCGCCATGAACGTCTACAACAGCTCCACCAGACTGAAGGAGCGCTGAGCCATGAGCGACACCCACGCCCAGACCGCAGCCTATGTCCGCGAGTCGATGATCGGCCAGTCGGCCCCGCCCACGGGCCAGTCCGGCGCGATCAGGTGGATGCGGGAGAACCTGTTCTCCGGCGTCACCAACACGATCCTGACCCTGGTCTCGATCTACGTGATCTGGGTCATCGTCAGCCACCTGTTCCCGTGGTTCGCCAACTCGATCTGGCGGGCCGACAGCCTGACCCAGTGCCGCGAGATCCGCGACGCCACGGTGGGCGCCGACGCTCCCGCGGCCTGCTTCGCCGTCATCGTCGACCGCTGGCAGCAGCTGGTCTTCGGCTTCTACCCGCAGGACAAGTACTGGCGCCCGGTGCTGGCGCTGGTGGTCTTCCTTGCCGCCATCGCGCCGATCCTGTTCCAGTCGCTGCCGCGCAAGGCGCTGTGGTTCTCGGCCGCCGCACCCTTCCTCCTGTTCTTCCTGCTCTGGGGCGGTTCGGTCTGGCTGCCGGTCTGCGTGGCCCTCGGCTTCGTCATCGGCGCAGTGGCCTACCGCCTGCTCGTTGCATCGGCTGGCACCCTGACGGCGACCCTCGCCGCCATCGTCCTGCCGCTTCTCTACTGGCTGTTCCTCGCCGGTCCGCTCGACGCCGCGCTGACGGCCGTGGCGCCCGTCGGCCTGGAATACGTCCAGTCGAAGGATTTCGGCGGCTTCACCCTGTCCTTCATCATCGGTGTCGCGGGCATCGCGCTGTCGCTGCCGCTCGGCATCCTGCTGGCCCTCGGGCGGCAGTCGCACCTGTTCATCATCAAGATGATCTCGGTCGGCTTCATCGAGGTCATCCGCGGCGTGCCGCTGATCGTCTGGCTCTTCACCGCCTCGCTGCTCCTGAACTACTTCCTGCCGCCGGGCACCAACTTCGACCTGATGCTGCGCGTCATCATCATGGTCACCCTGTTCTCGGCCGCCTACATCGCCGAGGTCGTGCGCGGCGGCCTCGCCGCCCTGCCGAAGGGCCAGTACGAGGGGGCCGACAGCCTGGGCCTCGACTACTGGCAGTCGATGCGGCTGGTGATCCTGCCGCAGGCGCTGAAGATCTCGATCCCGGGCATCGTCAACACCTTCATCGGCCTGTTCAAGGACACGACTCTGGTGGTGTTCATCGGCCTGCTCGATCCCATCGGCCTCACCAACGCGATCCGCGCCAGCACCGACTGGAACGGCGTCTATTGGGAGCTCTTCATCTTCGTCGGCCTGATGTTCTTCATCGCCTGCTTCAGCATGGGCCGCTATTCGCTTTTCCTGGAGAAGAAGCTCCAGCGTGAACACCGTTAAGGAGACCGCAATGGCCGATATCGCCCAAGCCCCCGCCGTCGACCGCAGCCAGATGAAGGTCTCGGACGAGGTCGCCGTCCAGATCACCGAGATGAACAAGTGGTACGGCACGTTCCACGTGCTTCGCGACATCAACCTCACCGTCTACCGCGGCGAGCGCATCGTCATCTGCGGCCCCTCCGGATCCGGCAAGTCAACGCTGATCCGCTGCATCAACGCGCTGGAGGAGCACCAGGCGGGCAAGATCACCGTCGACGGCACGCTCCTGTCCTCGGACCTGAAGAACATCGACAAGATCCGCTCCGAGGTCGGGATGTGCTTCCAGCACTTCAACCTGTTCCCGCACCTGACCATCCTCGAGAACTGCACCCTCGCCCCGATCTGGGTCCGCAAGATCCCGAAGAAGGAGGCCGAGGAGACGGCGATGCACTTCCTGAACAAGGTCAAGATCCCCGACCAGGCCAACAAGTACCCAGGCCAGCTTTCGGGCGGCCAGCAGCAGCGGGTCGCCATCGCGCGCTCGCTCTGCATGCGGCCGCGGATCATGCTGTTCGACGAGCCGACCTCGGCGCTGGACCCCGAGATGATCAAGGAGGTGCTCGACACCATGATCGAGCTTGCCGAGGAGGGGATGACGATGCTCTGCGTCACGCACGAGATGGGCTTCGCCCAGGCGGTGGCGAACCGGGTGATCTTCATGGACCAGGGCCAGATCGTCGAGCAGAACGAGCCGAAGGAGTTCTTCAACAACCCGAAGAGCGACCGCACCAAGCTGTTCCTGAGCCAGATCCTCGGGCACTGACGCCACAAGGCCAGACCGAACAAGACGCCCGGCCCTGCGCCGGGCGTTTTCATGTCGTGTTCAGGAAACCGGAGTTTGGGAAACTCCGCGCACACCTGCGGAGATGTCATGCCCGGCGGCAACGCCGGGCAGCCCCCGACCGCCCCCCCGGGCGGGGGCCACCCTAAGTGCGTAGCGGAGGCGTTTCAGTTTGCCGGCGTCGCAAGCGACCGGATCAGGCCCGCTTCCCCACGCTCGCAACTCCCAGCACCGACAGCACCTTCGCCTCGATGTCAGCCGCGTTCAGCCCCGCCACCGCGTACATGTCCGTGGGCGACGCCTGATCGATGAAGATGTCCGGCAGCACCATCGAGCGGAACTTCAGCCCCCCGTCGAACACCCCTTCCTCGGCCAGCAGCTGCGCGACGTGCGAGCCGAAGCCGCCGATCGCCCCCTCCTCGATCGTGACAAGCGCCTCGTGCCGCGCCGCCAGATCCAGAATCAGCGCCCGGTCCAGTGGCTTCGCGAACCGCGCATCGGCCACGGTCGGCGTCACGCCCTTCGCCGCCAGCCCCTCGCAGGCGACCTCGACCTCCGAGAGTCGCGTCCCGAACGACAGGATCGCGACGCCGGACCCCTCGCGCACGATCCGCCCCTTGCCGATCTCCAGCGGCACGCCCCGCTCGGGCAGGTCCACGCCGACCCCCTCGCCCCGCGGGAAGCGGAAGGCGATGGGCCCCTCGTCGTGGGCCGCCGCCGTCGCCACCATGTGGACAAGCTCGGCCTCGTCCGCCGCCGCCATCACCACGAAGCCCGGCAGGTTCGACAGGTACGCCACGTCGAAGGCCCCCGCGTGGGTCGCCCCGTCGGCCCCCACCAGCCCCGCGCGGTCGATGGCGAAGCGCACCGGCAGCCGCTGGATCGCCACGTCGTGCACCACCTGGTCGTACCCCCGCTGCAGGAAGGTCGAATACATCGCGCAGAACGGCTTCATCGCCCCGGCGGCAAGTCCGGCGCAGAAGGTCACCCCGTGCTGCTCGGCGATCCCGACGTCGAAGCAGCGCGAGGGATAGCGCTCGGCGAACAGGTTCAGCCCCGTGCCGTCCGGCATCGCCGCCGTCACCGCGACGATCTTGTCGTCGCGCGACGCCTGGTCCAGCAGCGCCTTCGCGAAGACCGAGGTATAGGAGGGCGCGTTGGCCTTCGCCTTCGCCTGCTTCCCCGTCACCACGTCGAACTTGCCGACCCCGTGCCCCTTGTCCGCCGCATCCTCGGCCGGGGCATAGCCCTTGCCCTTCTTCGTGATGGCGTGGATCAGCACCGGCCCGTCCGCCCGCGCCTTCACCGTCCGCAGGACCGCCAGCAGCTGCTCCATGTCGTGCCCGTCGATCGGCCCGAGGTAGGAGAAGCCCAGCTCCTCGAACAGGGTGCCGCCCACGGCCATGCCCTTCAGCATCTCCTTGGCCCGTCGCGCGCCCTCCTGGAACGGCGGAGGCAGGAAGCCGACGGCGCCCTTGGCCAGCGCCTTGAACTCCTGGAACGGCGCGCCGGTATAAAGCCGCGTCAGGTACGACGACATGGCCCCCACCGGCGGCGCGATGCTCATCTCGTTGTCGTTCAGGATCACGATCAGCCGCTTGCCGAGGTGCCCGGCGTTGTTCATCGCCTCGTAGGCCATGCCCGCGCTCATCGCCCCGTCGCCGATCACCGCGATCACGTCGCCGATCCCGTGCTCGGGCGCGCCGCCCAGGTCCCGCGCCACGGCAAACCCCAGGCCCGCCGAGATCGAGGTCGACGAATGCGCCGCCCCGAACGGATCGTAGGGCGACTCCGACCGCTTGGTGAACCCCGACAGCCCGTCCTTCTGGCGGATCGTCAGCATCCGGTCGCGCCGCCCGGTCAGCACCTTGTGCGGATAGCACTGGTGCGAGACGTCCCAGATCAGCCGGTCCTTCGGCGTCTCGAACACCGCGTGCACCGCCACGGTCAGCTCGACCACCCCCAGCCCCGCGCCAAGATGCCCCCCGGTCTGCGAGACCGAGCGGATCACCTCGCCCCGAACCTCGCCCGCCAGCCGCTTCAAGTCCGGATCGGACAGGCCGCGGATGTCGGCGGGGCTTTGGACGCGGTCCAGCAGCGGTGTGGAGTGGTTCTGGGTCATCGCGCCCGCCTCTTCGGCCTGTGCTTCGGTTTCACCCGAGATAGACCAGCCGCCTCGGAGCGACAAGGGAACCGGGCGCCGCCGCGGCGTCGCGGAGCGGCCTAGCGGTCGCGTTCCACGACATAGCGCGCGCAGTCCCGCAGCGCCTCCGCCGCGCCACCGTAAGGGGCCAGCGCGTCGCAGGCCTCCTCGACCAGAGCATGGGCCCGCGCCCGGGCGCCGTCGACCCCCAGCAGCGAGACGAAGGTCGCCTTGCCCGCCGCCGCGTCCTTGCCCAGAGCCTTCCCGGCCGCCGCGGCATCGCCGGTCACGTCCAGCAGGTCGTCGGCGATCTGGAACGCCAGCCCCAGAGCCGTCGCATAGCGGCCGAGCGGCGTGACGTCGCCCCGGCCCAGCCGCGCCCCGGCCTCGCCCGACCAGCGGATCAGCGCACCGGTCTTGCCTGCCTGCAACGCGATGATCTCGTCCAGCGTCAGCGGCGCCGCCGCCGTCTCGGCCGCGATGTCCAGCGCCTGGCCCAGCACCATGCCCTCCGCCCCCGCCGCCATGGCGAGCGAGGCCACGAGGTCCAGCCGCACCGCCGGATCGGCATGGCACGAGGGATCGGACAGCAGCGAGAAGGCCAGCGTCTGCAGGGCATCCCCCGCCAGCACCGCCGTCGCCTCGTCCCACTTCACATGCACCGTCGGCTGGCCGCGCCTGAGCGCGTCGTCGTCCATGCAGGGCAGGTCGTCATGGACCAGCGAATAGGCGTGCAGCGCCTCGATCGCCGCCGCCGCCGTCACCGCGTCGGCCAGTCCCACCCCGTGCAGCGCCGCCCCCTCGGTCACGAGAAACCCGCGCAGCCGCTTGCCGCCGTTGCAGGCCCAGCGCATGCCCTGCACCGCGGGCACCTCCGCCAGCCCGGCCATCGCCGTGTCCAGCCGCCCCTGCACCGCCGCCGCCGATTCCGCCAGACGCGCCGGAAATCCTCCGCTCATCGCACCACGCCCCGCGTCGCCCTTGCCGAAACACTCACCGGCGGTCCGCCCGCTTCGAGCGCCATCCCCAAAGCCGCGCGGCCGCGACCGGCCGGGCAGAAGTTCCGCTCAACGCGCCACACCCTGCTTCTTCTTTGCAAAAATACTCGATGGCCGTCCGCACGCCTCAGGCGCCGTCCAGCGGCGCGGTGCCCACCGGCTGCCCGTCGCGGTCCAGCGTGATGGCGGCGACCTTCTCTTCCGCCTCCTTCAGCTTGTCCTCGCAGCGCTTCTTCAGCGCCGCGCCGCGTTCGTACAGCGCAATCGACTCCTCCAGCGGCACGTCGCCGGATTCGAGCCGTCCGACCACGCGCTCGAGTTCCGCCATGGCCTGCTCGAAGGTCATACCGTCCACGTTCAGATCGCTCATGCGCCCCGCTCCCTCAAGACATCGACATGGGCCGCTACCGCGTCGCCCAGCGCGTCCAGATCATATCCGCCCTCGAGTGTCGAGACGACGCGCCCGCCGCAGAACCGGTCGGCGATGTCGCAAAGCTGCCCGGTCAGCCAGCGGAAGTCCCCGGTCGTCCAGTTGAGGTTGGCCAGCGGATCGTCGGCATGGGCGTCGAATCCGGCCGAGAGGATCAGAAGCTCGGGCCTGAACCGCGCCAGCGCCGGGAACACCGTCCCCTCGTAGACCTGCCGCATCACGCGCGACCCGGTGCCGGGCTCCAGCGGCACGTTCAGCACCGTGTCGTATTCCCCCGTCTCCTCGGGCGCCCCGGTACCGGGATAAAGCGGCATCTGGTGGGACGACACGAACAGGCAGCGCTCCTCGTCCCAGAGCAGGTCCTGCGTGCCGTTGCCGTGGTGCACGTCGAAATCCACCACGGCGACCCGGCCCAGCCCGTGATGGTCCAGCGCCCGCTTTGCCGCGATGGCCGCGTTGCCGAACAGGCAGAAGCCCATGGGCGTCTCGGTTTCCGCATGGTGGCCCGGCGGACGACAGCCGACGAAGGCGTTGCGCGCCCCGCCCGACAGCACCAGGTCCACCGCCGCGACAGAGCCGCCCACGGCCAGCTTCGCCGCCCGGAGCGTGCCCGCCGACATCGAGGTGTCCTCGTCCAGCGTCACCCATCCTTCGGCGGGCGACGCCTTCTCCAGCCGGTCGAGATAGCGCTGCGGATGGCAGCGCAGGATCTCGTCGTCCGACCCCAGCGGCGCCTCGCGGCGGTCCAGATCCTTGTCCTTCAGCGCCTCGCGCACGGCCAGCAGCCGCGCCACCTGTTCGGGGTGGCCGGGCGGATTGACGTGCTTAAGCCCGTCGTCGTGGAAGAAATAGGCGGTAGTCATGGTCTTCGGTCCTTCCGGCGGGGCACACCCGAGTCATATGCGATCCATGCGGCCCCTGCACACCCCCCGGGCGGCCCTCAGACCACGCTGGCGATCTTCCCCGCCGGCGGCGTGTTGCGCGACCGCCCCGAGGTCACCCTGCCGTCGATGATGGTCATGGCGACCCCCGGCAGGTTGCCGAGCTGCACCGATTCGAGCAGCGTCTTCCCGCCGGAATGCTGCGCCTGGTCCATCAGCACGAAGTCCGCGCATCTGCCGACCTCGATCAGCCCGGTGTCAAGCTTGCGCCGCCGCCCGGTGTTGCCGGTGGCAAAGCAGAACGCCACCTCCGCCGGGACGTTGCCGAGCGCCGAGAGCATGGCGATCATCCGCAGGATCCCGAGGGGTTGCACCCCCGACCCCGCGGGCCCGTCCGTGCCGAGGATCAGCTGGTCGAGCTTCCCGAGCTCCCGCGCCGTGTTCAGGGTCAGGAGCGCCGCCCGCTCGTTGCCGTTGTGCACGATCTCAAGCGCCTGCTTGCAGGTCTCGCAGAGGCACCTGATCTGGTCGTCCGGCAGCGCCGAATGCCCGCCGTTGATGTGGCCCACAACGTCCGTCCCGGTCTCCAGCACCATGTCCGCGTCGATCAGCCCCGACCCCGGGATCGACGGCCCCCCGGTGTGGATCGTGCTCTGGATCCCGTACTTCCGCGCCCATCCGGTCATCTGCGCCGCGGTCTTTCCGTCCTTCACCGACCCCAGCCCAATCTCCCCCAGCAGCCGCACGCCCGCGTCGGCCAGTTCCTTGAAATCGTGCTCTTCCATGCCGTGCTCGATCACCGGCGCGCCGGCGTGGACCTTCACGCCGGAGGGGCGGAAATTGTCGTAGAACCGCTGGTACGCGATCGCCATCGCCTTCAGCCCGACAATGTCCTTCGGTCTGCCCGGCACATGCACCTCGCCCGCCGAGATCATCGTCGTGACGCCGCCGTGCAGGGTCGAGTCGATCCAGTTCAGCTGCTGCTGGCGCGAGGTGTAGTCGCCGATCACCGGGTGGACGTGGCTGTCGATCAGCCCCGGCGCCAGCGTGATGCCGTTCGCGTCCACCGTGGTATCGGCCCCCGCGCAGTCCATGTCGGCGAAACGCCCGATTTCGCTGATCTTTCCGCCCACGGCAATGATGCAGTCGGCGTCCAGGATCGGCTGCTCGATCCGGCCCGACAGCAGGAGGCCGATGTTGCGGATCACCAGCTTCTCGGGGGCGCCGGAGGACGGGGCAGGGGTGGGATCGGACATGGTATCTCTCCTTCGGTCAGACGCCCAGATGGCGTGTCAGGATGGACGGATCGGCCCTCAGCGCGTTGCCGATGAACGCCTCGCGCGATTGCCCGTGGTCGAGGAACACGGCACGGTCGGCCATGGACAGGATCGCATCCATCCGTTGCTCGACCAGCACCACGATCAGCCCTTCGGCCTTCATGCGCAGGACCACCTGTCGGATCTCCTCGATCATCGAGGGCTGGAGCCCTTCCGTCGGCTCGTCCAGCAGCAGCACCCGGGGGCGCAGGCAGAGCGCACGCGCGGTGGCCAGCATCTGCTGCTCGCCCCCCGACAGCGTCTCGGCCCGCTGGGAAAGCCGCTCGCGCAACCGCGGGAAGATCGACAGCACCCAGTCCCGCGTCTCCCTGCCCTCGCCGCAGGCCATCAGCCCGACCTCGATGTTCTCGGCCACGGTCAGTTCGGCGAACAGCCGCCGCCCCTGCGGGATGTAGCCCACCCGCTTCTGCGCGATCCGGTGCGCGGGCAGCCGCGTCAAGTCATCCCCGTCGAGCGTGATCGTGCCCTCCGAGACCGGCAGCAGCCCCGTGATCGCGCGCAGGGTCGTCGTCTTCCCGGCCCCGTTGCGCCCCAGAAGGCAGGTGATCTCGCCCGGTTTCGCGGTCATCGACACGCCGAACAGCGTCCTGACCCGGCCATAGGCGGCATGGATCCCCTGCACCTCAAGCATGGGCCGTCCCGAGGTAGGCCGCCTGCACCTCCGGGTTCGCGCGGATCTCGTCGGGCGTGCCCTCGGCCAGCACCTGACCGAAGTTCAGCACCGTGATCCGGTCCGCCGTCTCCATCACCACACCCATGTTGTGTTCGATCAGCAGGATCGTCGTTCCGGTGAGCGAGCGGATCAGGTCCTTGAACTCCGCGATCTCCGTCTCGGCCAGCCCCTGCGTCGGCTCGTCGAGGATGAACAGCCGCGGCGCCTGTGCCAGCCCCATGCCGATCTCGAGGATCCGCTGGTGGCCATAGCTGAGGTCGCCCGCGATCTGCCCCGCACGGTCGGCAAGGCCGACGCGCTCCAGCACCTCGGCCACCTTCGCCTCGGTCTCGGCCGAGGACGACAGGCGCCGCCGCGCCGCGAGCGCCACGTTCTCGTGCACGCTGAGGCCCGCGAAGACCGAGGTGATCTGGAACGTGTAGGCGATCCCGAGCGCGATCCGCCTGTGGGCGGGCAGGGCCGAGATGTCGCGCCCCGCGAAGGTCACGCTCCCCCGCGTCGCCGGGATCCGCCCGCAGAGCATCCCCACGAAGGTCGATTTCCCGGCCCCGTTCGGCCCGATGATCGCGCGGATCTCGCCCTCGGGCAGGTCGAAGTCGATGTCGGTGTTCGCCTGCACCCCGGCATAGGTCTTGGTCAGGCCGCGGGTGCTCAGGATCACGGCAGCCACGGCAGCGCCCTCCTGCGCAACGTCCCGAGGATCCCCTGCGGCAGGAACAGCGTCAGCAGCACCAGCGCCAAGCCCGCGACCAGCATGTAGGCGGTGGTGATCCCGCTGGAGAGGTCGATCAGGTAGAACATGAACACCGCCCCCACGAACGGTCCCAGCGTCGTCCCCGCGCCGCCGAGCAGCACGTAGAGCAGCGGGAAGATCGAATACTGCACGCCCGCGAAGGTCGCCCCGGCATAGCCGAACAGCAGCGCATAGGCCGCTCCCGCCGCGCCCGAAACGACACCCGAGACCACGAAGGCGATCCACTTCAGCCGCTGCACGTCATAGCCCAGCATCGCCGCCCGCGCCTCGTTCTCGCGGATCGCGATCAGCGTGCGCCCGAACGGCGCCCGCACCAGCGCGCCGAGCGCCAGCAGCACCACCGCGAACAGCGCGAGCGCCGCGAAGTACCGCCCCGCGGGCGTGGTCACGTCGAGGCCGAACAGGTTCCGCACCTCCTGCGGCAGGGCGAACCCCTCGTCCCCGCGGGTCCAGGCGCCGAAGTAGAGCACGGTCAGATACCCCGCCTGCGCGAACATCAGCGTCACGATCATGAACCCGACGCCCCGCGTCCTCAGCGCCAGCACCCCCACGGCGCCTGCCACCGCCAGCGCCGCCCCCAGCGCCAGCAGGAAGGCGGGCAGGGCGGGCCAGCCGCCGATCTGCATGCTCAGCGCCAGCCCGTACATGCCGGCCGCGAAGAACAGCGCATGGCCCAGCGACAGCAGGCCCGTGTAGCCGAAGGCGAGGTTGTAGCCCATGGCATAGACCGCCAGCACCATGATCCGGGCCAGGCTGCCCGAGTGGTACTCCGGCAGCACGAAGAAGGCCGCCAGCAGCACCGCGAGCACGCCGAGGTGCAGGGCCGCGTCCTTGCCCGTCATGCGGCCGACTTGCCCATCAGGCCCTGCGGGCGGAACACCAGCACCATGGCGACGGCGAGGGTGGCGAGGATCTTCGCCAGGGTCGGCGAGAAGAAGACCGAGATGATCCCGTCCGACATCCCGATCAGCACCGCCGCGATCACCGTGCCGGGCAGCGAGCCGAGCCCGCCGATGATGACGACGATGAAGCTGAGGAGCAGCGGATCGCCCCCCATCAGGTAATGCGCTTGCTGGATCGGCACGATCAGCACCGCCCCCATAGCCGCCAGCGCCGCGCCCAGCCCGAAGACCAGCGCATAGACCCGTGCCACCGGGATGCCGAAGGCCTGCGCCATGGCGCTGTCTTGCTGCGTCGCCCGCATCACCAGCCCCGCCTTGGTCCGCGTCATCAGCAGCCACAGCGCGGCGAGGATCACCACCGCGGCGGCGATGACGAACAGCTTGTACGAGGTGATCGACAGCCCCCAGGGCCAGTAGAGCGCGAAGCCGCCGTCCCCGAACTCGAACCACGGCAGGGCGATCCGGCTGTTGAACGGCGCCTCCACCGGACGCGCGTCGGGCCCGAAGGTCATCAGCGTCGTCTGCTGGATGATGTAGAGCAGCCCGATCGTCGCCACGATGGTCCGCTCGGGATCGTAGGAGATCCGCTGGAGGATCAGCACGTCCGCCAGCGCCGCGAGCGACCCGACGAGCAGTGGCGCGATCACCAGCGCCGCGACGAAGCCCACGGCCGGATGCGCCCCGAGCGTCGAGGCCACGAACCAGGCGATCACGGCGCCGAGCATGTAGAATTCGCCATGGGCGACGTTCACCACCCGCATCACGCCGAAGACGACCGACAGCCCCATGGCCGTCAGCGCGAGGATCGCCGCCGTCACCGCGCCTTCCAGCGTGGCGAGCATCAGGTGGGGCCCGAATTCCATGCTGCCGTCAGATCCTCGCTCGGCGTCCTGCTCCGACCGTCACCGCGGGCGGCGGGTGAGGAGGCCCCCGGCGGGAATTTTCCGGGCGGAAGACGGAACGGACATGCTCCTCCTTCCAGCTGGAACCCCTCACGGCCGGACGCTGCCTTTCCACCCGTCGCCGCCGGTTCAGAACGATTGCGTCGTGTAGTCCACCTCGTCCGGGTAGAGCGTGTCGTCGATGCTGGTGGTGTGCGCCAGCACCAGCTTTCCGTCCTTCACCTGGCTGATGTACTGGACGCCGAACACCTGGTGGGTCTTGCCGTTGAACACCTTCGGCCCCTGGGGATGGTCCATCCCCTCGGGCATTTCGGTCATCGCCTCCACGGCCTCGATCAGCGCGGCCCGCTGGTCGGGGCCCTGGTAATCGGCGGCCTCCATCCCGGCCTTGATGATGTTGAGCGTCTCCCAGCAGCCGAACATGTGGGCATAGGTCGACACGTCCTTGGCATCGGACACCGAGGCGCCGTTGGCATCCACCCCCACGGCCTCGCGATAGGCCTTGTCGTACTCGCTCTGGTTCTCCTGGGCATAGCGCGGGTTGCCCTCCCAGAAATACGTGCCTTCCAGGAACTCGAGCCCGGGCGAGGTGATGTCCACCGCCTCGAGTGAATCTATGAAGCCGAAAAGCTCGGGGCGGGAGGGTCCGAAGAACTCGCCCAGTTCCTTCACGAAGGTCAGGACGGCCGGGCCGACCATGACGTGATAGACCACCTCGGTCTCCCGCGGGATCTGCGGGAAATACTTGGTGAACGAGGTCTCGGTCGGCGGAATGGCGATCATCGCCACCACCTCGCCGCCCTGCTCGGCGATCGCCTTCGAGAAATAGTCGCGGTGGTCGTGGCCGAAGGCGAAGTCGGGGAAGATCATCGTGACCTTCTTGCCGAGATTGTTCGCCACGAACGGCGCCATCGCCTGCACCTGGCTCTTCACGTCGGTGATGCCGGGCTGCAGGGTGTAGCGGTTCAGCATGCCGGAGGCGACGTGATGCCCCTCGGATACCACGAAATAGGGCAGCTTCAGCTCGCCCGCCCGCGGCGCCGAGCCGATCACGACGTGGGAGAACAGGGTGCCGAAGCCGATGTCGCAGTTCAGCTGCGTCGCGAACTTCTCGACCACCTCGGCGCCGCGCTTGGCGTCGGTGCCGTCGTCCTCGGCCACGATCTCCACCGGGCGTCCGTTGATGCCGCCCGCGTCGTTGATCCGCTTCACCGCCGCCTGGGTCGTGCGGTCGTACCAGCGGCCGTAGGAGGCGCCGATGCCGGTGCGGTGCACCTGGAAGCCGATGCGGATCGGCGCCGAGCTCTGCGCCTGCACGAAGCGGGGCAGGGCCGTCGTGGCCGCCAGGGCCCCGGCGCCAAGGCCGAGGGTCTTCAGCGCCGAGCGGCGGGAATAGTCGGGAGTCAGCAGTCTCTTGCGGGTCATGTCGAACCTCCGTGTCGGCGGCTGGGCCGCGCCTGTCACCGGATCAAGGTTGTATGTACGCCAACGACCTGTCCAGTCTTTTGTATCGGCCGACCCGGTCACACCCCCCGCGGGGCGGCGAGCAGCCACAGTCCCAGAAGCGTATAGGCCACCATGAACAGCGCAAGCGGGATCTGCCCCAGCAGCGCCGCCCGCCGCCCCGGAAACAGGTCGTGCGAGATCCGGTGTGCCATCAGCACCCCCAGCACATGGGCAAGGACGATGGCGCCCGCCTGGCTCAGGAAAATGACCCGCACCGTGTCGCGGGTGTTGAAGAAGCCGGTGGTGACGTAGAACTGTCCGAGCCCCAGCAGGTCGGCCCCGGTCGCCAGCGGATCGCCGAGGGCGATCAGGGCATACTGGCCGTTGACCAGGAACGTGGTCAGAAAATGGGCAACGTGGTAGCCGAAGGCGATCGGCAGGATCGACACGGCGAGGCTGCGGAACGCCGTGCCGAAGGACACCCGCCCCGATTCGGGCGCGAAGCGGCGCACCAGCAGGCAGCCGAGCGTCGTGCAGCCCCAGAACGCCGCGACGAGGCAGCCATTGACGGCAAGCAGGCCCGCGACCGTCGGTCCGACGATCTCGGAGCGGCCCGGGAAGGCCAGCGGGTTGATCCCGATGCGGGCGAGCCACCAGAAGGTGTCGTTCAGCCCGTCGAAGCTGCCCGTCCCCAGCAGCACCAGCAGGAACACCGCGCCCGAGGTCGCGGGAACGGGAGTCTCCAGCGCCCGCCAGCCCGGCAGGCCCAGCCGCGCCTCCCGCTCCAGCTGCACCGGGGCGAGCCGCGCGAACCAGCGCAGCAGCACGGTGAAGCATTCCGCCCGTGCCAGCCACTCGGCCCCGAACAGCGCCACGCCCGCCAGCGTCAGCAGGGCATAGCCCAGAACGACCGTCGCCAGCCGGTCCGGCGCATCCGGGGCGGGATCGGCCAGCGCGAAGGCCATCGCCAGCAGGAACAGCACCACCGCGGGCCACTGTCCCAGCCCTTCCGGCAGCCGCGCGCCGCCCCCCGCCATCAGCCGCGCCGCGCCGTTCCACGGGCTGACCCAGGCCCAGAGGTTGCCCAGCACTCCCTGCGCCGAAACCAGCCCGATCCACCACAGCGTCCAGATGGCCAGCGGCAGGGGATTGGACAGCGGATCGTGCGGCCCGAGGAAGCCCGCGACGACCAGCAGCCCCAGCAGCGCCAGCGATGCGAGGCTCGTCACCGTCCGCGCCGCCCCGAGGTCGGGCAGGGGGAAAAGGCAATGCGGCCGGAACAGCGCCGAAAGCGCGCCGCCCGGCAGCAGCGCGACGATCAGCGCCGTCGCGGCCACCGTGGCGCAGCCCGCGGCGATGTAGATGCCGGTGGGCAGCAGCAGCACGAAGCCCGACTGCGCCGCATGGGCCAGCGCCGCCCCGGGCAGAAGGGCCAAAAGGAGGCACGCGAGGCACAGCGAATTGACGGGGGGGCGCGGTCTGGACATGCTGCGGAGTTGAGACACAGCCGCCGGAGCCGTCAATGTCCCTGCGCCGCCGCACCGTGGTTTTCACCGGGCTCGCCGCCGCGCTGGGCGGCGCGGGCGTCTGGTCTGCCACACGCGCCCGGGCCGCCGTCAGCATCCGCGACGCGCAGGCCGTCCCGGTCGAGGGCGCGCCGGACGAAACGCTGATCTTCGCGCAGCTCGCTGCCGCCCTCGGACCCGACCGTCTTCTGTCGGCCACGCTTGTCGGAGCGGACGAGGTCCGCATCATCTCGGACGGCGCCCTCGTGCTGCCTGCGGGGAGCACGCCGGTCCTGGCCGCGGACGGCGCGCACCTTCGGGCGCGGTTGCGCGGCGGGCTGGCCGAGGGGCAGGTCCTGCCCCTGACCCTCAGCTTCGAGACCGCGGGCCGCGTCACCACCCGCGCCACCGCCGGGGCGCCGTTCCGGCCCGGCGGCGCCGCGGACCTCGGCCTGCTCTCCCTCGGCGGCATCTGCACGACGGGCCCCGGCGAACCCGCGCCGCGGCTGACGCTCTCGGTGACGCCGGCGGACGGGGGATGGCACCTCGCCGTCGCGGCCGAGGACTTCACCTTCACGTCGCCGGACCGGACGCTGGGGCACTATCCGGGGCAGGGCCACGGGCACCTGTATCTCAACGGCCTGAAGCTTCAGCGCATGTACGCCCCCGAAGCACGCATCGGGCAGCTGCCGCCGGGCGACTACGTCGCCTCGGTCACGCTGAACACCAACGATCACCGGGCCTATGTCGTCGAGGACCGACCGGTGGAGGCCCGGGTCTCCTTCGCCGTCCCATCCGGCGCAACCCATGGCTGAAGGAGGTAGGGTTTTGCGATTGACAGGATCGGGTTCCGGTTCTCTAGTTCGCATGTGCACGAACGATCCTGCGGAGGCGCCTTGAGCTATCTCGCACCCGAAACGCTGGAACAGGCCTTGTCGGCGCTGGCCGATCCGGGGCCTATGCGGCTGGTGGCCGGGGGCACCGACGTCTTTCCCGCGCTCGGCGACCGGCCGCTCCGGGGCGGGCTGATCGACCTGACCCGCGTGGCCGAGATGAAGGGCATCGCCGCGCGGGATGGCGGCTGGCGCATCGGCGGCGCCGTCACCTGGCGCGAGATCCTGAAGACCGACCTGCCCCCCTGCTTCGACGGGCTGAAGGCGGCGGCGCGCGAGGTCGGCTCGGTCCAGATCCAGGCCGCCGGAACACTGGCGGGCAACCTCTGCAACGCCTCTCCCGCCGCCGACGGCATTCCGGCGCTGCTGGCGCTCGACGCCGAGGTCGAACTGGCGTCGCGCGACGGGACCCGCCGCCTGCCGCTGGCCGACTTCGTCACCGGCGTGCGGCAGACCGCGCTGCGCCCCGGCGAGATCCTGTCGGCGCTGCACATTCCCGTCCAGCCGGAGGGCGCGCGATCGTCCTTCCTGAAGCTCGGCAGCCGCCGCTACCTCGTCATTTCCATCGTCATGGTCTCGGCCGTTCTCTGGTGCCGCGACGGGCGCATCGCGGGCGCGCGGATCGCCGTCGGCGCCGCCTCGCCGGTGGCGCGGCGCCTGCCCGCGCTTGAAGCCGCGCTCACCGGCCTTGCGCCCGAGGCGCTGGGCGCCGTCACGACGCCCGATCACCTCGCGCCCCTCCAGCCCATCGGCGACGTGCGCGGCTCGGCCGACTACCGCCGCGCCGCGGTAGCCGAGCTCTGCGACCGCGCGCTGAGGAAGGCCCTCCATGGATAAGCGCACCTCCAGCCCGCTCACCGCCTTCCACCTCAACGGCCGCATCGTCGAGGCCGCGCCGCTGCCGGGCGAACGGCTGTCCCACACCCTGCGCGAACGGCTGGGGGCGCGCGAGGTCAAGGTCGGCTGCAACGCCGGGGATTGCGGCGCCTGCACCGTCCTGGTCGACGGCGTGCCGGTCTGCGCCTGCCTGATGCCCGCCCAACAGGCGGCGGGACGGGAGGTGGATACCCTCACCGGCCTGCTGGAGACGCCCGAGGGGCAGCGGCTGATGCGGTCCTTCCAGGACCACCAGGCGGCCCAGTGCGGCATCTGCACGCCGGGGATGGTGGTCTCGGCCGTCGCCCTCCTGCGCGAGACCCCCGCGCCGACCGAGGCGCAGGCGCAGGACGCGCTGGGCGGCGTCCTGTGCCGCTGCACCGGCTATCGCAAGATCGTCGCCGCGGTGGTGGGCGCCGCCGCGCCGCGGATGGGCGAGGGGAAAGTCGGCGACACGATCCGCCGCCTCGACGGCCCCGCCAAGGTCGAGGGGCGGGAACGCTTCGGCGACGACATCGCCGATCCCGACACGCTGGTAATCCGCGTGATCCGCTCGCCCCATCCCCATGCCGCCTTCAGCTTCGGCGACCTCGCCGCGCTGGAACGCCGCCCCGGCATCGCCGCCATCCTCACCGCGGCCGACGTCCCCGGCCTGAACGCCTTCGGGGTGATCCCGGCCTTTGTCGACCAGCCCGTCTTCGCCGAATCCGTCGCCCGCCACCGGGGCGAGGCCGTGGCCGCTGTCGTCGGCACGCCCGAGGCCATGGCCACCTTCGACCCCGCCGACTTCCCCGTGACATGGGAGCCGCGCGAAGCGGTGCTGTCGGTGGAGGAGGCACTGGCGAAAGGCGCGCCGCTGCTGCACGAGACCCGGAAGAGCAACGTGATGACCTCCGGCTTCGTCGCCCGTGGCGATGCCGCCGCCGCCCTGTCCCGCGCCGACGTCGTGGCCGAGGGGCGGTTCCGGAGCGGCTTCGTCGAGCATGCCTATATCGAACCCGAGGCCGGCTTCGCCCGCTTGGTGGGCGAGCGGCTGGAGGTCCACGCCTGCACCCAGGCGCCGGTGATGGACCAGGAGGGGCTGGCCCAGATCCTCGGCTGGCCGAAGGAGCGCATCCGCATCGTCCCGACGGCGGTCGGCGGCGGCTTCGGCTCCAAGCTCGACCTGTCGGTGCAGCCGTTCCTCGCGCTCGCGGCGCTGAAGACGGGCAGGCCGGTGCGCATCACCTATTCGCGGACCGAATCCATGCAGTCGACCACCAAGCGCCATCCCTCCGACCTGACCGTGAGGATCGGCGCGACGAAGGACGGCAGGCTTTGCGGCATGGACTTCCGCGGCGATTTCAACACCGGCGCCTATGCCAGCTGGGGCCCCACCGTGGCGAACCGCGTGCCGGTCCACGCCTCGGGCCCCTACCGCATCGCCGACTACCGGGCCGCGGCGCGGGGCATCCACACCCACAACCCTTCCTCAGGTGCGTTCCGCGGCTTCGGCGTGCCGCAGTCGGCCATCGCGCAGGAATCGCTGTTCGACGACCTGGCCGAGGCGCTGGGCATGGACCCCCTCGACTTCCGCGCCCTGAACGCGCTGCGCGACGGCGAGCCCACGGTCTGTGGACAGGTGTTCGAGCAGGGCGTCGGCATCGCCGCCTGCTTCGACGCGCTGCGCCCGGCGTGGGAGAAGGCCAGGGCCGACTGCGCCGCCTTCAACGCCGCCTCCGCGACGGTGAAGCGCGGCGCGGGGATCGCGGGGGGCTGGTACGGCTGCGGCAACACCTCGCTGCCGAACCCCTCGACCATCAAGGCGGGGATCACGCCCGACGCGCGGCTGGTGCTGCACCAGGGCGCGATGGACATCGGCCAGGGCGCCAACACCGTCATCGCCCAGATCTTCGCCGAGGCGCTGGGACTGCCGCTTGCCCAGGTCTCGCTGGTCGGCCCCGACACCGACGTGACCCCCGACGCGGGCAAGACCTCGGCCAGTCGCCAGACCTTCGTCACCGGCGCCGCCGCGAAGCTGGCGGGGGAGGCGTTGCGGCGCGAGATCCTGAAGCTCTGCAACGCACCCGAAACGGCGGCGATCGCGCTGGATGGC
Organism: Oceaniglobus roseus; assembly: GCF_002869745.1. GTDB lineage: Bacteria > Pseudomonadota > Alphaproteobacteria > Rhodobacterales > Rhodobacteraceae > Oceaniglobus > Oceaniglobus roseus. The sequence continues at coordinate 358,302 of NZ_PNOS01000001.1, forward strand.
GACGGCCTCCACGTCACCCACGAGGTGCAGCGCCACGACATCGCGCTGGACCGGATGACGCCCGACGCCGAGGGCTATGTGCTGCGGGCCGAGGAGACCTATGACCCGCCCACGAAACCGCTCGACGCGAACGGCCAGGGCCATCCCTATGCCCAGTTCGGCTATGCGGCGCACCTGGCCGTGGTCGAGGTTGACCTGACGCTTGGCACCGTGAAGCCGCTCCGCTTCACCGCCGCCCACGATGTCGGCCGGGCGATCAACCCGCTGCTGGTCGAAGGGCAGGTGGAGGGCGGGATCGCGCAAGGTCTGGGCATGGCGCTGATGGAGGAATACCTGCCGGGCCGGACCGAGAACCTGCACGACTACCTGATCCCGACCATCGGCGACGTGCCCCCGATCGACACCCTGATCGTCGAGGTGCCCGACGCCCACGGCCCCTTCGGCGCCAAGGGCCTGGGGGAGCATGCGCTGATCCCGACCGCCCCGGCGCTCCTGAATGCGATCCGGAATGCCACCGGCGTTCGTATACGCGAGGTGCCCGCAACGCCGTCCCGCGTGAAGGCGGCGCTGGAGGCCGCGGGAGGGGCAACATGAGCGAGGACAAGATCCGCTGCGACGCCTGCCCGGTGATGTGCTACATCTCCGACGGCCGCTCGGGCGCCTGCGACCGCTACGCCAACCACGGCGGCGAACTGGTGCGCCTCGATCCCCTCACCGTGATCGAATCCGGCGCCCCGGCCGTGCCCTTCCTGTCCGACGTGCCGCCCGAGGAATGGGACGGCGACATCCTGAAGCCCGACCGCCCCTTCGTCACCGCCATCGGCGCCGGCACCACCTATCCCGACTACAAGCCCGCGCCCTTCATCGTCAGCCAGATGATCGACGGCGTCGACATGATCACCGTCGTCACCGAGGGCATCTTCTCGTACTGCGGCGTCAAGGTGAAGATCGACACCGACCGCCACATCGGCGAGGAACGGGCGGTGGTCCGCGTCGAGGGAGAGCCCATCGGCCACGTCACCACCGGCGAATACGGCTCGAAGATGCTGAGCCTCGGCGGGGTCGACCACCTGACCGGCGGCTCGAAGAAGGAGGGCCGCGTCACCTGCGACGCGCTGATGGCGCTCTGCAACCGCGAACCGGTCGAGATGACCATCGACGACGGCGTGACGCTGGTGGTGCAGGCGGGCCGCGCGCCGATCATCAACGGCGTGCCCGAGAAGCTGATGCGCGTCGGCTGCGGCTCGGCCACCATCGGCATGTTCGCCCGCCAGTGGGCGCCGCTGCTGGACGAGGTGATCGTCGTCGACGACCACATCACCGGGGTGCTGACGGAACACGAGGCGGGCAAGCAGCTGGGGATGAGGCCCGCGGGCATCCGCGTGACCGGCCGCCGCTCGACCCCAGGGCGCTATTTCCAGGTGGCGAACCCCGGCACCGGCTGGGGCGGCACGGATGTCGAGGATCCGCTGACGATCATCAAGTCGGTGGATCCCAAGGTGGCATGGCCCGGCCTGCGGCTTCTGATGATCTCCACCACCGGCGAACAGTGGGGATATTTCGAGCTCGCCGCCGACCTCACCCCCAGACCCGCCCCGATCCCCGACGCCGTGCGCGCGATTGCCGAGCGCATCGCCGACAACTGCGAACCCTCGCTCTGCTCGGTGCTGTTCATGGGCGGGGCCGGCGGATCGCTGCGCGCGGGCGTGACCGAGAACCCGGTGGGCCTGACCCGGTCGGTGAAGGAGACGTTGACGAAGGTCACGGTCGGCGGCGCCGCGGGCTATGTCTGGCCGGGCGGCGGCATCACGGTGATGGCCGACGTGATGGACATGCCGTCCAACGCCTTCGGATACGTCCCCACCCCGGCCCTCGTCGCCCCCATCGAGTTCACGCTCCGGCGCGAGGACTACAGGGCCATGGGCGGTCACATGGACCGCATCCGCCCGGTCGACGACGTCGTGACCGCCTCGGTGCGCCGGGTGCCCGGGAAGCGCGCGTCATGACCGTCTGCGCCGCGCGCCTGCCGGGAGACCGCCTGCACCTCCAGCACGGCCCCATCGACCTGATCCTCGGTGCGGACGGCGCGCGCGATGCCGCCTTCGCTGCCGCCACCGCCCGCTTCGACGGCCTGCTCGAGGAACTGATGGCCGAGAACGCCCTGCTGCGCGCCTGGGACGGCCCCCGCCCCGAAGGCCCCGTCGCGCGCCGCATGTGGCAGGCCGTGAACCGCTTCCCCGGTCAGGCGACGCCCATGGCCGCCGTGGCCGGCGCCGTCGCGGAGGAGGTGCTGGCCGCCATGACCGCCGCCGCGCCCCTGTTCCGCGCCTGGGTCAACAACGGCGGCGACATCGCGCTGCACCTCGCCCAGGGGCAGAGCTTTCGCATTGCCATGGCCGGGGGCCGCATCGCCGTGACCGCCGGGGATCCCGTGCGCGGCATCGCCACCAGCGGGCGCGGCGGCCGCTCCCTCTCCATGGGCATCGCCGACTCCGTCACCGTCCTGGCGTCCACGGCCGCCCTGGCCGACGCCGCCGCGACGCTGATCGCCAACGCCGTCGACCTGCCCGGCCACCCCGCCATCCGCCGCGCCCCGGCCGACACGGTGAAGGACGACAGCGACCTCGGCAGCCGCCCCGTCGTCACCGGCCTCGGGGCGCTTTCCGCTGCGGAAGTCAGGGAAGCGCTGGACCGCGGCGCCGCCCGTGCGCAGAAGATGCAGGCAGAGGGGCACATCGCCGCCGCCGCGCTGTTCCTGCGGGGACAGTCCCGCACCGTCGGCGCAAGGCACCATATCGAAGCGAAGGAATCCGCCCATGGCTGACGTCGTCATCCGCAAGATCGTCACCTCGGTCGAGGAGATCTTCCACGAGTTCGGCCCCGCCCCCGCGACGCCCCTGAAGCGCGGCGCGATCATGGCCGTCATCGCCAACCCCTTCGCGGGAAAATACGTCGAGGACATCCAGCCCTTCATGGAAGACCTGAAACCCCTCGGCCTCGACATGGCGCGCCGCCTGCTCGACGCCCTCGGCGGCGATCCGAAGACGGTCGAGGGCTACGGCAAGGGCTCCATCGTCGGCGCGGGGGGCGAGCTGGAGCACGGCGCGCTCTGGCACGCCCCGGGCGGCTATTCCATGCGCGAGGTGCTGGGCGGCGCCAAGGCCATCGTGCCCTCGGCGAAGAAGGTGGGCGGACCGGGCACGCGGCTCGACGTGCCGGTGACCCACATCGACGCGTCCTATGTCCGCAGCCACTTCGACAGCATCGAGGTCGGCATCAACGATGCGCCTCGGGCCGACGAACTGGCCTTCATCCTGGTGATGACCACCGGCCCCCGCATCCACCATCGCTCCGGCGGACTGGCCGCGGGCGACATCAAGGGCGAGGACGGGCTGCGCTGAGCCCCGACGACGAAAGGACCGACACCATGGCCGACACCGGCAAGGCTTCCATCCGCAAGATCGCCGTCTTCGTCGAGGAGACGCGGACCGAGATGGGCCGCCCCGTCGATCCGCCCACCCGCAAGGCCGTCGCCGTGGCGGTCATCGCCAACCCCTTCGCGGGCAGCTTTGCCGAGGATCTGACGCCGCTCATGGACATCGGCGCCGAACTCGGCGGCCTCCTCGGGCAGCGCTGCGTCGCCGCGCTCGGCATCGCACCGGCGCAGGCGCAGAGCTATGGCAAGGCGGCGATGGTGGGCGAGAACGGCGAGCTGGAGCACGCCGCGGCGATTTTGCACCCGAAGCTCGGCGCGCCCCTGCGCGCCGCGGTGGAAAAGGGCGCGGCGCTGGTCCCCTCGTCGAAGAAGATGGGCGGGCCGGGGCAGGTGCTGGACGTGCCCCTCGGCCACAAGGACGCGGCCTATGTCCGCAGCCACTTCGACGGGAGCGAGGTGCGCCTGAACGACGCCCCGCGCGCGAACGAGATCATGGTGGCCGTCGCCGTCACCGACAGCGGCCGACCGCTGCCGCGGGTCGGCGGCCTGACCCACGAGGCGGCCGAGGGCCGCGACGGATTGCGCTGAGCAGCGAAAGGACAGGGCTTGGAGAAGGACGACCCGACCGGCAAGGAATGCACCTATGTGCTGGACGACCAGGTGGGATACATCCTGCGCCAGGTCAGCCAGCGCCACGCGGTCATCTTCCAGGCCGCCTCGCCCGATGGCCTGACGCCCACGCAGTTCTCCACCCTCGTGCGGCTGCACCAGACCGGCCCCTGTTCGCAGAACGAGCTGGGCCGCGCGACTGCGATGGACGTGGCCACGATCAAGGGTGTCATCGACCGGCTGAAGGCGAAGGGCTTCGTCAAGCTGACCTCCTATCCCGGCGACCGGCGGCGCACGCTGATCTCGCTCACCCCGCAAAGCGAGGCCATGATCCCCGCCCTGCACGCCGCGGGCCACCGGATCACCGACGAGACGCTGGAGCCTCTGACCGAGGAAGAGCGCGTCAGCTTCCTCGCCCTGCTGCGCAAGCTGGTCTAGGCCGGACGCGGGGTCAGGCCCGTCTTCTGCGGATGTTGTGGAGCGCCATCCGGCTTTCGGGCAGGGCGGGCAGGCTTTGCATGTCGAGCGCCAGCGCCTGCTCGGGCACCTCGAAGGTCACGTCGCGGACGAGCCATTTCAGGGTCTCCTCCATCACCGCGATGGTGAACCACTCGCCGGGGCAGCGGTGTCCGGTCGCGTGATCGCCGCCGCCCTGGGGGATCAGCGTGAACGGATCGCCCGGCCAGTCGCGGAAGCGGTCCGGGCGGAACGTCCCGGGGCTGTCCCAGGTCGCGGGATCGTGGTTGGTTCCGTAGAGGTCCAGAAGCACCCGGCGGCCTTCCGGAATGGCCACCCCCGCGAACGTCGTGTCGCGCCGGGTGAGGGCGGCGGCGGCCGGGAAGAACGGGTAGTGGCGCCGGACCTCCTGCACGAAGGACCTTGCCGCCTCGTCGTCCTCCGCCAGCGCCGCGGCGTGCTGCGGGTGGTGGTGCAGCGCATGGGCGGCGAAGGTGACGAAGGCCGAGATGGCGACGGTGGGCCGCAGGATGTTCAGCAGCTCGACCGCGGCCACCTTCGGCGGCAGCAGGCCGCCCTCCGCATCCTGGGCGGCGGAGACGACGGCAAGCGCCGAGCCTTCGGCGGGGGCAAGCTCGCCCCGGCGGACGGCCTCGACCAGGCCGCGGATCCAGGCGTCGGCCTCGGTCCTGGCGCGGCGCGCCTTCAGGTGGCCCAGACCCGTGGGCGCGGCGTGCTCGAACAGGTCCGACAGCGTCTCGGCCCGCTCGGCGATCTCCTCGGGCGGGAGCGGCACGTCGGCCCAGGCGCAGACCGCCTTCGTCAGCAGGCGTTCCATCTCGTCCTGCACGACGCAGAGGCCCGGCGCGCGCCCCGCCAGATCGTCGAGTTCCCGCCGGACATGGGCGATCAGTCCCTCGACGCGGGAGGGGCCGACAAGATCGAGGAACATGCGCTTGCGCCGCCGGTGCGCCTCGCCGTCCAGCCCCTGCACGCCGCCTTCGCCGAACAGCCCCTTCTCAAGGAACCCCGGCGCCGCGCCGTCGCGTTGCAGGTCCGGCCCGTAGAAGAACCGCGCCGCCTCGGGGCCGGTGACGAAGGTGGTCCGGGTCAGCAGCAGCCGCGCCTCGAAGATCTCGGTGCCGAGATCCCGGGCCGTGCCGCCGATCCAGCCGTAGGGATCGCGGTACAGGCCGAGCGCTGCGTCGAGGGTATGGGGATCTGGGGCATGGGGGTCGGGGGCGGCAGAGGTCATGGGCGGCCATCCTTTCGTTGTCCCTGTCGAAACCGGCAGGCCGGCCGTTCCGTTCCGGTCCTCCCGTCGCCGCGGCAAGGCCTTGCCGCCGATCGGGGCGAACCGGATCGTGGCGAACCGAATCGGGGGTCGCGGTGTTGCACCATTTTAGGGAAGGAGGGTTTCCATGGCGTCCCGGGCAATCTGGAAGGGCCAGCTGCGGCTGTCGCTGGTGTCCATCCCCGTCGAGCTGCATTCCGCGACCAGTTCCGGCGCACGGGTGTCGTTCCGCCAGATCCACGGCCCCTCGGGCAAGCGGGTGCGCTATGAAAAGACGGTGCCCGGCGTCGGCCCGGTGAAGAACGAGGACATCCTCAAGGGCTACGAGTTGGGCGATGACGAGTACATGCTGCTCGAACCCGAGGAGTTGGACGCGATCCGGCTGGAGACGAAGAAGACGCTGGAGCTGGTGCAGTTCGTCGGCTCCTGCGAGATCCCGCCGCTCTATTACGACAAGCCCTATTACGTCGTGCCGACCGACGACCTTGCCGAGGACGCCTATCGCGTCGTCCGCGATGCCCTGCGCCAGTCCGAGAAGGTCGGGCTGGGCCAGTTGACCATGCGCGGCAAGGAATACCTCTGCGCCATCCGTCCCTGCGGGGACGGCCTCTTGCTCGAGACGCTGCACTATGCGGACGAGATCCGGAAGGCGGATCCGCTGTTCTCGGAGATCCAGGACGACAAGACGGACAAGGAACTGCTGTCGGTCGCGACCGAGCTGATCGACCGCAAGACGAAGGCCTTCAACGCGGAGAACTTCGAGGACCACTACGACAGCGCCCTGCGCGACCTGATCGAGCGCAAGCGCAAGAACAAGAAGACGCCGCGCACCAAGACCGGGGACGGCAAGTCCGGCGGCGGATCGGACGACAACGTGGTGGACCTGATGTCGGCGCTGAAGGAGAGCCTGAAGAAGGACGGCGGCCGGAAGAAGCCCGCCTCCCGCGGCGGCGGCAAGAAGTCGGCCTGATGGGACGCCTCGACCGCTATATCGCCAAGCGGGATTTCGGGCGGACGCCCGAGCCGGGCGACGAGGCGGCGGACAGCGCGCTGGCGCTGCGCTATTCGATGCAGAAGCACGACGCCACGCGCACCCATTTCGACCTGCGGCTGGAGTGGGACGGCGCGCTGCTCAGCTGGGCGGTGACGAAGGGTCCGTCGTTGCAGCCCTCGGACAAGCGGCTCGCCGTGCGGACCGAGGATCACCCGCTGTCCTACCTCGGCTTCGAAGGGATCATTCCCGAGGGCAACTACGGCGCCGGAACGGTCATGCTGTTCGACATCGGCCACTGGCAGCCGGTCGGTTCGGTGGCGAAGGGGCTGGAGAAGGGGCACCTGCATTTCGGGCTGCACGGGCGGCGGCTGACCGGCGGCTGGCACCTGATCCGGATGAAGGGCAACCGCAGCGGCGACAAGGGCCGCGACAACTGGCTGATGGTGAAGGAGGAGGACGAAGCGGCGGGCCGCCGCGACCCCGTCGCGCGCTACCGGCGGAGCGTCTCGACCAACCGCACCTTCCGCCAGATCGCCGCCGACAGCGGGCCCGTTCCGGTCGAGCGGTCGGGCAAGCGTCCGGCCTTCCGCAAGGTGCAGCTGGCGACGCTGGTGGACGACGCGCCCGAGGGCGAGGGCTGGTGGCACGAGGTGAAGTTCGACGGCTACCGCGCGCTGGTCGCGCTGGGCAAGGGCGGCCCGCGGATCTTCACCCGCAACGGCCACGACTGGACCGAGAAGTTCGACTCGCTCCTGCCCGCCTTCGAGGCCGTGGACTGCGACTCGGCCCTGATCGACGGAGAGATCGTGGCGGGCGCCGGGCTCGACGGGTTCTCGCGGCTCCAGGACGCGATCAAGGCGGGCGGGCCGTTCCGCTTCTATGCCTTCGACCTGCTGGAGCAGGACGGCCGGCCGCTGACGAAGGAGACCCTGACCGAGCGGCGGAAGCATCTGGAACGGCTGTTCCGCGACGCGCCGCCGCTGGGTCAGGCCGCGCTCTCGCCGATCATCGACGCGGATCCCGAAACGGCGCTGGCCGCGATCTGCAAGGCGGGGGGCGAAGGGATCCTGTCGAAGCGCGCCGACGGCACCTACAGCGGCCGCCGCAGCCGCGACTGGCTGAAGATCAAGTGCGAGCGGCGGGACGAGTTCGTCGTCATCGGCTGGCAGGAGAGCGACAAGCGCGGCCGCCCCTTCGCCTCGCTCGCGCTCGCGGCCCACGACGGGGGGCGGCTGGTCTATGTCGGCAAGGTCGGCACCGGCTTCGACGCCGACGGGATGGAGGACCTGGCCGCGGCGATGTCGGGCCTGGAACGCAGGACCGCCCCGGCCGAGGTCGACGCGGCCGAGGCGCGGGGCGTGACCTGGATCACCCCGAAACTGGTGGCCGAGGTGCGTTATGCCGAGAAGACCGCCGACGACCGCCTGCGCCACGCCGTCTTCATCGCCCTGCGCGAGGACAAGCCGGCCCGCACCGTGAAGCTGGAGGAGGATCGCATGCCGGAGGAACGCCTGGACGTCGCCGGGGTCGGCATCAGCCACCCCGGCCGCGTCGTCTTTCCCGACGCGGGGATCACCAAGGGCGAGGTTGCCCGGTATTACGAGACCATGGCCGACCGCATCCTCGAAACCGCGGCCGACCGGCCCCTGTCACTGGTGCGGCTGCCCGAGGGACTGGAGGGCGAGCGGTTCTTCCAGAAGCATGCGGGCAAGGGATTTCCCCCGGCCATCGGGACGGTGTCGATCCCCGAGAAGGACGGCGGCACGGCCGATTACATGTACGTCTCATCCGCCGCGGGGCTCGTCGGCGCCGTGCAGATGGGCACTCTGGAGTTCCACATCTGGGGCGCCCGGCGCGACGCGCTGGAAAAGCCGGACCGCATGGTCTTCGACCTCGACCCCGACGAAGGGCTCGGCTTTGCCGAGGTCGCCCGCGCGGCACAGGACCTGCGCGACATCCTCGAAACCCTCGACCTGCCGTCCTGGCCACTCGTCACCGGGGGCAAGGGGGTGCACGTGGTGGTGCCGCTGCGCCGGATGGCGGAGTGGGATACGGTCAAGCTGTTCTCGCGCATCCTGGCGACACACCTGGCCGACACCGAACCCGACCGCTTCACCGCGACGATGTCGAAGGCCCGCCGCACGGACCGCATCTTCATCGATTGGCTGCGGAACGAACGTGGCGCGACGGCGATCGCGCCCTTCTCGCTGCGCGCCCGGCCCGGGGCGAGCGTGGCGGTGCCCGTCGGCTGGGAGGAACTGCCGCGGCTGAAGGCGGCGAATGGCTTCGACATCGAGACGGCGCAGGAGCGCGGCTGGGACGACCTGACCCTGCCCCGGCCCGTCGCCCTGTCGCAGGCCCGGGTGACGGCGCTGGAGAAGCTGGTGGGCGGCTGATCCGGCAGGTCGTGGCGCGAAATCTCGGAACCCGGCCCGTCACGGCACGTTCCGACTGCGACGCCAAACGGTCGATGGAGTTCCGATATGCCCGAACATGATGCCGCCCGCCTCGATGATCTCGAAGAGGGCAAGCCCCACGGAGTCGAACTCGACGGCGTGAAGGTGGTGCTCGTGCGCGACGGCGACGCGGTACATGCGCTGGCGGGCACCTGCCCGCACCGGGGTGTGCCGCTGAAGAACGGGATCGTGCACGAGGGCAGCCTGGTCTGCCCGGCGCATCGCGCGCGCTTCGCCCTTGCCACCGGCGCGCTGGAGGCGCCCCCGGCCTGCGAGGCGCTTGCCCGCTACCCGGTTCGCGTCGTGGATGGCGCCGTGCTGGTCACGGTCGAGAGCGACACGCCACAGCATCCGCTGCCCGACTTCGCCGATCGCGGCGAGGACGCGCGCAGTTTCGTCATTGTCGGCAGCGGCGCCGCGGGATGGCGCGCGGCCGAGACGCTGCGCCGCGAAGGTTTCGGCGGGACGATCACCGTGGTCAGCGACGAGGATCGGGGCCCGCTGGACCGGGTCGAGCTGTCCAAGAGCTACCTGAAGGGCGAGGAGACGCCGGACACCCCGGTGACGCGCAAGGCGGAAGACCTGGACCGCGTCGGCGTCACCTGGAAGCGGGACCATGCCCGGGCCATCGACACCGAGGCCGCCGAACTGGTGCTGGCCAACTCGGGCGAGCGGGTCCGCTACGACCGGCTGCTGGTCGCCACGGGCAGCGATGCGCGGCATCTCGGGGTCTCGGGCGAGGGGCTGACTGGGATCCACAGCCTTCGCACCCTTGCCGATGCCGACGCGCTGCGCGCGGACCTCGATACCTGCCGGGCGCGGGGCACCTGCCGCATCGCTATCGTCGGCGGCGGGTTCATCGGGCTGGAGGCCGCCACGGTCCTCGGCAAGAGGGAGGGCGTGGACGTCACCGTGATCCTGAACGAGGACCTGCCGCTGGCGCGGGTGTTCGGCAATGCCGTGGCGCGTCGGCTGCTGTCCGAGCACGAGGAGGCGGGGGTCCGATTCGTGCGCTCCGCCAAGGTGACCGGGTTCACCGGGGACAGCCGGGTGGCCCATGTCTGCCTTGAAAGCGGCGAAAAGGTGGACGCCGACCTCGTGCTTGTGTCGGTGGGCGCGGCCCCGCGCACCAGCTGGCTGCCCTTCGCGCGGGACGACGACGGCGGCATCACGGTGGACGAGACGCTGGCCGTTCCGGGGTTCGGGAACGTGTTCCTGGCCGGCGACATCGCCCGCCTGCCGACCCCCTGGGGCAAGGTCAGGATCGAGCACTGGCGTTTCGCGCAGGAGACCGGCGAACTGGCCGCGCGCAACATGCTGGGGCAGGGGCGCAGCTATGACAGCACGCCGTTCTTCTGGACGATGCAGCAGGCCAAGGGATCCTATGCCTACACCGGCCATGCAACATCCTGGGACACGGTGGACGGAGCGCCGGACGGCAAGAGCTTCGCCCTGCGCTACGTCGAAGACGGGAAGGTCCACGCGCTGTTGTCGCTCGGCTTCCAGGACGACGTGACGCTGATGGAACGCCGCATGGCGGGGCGCGGTCCGGTCGAGGCCTGACGGCCAGGCCGCCACGAGTGCCGTGTGCTGGCGCCATCGCTCGCGAAGCCGGTTGCGGGTTCCGGAGATGCGCGTCCGGGCAGGCTGGCGCAGGACATCCACCATGTTCACAGGTACCCGGCCTGCCGGAAACTGAGTTCGGTCGATTTGCCGACGATCAGGTGGTCGTGCAGGACGATCCCGAGGGTGCCGCAGGCGTCGGCGATCTGCGCGGTCATGGCGATGTCGCTGTCCGAGGGCGTGGGATCGCCCGAGGGATGGTTGTGCACCAGGATCAGCGCCGAGGCGTTGAGCGCCAGTGCCCGTTTCACCACCTCGCGCGGATAGACGGGAACATGGTCGACGGTGCCCTTCGCCTGCTCCTCGTCCGCGATCAGCACGTTCTTGCGGTCGAGGAACAGGATCCGGAACTGCTCCGTCTCGCGGTGGGCCATGGTGGTGTGGCAGTAGTCGAGCAGGGCGTCCCAGCTCGACACCACGGGGCGCTGCATGACCTTCGCACGGGCGATGCGATGGGCCGCGGCCTCGGCGATCTTCAGCTCGACCATCACCGCCTCGCCCACGCCCTGCACCGCCATCAGCTGTTCGGGGCTGGCGGACAGCACCCGGCCCAGATCGCCGAAGGCATCCATCAGGCGACGCGCCAGGGGCTTGACGTCCTGTCGGGGAATGGCGCGGAACAGCAGCAGCTCCAGCAGTTCGTAATCCGGCATCGCCGCCGCCCCACCCTCCATGAACCGGGCACGGAGGCGTTTGCGGTGGTCCTGGATGTAGGACGGCAGCCTGTCGCCGCGGGCGAGCGGCGCTACCGCTTCGGCTTCGTCGAAGAGGGGGAGGGGGCGTTCGTGGAAGGCGTCGGCGTGCTGCATGATGATGAGCATGGCGCGCCGCTGGTAAACGGCGGGTTAAGGAGGAGGGGTGGAGTGCCTCCGGCGGGAGTATCCGGGACGAGGAAGAAGAGGGTGGGGGAGGGCGGTTCGCCGCCGCTGCCGGAACCGCATCGAGGGAGAGGGGGGCCAAGGGGGGGTGAGGGAGGTCCCCGGCCGTCGACGGCGGGGGCGGCCTGCCCGACGGGCGCCGGGGAAATGAAAAAACCGCCGCCCGGGGAGGGGCGGCGGTTCGTGCGATCTGTCGGGCCGGGCGGGCCGTCAGCCCTTCATGCCGTCCCAGAAGGTCTTCACCTTCTTGAAGAAGCCCGAGGATTCCGGGTTGTTGTCCTCGGAGAGCCGGTCGAACTCGCGCAGGAGCTCCTTCTGGCGGGCCGTCAGGTTCACCGGCGTCTCGACGGCGAGCTCGATGTACATGTCGCCGTAGTTGCCGCCGCGGAGTGCGGGCATCCCCTTGCCGCGCAGGCGCATCTGCTTGCCCGACTGGCTGCCCGGCGGGATCTTCACCCGGGACCGGCCGCCGTCGATGTTCGGCACCTCGATGTCGCCACCAAGGGCCGCGGCCACGATCGACACCGGCACGTGGCAGAACAGGTGCTGGTTCTCGCGCTGGAACAGCGGGTGGTCGGCCACCTCGATGAAGATGTAGAGATCGCCCGAGGGCCCGCCCCTGAGCCCGGCCTCGCCTTCGCCGGAAAGACGGATGCGGGTGCCGGTCTCCACCCCCGCGGGGATGTTCACGGAGAGCGAGCGGTCCTTCTCGACCCGGCCCTGGCCATGGCAGACGGGGCAGGGGTTCTTGATGATCTGGCCCGCGCCCGAGCAGGTGGGGCAGGTGCGTTCGACGGTGAAGAAGCCCTGTTGCGCCCGGACCTTGCCCATGCCCGAACAGGTCGGGCAGGTCGAGGGTTCGGAGCCGCCCTCGGCCCCGGTGCCGTGGCAGGTGGAACAGGCGAGCGCCGTCGGGACGTTGATCGTCTTCTGCAGCCCGTTGTACGCCTCTTCGAGGCTGACGCGCAGGTTGTATCGCAGATCCGATCCGCGGGTGGCCCGCTGGCCCCCGCGTCCGCGCCCGCCGCCCATCATGTCGCCGAACAGGTCGTCGAACACGTCGGAGAAGGCCGAGGCGAAGTCGCCTTGGCCGCCGAAGCCGCCGCCCGGCCGTCCGCCGGGGCGCGGGCCGCCGCCCATGCCGCCTTCGAAGGCCGCGTGGCCGTAGCGGTCGTAGGCCGCCTTCTTGTCGGCGTCCTTCAGCACCTCGTAGGCCTCGTTCGCCTCCTTGAACTGGGCTTCGGCGTTCGGATTGTCTGCGTTGCGGTCGGGGTGCAGTTCCTTCGCCTTCTGGCGATACCCCTTCTTGATCTCGTCGGCCGTGGCGGTCTTGGAAACGCCAAGGATGTCGTAGTAATCGCGCTTTGCCATCAGGTTTCGGTCCTTTCGGAACGCAGAAACCGGCCCGAATGATTCAGGCCGGCTTCCGCGGGTTCACAAGAGGCGCTTACGAGGCGCGCTTGTCGTTGCCCAGGTCTTCGAAGTCGGCATCCACGATGTCGTCATCGTCGCCGCCGCGTCCGCCGGCGCTGCCGTCGTCATCGTCGGAATTGCCGGCCTTCGCCTGCTCGGCCTTGTAGATGGCCTCGCCCAGCTTCATCGAAGCCTCGGTCACGTTCTGGATGCCGGACTTGATCTTGCCCGCGTCGTCGCTTTCGAGCTGCTCGTTCAGGTTGGCGATGGCCAGCTCGATCGCTTCGACCGTGGAGGGGTCGACCTTGTCCTTGTGCTCCTCGATGGCCTTTTCGGTCGAGTGGATCAGCGATTCGGCCTGGTTCCGTGCTTCCACCAGCTCGCGCCGCTTCTTGTCGCCCTCGGCGTTCGCCTCGGCGTCCTTGACCATCTTCTCGATGTCCTCGTCCGACAGGCCCCCCGACGCCTGGATCGTGATCTTCTGCTCCTTGTTGGTGCCCTTGTCCTTGGCGCCGACCGACACGATGCCGTTGGCGTCGATGTCGAAGGTCACCTCGATCTGGGGCATGCCGCGGGGGGCAGGCGGGATCTCTTCCAGGTTGAACTGGCCGAGCATCTTGTTGTCGGCCGCCATCTCGCGCTCGCCCTGGAACACCCGGATCGTCACGGCGTTCTGGTTGTCCTCGGCGGTCGAGAAGATCTGGCTCTTCTTCGTCGGGATCGTCGTGTTGCGGTCGATCAGCCGGGTGAACACACCGCCCAGCGTCTCGATCCCGAGCGACAGCGGCGTCACGTCGAGCAGGACCACGTCCTTGACGTCACCCTGCAGAACGCCAGCCTGGATGGCGGCGCCAAGCGCGACGACCTCGTCCGGGTTGACGCCCTTGTGGGGCTCCTTGCCGAAGAACTTGGTCACTTCCTCGATCACCTTGGGCATGCGGGTCATGCCGCCGACGAGGACGACCTCGTCGATGTCGGAGGTCGAGAGACCGGCATCCTTCAGCGCCGCCTTGCAGGGCGCGATCGAGTTCTTGATTAGGTCGCCGACGAGGCTTTCCAGCTTGGCGCGGGTCAGCTTCATAACGAGGTGCAGCGGCTGGCCGCCCTTCGGGTCCATCGAGATGAACGGCTGGTTGATCTCGGTCTGGGAGGATGAGGAGAGCTCGATCTTCGCCTTCTCGGCCGCTTCCTTCAGGCGCTGGAGCGCCATCTTGTCCTTCGTCAGGTCGACGCCGTTGTCCTTCTTGAACTGCTCGGCGAGGTAGTTGACGATCCGCATGTCGAAGTCCTCGCCGCCGAGGAACGTGTCCCCGTTGGTCGATTTCACCTCGAACAGGCCGTCGTCGATCTCCAGGATGGTCACGTCGAAGGTACCGCCGCCAAGGTCGTAGACCGCGATCGTCTTCGTTTCCTTCTTGTCGAGACCATAGGCCAGCGCGGCCGCCGTCGGCTCGTTGATGATGCGCAGCACCTCGAGACCCGCGATCTTGCCGGCGTCCTTGGTCGCCTGGCGCTGGGCGTCGTTGAAGTAGGCGGGGACGGTGATGACCGCCTGCGTCACTTCCTCGCCGAGGTAGGACTCGGCGGTTTCCTTCATCTTGCCGAGGATGAAGGCCGAGATCTGGCTGGGGCTGTACTTCTCGCCCTTGGCCTCGACCCAGGCGTCGCCGTTGCCGCCGTCGACGATGGTGTAGGGCAGGTTCTTCTTGTCCTTCGCCACTTCCGGGTCGTCGGTGCGACGGCCGATCAGGCGCTTGACGGCGAAGATGGTGTTTTCCGAGTTCGTCACGGCCTGCCGCTTGGCGGACTGGCCGACGAGGCGTTCGTCGTCGGTGAAGGCGACGATCGAGGGCGTGGTGCGCGCCCCTTCCGCGTTCTCGATCACGCGGGGCTGGCTGCCGTCCATGATGGCAACGCAGCTGTTCGTGGTTCCAAGGTCGATTCCGATGACTTTGGCCATGCTCAGGTCCTCTCTCAGGCGATGTTCATGCGGGGAGACCCGCGGTGCGGCATATCCCCGGCGATCCCAATGGTTTGCGCCGGGTTCAAGGCCCCCGGCCGGGCGTCTCGGGCGTATATAAGGAGGGGTTCAGACCCCTGCAAGCCGAGGGGATGGAGGAATCTGGCGCAAAATGCGAGTCCTCGCGGGGCGATATCCGGGGACGTACCATGACCGACACACCCACCCTGACCCTGCGCGGGGTCGACCTCTACCGCGGCTGGCTGGCGCCGGAGGCGCAGGCCGCGATGCTGGACGACCTGCGCGCCGTGATCCGCGCGGCGCCGCTGTTCCACCCGGAGACGCGGTGGGGCAAGCGGATGTCGGTCAGGATGACCTCGGCCGGGCGGCTCGGCTGGGTGTCGGACCGGCGCGGCTACCGCTACGAGCCGCGGCATCCCTCGGGCGTGGCCTGGCCGCCGATTCCCGGGTCGGTGCTGGCGATCTGGCGGGCGCTCGGCCCCGCGGGGCGCGATCCGGACTGCTGCCTCGTCAACTTCTACGGCGAGGGCGCGCGGATGGGGCTGCACCAGGACCGCGACGAGGCGTCGTTCGACTGGCCGGTGATCTCGGTCTCGCTCGGCGACGAGGGGCTGTTCCGGATCGGCGGGGTCGGGAAGGGGGGCAGCACCGAAAGCGTCTGGCTGACCTCCGGCGACGTGGTGGTGATGGGCGGCGCGGCGCGGCTGGTGCATCACGGGGTGGACCGGATCCGCTTCGGCTCGTCCCGGCTGCTGCCCCAGGGCGGGCGGGTCAACCTCACGCTGCGCGTGGTGACCTGAGACGCATCGGCGCGCGGGGATCGGGGCGCGGAGCCGGTTTCCTCGAGGAAACCGGTGCATTTTCCTCAAGGAAAATGCGCCCCCCGCGGAAGGGTCCGTGCTTCCGGATGTCGGTTCGGTCAGAACCGGGGTTGCCGAGGGGGAGCCGGTTCTCTCGAGAAAACCGGACCATTTTCCTCGAGGAAAATGGTTCCCCCCGGAGCGCGCGCGGTGCCCGGTTCGGCCGCGGCGCGTCGGGTGCCTCAGGGCGCGGCCAGCGAGCAGCAGCCGGAATAGAGCGTCATCCCGCTGCCGTCGGTGACCAGGAAATCGCCTTCCAGCCCGTAGACCCGGTCGGACATGCCGTCGCTGCAGAGGCCGCGGGACACCACGCCCTCCATCCCCGCGCCGGGCCGGGCATAGGACAGCGCCCAGCGGTCCGTCCGGTTGCGCGAGCGCAGGCGGTCGCCGATGCGAAACTCGTGAGTGGTCTCGCCGATCAGTTCGAAGCTCACCGACCCCTCCCGCACCCTGACGGTCCAGAACGGCTCCGTCCCGCCGCAGTCGAGGGGGGCCGGCAGGTCGTCGAAGGTCTGGTCCGGCAGACGCCGCAGGAAGCTCAGGTTGGCCCACCCGCTTCCCTCGTCGCGGCTCACGAGGCCCCAGGTGCCGGCGGGGTTGATGTCCACCACCTCGACGTTGCGCGCATCCGGGGGCAGCGTTCCCACCAGCGCGGCTGTCGCATCCGGCGCGTCGCGCAGGTTCAGCACGTCGTCCGCCGCCACGCCGGTGACGTTGTAGAGGGCGGGCAGCTCCTGCGCCGCCGCGAGGCCGCCCCAGAGAGCCAGGGCGAGGACCGGCGCGAGCCGCCTCAATGCCGCGCGTTCCAGCTGAGCGAGGCGTGCTTGCGGGTATAGAACTCGCCCATCAGGCCGATCATCAGCAGCGCGATCGAGACGTAGATCGGGTAGGCGACCGAGCTGTTGTGGGGGAAGTAGTTGGCGAAGGTGAAGCCCCGCGCCTGGTCGATGCAGTGGAACAGGGGGTTCCAGTCGAAGAACACCAGCATGTTCGCGTGCAGCTTGTTGGCGACGAACATCTTGCCCGAGGCGATCATGTTCGCCCGGGTGTAGACCATGGCGAGGATGCTCACGAATTGCGGTGCCCAGGGCTTCATCGCCAGCAGGATCATCCCGACGCCGATGCCCGAGAACCAGGCCAGCAGCACCATGCCGAGGGCGCCGTGCCATTCGTGGATCGTGATCGGCCCCCAGATGACGTGGTAGAAGTAGAGCACCGTGCTCATCGACAGCAGCTGGACATAGAGCGTGCTGAGCGCGGCGGAGGAGATCGAGACCGCGGTGGTCATCGGCGCGTGCTTCATCATCGCCGAGGCCGGACCTTCGGAGCCGAGGATCGCCGTCACCGTCCGTGTGTGCACCATGTAGAGGAAGATCCCCGACATGATGTAGAGCAGGAAATCCCCCCGGATGGCCGAGCCGCGCATGCCGAGGACCGAGAACAGCAGGAAGAACGCCAGCACGAAGATGACGGTCTGCAGGATGTTGATCAGGATCGCCATCAGCGCGTTGGCGTGCTGCTTCCTGACGCTGCGCACCGTGTTGTGATAGATCAGTTCGGCGATTCCGACGGCGGTGGTCAGTCTGGTCTGCGGCTGCGCGCGTTCGAACATGTGGTTTCCAAGCTGGTCGAATCGTCGTCCCGGAATTCTACGGGAAAATCTTGCCGTTTTCTTGACCCGCGACCATAAGGAGGAAACCCCTTCAAGACAACTGTCCCGGCCGGGGCGGCACCCAGCACAGGATGATGCGGATGAATTACGAAACATTGACCCGCGTCATGCGCAGATTGGCGCTGGAGGCGGGCGCGAAGATCATGGAGATCTACGACTCCGCCGATTTCGAGGTGAAGTCGAAGTCCGACAACAGCCCCGTCACCGAGGCCGACGAGGCGGCGGACGCCCTGATCTCGGCCGGGCTGCGCGAGGCCTTCCCCGACGTGGCTCTGGTGACGGAGGAGCAGGCGGACTCCCACGGCGAGACGGCCACCACCTTCCTGATCGTCGATCCGCTGGACGGCACCAAGGAGTTCGTGCAGCGGCGCGGCGACTTCACGGTGAACATCGCCTATGTCGTCGACGGCGTGCCGATCCGCGGCGTCGTCTATGCGCCCGCCAAGAAGCGGCTGTTCTACACCGACGCCATGGGCAGGACGGTTGAGGAGACGGGCGATCTGGACCCGGAAACGGCGGGCGAAACGAAGACGATCTCGGTCTCGGAGCCCGACAACGACGCGCTGATGGTGGTGGCCAGCAAGTCGCACCGCGACCAGGCCACCGACGACTACATCGGCAAGTACGCGGTGAAGGACATGACCAGCGCGGGCTCGTCGCTGAAGTTCTGCCTCGTCGCGACGGGCGAGGCCGATCTCTATCCCCGGCTCGGCCGGACGATGGAATGGGACACGGCGGCCGGTCAGGCCGTGCTGCACGGCGCGGGCGGCCACGTGGTGCGCTTCGACGACCACACGCCGCTGGTCTATGGCAAGGCGGGCTTCGCCAACCCGTTCTTCATCGCCTATGCCCCGGGCGTGACGCTGCACTCCGCCTGAGCGCGGTGGAGCCCCTGCGGGTCAGCGTCGTCGTCGTCAGCCGCGGCCGACCCGACGCGCTGTCGCGCTGCCTGACGGGGCTCGCGCAGCTCGACCATCCCGCCTTCGAGGTGATCGTGGTGGCCGACGAGGCCGGGCGACGGGCGGCCGCGGCGCACCCGCTGGCCGCGCAGGTCAAGCTTCTGGCCTGCGGCCGGCCCAACATCTCGGCCGCGCGCAACATCGGCATCGGCGCGGCGGCGGGCGACCTGGTCGCCTTCATTGACGACGACGCGGTGCCCGAGCCTTCGTGGCTGCTCCACCTTGCCGCGCCCTTCGCCGATCCGGACGTGGCCGCGGCGGGGGGCTTCGTGATCGGGCGGAACGGCATCTCGTTCCAGTGGCGCGGCCGGCAGGTGGAGGATACCGGCGCCGCCTTACCCCTGCCGTTCGCAGGCGACGCGCCGGTGGTGCCCGCGCCGCCCCCGGGCGGTGCGATCAAGACCGAGGGCACGAACATGGCCTTGCGCCGCGAGGTGCTGCTGGCGCTCGGCGGCTTCGACGAGGCCTTCGCCTTCTACCTCGACGAGACCGACCTGAACCTGCGCCTTGCCAGGGCCGGGCATCGCACCGCCCTTGTGCCCCTGGCGCAGGTCCACCACGGCTTCGCCCCTTCCGAGCGGCGCCGCGCCGACCGCGCGCCGCTGAGCCTCTTCGACATCGGCGCCTCCTCCGCCGCCTTCTGGGCCC
>NZ_PNOS01000010.1 GCF_002869745.1 Oceaniglobus roseus
GGCGGCGCCTCGGGCGGTTCGGTGCCCGCGGGCTGCGCCGCCTCGGGCGCCACGTCGGGGCGGGTCAGGGCGGCGAACTGCTCCTCGCTCATCAGCGTGACGTTGGCGACCTCGGGGGGCGGCAGCGGTTCGCTCGAGAACATTCCGCCGAACAGCGCGAAGCCGATCAGCAGAAGGTGCGCGCCTCCCGAGATGTAGTGGCCGGTGTTCACGGGCGGCCCCCTAGTTCCCTGTGCCGGTCTGCGGCGCCGGGTCCGTCCCGTCGAGACGCGGGCCGCCGGAATCAGTGACGAGCCCGATGTTGGAGAAACCCGCCGAATTCAGCGCCCCCATCAGCTGCACCACCCGTTCATAGGGAATGGTGCCGTCGGCGCGCACGAAGACCTTGTCCGACGTCCGCTCGGCCGCGATGGCGCGCAGCTGGGCGATCAGGTCCAGGCTCTCGGTCTCGTTGTTCATCAGCAGGATCCGGCCGTCGCCGGTGAGCGTGATCGTCAGCGGCTCCTCGTTCTCGACCGGCAGCGCCTCGGCGCTGGTCTTCGGCAGGTCGATCGGCACGCCCACGGTCAGCAGCGGGGCGGCCACCATGAAGACGATCAGAAGCACCAGCATCACGTCCACGAAGGGCGTGACGTTGATGTCCGACATAGGCTTCCTGCGGCTCCTGCGGCGCCGACGTCCGCCGCCGCCGCCGCTGTCCTTCGCGATGACCCCTGCCCCCATGTCAGCTGTCCAGCTGGCGCGACAGGATGGTGGCGAATTCGTCGGCGAAGCTTTCGTAGCCGCGCACGATCCGGTCCTGGTCGGACGAGAGCTTGTTGTAGAAGATGACCGCCGGGATCGCCGCCATCAGGCCAAGGCCCGTGGCCAGCAGCGCCTCGGCGATGCCCGGCGCGACGACGGCCAGGTTCGTGTTCTGCGCCTGGGCGATGCCGATGAAGGCGTTCATGATCCCCCAGACCGTGCCGAACAGCCCGACGAAGGGCGCGGTGGACCCGACGGTGGCAAGCAGCGGCAAGCCCCTCTCCAGGCTTTCCGACTCCTTCGCGATGGCGACGTCCATCGACCGGTCGATGCGCGCCTGCGCCCCCGGGATCAGCGCGCCGTCGTTCCTGTGCGAGCGGCGCCATTCGGTCATGCCCGCGGCGAAGACCGACTCCGCCCGCCCCGAGGGGTCGGGACCGATCTTGTCATAAAGTTCGTCCAGCGGCTCGCCCGACCAGAAGGCGGCGTCGAAGCGCGCGGCCTCGCGGCGGGCACGGGCGAAGACGATGTGTTTCTGGATGATGATCGCCCAGGCCCAGAAGGAGGCGAAGATCAGCAACAGCATGACGAGTTTGACCGTCAGCGTCGCGTGGGCGAACATGCCCCACAGCGAGAAGTCGACATCCTGCGCCAGCGCGAGGGTTTCCGTTTCCATATGACCTGCTCTTTTCCGCGGCCGTTCTGTGCCGACCTTCGGAACGCGATTCTATAGTATCGCCGCAAGGATTCCAACGCCCCTCGGATCACAGGCCCGTTTCCCCGCCGATGCCGCCCCCCTCGCCCGGGTCGGATCACCCCAGGCGGGCACGCAGCGGGGCGGGCAGGCGCGCCGCGCGACCGTCCGCGCCGATGGCGGCCAGGGTCACGCGGGCGCGGAACAGTTGCGTATCGCCGCGCAGCACCGACTGGCGCAGGACCAGCCGCGCGCCGGTCGCAGCTTCCAGGGCGGTGGTGACGGTCAGTTCGTCGTCGTACTGCGCCGGGCTCAGGTAATCCGCCTCGATCCGGCGGACGGCGAAGACGATCCCCTCCTCGGCGCGAAGCCGCCGCTGGTCGATGCCGATGCTGCGCACCCATTCGCTGCGTCCGCGCTCGATGAACTTCAGGTAGTTGGCGTAATAGACGATCCCGGCGAGATCCGTGTCCTCGTAGTAGACGCGGCAGATGAATTTGTGGACGGCGTCCTGCATGGCGGTCCCCCTTGGCTGTCCGAGGTGCGTGGGTCGCACGGAGGGCGGGGCGGCTGCAATCCCCGGCGCCTGGCCGCCGCCCGGAGTGCGCGGGCCGTCAGCCCGCCCGGTTCATCCGCGCGAAGAGGCGCAGCGCATGGGACGGGTCGCGCGCGGCTGGCGGCAGGACCGGATCGTAGGCGGCGCGGACCAGGTCGCCGATCTCGGGGCGCAGGATGGTCTGCCCCGATGGCACGGTGGCGAGCGGCGAGCGGGTGGTGAAGGCGGTGTCGGACCACAGCAGGATCGTCTGCACCGCCTGCGACAGCGACAGCGTGTCGGCCGAAACCGAGGACAGGTGATCGTCCATCCGCAGGAACACGAAGGCCGCCTTGATCGCCCCGGCCTCGTCGAAGCGGAAGATGCGGTACTGGTTGGCATCGGCCGCCTTCAGCCGGTCGAGCAGCGGGCCGAGGTCGGGAATCATCCGCTCCAGCCCCGGCACGCCGGTCAGGTCGTCCCAGGCGCGCAGGAAGAAGATCATCAGGTTGGCGCCGAGTTCGGGGTCGGTCTCGGCCATCTTGTGCCCGGCGAGGGTCACAACGGCCTCGATCGCGCCCTTCACCACCGGCAGCGTCTCGTCCTCGACCCCGAAGACCACGGGCACCAACGGCCGCCCCCATCGCGCAAAGGCGAAGCTGCCGTCGGCGCGGGTGAAATGGGCGGTGACGTCCTCGGGGGTCATCGGCCGCGGCCCGGAGCACGGGGGTCTTGCGTAGGATGGGTGATATCACCCATCCTGCCGGCGAGAGGCAGGCAATACGCCATCACAGCGCCGCAGCCACCTCTTCGGAAATGTCGAAGTTGGCGGTGACGGACTGCACGTCGTCGTCGTCCTCCAGCGCCTCGATCAGCTTCATCAGCTTCTGCGCGTTCTCGAGGTCGAGCTCGGTGCGGGTCTGCGGCTTCCAGATCAGCTTCGTCGTCTCGGACTCCCCGAGTTGCGCCTCCAGCGCCGTCGCGACCTCGTTCAGGTCGGTGTCGGCGCAATAGATCCAGTGCCCGTCGTCGTCGCTCTCCACGTCCTCGGCCCCGGCCTCGATCGCGGCCATCATCACGTCGTCGGCGGACCCGGCCGAGGCGGGATACATGATCTCGCCCTTGCGGTCGAACATGAACGACACGCTCCCGGTCTCGCCGAGGTTGCCGCCGTTCTTGGTGAAGGTCGAGCGCACGTTGGACGCGGTGCGGTTGCGGTTGTCGGTCATCGCCTCGACGATCACCGCCACGCCGTTCGGCCCGTAGCCTTCGTAGCGGATCTCGTCATAGTTCTCGGCGTCGCCGCCGACGGCCTTCTGGATCGCCCGCTGGATCACGTCCTTCGGAACCGAGACCGCCTTGGCTTCCTTCACCGCGAGGCGCAGGCGCGGATTCTTGTCGGGATCGGGGTCGCCCATCTTGGCGGCGACCGTGATCTCCTTGCTCAGCTTGGAGAACACCTTCGCACGGGCCGCGTCCTGACGCCCCTTGCGATGCTGGATGTTCGCCCATTTCGAATGGCCTGCCATGGCTCCGACTCTCCCGATCCCGACTGTCGTGATGATGCGCGCCTCTCTAGCGCAAGCCGGGGGGGTGCATCAAGCCTTGCGGCGGGGGGCGCGGGAAGGGGCGTTCAGCGGTCGCTGTCCCAGGCCTGGATCCGCGACATCGCCAGCTGGAACAGGCCGTAGACCAGGGCGACCCCCGGCAGCAGCGCCATCCAGCCGTCGTCGGCCAGGGCGATGCTCGCCACCGCCACGCCGACGAGCATCGCGGTGAGCGTCAGCCCCAGCAGGAAACAGGCGACCGGGCGGCGGAGATGCATCAGCGCCTCTCCGAGGCCGAGGCGCTGGCGCGCGTAGTCGGGAATGTAGTTGGCCTCAGACATCGGAACCTCTCAGGCAGGCGCGCATCAGCAGCAGGCTGGCACAGACAAGCGGGATCATCGCGACAAGACCGTGGCTCAGGTGGACGGGATCGGCCCGCAGGACCGCGACTGCCAGGATGGCCAACGCGGTGAACAGGACTGTACCGAGAACGAGCGGCAGAGCAGAGCGGCGGGTCATGTCGGTTCTCCATCTGGATGCAACCTCAGGGTGTTTTTGAATCGTGTCGGAATCCGGGCAAGGATAAGGCGCGGCCGGATTTGCCGCGAGAATCCTGACCGACAGGACAGGTCAGCCTAAAAAATGGGCAAAAAACCTGACTTTTGAGACAGGTGGCCAGGCCGCCTCAGGGCGGAACCTGACCCATAAGTCAGGTTTACGCGCCGAATGGGCACAATCCGCCCTGGATCACCGCATTGTCGCGGCGTTGGGGCCGGACCGGGCGAATCGCCAGTCGGAGAGAAAACGCCGAGTCGCCTTTCCAGACCGTTAATCGTCCGCCTCCGCCTTTGCTCCCCGGGGCGCCGCCGCTAGAGTGGCGAAAAACGAACCGTATGAGGATCGGCAGTCATGTCCATTTCACGACGCAACGTCACGCTGGGTCTCGCGCTGTCCGCGCTTTCGGCCTGCGGTGCCGCGCCGCGTTTCTCCGGTCCCGCGGCCGGCGGCCCCGACCCGGCCTTCCTGCCCCAGCCGAACCCGGGCTGGGACGCCTGGGTCGCGGGCTTCAAGGGGCGCGCCGCCGCCCGCGGGATCGCGCCCGCCACCCTCGACACCGCCTTCCGCGGCGCGGGCTTCCTGCCCGGCGTGATCGAGCGCGACAGGAACCAGACCGAGTTCAAGCGCTCGCTCGAGGATTACCTCTCCATCGCCGCCAGCGACGAACGGGTGGCGAAGGGCCGCGCCAACTATGCCCGCTACCGCGGCCTGCTGAACGAGATCGAGGCGCGCTACGGCGTTTCCGCCGCCATCGTCACCGCCGTCTGGGGGCTCGAAAGCATGTACGGCGAGCGGCGGGGCACGGTGCCGGTCGTCTCCGGCCTCTCCACCCTCGCCTACGAGGGCCGGCGGGGCGAGTTCTTCGAGAACCAGCTGATGGCGGCGCTGAAGATCCTGCAGAACGGCGACACGACGCCCGCCAACATGACCGGCAGCTGGGCCGGGGCGATGGGCCACACGCAGTTCATCCCCGCGTCCTACCTGGGCTATGCCGTCGACTTCCGCGGCGACGGGCGGCGCGACATCTGGAGCGAGGATCCCACCGACGCGCTGGCCTCCACGGCCAACTACCTCTCCCGCTCCGGCTGGCGGCGGGGCGAGGCATGGGGCGGCGAGACCGGCAGCCCCGGCGCCGCCGTCGGCGGGCGGACGCTCCAGCCGCAGGCGGGCGGTCCGGTCTTCGTCGTCGGGCGCAATTTCGGGGTCATCAAGCGCTACAACAACTCCGACGCCTATGCGATCGGCGTCGGCCACCTCGCCGACCGGATCGCCGGGGCGGGACCGCTCCGGGGCACCTTCGGGCCGGACGAGAACGGGCTCACCAAGGCCGACCGGCAGGAGCTCCAGAACCGCCTGACCCGCGCGGGATATGATACCGGCGGCACGGACGGGGTGATCGGGACGAACAGCCGCGCGGCGATCTCGGCCTACCAGCAGGCCCGCGGCATGGCGGTGACGGGCGAACCCTCGGTCGCGCTGCTCGCCAGCCTGCGCTGAGGCCGCCGCAGCGCGTCACGGCGCGCCGAGGGGCGGCGGGGCCCCGTCCCCGCCGAAGCGGGGATGGGGAACAGGGCGTGGCGCGGAACGCGCCGCCTTGAAATCGGTCCTGCCGGATCAGACGCCCCCCGGCAGGCCGAAGGCGGCGTTCTCCAGCGACAGGACCGTGGTGCCCCCGCCCTCGGTCCTGACCAGCACCCGGCGCGGGGCGAGGCGGCCCGCGGGCAGCTCCACCCGGTAGGGCAGCAGGTGCGGGCAGCCCTGGAGCGTGCCGCTCCACTGCCGCGCGGCGCCGGGTCGGATCGCGACGCAGAGGCTCGCGTCGGAGAACTGCACCGTCACCGTGTCGCGGTAGAGAATCGCCTGGCGCGGCGCGGCCCCGCCCCCTCCGGTCGCGGACGCCGGGACCGGCGCGGAGCGCGGCGCCGCCCCGCAGCCCGCCAGCGCGGCGCAGAGCAGAAGGAGGCCGAGCCGCCTCACAGCGGCCAGATCAGCGGGATGGTCACGCATGCGGTCAGCCCCAGCAGGATGTTGAGCGGGATGCCAACCCGCAGGTAATCGGTGAACTTGTACCCCCCCGGCCCGTAGACCAGCGTGTTCGTCTGGTATCCGATGGGGGTCGAGAAGGCCGCCGAGGCCGCGAACATCACCGCCACCACCAGCCCCCGCGGGTCGAGCCCGAGGGCATTGCCAAGCTCGATGGCGATGGGGGTGAAGATCACCCCGATGGCGTTGTTGCTAACCATCTCGGTCAGGGTCGAGGCGATCAGGTAGAGGCAGAGGATCACCGCCACCGGCGGCAGGTGTTCGAGCCATGGCTCCAGGGCGCCCACCAGCAGTGTCACCGCGCCGGTGGACTGCATCGCCGCGCCCACGGCGAGCATCGCGAAGATCAGCGCCAGAAGCCGCCCCTCGACGAAGGAGAAGGCCTCGTCGGCGTCGATGCAGCGGCTGAGCAGGATCACCGTCACCGCCACCACCGCCAGCGCGAAGATCGGCGCGATGCCGAGCGCGGCGAGGATCACCACCCCGGTCAGCGCGCCGATGGCGACGGGCGCCTTGTTGCGCCGATAGGCCAGGTCCGAGGGCCTCGCGATGTCGACGAGGTCCATGTCGGCGGCGAGGCGCTGGATGTCGGCGGGCGCGCCTTCGAGGAGCAGCGTGTCGCCGACCCGCACCACCACGTCGTCGAGCTGCCGCCCGATGTTCTGGTTCCGCCGGTGCACCGCGAGCGGATAGACCCCGTAGCGCCGACGCAGGCGCATCGAGCCCAGCGAGCGGCCCACCATCCGCGCGCCCGGCGTGATCAGCACTTCCACCGTGTCGGTCTGCACCGAGGACAGCTTGTCGACCGAGCGCAGGTCGGCGCTCTGCTGCATGCCCAGCAGCTCGGCCATCTCGGTCCTCAGCACCACCCGGTCCCCGGCCTCCAGCGTCACGTCGGGGAACTGGCGGCGCAGCGAGGCGTCGCCGCGCAGCACGTCGATCACCCGCACGCCCTCGCGCTTGAACAGGTCCGCCTCCATCACCGGCTTGCCGATCAGAGAGGAGGATTCGGGCAGCGCGACCTCGGTGAAGTACTTCATCTTCCGCCGGTCGCCGAGCATCGCCACCATGGTCTGCCGCTCGGGCAAAAGGCGGCGCCCGACGATGGCCATGTAGGCGCCGCCGATGCAGACCTGCAGGATCCCGAGCGGCGCGATCTCGAAGATCGAGAAGCCTTCCATCCCGGACTGCCGCGCCACGCCGTCGACAAGGAGGTTGGTGGAGGTGCCGATCAGCGTGATCGTGCCGCCGAGGATCGCGGCATAGCTGAGCGGGATCAGCAGTTTCGAGGGCGAGATGCCCATGCGCTTGGCCAGTTGCACGAAGACCGGGATCATCACCACGACCACGGGCGTGTTGTTCATGAAGGCCGAGCCGGCGGCGACGATCACCAGCGACATCACGATGGTGCGGCGCGGCGCGCTCTCGGCCTGCCGGTCCGCCTGTTCGGTCAGCCATTGCAGCGCGCCGGTCCTGACCAGCCCGCCCATGATCAGGAACATCGCGGCGATGGTCCAGGGCGCCTGGTTCGAGAACACGGCGATGGCGTCGTCGTAGGGCAGCAGGCCGAGGACGAACATCAGCGACGCGCCCGCGATGGCGACCACCTCGGTCGGATAGGTCTCGCGCGCGAACATCACGAACATCACCACGACGACCACGAAGCACAGGATCGCCTGCGTCATCGGGTCGAAGCTGAAATAGGTCATCGTTCGCGCATCTCCGGGCCGGGCAGGCCGTCGGCGACCATATCCGCCCGGCCCGACCGATCAAGCCCTCGATGTCGCGCGCCACCGCCGGGTGTGTCTTCGAGGTCCGGCAGGCGCGGGCGCGGCTGGACCAGGAACAGGCCGGCGAACATCACCGCCACCGCCGCCCAGATCCAGCCCGTGTAGCGCTCGCCGAGCAGCGCCATGGCCCAGAGCAGCCCCGCCGCGGTCACGAGGTAGCTGACCTGCGCCGCGAAGACCGCGCCGGCCCGCCCGACGAGCCAGACATAGGTGGTGTAGACGACGGCGTGGATCACGGCCGAGACCAGGATCGCCACCTCGGGCGGACCCGGATCGGCCAGCGGGTTCACCCACTGGCCCGTGACGACCGCCAGCGGCAGCGCCACGACGGCCCCCGCGATGGAGGCGCCGAGCAGCACCTCCACGGGGTCGAGCCCGTGGGTGCCCCAGCGGCTGACGACGTTGCCTTCCAGCGCATAGAACAGCGGCGCGACCAGCGCGAGCGGCAGGAACACCGCCATCGCCGGGTCGGGCAGCGCCGTTTCCGGCGCGGCCAGCAGGATCACCCCCGTCGCCCCCAGCAGCAGGCCGAGGAGGCGCGCCTTCGAGAAGCCCTCGTTGCGCATCGCGAGTGCCACCGGGAAGGCGAACATCGGCACCAGGGACAGGAGGATCGAGATCACGCCCGAGGGCAGGTGCCGGATCGCGGCGTAGGAGGCCGAGTTCGGCAGCACCGTCCCGATCAGCGCGATCAGCAGGTAGAAGCCCACCTGCCGCCGCCCGCCCGGCAGTCCCCGCCCCCGCACCGCCTGCACCGTGCCGAGGATCAGCGCGCCAAGCGTCAGCTGCCAGAAGATCAGCCCCAGCGGCTGGTGCCCGGTCGAGACCGCGATCTTGCCCAGCGGCTGCGTCGCCCCCCAGCCGATGCCGAGCAGCACCAGAACGCCCATCAGTTCCAGGGTCTCGCGCCGCATCGTCCTGCCTTTCGGGTGTGGTTTCCGGAACCCCTGCCGCAATCGGCCGGCGGGGGCAAGGGTGCGGGCCGATGTGCGGACGGGGCCGGGGGCTTGGCGGCCCGCGGCGGATCGGCGTAGACTGGCGGCAGCGGAGCGGGAGAAGGCAGATGTCGGGTTTCGTTCAATGCACGGTCCTTGTCCTTGCCCTGGGCCTTCCACCCGGCCCCGGTACGGCGCAGACGGAGCTTCCCGCCGCGCTCCAGCCCGACGCGATCCGCGCCGCCTATGCCGCGGCGGTCGAGGATACGGACCCCCTGCCCCCGCTCGCCCTTGCCGCGCTGGTGGCCGCGGAGGACCGAGATTTCTTCGACCGCCCACCCGCGGCCTCGACCATCTCGCTGGCGATCGCCGCCTGGTATCCCGACCCCTCGGCGGACCGCCTGTCGCGGATGGCGGCCGGCATCGCCATCGGCACCACGCTCAACTGGGAAGAGATCCTCGACTGGTACGCCCGGCGCGTGTTCTTCGGCCAGGGCTGCTTCGGGATCGAGGGCGCGGCGCGCGCCTATTTCGGGCGCGAGATCGGGGAGCTCGGCCCCGGAGACTTCGCCTTCCTCGCGGCCCTGCCGAAGGCCCCTGCCCGCTTCCATCCGGTGCGCGACCTCGCCCGCGCGACCGGGCGGCGCGACTTCGTGCTGGGCGAGATGGTGAAGACCGGCGCCCTGGACGCGGAGGAGGCGGAGGCGGCGCGGGCGCAGCCGCTCGGGACGCTGGCGGTGCCCGGAACCTGCGCGCGCTGAGGGGGCGCCCGGCCTGCGACTTTCGGAAAGGGGTCAGCCGCGCAGTTGCGACAGGGCGGCAAGGGCCACGACCAGCAGCATCGACGCCGCCATGGCGACGTTGATCGCCCGCTGGGTGCGCGGCGGCAGGTCCAGCCGGTTCAGCGCGATCCCGAGCCAGAGCCAGCCGAGGTGGATCGGCACCCAGATCAGGTTCAGGATCAGGAACTTCGCCGCCATCTCGGCCCCGGGACTGCCCGGCAGGAAGGGAAAGCCCGAGAACAGCGCCGTGTTGACCGCATAGGCCTTGGGATTGATCGCCTGCAGCATCAGCCCGCCGACGATGCCAGGGGGCCGCTCGGCCTCGATGAAGGCGAGGCGGGCGCCCGCGAAGGCGATCCTCAGCGCGAGGTAAAGCAGGTAGCAGGTGGAGGCGACGACCAGCAGCGTGCGGATCGCGGGCGCCGCCAGCAGAGCCGCCGCCAGCCCGCTGACCACCGCCAGGGCAACGAGGTTGGTGCCGATGAACAGCCCCAGCACATAGCGCATCCCGGCCCGCGCCCCGAACCCCGCCCCGACCCCCGCGGTGGACAGGACGCCGGGGCCGGGTGTCACGATCAGGAAGAAGACGGCGGCGGCGAAGGTCAGCATCGCCCGGTGTCCGTGCGGGCGCCTCGGGTCACTGGCGCCGTCCCGCGACCCAGACACCGGCGATGGCGCGGTCGTCGCCCATCATGATCGTCGGGAACACCGCTTCCCAGATGTCCGCCGCCCGGTCCGCCCGCTGCGCGATGGCGGGGGTCGAGGCGAGGTCGAGCGCGACGAGGTCGGCCTCGGACCCCGCGGCCAGCGTGCCGACGCGATCCGCCATGTGCATCGCCCGGGCCGAGCCTTCTGTCGCGAGCCACAGAAGCTGCGCGGGATGCAGCGGCGTGCCGCGCAGCTGGCCGATCTCGTAGGCCGCGGCCATGGTCCGCAGCATCGAGAAGGACGACCCGCCCCCCACGTCCGTCGCCAGCGCCACCGGGAGGCCGCGCGCCTTAAGCCCCGCCATGTCGAACAGGCCCGAGCCGATGAAAGTGTTCGAGGTCGGGCAATGGACCAGCGCCGCCCCGGCCTCGGCCAGCCGGTCGACCTCGCGCGGGGCAAGGTGGATGGCGTGGCCGAACAGCGCCCGCTCGCCCAGCAGGTCCGCCGATTCGTAGGTGTCGAGATAGTCGCGCGCCTGCGGGTGCAGGTCCTTCACCCAGGCGATCTCGTCCAGCTGCTCCGAGAGGTGGGTCTGCATCAGGCAGTCCGGATGCTCGCGCCAGAGCGCACCGAGCGCGTGCAGCTGCTCGCGGCTCGACGTCGGCGTGAAGCGCGGCGTGATCGCGTATTCCAGCCGCCCCCGCCCGTGCCAGCGCCGAAGCAGCGCCTTGCTGTCGTCATAGGCCGACTGCGCGGTGTCGCAGAGCCCTTCGGGCGCGTTCCGGTCCATGCAGGTCTTGCCCGCCACCGCGCGCAGCCCCCGCTCCGCCGCCTCGGCGAAGAAGGCCTCGACGCTGACCGGATCGGAGGTGGCGAAGGAGCAGACGGTGGTGGTGCCGTTCGCCAGCGTCAGGTCGAAGAACCGCGCCGCGATCGCGGCGGCATAGTCCGGGTCGGACAGGCGCATCTCTTCGGGGAAGGTATAGCTGTTCAGCCAGTCGATCAGCCGCTTGCCCCAGCTCGCGATGATCCCAGTCTGGGGGAAGTGCACGTGGGCGTCGACGAACCCCGGCAGCAGCAGCGCCTCGCCCATGTCGCGGACCGGCACCTGCGGGTGCGCCGCGCGCAGCGCGTCGGCGGCGCCGGTGGCGCGGATCGTCCCGCCCTCGACCAGCACCGCGCCGCGGCGTTCGTGGCGCACCGCCTCGTCCGGCGGGACGGCGAAGGGATCGGCGTGGAACGGCAGCAGCTGACCGAGGATCAGCTGCGCGGGAGCGGTGGACAGGGGGGAGGGAGCGGCGGACATTCCCCTTCCTACGGCGGCCCCGAAGCAAGGTAAATTCCCCTTATCCGCTGGCCGCACCCCCTGCCCTGCCCTATGGTCCGCGCAACGCCAGACAGGGGAGATCCGCATGAGCGATCAGGACGTCGTCACCGAGGAGAGAGAGGACGAGGACGACGCCTATGCGCTGGACCAGAAGACGGTCGCGGCGATCCTGGAGGCGGTCGAGAACGGCGACGCGGCCGAGCTGACGCGGCTGATGGAGCCGCTGCACGCCGCCGACATCGCCGACCTCCTGGAACAGATCGACAGTTCCGACCGGCGCGCGCTCATCACGCTCTACGGCAAGGAGTTCGACGGCGAGATCCTGTCCGAGCTCGACGAGTCGATCCGCGAGGACGTGATCTCGGCCCTGTCGCCACAGGTGCTGTCGGACGCCGTGCGCGAAATGGAATCCGACGACGTCGTCGACCTGCTGGAAGACCTCGAGAAGCCGCAGCAGGACGCGATCCTCGAGGTGCTGGAGGCCGCCGACCGCCTCGCCGTCGAGCGCGCGCTGTCCTTCCCGGAATACTCCGCCGGCCGCCTGATGCAGCGCGAGGTGGTGATGGCGCCCGAGCACTGGACCGTGGGCGAGGCCATCGACTACATGCGGAACAAGGACGACCTGCCCGACCAGTTCTATCATCTCATCCTCGTCGACCCGCGGCTGCGTCCCACCGGCTATGTCGCGCTCGGCAAGCTGATGGCGGCGCGGCGCGACACGAAGCTGACCGACCTGCTGGAGACGAGCTTCCGCACCTTCGACGTGGACGAGGAGGAGGGCGACGTCGCCTATGCCTTCAACCAGTACCACCTGATCTCGGCCCCGGTGGTGGACGACGACGGGCGCCTTGTCGGCGTCATCACCATCGACGACGCGATGATCGTGCTGGACGAGGAGCACGAGGAGGACATCCTGCGCCTCGCCGGGGTCGGCGACGAGAGCCTGTCGGACAGCACCCTGACGATCGTGCGCCAGCGCTTTCCATGGCTCGCCATCAACCTCGGCACCGCGATCCTGGCCTCGGCCGTGATCGCGCAGTTCGAATCGACCCTCGCCGCGGTGGTGGCGCTGGCGGTGCTGATGCCCATCGTGGCCTCGATGGGCGGCAACGCGGCGACCCAGACGATGACCGTGGCCGTGCGCGCGCTCGCCACCCGCGACCTGACGCGGTCGAACGCGCTCAGGGTGATCCGGCGGGAACTGGTGGCGGGGTTCCTGAACGGCTGCGTCTTCGCGGTGCTGATGGGGGCGATCGGCATGGTCTGGTTCGGCACGCCGATGCTGGGCATCGTCCTCGGCGCGGCGATGATCATCAACCTCGTCGTGGCGGGGCTGGCCGGGGTGCTGGTGCCGCTGACGCTGGAGAAGGTGGGCGTCGATCCCGCGCTCGCCTCCGGGGCCTTCGTGACCACGGTGACGGACGTCGTCGGCTTCTTCGCCTTCCTCGGCCTCGCCGCCTTCCTGCTGATCTGAGGCCGCGATGGCACAGGAAACCCCCGAACCCGCAGACGACCCGGCCGCCGACCTCGCCGCCGCCAAGGCCCTGGCCCGCACCGCGGCCCATGCCCGCCGCAAGGCGGCCTTCGCCGCGCGTCCCGCCGATTCCTGCCGCCACCTGTCGGACATCCTCCGGCAGCACCGCGGCAGGCCGCTTTCGGGCTACCTGCCGATCCGGACCGAGATCGACCCGCTTCCGGCGATGGCCGAGGCCGCGCGCCACGGGCCCGTCGGCGTGCCGGTGATCCCGGGGCGCGACATGCCGCTGCGCTTCGCCCGCTGGACGCCGGACACGCCCCTGGTCCCCGGTCCGTTCGGCGCCATGGTCCCCGAGGCCCCCGAGTGGATGGTGCCCGGGATCCTGATCGTCCCGCTCCTCGCCTTCACCGCCACGGGCGCGCGGCTGGGCTACGGCGGGGGCTTCTACGACCGCACGCTCGAGGTTCTGCGCGCCGGGCGGCCGACGCTTGCCATCGGCTTCGCCTTCGCGGCACAGGAGGCGGAGCGCCTGCCCTTCGATCCGAACGACCAGCCGCTGGATCACGTCGTGACCGAGCGGGGCGTCCTCACGCCGGAGTAGCGGGCACGCTTCGCCGCCGCGTATCGAATGACGGGCGGCGCCCCCTCACCCCCCTGCCCCCCTCTCCCGAGGGAGAGGGGGGATCCCTGGCGGGGGTCTCGCCGCGACGGGCTCAGTAGCTGTGTTCGGCGTAGATCCGCTTCAGGTCGCCCTGCCAGGGGCCGTCGTATTCCGCCAGCAGCTCGTCGGCGGGGGTGCGCCCCGTCTCGACCGATTCCTTCAGCGCGTTCAGGAAATGCGTCTCGTCCGGGACGAGGCCACCCGCGCCGGGACGGGCACGGGCCTTGAGCCCCGCCTCGGCGATCGCCACCGCCTCTCGGGCGAGGTCGTGCATCGACAGCTCGCCGACCTTCGCCTGGAGCCCCTGTTCCGAGGCGGCGACGCGCAGCGCCTCGCGGGTCCCGGCGTCCCAGCCCTTCACCATGTCCCAGGCGGCGTCGAGGCTGCCCTGGTCGTACATCAGGCCCACCCAGAAGGCCGGGAGCGCGCACAGCCGCCGCCATGGGCCGCCGTCCGCGCCGCGCATCTCGATGAACTTCTTGATCCGCGCCTCGGGGAACAGGGTCGTCAGGTGGTCGGCCCAGTCCGACAGGGTCGGCGTCTCGCCGGGCAGCGCGGGCAGCTCGCCCTTCAGGAAGTCGCGGAACGACTGGCCGAGGGCGTCGATGTACCTTCCGTCGCGGTAGACGAAGTACATCGGCACGTCGAGCGCGTACTCGGCCCAGCGTTCGAACCCGAAGCCCGCGTCGAAGACGAAGGGCACCATCCCGGTGCGGGCGTCGTCGAGGCTGCGCCAGACGCGGGAGCGCCAGGACTTGTGACCGTTCTTCTTCCCTTCGAAGAACGGCGAGTTGGCGAAAAGCGCGGTGGCGACGGGTTGCAGCGCGATGGCGACGCGCAGCTTCTGGACCATGTCGGCCTCGGACGAGAAGTCGAGATTCACCTGCACGGTGCAGGTGCGGCGCATCATCTGGGTGCCGTGGGTGCCGACGCGGCCCATGTAGCTGTCCATCAGCTTGTAGCGGCCCTTGGGCATCAGCGGCATCTGCTCGTGCGTCCATTCCGGCGCGGCGCCGAGGCCGATGAAGCCGACGCCGATCTCGTCGGCCACCGACTTCACCTCGCGCAGGTGCTCGTTCACCTCGTCGCAGGTCTGGTGGATCGTCTCGACCGGGGCGCCGGAAAGCTCCAGCTGGCCGCCCGGTTCGAGGCTGACGTTGGCGCCGTCCTTCTCCAGTCCCAGCAGTTTTCCCGCCTCGGTCACGGGCTTCCAGCCGAAGCGGTCCCTCAGGCCCGCGAGGACGGCGTGGATCGAGCGTTCCCCCTCGTAGGGCAGCGGCAGCAGCGTGTCCTTGCAATAGCCGAACTTCTCGTGCTCGGTGCCGATGCGCCAGGCGTCCTTCGGCTTGCAGCCCGAGGCCATGTAGTCGGCGAGCTGCGCGAAGTTCTCGATCGGGCCGCCGCCGGACTGGGGGATGGACATGGGCGAGGTCTCCGGATCGTTTGGGCGCAGGGAACCCGAGGGTTGGAAGGATTTTCCGGCCTTGTCAATGCAGCCTAAGGCGGGGCTTCTGCCAGATGACGAACAGGCCGTGTGCGCGGCTGTTGCCCGCCTCGATCGCCCGCGCATAGTCGACGCCGGGCAGCGGCGCGAGGGCGTCGAACAGGGCCGACGCGTTCTCGGCGTCGCCCGGGATGGTCAGGGGCGGCGCGCCGTCCGCGTGCAGGATCCAGTCCATCCCCGCCGGGCCCTTCCGGCGGCCGTGGCGGCGGACCTCGATCCGCGCAAGGCTGTCGATCGAGACGGCGCCGCCGCTCTCGGGGCCGAAATAGGTGATCTGGCGCTCGGTCACCTCGACCATCCCCGCGCCGCCGCCCCCCGCGGGGAAGCGGGCGCGCCGGATGCCCTGGATCAGCATGCCGGCCCCGAGCAGCGCGAGCGCCGCGCCGATGGGGCGCAGGAGGCCGGTGCCGCCGGTGAGCCAGCCGAGGCCCGGAACCAGCAGCACGCCGCCGACGATGGCATCGCGCCAGCGGTGGAGGGCCGCGCGGGCCTCGGGGCGCAGGAAGCCGGTCACGGGGTGGCGCCCTGCGGGCCGTCGAAGAGGACGAGGGCGAAATCCTCGCCCCGCGTGAAGCCGAGGGCGCGATAGACGCTGGCGGCGGCTTCGGAGGCGGCGAAGAGGACGGCGCGGGCGGCGCCCGCCCCTCGCGCCTCGGCCAGGTGGAGGGCGAGCGCGCGGGCGGCGTGGCCGCGGCGGCGCAGCTCCGGCGGGGTGAAGACGCCGCCGACCTGCACGGCGTCGCGCCAGCGGGTGTTGAAGCCGGTCATCGCGACGGGGGCGCCGTCGCGGCAGAGCAGGCGGTGGCTGTCCTGTTCGATGTAGTGGGCGATGTCCTGGGCCGCTTTGGCCTGGGCCTCGTCGGCGGGGGTGCCGAGGACTTCGACGTGATAGGCGGCACGCCACTCGGTGGCGAGGGCGACGTTGGCCGCGTCGATGGGGTGCAGGGTTGCCCGGGTCGTGTCGGGCAAGATGAGGTCGGAGAGGTCGATCATGTAGCCCTGTTCATCCTCGCCCACCCGCGTGGGCGCGGTGTCGAGGGCGAATGCGCGGAGCGTGGCGCGGACCTGCGTGGCCTCGCCCGCTGCGCCGATGAAGGGCCCGAGGAAGACTTCGCGGAGGGCCTGCCAGTCGGTCTCCATGAGCGGGGGGACCTGCGGCAGGATCATCCCCTCGTTGGTGACGGCGAAGACGGCGTCGACCTTTGGCGACCTTCGCAGCAGGACGTTCAGCGCGCGCGGGTGGCCGCCGCCAAGCCCGTGGGCTGCGAGATTGCCCAAGGGAAACATCGAGGTTTGGAGGCGGGCGGAGAGGAAGGCCTCGATCTCCGGCACGTCGGCCCCGGTGGCGGCGTGCCAGCTCATCGCCAGTCCCCGAGCGTGGTCTGCCAGAGGGTCAGCGCCGCGACCGCGGCGGTATCGGCGCGCAGGATCCGGGGGCCGAGGCTGACCGGCGTCGCGAAGGGCAGCCCGTGGAGGCGGGCGCGCTCAGGGTCCGAGAAGCCGCCTTCGGGGCCGATCAGGATGGCCCAGGGGCCGGGCTTGGCGGCGGCCAGGCGGGCGGGTTCGCCGGTGAGGGATTCGTCGCAGAACATCAGGCGGCGGCCCTCGGGCCAGCGGTCAAGCAGCGCGGAGAGCTTCGCGAGCTCGGCCACCTCCGGAACGTATGTCGCGCCGCACTGCTCGGCGGCCTCGACGGCGTGGGCCTGGAGGCGGTCCTGGCGGATGCGCTCGGAATTGGTGAAGTCGGTCTGGACGGGACAGATCCGCGCCGCCCCCATCTCGACCGCCTTCTCGACGATGAAATCGGTGCGGGCCTTCTTGATCGGCGCGAACAGCAGCCAGAGGTCGGGGGGCGGCACCATGGGCGCGGTCCGCTCGACCACTGCAAGGGTGCCATTGCGCTTGTGGGCGCGGGCCACCTCGGCGGAAAAGGCGCCGTCGCGGCCGTTGAACAGCGTCACCGGCGCCCCCTCGGCCAGCCGCATCACGCCGAAGAGATAGTGCGCCTGGGCGTCGCTCAGGGCAACCGATTGCCCCGGAGACAGGGGCTGGTCTACAAACAGCCTGATCTTCGCAGCCAAGGAACCGCTCCATGTCCGACACATCGGGGACACCTGAAGGACAGGTGGCCGACGCCGTCAAGGGCAACTGGGTCGACCGGCTGGCCCCGGCGGCCGCCCGCCCCTACCTGCGCCTGTCCCGCGCCGACCGGCCCATCGGCACCTGGCTGCTGCTCCTGCCCTGCTGGTGGGGGCTGCTCCTGGCCACCGCGATGACCGGGGAGTTCGGGCTCTCGGACCTCTGGATCGCGGTCGGCTGCGCCATCGGCGCCTTCCTGATGCGCGGCGCGGGCTGCACCTGGAACGACATCACCGACCGCCACATCGACGGGTCGGTGGCGCGGACTCGGTCGCGGCCGATCCCCTCGGGGCAGGTCGGGGTGAAGGGGGCGCTGGTCTGGCTGGTGGCGCAGTCGCTGCTGGCGTTCTGCATCCTGCTGACCTTCAACCTCGCCGCCATCGCCCTCGGCATCGGCTCACTGGCGCTGGTCTGCATCTATCCCTTCGCCAAGCGGTTCACCTGGTGGCCGCAGGTGTTCCTGGGCCTCGCCTTCAACTGGGGCGTGCTGCTGGCATACACGGCCCATACCGGCAGCCTCGGCTGGCCGGCGGTGCTGCTGTATCTCTCGGGGATCGCCTGGACGCTGTTCTACGACACGATCTATGCCCACCAGGACGCCGAGGACGACGCGCTGATCGGGGTGAAGTCCACCGCGCGGCTGTTCGGCGAGCGCTCGCCGGTCTGGCTGCGCCGGTTCCTCGTCGCCACGGTGCTGCTGATGAGCGCGGCGGTGATCCTCGCGCTCGCCGGCCCGGCGAACCCGCTGACGCTCGCGCTGGCGCTCGGCGCGCCCTGGGCGATGGGCTGGCACCTGGCCTGGCAGCTCGGGCGGCTCGACACCGGCGATCCGGACCTCTGCATGCGGCTGTTCCGGTCGAACCGCGACGCGGGGCTGATCGCTGCGCTGTTTCTCGCGCTATCACAGCTGGTTTGATTGCCCCCCCGGGCGGGCAGCAGTAAAGACGGCCCGATGATCGACAGAAGATCAGAGCCACCGGAGCCCCGGATGAGACTGTCCTCCTACCTTCCCGCCGTGTTCGCCTTCACCATCGCCGCCGTCGTCAGCATCTTCTCGGCCAGCTTCGCGGTCGAGCAGATCGAGCGGACCTCGGTCCAGCAGGTCACGACGGCGATGCGGGACAAGGGATACGACTGGGTCACCGTCTCGGCCAACGGGTTGCAGGTGGGGCTGGCGGGCACGGCCCCGGACGAGGCCAGCCGCTTCCGCGCGCTGACCGTGGCCAACAACATCGTCGATTCGGCGCGGGTCATCGACGGGCTGGAGGTGGCCGCGGCCGAGAAGATCGACGCGCCGCACTTCTCGATCGAGATCCTGAAGAACGGCACCGGGGTGTCGCTGATCGGCCTTGTCCCGGCCGCGACCGACCGCGCCGCGCTGATGGACCGGATCCTTGCGATCAAGGGCGCGGGCCAGGTGTCGGACCTGCTGGAGACCGCCGACTTCCCCGCCCCCGACGGCTGGGAGCACGCCGTCGCCTACGGCATCCGCGCGCTCGAGCGGCTGGGCCGCGCGAAGGTGTCGATCGCTGCGGACCAGGTGACGGTCAGCGCGATCTCGGACAGCCGGCTGCACAAGAAGCAGCTCGAGACCGACCTCACCTCGGTGAAGCCCGCGGGGCTGGAACTGGTGCTCGACATCGCGGCGCCGCGGCCCGTCATCACCCCCTTCACCCTGCGTTTCCTGATCGACGGCGACGGCGCACGGTTCGACGCCTGCTCGGCCGCGACCGAGCAGGGGCGCGCCCGCATCGTCGCCGCCGCGCTCGCCGCCGGTGTGCCCGAGCCGGTGGACTGCACCATCGGCCTCGGCGTGCCGAGCCCGGACTGGCCGAAGGCGGCCGAGGCGTCGATCCAGGCGCTGGCCGCGCTCGGCGCCGGATCGGTCACGCTCTCGGACGTGGACGTGACGCTGGTCGCCGACGAGAACGCCACCCAGGCCGATTTCGATGCCGCCGTCGGCCAGCTGGAAGGCGCCCTGCCCGCCGCCTTCTCGCTGACCTCGGTGCTGCCCGAGAAGGCCGAGCAGCAAAGCGCCGAGGGCAAGGGCCCGCCCGAGTTCACCGCCACCAAGGGTGACAAGGGCATGGTGAAGCTCTCGGGCCGGATCCGCGACGACCGCGCCCGCACCGTGGTGACGAGCTTTGCCCGCGCGCGGTTCGGCATCGAGAAGGTCGAGGACAGCCTGCGCTCGGACGAGGCCCTGCCCGACGGCTGGTCGCCGCGGATCCTCGCGGCGCTGAAGGCGCTGGTGCAGCTGAACAGCGGTTCGATCGTCGTGAAACCCGACGTGGTCGAGGTGAAGGGAGTCAGCGGCAACCCCGACGCCCGCGCCGACGTCACGCGGATCCTCGGTGACCAGCTGGGCGCCCAGGGCAAGTTCAAGCTCGACATCCGCTACGACAAGAAGCTCGACCCGGTGCTGGGCCTGCCGACGCCCGAGGAATGCGTCGACCAGATCAACCAGGTGCTGGCGGCGCGCAAGATCACCTTCGCCCCCGGCTCGGCCGAGATCGACGCCGACGCGCGCGAGACGGTGGACAAGATCGCCGAGCTGCTGCGCACCTGCGACGACGTGCAGATGGAGATCGGCGGCTATACCGACAGCCAGGGCCGCGAGGTGATGAACCAGCAGCTGAGCCAGGCGCGGGCCGAGTCGGTGCTGACCGCGCTCGCCGCGCGGCGGGTGGCGACGGCGAACCTGACCGCCGTCGGCTTCGGCGAGGAGCGCCCGATCGCCACCAACGAGACCGAGGAAGGGCGCGAAGCCAATCGACGGATCGAGTTCAAGCTGATAGTGCCCGAGGGCGCCGAGACCGCGGCCTCCGACGCCGGGACACCGGAGGGGGGCGACGGGGCGGACGCCGCCGCAGCGGACGCCGGAACCGGCGACGCCCCGGCGGCGGAAGGCAGCGGCGACGAAGACACGATCACGGGCGGCGCGGGGACGGCAAATGAACAGAACTGAATTCATCATCGCGACCGCGATCGTCCTGTTCGTCGCCTTCATGCTGGGCTGGTTCGCCAGCTGGCTGGTCCACCGCCTGTCCCGCGTCAGCCAGAGCGACATCGGCGAACTCGACAACCTCGCCCAGCAGCTCCACGAGGCCGAGCAGACCCGCGACGAGGCCATCGCCTATGTCCAGAGCCGCGAGGCGGAGATGAACAACCAGCTGGCCCAGACCGAGGCCGAGCTGCGCGCCGCCATGGAGGGCCTGCGCGACGCCCGCCACGAGGCGGAGGAGCTGCGCGACTATATCGAGCGGGTGAACCAGAACGTCTGAGCGCACGCCCGGCCCGGCGAGGGCGGCGCGGGGGGCTGGCCGGGGATGGCTCCGGCGGGGATTTTCTGAAGCAAGGATGGGGGCGTCGGCCCCCCGGGGCCCGACGCTGCGGATCGGGCCGAGGCGGGAGCACGGTCGCCGCCACGACCGTCCCGCCAGTCATCAAACTGTCAACAAGCGCCTCTATCGGGAGTACCGTTCTGGGTGCCGCCATCGCGCGGTGCC
Source organism: Oceaniglobus roseus (assembly GCF_002869745.1). Classification (GTDB taxonomy): domain Bacteria; phylum Pseudomonadota; class Alphaproteobacteria; order Rhodobacterales; family Rhodobacteraceae; genus Oceaniglobus; species Oceaniglobus roseus. The sequence continues at coordinate 20,894 of NZ_PNOS01000010.1, forward strand.
CGTCAGAGAAATGGGGACACCGATGAAGAACACGATTTCCGCCTCCGTCGCGGCGCTGCTGGCCGCCGGGGCCGTGAACGCGCAGGACCTGCCGCAGGCCTCGAACCAGTGGTTCGCCAACGGCCAGGCCGCGATCCAGGAGCGTCTTGCGCGCCAGCCGAACACCGGCCGCGCGAAGAACATCATCCTGCTGGTGGCCGACGGCAACGGCGTCGGCACCAACTATGCCACGCGGATCTTCATGGGCCAGCAGGCCGGGGGCCTCGGCGACGATTTCGTCCTGCCCTACGAGGCGTTCCCGAACCTGGCGCTGGTGAAGACCTACTCGACCAACGGCCAGACGCCCGATTCGGCACCCACCGCGGCCGCGATGAACTCGGGCGTGAAGACGAAGAACGACCTGATCAACATCATGGACAGCGTCGCCGTCGGCGATTGCGAGGCGGGCGCCAAGGCCGGCACGAAGACCTTCGCCGAGATCGTGTCGGAGGAAGGCAAGTCGGTGGGCGTGATCTCGACCGCGCGGATCACCCACGCGACCCCGGCGGCCGTCTATGCCCGCACCGTGAACCGCGACTGGGAGGACAACTCGCTGGTGCCCGAGGGCTGCGCCCAGAAGGACATCGCGATGCAGCTGTTCGACCAGATGCAGGCCGGGGTGATCGACCTCGCCATGGGCGGCGGGCGGCGCCACTTCATCCCCGAGGACGTGACCGACGCGGAAGGCAAGACCGGCAAGCGCACCGACGGGCGCAACCTGGCGCAGGAGATCGTCGACATGGGCGGCGCCTATGTCCAGACCGAGGACGAGTTCCTGGCGATGCAGGCCCCCGGCAACGCGCCGATCCTGGGCCTGTTCGAACCCTCGCACATGATGTACGAGGCCGACCGCTCGGGCGAGCCGTCGCTGGCCGAGATGACCGAGGCCGCGATCAAGGCGCTGTCGGGCAACGAGAACGGCTACTACCTCGAGATCGAGGCCGGCCGGGTCGACCACGCCAACCACGACGGCAACCTCGCCCGCACCGTGCGCGACGGCGTCGCCTTCGCCGAGGCCGTCGCCAAGGCGGACGAGCTGACCGACGACGCCGACACGCTGATCATCGTCACCGCCGACCACGAGCACGCCATCGCCTTCAACGGCTACTGCGGCCGCGGCTCGGACATCCTGGGGCTCTGCATGGGCATAGACGAGGCGGGCGAGAAGAACACCGGCGAGCCGCTGCTGGGCGCCAACGGCAAGCCCTACACCGTCGCGGGCTTCCTGAACGGCGCCGGGTCGGTGCTGAAGGAGCAGGCGGACGGCAGCTATTCCGGCAGCTATCCCGAGCTGACCCAGGAGCAGGCGACCGACCTCGACTTCCTCCAGCCCGCGCTGGTGCCGATGTCGTCCGAGACCCACTCGGGCGAGGACGTGGCGGTCTATGCCAAGGGGCCCTGGGCGCACCTGTTCAACGGCGTGATCGAGCAGAACGAGATCTTCCACGTGATGAACTACGCCGCCAACCCGAAGTAGGGGCGGCCTTGCAACCGAAGGGGCCGCGGCGCGATCCGCGGCCCCTGCCGTTTCCCGCCCGGGGTGCATCCCCGCGGGCCGAATCCAGATCCTCCGGAGGACAAGATGCTGTCGCGACGCCTGTTCCTGGCCACCCTCGCCCCCGCGCTCGCCGCCCCTGCCCTGCTGCGCGCGGCGGAGGGGCCGCTGAAGATCCGCGACCTCTACGCGCGCGACCGGAGCCTGTCGGACCTCGCGCAGTCGCTGGTGGGCGAGCGGGCGACCTTCGCGGGCTTCATGGCGCCGCCGCTGAAGGCCGACTCGTCGTTCTTCGTGCTGACCCAGCGGCCGATGGCGGTCTGTCCCTTCTGCGAGACCTCCGCCGAGTGGCCCGACGACATCATCGCCGTCTACACCAAGCGCACGGTCGAGGTGACGCCGTTCAACGTCGGCATCGAGGTGCGCGGCGTGCTGGAGGCGGGCGGCTACAAGGACCCCGACACGGGATTCTGGAGCCTCGTGCGGCTGACCGACGCCACCTATGGCTGAGACGCCCGCCCTGTCGGTGCGCGATCTCGTGGTGCGGGAGGGGGAGCGGGTGCTGCTCTCGCTGCCCGCCCTGGACCTTGCGCCGGGGACGACGCTGGGGATCCGGGGGCCGTCGGGGGCGGGGAAATCGACGCTGCTCTTCGCGCTGGCGGGGCTGGATGCGCGGGCCACCGGGCAGGTGCTGTGGGGCGGTCTCGATCTTTTGGCGCTGCGTGGCGGGGGGCGGGCGGCGTTCCGGGCGCGGCGCATGGGCATCGTGTTCCAAGACTTCCTGCTGTTCGACGAGCTCGACGCGCTCGGCAATGCCAGTGTCTCGACACTCTACCGTACCCGCGGGGACAGGGCGCCCCTGAAGGCGCGGGCCGGGGCCCTGCTGGAGCGGCTAGGCGTTCCGGACGGGCGGCGCGCGGTGCCGACGCTGTCCGGCGGCGAGCGGCAGAGGGTCGCCGTGGCGCGTGCGCTGGCCCATGGGCCGGACATCCTGCTGGCCGACGAGCCGACGGCGAACCTGCACCGCGAGGCGGCCGAGGCGCTGGCGGGCGATCTGCTGGCGGCTGCGGCGGGGCCGGGCAAGGTGCTGGTCGCCGTCAGCCACGACGAGGCGCTGCTGGCCCGGATGGACCGGGTGATCGCGCTGAAGGACGGGACCCTGGCCGATGCGTGACCTCTGGGACGGGCTGCCCGCGGGGGTGCAGGACGTTGCCGTGCTGGCGCTTCTCCTGCTGCCGCTGCTGGTGACGGGGCTGGTCGTCACCCGCGGTTTCGCGCCCTGGCCACTGGCCCGCGCGATCCTGTGGCGGTTCCGCTGGCCGGTCCTGATCTTCGCGCTGCTGATCGCGGTGGCGGTCGGCACGGGGATCGGGCTGATCGCACAGGAGCGGGCGCTGCGGCAGGGCACGGCCGCCGCCGCCGACCCGTTCGACCTCGTGATCGGTGCGCCGGGCAGCGAGATCACGCTGCTGCTGGCCGCCGTGTTCCTGCAACCGAGCGACGTGAGCCTGCTGGACGGTGCCGCCTATGAGGCGATCGCGCAGGCGCGGGGCGTGGCGTTCGCGGCGCCGCTGGCCTTCGGGGACAGCGTGGACGGCGCGCCCGTGGTCGGAACGACGGCGGAGTTCGTGACGCACCTCTCCGGCGGCGCCCTGGCCGAGGGGCGGATCTGGGCGGAGCATGGCGAGGCGGTGGTGGGCGCGGGTCTGGGCCTGCCGCTCGGGGCCGGGATCGAGCCCGCCCACGGCACGGGGCCTTCCGCCGAGAGCGATGCTCACGCGGGCGAACACTTCACCGTCACCGGACGGCTGCCGCCGACGGGCACACCCTGGGACCGGGCCGTGCTGGTGCCGGTCGAGACGGTCTGGGAGGTTCACGGACTGGCGGCCGGCCATGCGCCGGAGCGGGCCGAGCAGGTGGGGCCGCCCTTCGACGCCGCCTATTTCCCCGGAACCCCCGCCGTGGTGGTCCGGCCCGAGTCGCTGGCCGCGGCCTATGCGCTGCGCAGTCAATTCAACGGAGAGCCGGGGACGATGGCCTTCTTCCCCGGCGCGGTGCTCTCGCAGTTCTACGGGATCATGGGGGACGTGCGGGCGGCGATGTCGCTGATGGCGCTGGTCAGCCAGGGGCTGGTGGCGGTCAGCGTGCTTCTGGGCCTGTTCATCCTGTCGCGGCTGACGCGCCGCCAGATGGCGCTCTTGCGGGCGCTCGGGGCGCCTGCGCGCTTCGTCCTCGCCGTCGTCTGGTGCCATGGCACGGCGCTGCTGGCTGCGGGGACCGTTCTGGGCGTCGCGCTCGGCTGGGGGGCGGCGGCGGTGCTGTCGCGGATCATCGGCGCGCGGACCGAGATCCTCCTGCACACCTCGCTCGGCTGGACCGAGGTTCACCTCGCCGCGGCCTTCCTGTCGCTCGCCAGTCTCGCCGCGTTGCTGCCCGCCGCCGCGGCCCTGCGCGCGCCGGTGATCGAGGGCTTGCGCGCCTAGCCGCCGTGGGCGTCGCGGCTGTCCGCCGGCGCCTCGGCGCGGTCGGTCATGCCGTAGTCGCGCAGGACATGGGCGACGCGCAGCCGGTAACCCGCGAAGACCCCGCCCCTGCCCTTCGCCTGCGCCGAGCGGTGGGCGTGGAGCGTGCGCCAGCGGGCGACGGCGTCCTCGTCTTCGAAGAAGGACAGCGACAGGAGCTTTTCCGGGTTGGTCAGGCTCTGGAACCGCTCGACCCCGAGGAAGCCCTCGACCTCATCGACCATCGGGCGCATGGCGGCGGCGATGTCGAGGTATTCGTCGCGGCGGCCCTCGGCCGGTTCGACTTCGAAGATGACGGCGATCATTGGCGGTCCTCCATGCCGTTCAGCTTGTGGCGCGTCGTTGTCTCACGTTGCGCCGGGCCGGTCCACGGGCGTCCGCGAGGACGGAACCCGCGCCTTGTCCTTCCCTGCCCCTCTGCCTAGTCTGCGCCGGAATTTGATTTGGGAGAGCAGGCACATGGCCGAGCGGATCGAGAAACACGGCCTTCAGGTCGACCGTCAACTGGCGGAATTCCTTGAAACCAGGGCAATTCCCGGCACCGGCGTCAGCCCCGACGCCTTCTGGGAGGGGCTTTCGGCGCTGGTCCACGGCTTCGGGCCCGAGAACCGCAAGCTGCTGGAGATCCGCGAGGAGATCCAGGCGAGGATCGACGAGTGGCACAAGGCGCGCCGCAACCAGCCCCACGACCACACCGCCTACAAGGCGTTCCTGGAGGAAATCGGGTATCTCCTGCCCGAGGGGGACAATTTCGAGATCGAGACGCAGAACACCGACCCCGAGATCGCCTCGGTGCCGGGGCCGCAGCTGGTGGTTCCGATCACCAACGCCCGTTACGCGCTGAACGCGGCGAACGCGCGGTGGGGGAGCCTCTACGACGGGTTCTACGGCACCGACGCCATGGGCTCGCTGCCGCCGAAGGGCGGATACGACCGGGGCCGCGGGGCGCGGGTGGTGGCGCGGGCGCGGGTGTTCCTGGACGAGGCCTTCCCGATCGAGGGCGGCAGCCATGCCGACGCGCGGCGCTATCACGTCCACAACGGCGCGCTGCTGGTGGACGACATGCCGCTGGTGGACCCGGCGAAGTTCGTCGGCTACCGCGGCCATCCGCGGGCGCCCGAGGCGGTGGTGATGCGGAACAACGGGCTCCACGTCGAGCTGGTGTTCGACCGGACGCACCGGATCGGCGCGCGGGACCAGGCGGGGCTGGCGGACGTGCAGATGGAAAGCGCGATCTCGGCGATCATGGACTGCGAGGATTCCGTCGCCTGCGTCGATGCCGAGGACAAGACGCTGGCCTATTCCAATTGGCTGGGCCTGATGAAGGGCGACCTGGAGGAGACCTTCGAGAAGGGCGGCCAGAGCCTGACCCGCCGCCTGAACGCCGACCGCGAATACACCGGGCCCGACGGAAAGCCGGTGGTGCTGAAGGGCCGGGCGCTGATGCTGGTGCGGAACGTCGGCCACCTGATGACCAACCCCGCAATCCTCGACCGGGACGGGAACGAGGCCTTCGAGGGGCTGATGGACGCCATGGTGACGACGCTGATCGCCATGCACGACCTCCAGCGGCAGGGCGGCAACTCGGCCACCGGGTCGGTCTATGTCGTGAAGCCGAAGATGCACGGGCCCGACGAGGTGGCCTTCACCGACCGCATCTTCACCCATGTGGAAGAGGTGCTGGGCCTGCCGAGGAACACGGTGAAGCTCGGGATCATGGACGAGGAGCGGCGCACCTCGGTCAACCTCAAGCAGTGCATCCGGGCGGCGAAGGCGCGGGTGGCCTTCATCAACACCGGCTTCCTGGACCGGACGGGGGACGAGATCCACACCTCGATGGAGGCCGGGCCGTTCTCGCGCAAGGATTTCATCAAGCGGAAGGCCTGGATCGGCGGCTACGAGAACCGCAACGTCGACATCGGGCTGGAGTGCGGGCTTTCGGGCAAGGCGCAGATCGGCAAGGGCATGTGGGCGATGCCCGACATGATGGCGGCGATGCTGGAGCAGAAGATCGAGCATCCGAAGGCCGGGGCGAACTGCGCCTGGGTCCCCTCGCCCACGGCGGCGACGCTGCATGCGCTGCACTATCACAGGGTCGACGTCTTCGCGGTGCAGGCGCGGCTGAAGAAGGGCGGGCGGCGGGCCCATGTGGACACGGTGCTCGACATCCCGCTCGCCACGTTCCGCGCCTGGGAACCGGCCGCGATCGAGCGCGAGGTGGAGAACAACGCGCAGGGGATCCTCGGCTACGTCGTGCGCTGGATCGACCAGGGGGTGGGCTGTTCCAAGGTGCCGGACCTGAACGACGTCGGGCTGATGGAGGACCGGGCGACCTGCCGGATCTCGGCCCAGCACATCGCCAACTGGCTGCACCACGGGGTGATCTCGAAGGAGGATGTCGAGGGCATCCTGCGCAAGATGGCCGCGGTGGTCGACCAGCAGAACGCAGGCGACCCGGCCTACCGGCCGATGGCCCCGGGCTTCGACGGGATCGCCTTCCAGGCGGCCTGCGACCTGGTGTTCGAGGGGCGGGTCCAGCCCTCGGGCTATACCGAGCCGGTGCTGCACCGGCGGCGGTTGCAGCTGAAGGCGGGGTGAGCCGGTTTCATACGTGATGGTGAGGGCGCTGCTCCGGAGACGGAGCCGCGCCTTTCTTTCTAGGGCGGATGCGTCAGCGGGGTCCAACTGCCGAGCGGCCCGGCGAACGCGCTGGTCTTCTATTGCACCTGGAAGTGGCGCCCGCTGCGAGCGCTCCGCTCCTCACTTAGGACAGTCCCCGACCGCGGGCGGGGGAGAAGCCCCCGCGACGTGCCGGAGGCACGCCTTCGGCGTGACGGGGCGGTCGGGTGCTGCCCGGCGTAGCCGCCGGGCGCGGCATCCCTGCTGGCTCGCGATGAATTCAGAGTGCACGGTCAGCTTCAACTGCTGAGGGTGGCGGGACACGGTGGTATCGCCTGCCTGTCCCAGGAAGCCTGACCGCTTCCCCTAGAGCAGCCGGTAATGCTGCCGGATCAGGTTCGCCATGCCGCGCGTCACCTCGTTCTGCATCACCTCGCCGGTGTAGAGGTTGATCTTCTGTCGCTTCAGCTCGGGCAAACCGCCGCCGTGGGCCACCTGCTCCATGAAGGCGGGTGCCGTGCCCTCGATCAGGGCCGTCACCGCGAGGTCGGCCGACACCGTCGCCTCGATCGCCGGGTCGGCGTCGCTGTCCACCGCCATCTCCCAGGCGATTCCCGCCTCATCCAGCGCCCGCTGCGCGCCGGGGCGGAAGATGCAGCTGGAACAGAAGGCCAGCCGGATCGGCCTCTGCCGCCAGGCCGTCCCGCCGATCGCGCCGTACCACTGGAGCGGCACGTCGATCAGCGTCTCGCCCCCCTCGCCCACCCCGTCCTCGGTCGTCAGGATGAAGTCGCACTCGCCACGGGCGAACATCAGCTTCAGCCCGCGGGTGTGGCAGGATTTCAGGTGCACCCGCACCCGCGGGAAATCGGCCGCAAAGCGCTGGAGCACCTTCGGCATCGCCGGGTGGACGATGTCGTGGGGCAGGCCGACGACGATCTCGCCCTCGAACGCGGTCGCCGTCATCCGCGCCATGACCTCGTCGTTCAGGTCCAGCATCCGCCGCGCGTAGGACAGCAGCTGCTCGCCCGCCGAGGTCAGCGAGACGGAGCGCGCGGAGCGGTCGATCAGGTTCAGCCCCATGCTTTCCTCCAGCCGCTTCAGCTGCATCGACACGGCGGACTGGGTGAGGTTCAGGAAGCCGCTGGCCTTCGTCACGCCGCCGGTTTCGGCGACGGCCACGAAGGAGCGCAGGGCGGTCATGTCGAGGTTTCTGGGCATATCACGATCCTTGATGCCACGCGTCAAAAACATTCGTTTTCCATATTGACCACAGCGCGCCATATACATCAACAGAAATGATGCGTCCCGCGTCATGGATCACCAAGATGAAAGGTTTGTAACATGTCCTCCCTGAGCCGTTCCCCGACCCTCGGCCGCGTCCGGACCGGTCGGCCCGGCCTTCTCGCCATGCTGGCCGCGGGTCTTGCCGCGCGTCGCCAGCGCCGGACGCTGCGCGATCTCGACGACGCGATGCTGCGCGACATCGGCCTGACCCGCCACGAGGCCCTGCTCGAATCGCAGCGCCCCCTGTGGGACGTGCCCGCGCAATGGCGCCGCTGACGAAGCTGTGTCCGATTCCTGACGGAAAAGCTTATATACCGCCGGTCAGTGTCTTGAAATGAAAGCCGCCCCTGCCGATATTCGGCCCGAGGGCGGCTTTCTCTTTGAGAAGTCCATGAACCGCCCCACCGTTACACACGCAAGGAGGCGATACATGGCTGACTATCAAACGATCCGCGCAGGGACCGGTACACGGTCCGCCGCGATCGACGAAGGGCTTCGCGCCCACATGAACAAGGTCTACGGCACGATGTCCGTGGGCCTGCTGCTGACCGCGCTGGTGGCCTGGGCCGTCGGCACGAACGAGCAGATGGTACAGGCGATCTTCGCGACCCCGCTGAAGTGGGTCGTCATGTTCGCCCCCCTGATCATGGTCTTCGCCTTCGGCGCCCTCATCAACAAGCTTTCGGCCGCCGGTGCGCAGCTGTTCTTCTACGCCTTCTCGGCGCTGATGGGCCTGTCGATCAGCTATATCTTCGCCGCCTACACGGGCATTTCCATCGCCCAGACCTTCCTCGTGACCGCGATCTCCTTCGCGGGGCTCAGCCTCTGGGGCTACACGACGAAGAAGGACATCTCGGGCTGGGGGTCGTTCCTGATCATGGGCGTGATCGGCCTGGTCGTGGCGTCGATCGTGAACATCTTCCTCGGCTCGCCCGCGATCATGTTCGCGATCTCGGTGCTCGGCGTGCTGATCTTCGCGGGCCTGACCGCCTATGACACGCAGCGGATCAAGACCGACTACATCCAGCACGCCTCGGCGATGGACCAGGAGTGGCTGGGCAAGTCGGCCATCATGGGCGCGCTGAACCTGTACCTGAACTTCATCAACCTGTTCATGTTCCTGCTCCAGTTCCTCGGCAACCGCGAGTGATCCGGGAACAGGTCTGAACGCCGAAGGGCCGGTCGCAGGACCGGCCCTTTTCTTTTGCGTCAGAGGCGGCGGTGCATCCGCATGGCGGGGAACAGGATGCCCGGCGCCAGGCGGATGTCCACGGGGCCGAGGCTGCGGAAGCCGAGCGCGGCGTAGAAGGGCTGCGCCGTCAGGGTCGAGAGGCAGTCGAGCTGCCCCACCCCGGCGCGCCGCGCCTCGTCCATCGCATGGGAGAGCAGCGCCCGGCCCAGCCCCTGGCGCACCCGGCGGTGATCGGTGACGACGTGGCGCACATGGGCCATGTCGCGCGGCCCGAGCCCGCCGGCGGGCGAGGTCCATGTCCAGCCGCCGGCCGCCGCCACCTCGCCCTCCGCCGTGCAGACGACATAGTAGCTGCCCGAGGCCAGAAGCCGCGGCTGCGCGCGGGCGATCAGCGGTACGGCCGTGACCATCACCGAGGGCGGATAGTCCTTTCGCAGCAGCGCCGGATAGCTGGCGGACAGCAGGCTGTCCACCGCCGCCAGGTCGGCGGCTGTCGCGGTGCGGATCGTCAGGGTCTCCTCGGCCATGGCTGTCTCCTCTGCGGGCCGGATGGGCGCAGGGGCCGGGCGCGGGGAGCTTGCAGGGGAGGTGTCCGGAATGCAAAAGCCGCGCGGGGGTCCCTGCGCGGCTTGCTCTGTCCGTCTAGGTCGGAAGGCTTACTTGATCTTGCCTTCCTTGTAGTCGACGTGCTTGCGCGCGACGGGGTCGTACTTCTTTACGACCATCTTCTCGGTCATGGTTCGGGCGTTCTTCTTCGTGACGTAGAAGTGGCCAGTGTCCGCCGTCGAGTTGAGACGGATCTTGATGGTGGTCGGCTTTGCCATGGATGTCTCTCCTCGGGTCCGTGTGATGCGGCGCGCACGGGGGCGCCTGCAGAATTCCTGAGCCCCGGCTTTTACCCGAGGCCGCGACGCTGTCAACCTCGATTCCGCAGGGACGTGCCGGAATCCGCCCGCGGCGGCGGCGGTGCGTGCCGGTCCCGTGTCCCCTGGTGCGCGGAGGGCCTGTAAGCCGGATTCTGTTCCCCGCAGGCCGTGACCTGCGGTTCGATGACCATTCCTCTGGCCCGCCGGTTGCCCGGCGGGTCTGGCTGCCAACCCGGATCTCGGGGCTGAAGCGGCCCTGGGGAAGTCCCCGTGAGATCCCTATTCGGCATTGCTCCCGGTGGGGCTTGCCGTGCCACCCCTGTTGCCAGGGGCGCGGTGCGCTCTTACCGCACCGTTTCACCCTCACCCCTGCGTGCAGGGGCAGTCTGTTCTCTGTGGCGCTATCCGTCGGGTTGTCCGCCGGGTTTTCCCGGCAAAGCCCGCCCGGGCGTTACCCGGCACCGCTGCTTCAGGGAGTCCGGACTTTCCTCGCATCCCTTGCGGGACGCGCGGCCATCCGGCCCTCCGCGCGCCGCCCGCTTAGGCGCTCGCGCCGCCCGGGTCAACGTGCAACAGCGCGGCGGCCTGCGCCTGCGCCACATCCGCGGCCGAGAGGGCGCCCCGCCCCCAGGGGCGGAAGCGCAGGCGGAAGGCCGAGAGCAGCGTTTCCGGGTCGACCTCCTCGGGATAGCCGATGCGCGACAGGGCCGCGGCGAAGGCGGCGGGGTCGCAGGGGGCGGGGCGAAGGTCGGTCGGCCAGACCGAGAGGCCGCCCCGCGCCAGGCGGCGCCAGTCGAAGCGGGGGCCGGGATCGACCTTGCGGCCCGGCGCCATGTCGGAATGGGCGATGACGCCCGCGGGCGGGATGGACCAACGCTCGAGGATGCCGGGCAGAAGCGCTTCCAGCGCCGCCATCTGCGCCTCGGGGAACGGCGCGGCACCGTCGTTGTCGAGTTCGATGCCGATCGAGCGGGAATTGACGTCGCCCCTGCCCCGCCACGCCCCTGCCCCGGCGTGCCAGGCGCGCATATGTTCGTCGACAAGGCCGAAGATCCGTCCGTCGGCGCCGATCAGGTAATGCGCCGAGACTTCGAACGCCGGATCGCAGAGCCGATCGCGCGCCGCCTCGCAGCTGGCCATGGCGGTGTAGTGCAGCACGACCAGCTCGGGGCGAAGTCCGTCACGCCGCCCGCCCTGGTTCGGAGAGGGATGGCGGATCACCTCCGGCGGCAAGGTCAGTTGTTGGCGACCGAGCGGAACGGCGAGGGATCCCAGTAGCAGGCGAATCCGTCGCCGTCGGGGTCCACGCCCAGGTTGTCCTTCTGCGGCCCGCCGTTCTTGAGGAAGTCCTCCTGCGCGCGGTCGGATGAGCCGTAGCCGGCGCAGGCGCGCTGGAACTTGCTGTCGGCGTTGCGGCTCGAGCGGCTGTAGACGGGCTGACCCACGCGGTTGGTGGTGGACAGCGCATAGGCGACGATGTTCGGATCGCTTTCCGCGGGGCGGCTCGGCAGCGCGGTCGGCTGCACCACGCGGTAGTTCTCGCGGTTGTTCTCGATCCGGGCGCGGTCCGATTCGATCGACTCGCGGCTCGACACCGCGCTGAAATCCTGTTCGTCCGAGATGCCGGGGTTGTTGCCCACCGGCTGCGTCGCGGACAGCGGCGCGCCGCTGACGGGCTCGGCCGGGGGCAGTGTCGCGGGCGGCAGCTCGGTCGTGCCGGGGCCGACCGCCAGACTCGACGTGCCGTCGCCCACGGGCAGGCCCGCCGCGCGCAGGTCTTCGTCCGAGATGACGCGGCTGGTGGAGATTCCGCCATCGACGGGGGCGGGGTTGGTGGCGGTCGAGGGCTGCTGGGCGTCGTAGCCGCCCGAGCGCAGCGCGGTCTCGCGGGCGGCGCGCTGGCGCTCGTAGGCCTCGTAATCCTGGAAGCCGACACCCTGGCCGCTGTCCGGCACCACCGGTTCGCATCCGGCAACGCCGATGACGGTCAGAAGGAGAAGTGCGCCGAGGCCGGTTGTGCGTGTCACGTCGTCGTCCACCCGATTGCTTGTCCCAAGCAACGAAACCGCGCGCCGCACGGTTCCGTCTCAGGCCCGATTGCCTACCACCATTTCGCGGGCTTTGCCACAAATCCGGCGGCACGTTCCAGCGCGTATGCGGTGTTCAGAAGCTCGGCCTCGTCCCAGGGCCGCCCGATCAGCTGCAGGCCAAGGGGCAGGCCTTGCGCGTTCACGCCCGCAGGGACCGCGATGCCGGGCAGACCGGCGAGGTTCACGGTCACGGTGAAGACGTCGTTCAGGTACATCTGCACCGGATCCGCCTCGGCCATGGAGCCGAGCGGGAAGGCCGCCGAGGGGGTGGCGGGCGTCAGGATGGCGTCGACACCATCGGCGAAGACCTGTTCGAAGTCGCGCTTGATCAGCGTGCGGACCTTGCGGGCGCGGTTGTAGTAGGCGTCGTAGAAACCGGCCGACAGGACGTAGGTGCCGACCATCACACGCCGCTTGACCTCGTCGCCGAAGCCTTCGGCACGGGTCTTCTCGTACATCTCGGTGATGCCGTCGCCCTGGCTCAGCTTCGCGCGGTGACCGAAGCGCACGCCGTCGTAGCGGGCGAGGTTGCTGGACGCCTCGGCCGGGGCGATGACGTAGTAGGCCGGGAGGGCGTATTTCGTGTGCGGCAGCGAGATGTCGACGATCTTCGCGCCCGCGTCCTTCAGCATGGCGGTGCCGTCGGCCCAGAGCTTCTCGATCTCCCCGGGCATCCCGTCCATGCGGTATTCCTTCGGGATGCCGATGGTCTTGCCGCGGATGTCGCCGGTCAGCGCCGCCTCGAAATCGGGCACGGGCAGGTCGGCCGAGGTCGAATCCTTCGGGTCGTGGCCGCACATGGCGCCGAGCATGATGGCGCAGTCGCGCACGTCCTTCGCCATCGGCCCCGCCTGGTCCAGCGAGGAGGCGAAGGCGACGATCCCCCAGCGGGAGCAGCGGCCGTAGGTGGGCTTCAGGCCCGTGATGCCGGTGAAGGCCGCGGGCTGGCGGATCGAGCCGCCGGTGTCGGTGCCGGTGGCGGCAAGGCAGAGGTCGGCGGCCACGGCGGCGGCGGATCCGCCGGAGGAACCGCCCGGCGTCAGCGCCGCGTCGTCGTTGCCCGAGCGCCAGGGGTTCACCACGTTGCCGTAGGTCGAGGTCTCGTTCGACGAGCCCATGGCGAACTCGTCCATGTTGAGCTTGCCGAGCATCACCGCACCGGCGTCGAACAGGTTCTGCGTGACGGTGGATTCGTACTGGGGACGGAAGCCGTTCAGGATCGCCGAGCCGGCCTGCGACGGCACGCCCCTGGTGCAGAACAGGTCCTTGATCCCGAGGGGGATGCCGCACATCGCGGGTGCGTCGCCCCCGGCGATCCGCGCGTCCGCCGCCTTCGCCTGTTCGCGGGCGATCTCGGGCGTGTGGTGGACGAAGGCGTTGAGCTGGCCCGAGGCTTCGGCCGCCGAAAGGCAGGCTTCGGTCAGCTCGACCGCGGTGATCTCGCCCGAACGCAGCTTGTCGCGGGCGGCGGCGATGGTGAGGCTGTTCAGGGCGCTCATTCGACCACCTTCGGCACGGCGAAGAAGCCTTCGCGGGCATCGGGCGCGTTCGCCAGCACCGCCTTCTGCTGGTTGCCGTCCGTCACCACGTCCTCGCGCCGCTTCAGCCGCATCGGCGTGACGCCGGTCATCGGCTCGACGCCCTCCACGTCCACCTCGTTCAGCTGCTCGATGAAGCCGAGGATGGTGTTGAACTCGGACGCGAGGGCGGGCAGGTCGGCAGGCTCGACCTTGATCCGGGCAAGCTTGGCCACGCGGGCGGCGGTTTCGGTGTCGATGGACATGGGCGGCTCCGGTAAACTTCGCCCACGCGTTTATCCAAGTGGCCGGGCGGCTTCAAGCATGTGGCGGCGCAGCACCTCGATCATCCAGCCGAGCATGAGCGCGTTCAGCAGGTGCCAGAGCCAGTGGGTGCCCAGCGGCAGGACCGGGCAGAGCGCCGTGTCGAGCGAGCGGGCGGCGAGCGAGAGGCACAGCAGCGCCGCGCCGATCGCCTGTCCGCGGGCGACGCCGGGCAGGCGACGGCGCAACGCGACGGCGTAGAGCGCGATCAGCAGCGGGATCGGCCAGTACATCGCGGAGGTCGAAAGGCCCGGGACCAGGCGGAACAGCGGCGTCAGCAGCGCGAGCCATGGGATGACGAGCACCGCGCCGAGCGCCGACCAGAGCGGGGAGAGCCGCCAGAAGTGGCGGTTGGCGGCGAAGGTGTAGGTCAGCACGAACAGCAGGATCGGCAGCACGTCCGCCAACCCGGCCCAGGCGGTCGCGTAGGTGTGCAACAGGAACGACCCGATGCCGATGGCGAACAGCAGTGCCGAGAGCAGGCGGGGCAGCGCCATGCCGCCCGTGCGCCGCCACATCGCCAGTGCGGCGAGCAGGAAGGCGGCGTTCGTCAGGGCGTTCACCGGCTCGGCCCAGAACGAGGGGTCAAGCCGCTCGCAATAGCCGTCGACCGCCCTGCCCCATTCCATTCGCCGCCCCCTGCCCTAGCTCTGGTGCAAAACCTAGGAGGATCTCATGAAAATCACATGGCTCGGACACGGCAGCTTCCGCATCGAGGTGGCCGATCAGGTGCTGCTGATCGACCCCTGGTTCACCGGCAACCCGGTGTTCCCCGAAGGCCGCAAGGACGAGGCGGTGGCCGGCGCGACCCATGTGCTGCTGACCCACGGCCATGGCGACCACGCCAGCGACGCGGCCTCGCTGGGTCTGCCGGTGGCGGGGATGGTCGAGCTGATGAGCTGGCTCGGCGACAAGGTCGAGACGACGGGCTTCAACAAGGGCGGCACGATCACGCTCGGCCAGGTGAAGGTGACGATGGTGAACGCGGTTCATTCCTCGTCCAGCCCGGACGGGAAGATCGCCGGCTCGGAATCGGGCTTCATGATCTCGGGCGAGGGAAAGACGCTCTATTTCAGCGGCGACACCGACATCATGGCCGACATGGAATGGATGGGCGAACTCCACAAGCCCGACATCGGCATCCTCTGTGCGGGCGGCCACTATACCATGGACATGGAGCGCGCGGCCTGGGCAGCGAAACGGTACTTCAAGTTCCGCACCGTGATCCCCGGCCACTACAAGACCTTCCCGGCGCTGGCGCAAAGCGCCGACGCGATGATCGCCGCACTGCCGGACGTTCAGGTGCTGACGCCGGAGGTGATGGAGACGGTCGAGGTCTGAGCCTCAGCGGCGGCGCGCGTAGTCCTCGGCCAGCGCCGCCGGATCGGCCCCGGCGCGGTAGCGGGCGAGGGTCCAGAGGTTCCCCGCCCCGCGCCGCATCCAGCCCTCGGCCTCGTACCGGGCGGCGGAGGTGGTCGCGGTGGCCGGGAGCTGCCTGAGCCGCCCCTTCAGCGCGCGGGCCAGGGCGACATCCTCCATCAGGGGAAGGTCCGGCACGCCGCCGACGCTTTCCAGAAGGTCGCGGCGGATCAGCAGCCCCTGGTCGCCGTAGGGCAGCCCGAACGCGCCCGAGCGCAGGTTGGCCCAGCCCGCGACAAGCTTCGGCGCCATCCCCTCGGCCCGGAAGGCCAGGCGGAAGTGGCCCGCCCTGTCGGGGTGACCGGCGACATGCGCCTCGACCGCCTCGACCCAGCCTTCGGACAGCCGGGTGTCGGCGTGGAGCAGCAGCAGCCAGTCCGTCGCCGCCGCCGCCACGCCCCGCGCCAGCTGCCCGCCCCGCCCGGGCGGGCCGGTGACGATCTCGGCCCCGAGCGCCTCGGCCAGCCTCGGCGTGCCGTCTTGCGAGCCCCCGTCCGACACCACCAGCCGCGCGATCAGCCCCGCGTGCAGGCCCGGCATCAGCGCTTCGGCGCAGGGCGCCAGCGTGTCGGCGGCGTTCAGGGTCGGGATGACGAGGGTCAGGGGCGCGGGCATCGGCACATGGCGTCGGGAAGGCTCGGGCCCTATATACGGGAGCGAGCGAGCAAGGAAAGCAGACATGACCGACCACCCGAGACGCATCCTGGCCATCGGCGGGGACGAGCGGCGCGATTTCCTCCAGAACCTCGTCAGCAACGACGTGCCCGCCGCCGACGGCGTGTTGCGCTATGCCGCGCTGCTGACCCCGCAGGGAAAGTACCTGGCCGATTTCCTGATGTTCGAGCGCGAAGGCACCCTCTACCTCGACGTCGCCGCGCCGCTGTTCGACACGCTGAAGCAGCGCCTGACCATGTACCGACTGCGCCGCAGGATCACGCTGGAGGAGGTGGACATGCCCGTTCACCGCGGCACCGGGACCGCGCCCGAGGGCGCCATGGCCGATCCGCGGCATCCCGCGCTCGGCTGGCGGGGATATGGCGAGGGGTTCGCCGGAGACGATACCGACTGGACCGCGCTGAGGGTGGCCCATTGCATCCCGGAATCGGGGATCGAGCTGGTGCCCGATGACACCTACATACTCGAAGCCGGGTTCGAGCGGCTGCACGGCGTCGACTTCCGCAAGGGCTGCTATGTCGGGCAGGAGGTGACGGCGCGGATGAAGCACAAGACCGAGCTGAAGAAGGGTCTTGCGCGCGTCACGGTCGAGGGCGAAGCCGACGCGGGCACGCCGATCACCTCGGGGGGCAAACCCGCCGGCACGCTGTTCAGCCGCTCGGGCGGGGAGGCCATCGCCTGGCTCCGGTTCGACCGGGCGGACGGGGACATGCAGGCCGGTCCGGCCGTGGTCCGGCGATCACAGGACGCCTGAAGGTATCCGGCGGCGGGGGCGCAGACACGCCCCGGTTGTTTTCCTGCCGAAACAGACCTCAATTCAGCCGAAGTTGAACCAATTTCCTCTGGCAAATCAACCTTGACGCAAAGGTAGAGACCGACCGGACCCGCAGGGCCGTCGCACCGAAACTTCCGATGCGAGGGTCCGGTCGTATTCTTTGAAGACCTCCGGACATGTCTGAAACTCGGGATAATCCCGGGGCGCCGCCTTCCGGGCGCGTCCGATCCATGAACGGAGCGTAGCATGACAAGAACTTCCGATTCCTCGAAGCAGGTTTCTGCTCTGGGCGGCCTCGATCTGGACCTCGGGCTGGATTCCGGGCTTGCCGGACTGGCCGCGGCCGGCGGCAACGGCAACGGCAACAACGGGAACGGCAACGGCAACGGCGGCAGCACCGGCGGCGGCAACGGGGGCGGCGGCAGCACCGGCGGCGGCGGCAGCACGGGCGGCGGCGGCAGCGTTCTGTCGGGGATCACCCTGACGAGTTCCGAAACCAAGGTGCTGGGCACTGATGACGACGACGTTCTCACGGGATCGGGCGCCTCGCAGAAGATCATCGGCCTCGACGGCAACGACACGATGTACGGGCTTGGCGGCAACGACACGATGCCCGGCTGCGACGGCGATGACCTGATCGACGGCGGCGAAGGCGAAAACGTGCTGAACGGGGGCCGCGGCAACGACAGCCTCTATGCCGGAAGCGGCGACGACACCATCAATGGCGGTCAGGACAATGATTCCATCTGGGCCGGGGACGGGCGCAACCGGGTCTCGGGTGGCAGCGGCAATGACGTGATCTCGGCCGGTGCGGGCGCGGATACCATTTCCGGCGGCAGCGGCAACGACCACATCGACGCCGGCGACGGCAACAATCGGGTCTCGGGCGGCAGCGGCAACGATTACCTGGGCGCCGGCGACCACAGGGACCTGATGTATGGCGGTTCGGGCAACGACACCATCGAATCCGGCGGCGGCAACGACGTCGTCGCGGGCGGCCGGGACAACGACTTCATGGACGGCGGAGAGGGCGACAACCGGCTCGACGCGGGCAGCGGCAACGATACGGTCCTTGCCGGATCGGGGGTCGACACGATCAACGGCGGCAGCGGCAACGACTGGATCTCGGCCGGCGACGGCGACAACCGCCTCACCGGCGGCAAGGGCAACGACTGGATCGACTCCGGCAGCGGCAACGACTGGATCGCGGCCGGCAGCGACAACGACACCGTCTCTTCCGGAAGTGGCAACGACCTCGTCTTCGCGGGCGGCGGCGACGACGTTGTCGAGGCCGGGCGCGGCGACGACACCCTCTACGGCAGCAAGGGCGACGACACCGTCGATGGCGGACGCGGCAACGACTCGATCAGCGGCGGCTCCGGCGAGGACCTGATCTACGGCGGTCTCGGTGACGACATCCTGAAGGGCGGCCGCGACGCCGACACCTTCGTCTTCCACGTCACCGGCGACTACGCCGAGGACTTCACCAACCGCGACGTCATCACCGACTTCGACCTGGACGAGGATGTCATCCGCCTGGCCTTCGACGGCGGCTGGGAAGGCCCCGTGACGCTCGAGCGGTTGATGGCCGAGATCGACATCTTCGAGGAGGACGGACAGGTCGTCATCGGCTACGAAGGCGGCGGCGACGGCGCGACGGCGGACAGCTATCGCCAGGCGGTCACGCTGGAAGACGTGGAACTGGCCGACCTGACGATCGACCACTTCGACATTCTCTGAACCTCGGCGGGAAACCTCGGCCCTGGCCCCGCCCCACCGGCGGGGTCAGACGCGTTTGCGGCGTGCCTCAGGCGCGCTCGGAATATTCCATCGTCTCGGTGTTGACGATGATGTCCTCGTCCTGGCCCACGAAGGGGGGCACCAGGATGCGCACGCCATTGTCCAGCACCGCGGGCTTGAAGCTGTTGGCGGCGGTCTGGCCCTTCACCACCGGCTCGGTCTCGACGACCTTGCAGGTGACCTTCTGGGGCAGCGTCGCGTTCAGCGCCTCGGACTCGTAGTATTCGATGTGGATCGTCATGCCGTCCTGCAGGAACGGCCGCCGCTCGCCCAGGATGTCGGCGGGCAGTTCGATCTGCTCGAAGGTCTCGGAATCCATGAACACCAGCATCCCGTCGGTCTCATAGAGGAACTGCTGGTCCTTCTGCTCGAGCCGGACACGCTCCACCTTGTCGGCGGACCGGAAGCGTTCGTTCAGCTTCGTGCCGTTCCTGAGGTTCTTCATCTCGACCTGGGCGAAGGCGCCGCCCTTGCCCGGCTTGACGTGGTCGACCTTCACGGCAGCCCACAGGCCGCCATTGTGCTCGAGCACGTTGCCCGGGCGGATTTCGTTACCGTTGATCTTGGGCATATGTCAAAACCGTGACAGAAGGTTGATGGATTTCCGGCGCACCCTATATCTTGGCGGACTGGGAGTGGCAAGCCGCCGTATCCGGCGCTGACCATGCGTCAGCTATGCGCGGGGCGCATGGGTGCCATTCCAAAAGACGTAACCAGAATCGCGGGCTGAGCGTCCATAAGGGACCCCACGCCAGAAACGCAAGAGCAAGAAACAAAAGGACGACGAGATGTCAGATTTCGTTGATGGCACGGCTTTCAATCACGAGCAAGGCAATCGGGCGCGCAAGCTCTTTGCCGCCGTCGTGCTGGCCGCGCTGGACGATGCCATTGCCGACGACAAGAAGTACGGCAACGGCCCCGAGCAGATCGCCCGCTGGGCCCGCTCCCGCGACGGCCGCGAAGTGCTGTCCTGTGCCGGGATCGACCCCAACGAGCGTGTGGTGAACGGCCTCATGGAGTTCGTTGCCAAGGGTGTGCGCACCTCCGTCGCGCTGTCGCGCGAAGAGAGCGAGCGTCGTCATGCCGCGCAGGCCGAAGCGGCCTGATCCCCTTTCTGCCCTCACACACCGAAAGACGCCGCCCCCACCGGGCGGCGTTTTCCGTTGCGCCCCGGCGCTGCCCCTTCCCCTTCCCGCCGTCGCGCCCTAAGCCTTGCCGCGGGCGGAACACCGGCGGAACCGGGCGAAGACAGGGCTAGGCGGGCACCATGGCCAGGGCGATCATGATCCAGGGCGCAGGCTCGAACGTCGGCAAGTCGATGATCGTCGCCGGGCTGGCCCGCGCCTGCCTGCGCCGCGGACTCTCCGTCGCGCCGTTCAAGCCGCAGAACATGTCGAACAACGCCGCCGTGACCGTGGACGGGGGCGAGATCGGCCGCGCCCAGGCGCTGCAGGCGCGGGCGGCGGGGCGCGATCCGGTGATCGACATGAACCCGGTCCTGCTGAAGCCCGAGACCGACACCGGCGCCCAGGTGATCCTGCGCGGCCGCCGGTTCGCCACGCTGCGCGCCCGCGAGTACGGCGCGCGCAAGCACGAGCTGCTGCCGGTGGTGCTGGACAGCTTCCGCACGCTGGCCGCCACGGCCGACATCGTGCTGGTCGAAGGCGCGGGCAGCCCTGCCGAGATCAACCTGCGCGCGGGCGACATCGCCAACATGGGCTTCGCCGAGGCGGCGGGCCTGCCGGTGGTGCTGGTCGGCGACATCGACCGGGGCGGGGTCATCGCGCAATGCGTCGGCACCCATGCCGTCCTGCCCGATGCCGACCGCGACCGGATCGTGGCCTTCCTGATCAACAAGTTCCGCGGCGACGTCTCGCTCTTTGACGAGGGGGTGACCGAGATCGCCTCGCGCACCGGCTGGCGCCCGCTTGGCGTACTGCCCTGGTTCGACGGCGCCTGGCGCCTGCCGGCCGAGGACATCCTCGACATTTCCTCGCGCGGGGCCGGGCCGGTGAAGATTGCGGTGCCGCGGCTGAACCGGATCGCCAATTTCGACGATCTCGACCCGCTGGCGGCGGATCCGGGCATCGCGGTAGAGATCGTGCCGCGCGGCCGCCCCCTGCCCGGCGACGCCGACCTGGTGCTGATCCCCGGCAGCAAGACCACTATCGCCGACCTGGCCGACTTCCGCGCCCAGGGCTGGGACATCGACCTGCTGGCCCATGTCCGGCGCGGCGGTCAGGTGCTGGGCGTCTGCGGCGGCTACCAGATGCTGGGGCGGGAGATCGTGGATGCCGAGGGGATCGAGGGCACGCCGGGCCGCTTCCCGGGACTCGGCCTGCTGGACGTGACGACGGAGATGGCCCCGGCGAAACGGCTGGCGCGCACCACCGCGCTGCATCCCGACAGCGGGACCGAGGTGCAGGGCTACGAGATCCACCTGGGCGTGACCGAGGGGCCGGACCGCGCCCGCGCCTGGCTGACGGTGGACGGCCGGCCCGAAGGCGCGGCCTCGGCCGACGGGCGGGTGCGCGGCTGCTACCTGCACGGGCTGTTCGCCTCCGACGCCTTCCGCACGGCGTTCCTCGGCGGCCTCGGGGCGGCGCCGGGCACGTTGTTCTACGAGTCGGGGGTGGAGGAGACGCTCGACGCCCTCGCCGACCACCTGGAGCGCCATGCCGATGTCGGCGCGCTCCTGGCCCTGGCCGCAGAGGTGCGTTGAGAGCCCCGCCCTATGGGCGGCGCTACTCGAAGTCGCGGATCGAGATGGCGCGCATGATCTCGCGGCGGACCAGCTTGCGGACGTTCCGCGTGATCCGCTCCCCGAGCGTGCCCTGAAGCTCTTCGCGGACGATTTCGGCGACGAGATCGCGCAAGGCCTGTTCGTCCAGCACCGCCTCGCCCAGGCCATGGGACAGGTCATCCTCCTCAAGCACCCGGCGCGGACGCTCTTCCATACCGCTGCGCCCGAAGGCATGGCGGCCGTGACTTTCGGCCTCGAAGATCTCGGCGTCGGCCACGGCATGGCCGCCGTCGTGGGCGGAGACCTCCTCGAAGGAGCGGCGGCGCCGGCTGCTGAAGGTGTCCGGCGAAACGGAATCCCCGGCGCTGTCTCGGTCGGCGGAAAACGCGTGCTCCGTCGGCGTGCCGCGCTGCGCCCGGCGATCCTCCGGCGTCGGGCGATGCGCGAAGTCGTCGGCAGGGCGGGCTGGCGCCTCTGCCTCCTCCGCTTCGTCGAACGCCATTTCGGACACGACGGCGGCGGTCTGGGCCGCGACCAGATGCTTCAGAAGCTCCTCGTCCGAGGGCGAAACCGGGGGGGCCGCCGGTGCGTCGGCGGCGGACGCGTCCCTGCGCCCTGCCCGGTCGTCGTCGGTGGCGGGAGTGTCCGTCGCATCGGCATCGAGGCCGGTCAGCACCAGCGCATCCAGGCTCGCCACACCGTCCTGCGGGGCAAGCGGCAGCGGCGCGGCACGGCGGGACCCGAGGCGCGGCACGGCCGAGGGCCGGTGCTGCGTCGTGTCCTCGCTGCCGTCCGGCTCGAAATCGACGCCCTGCGCGTTGACCGCCGCCTCAAGCTCGGCAATCCGCCGCTCGAGCTCGGTCGCATAGGCGCGGCCCGACGCGATCCGGTCGCGCGGCGTCTGTCCATGCGTCGCCCCTGTGCAGGAGGCGGGTCGGGGCTGGGATGGGGATGGGGACTCCGGTGCGGCCCCGGCGGGCGCAACGGGCGCGACAGGATCGGCCACGCGAAGATCGGAGGTCAGGACCAGCTTCGTGATCGCGGAAGGCCGTGATTTCACGGAAGAGACAGCGCCCGGAGCCACGGCGGAGGGGTCCGATGCGGACGGGACAGAGGACGAGGGCAGCGCCGCTTCCGGGCGCGGCGCACGCCGCGACTCGACGGAGACGAGCCGCCGGATGGACGAAAGGACGTCTTCGATTTCGGCGTTGGCTACGTGTTCGGACATTGATCTGCCTCTGACTGCTCAGCGCACAGCGTACCTCGAAGTCAGGTCGCGCACAACTGATAGAGCGCGCAAATGGTTGAAGAACAATGTATGCGAACGATCCCGGACCCTGCCGGCCCCGGCTATTGCTTGCCGAGTCCCTTCAGGATCCGGTCGAGCTTCTTGCCCTGAGGGCTGACCTTGTAGGTCGGCGCGTCGCGCACCGCGTTGTAGTAGGCGGCCGGATCGTAGGTGACGATGCCGAGCCCCAGATGCTCGACCGTCAGCAGCCCCATCGAGGAGAGCAGCGCGTAGACCGCCGTGTAGCGGTCGGTCTCGGACGAGATCCGGGTGGTACGGGCGTCGAGCAGGTCCTGCTCGGCGTTCAGAACGTCGAGCGTCGTGCGCGCGCCGAGCGTGGCCTCTTCCTGCACGCCGCGGAAGGCGACCGAGGCGGCGCGCACCTGCTCGTCGCTCGACCGGAGGCTGGCCGCCGAGACGGCCAGCAGCGCCCAGGCGTTGCCGACGTTCTGCTCGACCGAGTGCTGGGTCAGATGCAGCGTGGCGCGGGCGCGGTCGCGGTTGGCCTGCGCCTGGCGGTAGACCGAGCTCAGCCGACCGCCCTGGTAGATCGGCCCCGACAGCTGGATGCCGACGGTGCGCTGGTCGTTCAGGTCCTGGTCCAGCCCGATCGAGGCGGTGGCGTTCAGGGTCGGACGCATCGACGCCTCGGCGCGGGAGATGTTCAGCTCGGCCACCGTCACCAGCCGCATGGCCTGGAGGATGTTCGGATGGGTGCGCCGCGCCACCGCCTCGGCGGCGTCGAGCGAGTCGGCGGTCTTCGGCGGTTGCGGCGGCGGGGCCAGGGGCCCGGGGTACTGCCCGACCGCGCGGCGATACTCCTCGCGCGACTGCGCGAGATCGCCAAGCGCCAGGGCAAGCCCCGCCTGCGCGCCGGCCAGCCGCGCCTCGGCCTGGGACACGTCGGTGCGCGTCACCTCGCCCACCTCGAACCGGTCGCGGGCGGCGCGCAGCTCGCGCTCGATCACCGAGACGTTGCTGCGCCGCAGCTCGACCACGGCGGTGTCGCGGCGCACGGCCATGTAGGCGTTGACGGCATCCAGCAGCACCGTCTGCTCGGCCGCAACCAGCGCCTCGCGGGTGGCGAGCACGGTTTCCTTCGCGGCGTCGATGCTGAGCGCGGTGGCGCCGAAATCGTAGAGCAGCATGTTGGCCTGAAGCCCGACCGAGGCGGTCACGTCCTCGCCGCGCGCGGTCGGCCGCGTCGCGCTCAGACCGGCGGTATAGTTCAGCACCGGCCGCAGGGTCGACACCGCCTGGGCCACGTCCTCGTCCGCGGCGCGCAGGGTGGCGCGGTTCTGCTCCAGAAGGCCGCTGTGCTTGTAGGCCATGATCAGCGCGTCGGTCAGGCTTTCCGCCCGCGCGGCCCCGGTCGCGGCCAGAAGGCTGCCCGTCAGGACGATGGTCCCGAGGGCGCGGCTCATCCGGGTCATTCTCATCGCAAACACTCCTGGAAACGGACCTGCGTCCGACGAAGAACTAGAGGGCAAAGGCGGACCGCCGCGCCAAGCCGGGCAGCACCGGGGCGCTGGCGTTGAACAGGTCGCGCCAGCTGACCCCGCTTTCCGAACGGTATCCGAGCCGCACGACACCAAGGACGCCATCCATGAACAGGCAGCAGATCCGGCCATGCTGCGCCAGCTGGTCGAGAAGCGCCTGCGGCAGCTGCTGCACGCCGCCCTGGACGAGGATCACGTCGTAGGGGCCGTGCTTGGCGGCGCCCTCGCTCAGGGGGCCCTCGACCACGGCGGTGTTGTCCGCCTCGGTCTGCGAGAGGGTCGCCGCGGCCTCGCGGGCCATGCCCTCGTCCTCCTCGACGGCGACGACGGCCTCGGCCAGGCGGGCGAGAACGGCGGTGGAATAGCCATAGCTGCACCCGACGTCGAGAACCAGCTCGTCGGGCTGCACATCCACGGCGTCCAGCATCTTGGCCAGCGTGCGCGGGTCCAGGATCACGCGGCCGCCGCCAAGCTCCATGTTCTCGCCGACATAGGCGGCCTCGCGCCGGCCGGCGGGCACGAACTGTTCGCGCGGCACGCTCAGCATCGCGTCGATGATCGGGAATTTCGTCACGTCGGAGGGGCGGATCTGGTTGTCCACCATCATCGTGCGGCGCCGGGCGAAGTCACTCATGGACTGAACTCATCCGTTCATTCTGGGTCAGGATCGGTGTGACACAAAGCTTCCCCCGGAACAACCTTCGGATCGGCCTTCCGGACCCTCGCGTGCGGGGCCGTAGCGGACGCGCCACGTTTCACGGCAACGTGACGGGACCGGCCGGGCCTTGCCGGGCCGGCGCGGAGAGGCTGTCGCCCGCGCCGCTCTTGGCCTAGAACCGCTGCGACCGCTTCACGGACCCCCGATGCCCGCCTCGCCCGCCCCTTCCGCCCTGCTGCCCTGGACCCTCCGCCCGAGGCTCGCCTACGCGCTCTACCAGGGTCTCGCCCACCTGCTGCTGCTGCCGCTGCTGGGCTGGGCGGCGTGGAAGGCCCGGCGCGAGCCGCTCTATACCGCGCACCTGCCGCAGCGCTTCGGCGCCTGTCCCGAGGCGGCGGCGGGATGCCTCTGGGTCTTTGCCGCATCGCTGGGCGAAACGCGGGCGGTCACGCCGCTGCTGCGCACCCTGCTGGCCCGGGGGCACCGGCTGCTGCTGACCCACAGCACGCCGGCCGGACTGGCCGAGGGGCAGCGCCAGTTCGCTGCCGAAATCGCGGCGGGCCTCGTCGTGCAGGGATACGCCCCGCTCGACCTTTTCTGGGCCGTGCGCCGCCTGCTGCGCCGCGCCCGCCCCGCGGCGCTGCTGGTGGTGGAAGCCGAGGTCTGGCCGGCCCAGATCGCCGAGAGCGTCCGTGCGGGCGTGCCGGTGGTCAAGGTCAACGCCAACCTCACCGAGCGGTCGCTGGAGCGCGACCTCGCCAGCCCGCTCCGGCGGATCATCCTGTTCTTCTACAAGGGATTCTCGCTGGTCCTCACCAAGACCCCCGATCACGTCGCCCGCTACGAGCGGGCCGGCGTCGATCCCGCGCGGCTGCTGCGGGTGGGCGAGCTGAAGTTCGACCTGCCGCCCCGGCGCGACCTGATCGCCCGCGCGGCCGATCTGCGCCCGCAACTGGCGGGGCGGCGCGGGGTCTGGGCCGTCGCCTCGTCCACCGAGGCGGAGGAGGAGGCGCTGTTCGGCGTGCTGCGCGCCCTCCACGACCGGCTCGCCGATCCACCCCTCGTCGTCTGGGCGCCGCGCAGCCCGCAACGCTTCGATGCCGTCGCCGCGCGGCTCGCGCGGGAAGGATGGCGCAGCGCCCGCCGGTCGGTCCTGTTCGACGACGGCTTTCGCGGCGACGCGCCCGCGGGGCTCGACGTGCTGCTGGCCGACAGCCTGGGCGAGATGGACTTCACCTATGCGCTGGCCGATGTCGTCTTCGTCGGCGCCACCCTGACCGACATGGGCGGCCACAACGCGACCGAGCCCCTGATGGTGGAGCGCCCGGTCGTCACCGGCCCCAGCACCTGGGCCATCCCCGCCCCCGCCGCCGAGGCGGTCGCGCGCGGGGCGATGCGGGAGTTTGCCGACGGCGCCGCGCTGGCCGACGGGCTGGTGGAGCTGTTCCGCGACCGCCACGCGCTTGCCGCCTTCGCCGCCCGCGCCCGCGGCCTGACCGAGCGGCACACCGGCGCGGCCCACCGCAGCGCGGCGGCGATCGAGCTCCTGCTGGCGGGGCGTCATGGCTGAGGCACGGGTCGCGCTCAGGGCCGAGGCCTCGGCCGCCATCGGCCTTGGCCATGTGCGGCGGATGCTGGACCTTGCCACGGCGCTGACCGCCGCGGGGGCGGACGTGCGCCATGCCGGCGGCCCCGAGACCTGCGCCGTCCTGACGGGACTCGGGACCGATCCGGCGCGCGTCGTCCGCTGCGGCGCGGACCCGGGCTGGATCGAGGCCGAGGGGATCACCCACATCGTCGCCGACCTGCAATGGCCCGGCAACGCGGGTGCCGCGGCAGGGATCGCCGCGCTCTGCGAGAGCGGGCGTCCCGTCACGGTCATCGATTCGATGCCGCCGGACCAGTTCGACACCGCGCCCGGCGCGGTGTCGCCCCGCCTCGTCGTCACGCCCTACCTCGACGCCGCCACCCTGCGCGCGCCGCCCCGCGCGCGGGACTGGGCGACCGGCCCCGCCTTCGCGATCCTCGACGCCTCCTACGCCGCCGCCCGCGAAGTGCTCGACCCCGGCCGCCCCCTGCCCCGCCGCGTGCTGGTCAGCTGCGGCGGCTCCGACCCCTCGGGGCTGAGCCTGCGGGTGGCCCGCGCGCTGGCGCCGACCGGCCTTTCCACCGACCTGATCGTCGGCCCGCTCTTCGCCGACCGCGAGGTGCGCGCGCTGGAGGCGCTGGCCGGGACCGCGCCGGGGCTCTGCCTGCATCCCCCGCAGCCGGGGCTGGCCGGCATGATCGCGCGGGCGGGTCTGGTGGTGGGCCGGGTCGGGCTGTTGCGCTATCAGGCGGCGGTGCTTGGGCGCACCGGCCTCTACCTGCACGAGGGGCCGGCCTTCCGCGCCTATCTCGAAGGCTTCGCGGCCGCGGGGCTGGCCGAGGTGTTCTTCGCCGAGGATCCGCAGGGCGAGGCGCGCTTCCTCGACCGTCTGGCCGGGCTTGCCGATCCGGCCCGGCTGTCCCATGTTCTGACCCTCAACCGCGCCGCGCTTGCCGCGGTGGACGGCGCGGGCGCCGCCCGCGTGGCGGCACGGATCCTGGCGCAGGGCAAGGAGCGATGACATGGAGAGCCTGACGCTGGAGGGCAAGACCCTCGGCCCCGAGGCCAAGGCGCTGCTGATCGCCGAGATCAGCGCCAACCACGATCGCGACCTCGACCAGGCGCTGGCGCTGGTCGACATCGCCGCCGACGCGGGCTGGGACTGCCTGAAGCTGCAGACCTACGACGCCGACAGCCTGACCGTGCCTTCGGACCACCCCTCGATGCGGATCGACAAGGTCTGGGGCAAGGACACGCTCTATGAGCTGTACCGGACCGCCGGGATGCCGATGGAGTTCCACGAGCCGCTCTTCGCCAGGGCGCGCGAGCGGGGGCTCCTGCCCTTCACCTCGATCTACGACCCCCGCGACCTCGACTTCATCGAGGGGCTGGGCTGCGCGCTCTACAAGATCGCGAGCTTCGAGATGACCTTCGACGACCTGCTTTCCGCCGTGGCGGGCACCGGCAAGCCCGTGATCCTGTCCACCGGCATGGCCAGCATGGACGAGGTCGCCCACGCGCTCGACGTGCTGGACCGGGCGAATTCCGGTCCCGTGGTGCTGCTGCACTGCTGCTCCAGCTATCCCGCCCCGCTCGACCAGATCAACCTGCGCGCCATGACGGCGATGGGCGAGGCCTTCGGGCGGATGACGGGCTTTTCCGACCACACCATCGGGTCGCGCGGGCCGCTGGCGGCGGCGGCCATGGGGGCGGTTGCGATCGAGAAGCACTTTACCAACGATCCTTCGCGCAAGGGCCCGGACCACCGGTTTTCCGCGACGCCCGAGGTCATGGCCGAGATCGCCGAGGGCGTGGCCGAAATCCACGCCGCCCGCGGCACGGGGCTGAAGGGCACCACGGCGGCGGAGGAAGGCAACAAGGCCGTCGGCCGCCGCTCGGCCTTCGCCCTGCGCGACCTCGCGGCGGGCGAGGCGCTGTCGCCCGGGGACTATCGCTTCGTGCGGCCCGCGGCGGGCATTGCGGCGAACCGGCCCGAGCTTCTGGTCGGCGCGCGCCTCGCCCGCGCGGTACCGAAGGGCCATCCGATCACCGAGGCCGACCTCGCATGACGACGCTCGCCGTCATGCAGCCGACCTTCGCGCCATGGCTCGGCTATTTCGCCCTGATCGACCGGGCGGACCTGTTCCTTTTCCTCGACGACGTGCAGCTGTCGCGGCAGAGCTGGCAGACGCGCAATCGCCTGAAGGGCCCCGACGGGCCGGTGACGCTGAGCCTTGCCGTGGCGCGCAAGCCGTCGAAGCCGAAGATTTCCGAAGCGCGGCTGGCCGACACCGACTTCGCCGCCAAGCTGAAGGCGAAGGCCGAGACCCTGCTCGGCAAGGCCCCCCATGCCGAGACCAGCCTGAAGATCCTCTCCGACAACCTCGACGCCGCCGAAGGCAGCCTGATGAAGCTGAATACCGGCATCATCGAGGGCATCTGCGCCGCCGTGGGTCTCGACGGCGCGCGGCGCAACGCCTCGGACATGGAGGCGCCGCCGGGGGAGAAGGCCGAACGGCTGGTCGCGCTCTGCCGCGCGGCAGAGGCCGACACCTATCTCTCCCCCGTCGGCGCATACGACTACCTCGCCGGGGACACGAAGTTCGAGGATGCGGGCATCGACCTCAGGTTCCTGAACTACAGCTGCCCCGAGTATCCCCAGCCGCATCCGCCCTTCGTCTCGCACCTCTCCGCCCTCGACGCGCTGGCGCAGGTCGGCCCCGACGGCTTCCTGCCGCTCCTGCGCGAGGGCTACGGCGACGACCTGACCCTCACCGACATGGAAAGACCCGCGCCATGACCACCGACCTCGTCGCCCACTACCGCGCGCTGCTGGCCCAGCACGGCCCCGGCGCGAAGGCGGTGCAATACGCCGACGCACCGACCCAGCAGGCACGCTTCGCGGTGCTGGCCGGGGTGGACGAGAAACTCGGGTCGGTGCTGGACGTGGGCTGCGGGCTGGCGCATCTGTGCT
The DNA here is from genome assembly GCF_002869745.1 of Oceaniglobus roseus. GTDB lineage: Bacteria > Pseudomonadota > Alphaproteobacteria > Rhodobacterales > Rhodobacteraceae > Oceaniglobus > Oceaniglobus roseus. Next base: position 50,264 of record NZ_PNOS01000010.1, read on the forward strand.
TCTACCTGCGCGACCGGGGCTGGGGCGGGCAGTACCACGGCGTCGACATCGTGCCCGATTTCGTCGACCTCGCCCGCGACGCGCTGGCCGACGATCCCTTGGCCGAGGTGAGCCTGGCGACGGAGACCCTGCCCAAGAGCTTCGACTATGCCCTGCTCTCGGGCGTGCTTAACAACCGGATCGACGACAACTGGGGTTTCGCAACGGGGATGCTGCGGCGGATGTGGAACGCGGCGGACAAGGGCATCGCCTTCAACGCCATGACATCGCATGTGGACTATGAAGACCCGGGCCTCTGGTACGTCGACCCCATGAAGATGTTCGACTTCTGCAAGCGCGAGCTTGGCGGCCACCCGGTGCTGCGGCACGACTACACGATCCGGCCCGGCGGCTTCCCCTTCGAATTCGCGATGTACGTCTACAAGTCGCCGCGTTCGGTCAGCACCTGAAACATCCGCTCGGCGCGGTCCCAGTCCTCTTCGGTGTCGATGTCCTGCACCCGCCAGCGCGGCAGCACCAGCGGCAGGGTGCCCGGCCCGAAGGGCGGCGCGTCGCTTCGCCAAGCGGCGGTGCGCGCCCAGTAGAACTGTCCCGCGTCGTGGTAGGCCGGTTCCAGGTCCTGCGAGCGGGTGGCGTACTGCGCCGCATCGAACATGGCGAGCCGCCCCTCGGGCGTGATCCGGACCGCCCTCTGGATCGGGAAGCCGTAGCCGGTGACGGGGATCACCCATTCGGCCCCCGCCAGCATCTCGCGCCCCCGCGCCAGGTCCTCGGCCTTCACGAAGGGCGCGGTGGCGTAGAGGCAGCAGAGCGCCTCCGGCAGCGCCCCCTCCCCCTCCAGCCAGTCGAGCGCGTGGCGCACCACGGCGATCGTCGTCGCATGGTCGTCGGACAGCGCTACGGGCCGCAGGAACGGCACCTCCGCCCCCTCGGTACGGGCGACTTCGGCGATGCCCTCGTCGTCGGTCGAGACCAGGATCCGCCCGAACCCCGCCGCCCGCGCCGCCTGGATCGGCCAGGCAATCATCGGACGGCCCGCGAAAGGCCGGACGTTCTTGCGCGGAATCCGCTTCGAGCCGCCCCGCGCCGGAATCAGGCAGACGCTCACCCCAGCGCCTTGCCGAGCGAGGCCACCACCGCGTCCTGCTGCGCCTCGCTCAGCCCGGCGTAAAGCGGGATCGAGATGGCGCGCGCATAATAGTCCTCCGCCACCGGGAAATCGCCGGGCCCGAAGCCGTGCCGCCGCCAGTAGGGCTGGGTGTGGACGGGGATGTAATGGACGTTCACCCCGATCCCGTCGCCGCGCATCGCCTCGAACACCGCGCGCCGCCTCTCCGCATCCACCCGCACGACATAGAGGTGGAAGGACGAGATCACCCCCTCGCTGCGCCCCGGCAGCGCCACGGGCAGGTTGCCAAGCATCCGGTCGTAGCGCGCCGCCAGCGCGTTCCGCCGCGCGACGTAATCCTCCAGCCGCGCCATCTGGGTGACGCCAAGCGCCGCCTGAAGCTCGGTCATCCGGTAGTTCAGCCCGAGGTCGAGCTGCTGGTAATACCAGGGCCCGTGGCTTTCGCCTTCCATCAGGGCCGGATCGCGGGTGATGCCGTGGCTCCTGAACCGCTCCATCCGCGCGGCGAGCTCGGGATCGTTCGTCACCGCCGCGCCACCCTCGGCCGTGGTGACGATCTTCACCGGATGGAAGCTGAACACGCAGATGTCGGAGTGCTCGCAGGCGCCCACCGGCATCGCGCCGAAGGCCCCGCCGATGGCATGGCTCGCGTCCTCGACCACCCGGACCCCGTAGTGCCGGGCCAGCGCCCCGATCCGCGCCATGTCGCAGGACTGCCCACACATGTGCACCGGCAGCACCACCTTCGGCAGCCGCCCCGACGCCGCCGCCCGCTCCAGCTTCGCTTCCAGCGCGTCGGCCGACATGTTGAAGGTCCCCGCGTCGATGTCGACGAAATCCACCTCCGCCCCGCAGAGATGCCCGACATTGGCCGAGGCGACGAAGGTGTTCGGCGAGGTCCAGAGCAGGTCGCCCTCCCCGAGACCGAGCGCGAGGCAGGCGATGTGCAGCGCCGAGGTGGCCGAGTTCACCGCGACGGCGTGGGCCGCCCCGGTCGCCTGGCACAGCGCCGCCTCGAAGGCGGGCACCCGCGGCCCCTGGGTCAGGAAGTCCGAGCCCAGCACCTCGACCACCGCGGCGATGTCGGCCTCGGTGATGTCCTGGCGGCCGTAGGGGATCACGCCGCGGCCGCCATTTCGAGAAACTCGTCGCGGCTCAGCCACTCGGTGTTGCTGCCCGAGTTGTACTGGAACCCCTCGGGCACCGGCGCCCCGCGCTCGCCCAGACGGTTTGTCGTGAAATCGCAATCGAAGGCGAAGGAAATCGTCGGCTTGATCACGAAATGGTCGGAAAACTCCAATGTCAGGTGACTGTCGTCGGCGGGGCACATGACCTCGTGCAGCTTCTCGCCGGGGCGGATGCCGACGATCTTCTGCGGCAGGCCCGGCGCCATCGCCTCGGCCAGGTCGGTCATCCTCATCGACGGGATCTTCGGCACGAAGATCTCGCCCCCCTGCATCCGGGTGAAGTTCTTCAGCACGAACTGCACCCCCTGGTCGAGCGTGATCATGAAGCGGGTCATGTCGGGGTGGGTGATCGGCAGCTCGGTCGCGCCCTCGTCCAGCAAGCGCCGGAAGAACGGCACCACCGACCCGCGCGAGCCGACGACGTTGCCGTAGCGCACGGCGGCGAAGCGGGTGCGCCGCGACCCCACCATGTTGTTCGCCGCGACGAACAGCTTGTCGGAGGCAAGCTTGGTCGCCCCGTAGAGGTTCACCGGGTTCGCCGCCTTGTCGGTCGACAGCGCGATCACCCGGTCGACCTCGGCCGCGAGCGCCGCCTCGATCACGTTCTGCGCCCCGTGGATGTTGGTCTTAACCGCCTCGAACGGGTTGTATTCGGCCGCCGGCACCTGCTTCAGGGCCGCGGCGTGGATCACGAAATCGACCCCGTCCATCGCTTCCTTCAGCCGCGCGCCGTCGCGCACGTCGCCGATGAAATAGCGCATGCAGGGCGCGTCGAAGACCTGCGCCATCTCGAACTGCTTCAGCTCGTCGCGCGAGAAGATGATCACCTTGTTCGGGGTGTGGTCGCGCAGGATGTGCTCGACATACTTCTTGCCGAAGCTCCCCGTGCCGCCGGTGATCAGGATATTCTTGCCGTTGAACATGTCTGCCGCTTCCGTAACTCTCGGCCCCACAGATAGGGGAGCCGCGGTCCGGATGCCACGACAAACGGCAGCCGCGCGGCCCGAGCGACAGGAGCTTGCCGATGTTCACCCGTGCCGAACTGGAAGACGCGGCGGCGCTGGTCCACCGCCGCATGGCGCCGACGCCGCAGCATGCCTGGCCGCAGCTGTCGGCGCGGGCGGGCTGCACGGTGGTGGTGAAGCACGAGAACCACACGCCGACCGGCGCCTTCAAGGTCCGCGGCGCCTTCACCTTCATGGACTGGCTGATCCGCACCCATCCGGACACGCCCGGCATCGTCACGGCGACCCGCGGCAAACACGGCCAGGGACAGGCGCTGGCCGCCACCGCCGCCGGGCTGCGGGCGCTGGTCTATGTCCCGAAGGGCAACTCGCCCGAGAAGAACGCCGCCATGCGCGCCTTCGGGGCCGAGCTGGTGGAGTTCGGCGAGGATTTCGACACGGCGCGCGAGGAAGCCTTCCGCACCGGCGCCGAACAGGGGCTGACCATCGTGCCGCCCTTCCACCCCGAACTCGTGCGCGGCGTCGCCACCTATGCGCTCGAACTCCTCACCGCCCATCCCGACCTCGACCGCATCTACGTCCCCATCGGCTGCGGCTCGGGCATCTGCGGCACGATTCTCGCCCGCGATGCCCTCGGCCTCGGGACCGAGGTGATCGGCGTGGTCAGCGAGAACGCGCAGACGGCGAAACTCTCCGCCGAGAAGGGCCGCCTCGTCGAAACGGACACCGCCCGCACCTTCGCCGACGGCATCGCGGTGCGGGTGCCCGTCCAGGCGGCCCTCGACATCTACGGCCACGGCGCGGCCCGCATCGTGACGGTAAGCGACGACGAGATCGCCCGGGCGATCCGCATCTACCTCACCGACACCCACAACCTCGCCGAAGGTGCGGGCGCCGCGCCGCTCGCGGCACTCCTCAAGGAGGGCCCCGCGCGGGCCGGAGAGAAGGTCGGCGTCATCCTCTGCGGCGGCAACCTCGACACCCCGAAACTGGCCGAGATCCTCGCGGGCCGCACCCCCGCGCCCTGAACCTTCGCCCGACCGGCGCAGCGCCCCCCATCTTTGCTTCCCAAATATCCTCGGGGGAGCGCCGCAGGCGCGGGGGCGGAAGCCCCCTGCAACGCCTCCACCCGCCGGGCGACGTTGCCCTGGATGTGCCGGGGGGGTGCCGGGGGGGCGCCCCCGCCCGCCCCCCCCCCCCCCCCCCCCCCCCCCCCCCCCCCCCCCACCCCCCCCCCCCCCCCCCCGCCCCCCGCGCCCCGCCGTCGCGCACCGCGTCGTTCGGCGCGCCCTCGCGGGGCGCATCGCGCAGGGTGGTGAACCAGTGGGCGGGCGGCGCCCTGCCGTGGCGGTGGCCCTCCCAGACGAGGCCGCGCAGCACCGCCTCGGCCTCGGGCGGCAGGCGGTCGGGGATCTCGTGACCGTTCAGCACCGCCCAGATGCCCGACCAGCAGCGGCCGACGGACCATGGGTTGTAGCCACCGCCGCCCAGCACCAGCAGGCGCGGCGCGACGTCCCTGAGCGCCCGCACCACGGCGAAATAGGCGTTGTTCGACAGCGACAGCCGCGACAGCGGATCCTCCTCCAGCATGTCGGCCCCGCACTGGAGCACCAGCGCCTCGGGCCGGAAGGCCGACAGCACCGGCAGGATCAGCTCCTCCAGCACCGCCGCCATGCCGGTATCGTCGAAGCCGCGCGGCACCGGCAGGTTCCACACCTGCCCCGCGCCCCGCTCCTCCAGCGCGCCGGTGAAGGGCCAGCGCCGCTCCTCGTGGACCGAGAGCAGGAGCGTCTCGGGATCGGTGGCGAAGGCGTGTTCCACCCCGTCGCAGTGATGCGCGTCGATGTCGACATAGGCGACCCGCCCGATTCCTGCCGCGCGCAGCGACAGGATGGCGAGCACGGGGTCGTTCAGGAAGCAGAAGCCGTTGGCGCGGTCAGGCATGCCGTGATGGGTGCCGCCGCCGGGGCTGTGGATCACCCCGCCCTTCGCCAGCAGCTGCCCGGCCATGATCGACGCGCCCGCCGCGGTCGCCGGGCGGCGGTACATCTCGGGATAGACCGGGTTCGACGGCGTGCCGAGCGCGTGGCGCGCGCGCACCTCGTCGCTGACCGCGCCCTCCGCCTCGGCCCGCTGCAGCGCCGCGATGTAGTCGGGCGTGTGCCAGGCGGTCAGGGCCGCGGGACGGGCGCGGGGGCTGGTCAGGTACTGGCCCGGGGCGATCCAGCCGAGGGCGCGGGTCAGGTCCATCACCGTCGACACCCGCGGCACCCTCAGGGGATGCCAGCCGCCATAGCTCGACGCGCGGTAGATGTTGGATCCGATGAAGCGCGGCAGTGTGGCCCCGGCAGGGCCGGAGGCGATCGGCTCCGGCATGCTGCGCGGCTTTTCCATGTGCAGCGAGGTAACAATCGCCCGACACCTGTCAAGGTCCGGACGGTCCGACTTTGTCTTTGCTTAATGAAGCGTTAGGTTGAACTCCGGTAGCATTCACCAACCCTTCGGGAAGAGGAGCGCCGGGTCACTTCCATGAGCATGTCGGACCGCACGAAGATCGTTCTCGACGTCGACCCCGTGCGCAAGCGCGACGTGCGGACGCAGTTCGGCGCGCTCTGCTGGCGGCGCCGCGGGGGCGAGGTGCAGGTGCTGCTCGTCACCACCCGCAGGACCCGCCGCTGGACGCCGCCGAAGTGCTGGCCGATGCCGGGCGAGACGCCCGCCCGCGCCGCCGCCCAGGAGGCGTTCGAGGAGGCGGGGGTCGAGGGCCAGTCGCCCGAGGTCTGCCTCGGAATCTACACCTACACGAAGGAGATGCCGGACGACGACCTGCCCTGTGTCGTCGCCCTGTTCCCGCTCCGCGTCACCACCGTCCACAAGCGGTGGCCCGAGATGAAGGAGCGTCGGCGCCGCTGGGTCGGGCTGAAGAAGGCGGCGAAGCTCGTGACGGAGCCCGAGCTGGCGCGCATCCTGGCCGAGTTCGATCCCCGGCGCCTGATTTGACGCCGATGGATATTGCAGGCGCCGCCGGTCCGGCTAAATCAGGGAGGTAAACCGGGAAAAGGGCCGATGATCCGCTTCACCCTGCGCTGCTCCAACGATCACCGCTTCGACAGCTGGTTCAAGTCCGGCGACGCCTTCGAGGCGCTGAGCGCGCGCGGCCAGCTGACCTGTCCCGACTGCGGCGACAGCGAGGTGGCGAAATCCCTGATGGCCCCGCGGGTAAACACGGCCGCGACAGGGGACGGCGCGCCGCGCCTCCCCGCGCCCCGGCCGGCCGATCCCGAGGCCGAGGCGCGCCGCCGGGCACTGGCCGCGCTGCGCCGGAAAATCGAGGAATCTGCGGACTACGTCGGGGCCGACTTCGCCCGCGAGGCCCGTGCGATCCACGAGGGCGAGATCCCCGACCGCCCGATCTATGGCGAGGCGCGTCCCGCCGAGGCGCGGGCGCTGATTGAGGACGGTGTGCCGATCGCGCCGCTGCCCTTCATCCCCAAACAAAAGACCAACTGAAAGGGCGAGAACCATGAAAACCCTCATCACCGGCGCCAGCCGGGGCGTCGGCGCCGCGCTGCTCGACGCCTGCCGCAGCGCCGGGCACGACGTCCAGGGCACCGCGACCGCGACCGAGGGGCTGATTCCCCTCGACGTGACCGATCCCGAGGGCTTCGGAGCGCTGAAGGCGGCGGCGGGCGACCGTCTGGACCTGCTGGTCTGCAACGCGGGCGTCTATCTCGAGAAGGGCCAGCGGATCGAGGACGGCTATGCCGCCGATCTCTGGGCGAAGACCTTCGCCACCAACGTCACGGGCGTGTTCCTGACGGTGCAGCACCTCCTGCCCGCCCTGAAGGCGGCGGAGGGGGCGAAGATCGCGATCATCTCCAGCCAGATGGGCAGTTCCGAACGCGCGGGCGGCAATTCGCTGATCTACCGCTCGTCCAAGGCGGCGGCGCTGAACCTCGGGCGCAACCTCGCCGTGGCGCTGAAGGACCAGGGGATCGCCGTCGGCATCTACCACCCCGGCTGGGTCCGCACCGACATGGGTGGCAGCGGTGCCGACATCTCGCCCGAACAGTCCGCCGCAGGCCTTCTGCAGCGGTTCGAGGCGCTGTCGCTTTCCACCTCCGGCTGCTTCGAGATGTGGAACGGGGAGCCGATGCCGTTCTGAGCGGCCGGATCCCCCTCGCCGCGCCCGGCAATCGGCGCTAAGGAACGGCGATGACCGACACCGCCTTCGAATTCTTCGTGACCGCGCCCCCGGGGCTGGAAGACGTCCTGCTGGCCGAGATGCAGGCGAAGGGCTTCGCGAGCGCCGTGGCGATCCCGGGTGGCGTCACGGTGCAGGGCGGCTGGCCCGAGGTCTGGCGCGCCAACCTCGAACTGCGCGGCGCGGGCCGGGTGCTGGCGCGCATCGGCGGCTTCCTCGCCTTCCACCTCGCCCAGCTCGACAAGCGGGCGCGGAAATTCCCCTGGGGCGAGGTGCTGCGCCCGGAGGTGCCGGTCCGGGTCGAGGTGACCTGCCGCGCCTCGAAGATCTACCACGCGGGCGCCGCGCAGCAGCGGATCGAGACGGCGCTGCGCGACGGCTTCGGCGCCACGGTTGATCCGGCCGCGCCGGTGGTGCTGAAGATCCGCATCGACGACAACAACGTGCTGGTCAGCGTCGACACCTCGGGCGAGAGCCTGCACAAGCGCGGCCACAAGGAAGCCGTGGGCAAGGCCCCGATGCGCGAGACGCTGGCGGCGATGTTCCTGGCCCGGTGCGGCCATGCGGGCACCGAGCCGGTGCTGGACCCGATGTGCGGCTCGGGCACCTTCGTGCTGGAGGCGGCCGAGATCGCGGCGGGTCTGGCACCGGGCCGCGACCGCCGCTTCGCCTTCGAGCAGCTGGCAACCTTCGATCCCGCAGCATGGTCCGCGATGAAGGACGGTGCCGCGGCCCGGGCCGTGATGCCCGCCCCGATGTTTTACGGCTCGGACCGCGATGCCGGTGCGGTGCGGATGAGCCGGGACAATGCCGCGCGCGCCGGGCTGGCCGACGCGACCCGGTTCGACTGCCTGCCCGCCGCCGACATCGTGCCGCCCGAGGGGCCGCCGGGCCTCGTCATCGTCAACCCGCCCTACGGCGGGCGGATCGGCAACCGCAAGCTTCTCCTCGCGCTGCACGGCCAGCTGGGCGAGGCGCTGCTGACACGGTTCAGGGGCTGGCGCGTGGGTCTCGTCACGTCCGAGCCGCCCCTGGCCAGGGCCCCCCGCCTGCCCTTCGGCAAGCCGGGCGCGCCGGTGCCCCACGGCGGGCTGAAGGTGCAGCTTTACCAGCCCCCGCCCCTGCGCTGAGTCCTGCCCTTGCGTGAGCGCGCCGCCAGCCGTAAAAGCCCGCGGACTGAAAGACGCGCGAAGGCCCGCCGACCATGACCCGACTCGTGATGAAATTCGGCGGAACCTCCGTCGCCACCCTCGACCGCATCAAGCGGGCAGCGAAGCGGGTCGGCCGCGAGGTGGCGAACGGCCACGAGGTGATCGTCATCGTCTCGGCCATGGCCGGCAAGACGAACGAGCTGGTGGGCTGGGTGAACGAGACCTCGCCCTTCTACGACGCCCGCGAGTACGACGCGGTCGTGAGCTCGGGCGAGAACGTGACCGCCGGGCTGATGGCGCTGACGCTCCAGGAAATGGATATCCCGGCCCGCAGCTGGCAGGGCTGGCAGGTGCCGCTGAAGACCAACGGCGCCCACGGCGCCGCCCGGATCGAGGAGATCCCGACCCGCAACATGGACGTGAAGTTCGCCGAGGGCATGAAGGTGGCGGTCGTCGCGGGCTTCCAGGGCGTCAGCCCCGAGGGCCGGATCACCACGCTGGGCCGCGGCGGCTCGGACACCACCGCCGTCGCCTTTGCCGCCGCCTTCGACGCGGTGCGCTGCGACATCTACACCGACGTCGACGGCGTCTACACCACCGATCCCCGGATCAGCTCGAAGGCGAGGAAGCTCGACAGGATCGCCTTCGAGGAGATGCTGGAGCTTGCCTCGCTCGGCGCGAAGGTGCTGCAGACCCGTTCCGTCGAGCTTGCGATGCGCTACAAGGTGAAGCTCAGGGTGCTGTCCAGCTTCGACGAATATGACGAGGACGCGGGCACGCTTGTCTGCGACGAGGAGGAAATCATGGAATCCAAGGCCGTGGCCGGTGTCGCCTATTCCCGCGACGAGGCGAAGATGACCCTGATCTCGGTGGCCGACAAGCCCGGGATCGCCGCCGCGATCTTCGGCCCGCTGGCCGCCGCGGGGGTGAACGTGGACATGATCGTGCAGAACATCTCGGAAGAGGGGCGCACCGACATGACCTTCTCCTGCCCCGTCGACCAGGTGAAGCGGGCCGAGAAGGCGATGTCCGAGGCGAAGGCGGCGGGCAAGATCGACTACAGCGAATTGGTGGCGGACACGGACGTGGCCAAGGTCAGCGTCGTCGGCATCGGGATGCGCAGCCACGCGGGCGTCGCCGCGCGGATGTTCGAAAGCCTCCGGGACGAGAACATCAACATCAAGGTCATCACCACGTCCGAGATCAAGATCTCGGTCCTGATTGACCGCAAGTACATGGAACTGGCGGTGCAGGCGCTGCACGACTGCTTCGAGCTGGAAAAGGCCTGACAGGACCGGGCGGACGCGGCGCATCCCCCTGCCCCCGGCAGGTCGGGCGCCGCGATGCCCCGCACGGGTGGATGTCCCGGCGCCGCCCGCCCGCACCAGGATCAACGAAAGGGCCACACCATGACCGACACCGCGAAGACCATCGTCATCACCGGCGCCTCCCGCGGGATCGGGCGGGCGACCGCCCTGCTCTGCGGGGCGCGGGGCTGGAACGTGGCCGTCAACTACCGCGCCGATGCCGCGGCCGCCGAACGCACCGCGGATGAGGTGCGCGCGGCAGGCGGACAGTCGATCGCCGTGCAGGGCGACGCCACCGACGAGGCGGCGACCCTCGCGCTGTTCGACGCCGCCGAAGCCGCCTTCGGCCGGATCGACGGCGTGGTGGTCAACGCGGGCATCGTCGCCCCGGGCATGGCCCTGGCCGAGATGACGCTGGAGCGGATGCGCCGCGTGGTGGAGACCAACGTGATCGGCGCCCTGCTCTGCGCCCGCGAGGCGGCGCGCCGCCTGCCCCGCCCCATGGGCGAACCCGCCGCATCGCTCGTCTTCGTCTCTTCCGTCGCCGCCCGCCTCGGCTCGGCCGGCGAATACGTCGACTATGCAGCGTCGAAGGGCGCCATCGACACGCTGACCGCCGGTCTGGCCGTCGAGCTTGCGCCGCAGAACATCCGCGTCAACGCCGTGCGCCCCGGCGTGATCGAGACCGAGATCCACGCCAGCGGCGGCCAGCCCGACCGCGCCGCCCGCGTCGCCCAGATGGTGCCGATGAAGCGGCCGGGCCGCGCCCCCGAGGTGGCCGAGGCGCTGGCCTGGCTGCTGAGCGAAGCCGCCTCCTACACCTCCGGCGCGATCCTCGACGTCTCCGGCGGTCGCTGACGGCATCGGCCGCCAAGTCCCCTTCTTCTTTGCAGAAATACTCCACGGGGGTCCGGGGGTGTGAAACCCCCGGTCCGCCGCCCGAAGCGCATGCACCATCGGCAGCAGGGCCGCCCGAACGTCACCGGCCGCGAAACGGACTGTCCGCGAATCCCGTTCCGTTCTCCGCCGCGTTGTGGTCTAACGGGCCCGCGCGTTCACGCCAGCGCGAGGGAAGCACGGACGACACGGGATGGCCGATAGCACGGAAAGCGAAAGCCGCAAGCTGCTGGGCCGCCTGCGCGAGGCATTGGCCGAGGATTCGGCCGGGCAGGCGCGGCTCGACCGGATCACCCACCTGACCGCCACCTCGATGAACACCGAGGTCTGCTCGATCTACCTGTTCCGCGACGCCGACACGCTGGAACTCTGTGCCACCGAGGGCCTGAAGAAGGAGGCGGTGCACCAGACGCGAATGCGCCTCGGCGAGGGGCTGGTGGGGCGCGCCGCGAAGTCGGGCCGCCCGATCAACTCGGCCAACGCCCCGCAGGAACGCGGCTTCCGCTTCATGCCGGAGACGGGGGAAGAGATCTATTCCTCCTTCCTCGGGGTGCCGATCCAGCGGCTGGGCGAGCGTCTGGGCGTCCTCGTGGTGCAGAGCAAGGAGGCCCGGCAGTATTCCGACGACGAGGTCTATGCCCTGGAAGTCGTCGCCATGGTGCTGGCCGAGATGACCGAGCTTGGCGCCTTCGTCGGCGACGGCGCGGCGATGACGGCGCGGCACAAGAACCCCGAGCTGTTCCGCGGCACCGTCGGCCAGGAAGGCACGGCCATCGGCCACGTCTACCTGCACGAGCCCCGCGTCGTCGTGACCAATCCCATCGCCGACGATCCCGCGCGCGAGCAGGAGCGGCTGAACGCCGCCATGGAGTCGCTGCGCACCTCGGTCGACGACCTGATGAACAGCGCGATGGGCACGGACACCGACAGCCGGCAGGTGCTGGAAACCTACCGGATGTTCGCCAATTCCCGCGGCTGGCTCAGGCGGATGGAAGAGGACATCGCCCGCGGCCTCTCGGCTGAGGCGGCGGTGGAGAAAGAGCAGTCGGTCGCCCGCGCCCGCCTGCGCTCGCAGCCCGACGCCTATCTGCGCGAGCGGTTGCAGGACCTCGACGACCTGTCGAACCGTCTGCTGCGAATCCTGACCGGCCAGGGGGCCGAGACCGGCGCCGCGATGCCCGAGAACCCGATCCTCGTCGCCCGCAACATCGGCCCCGGCGAGCTCCTCGAATACGGCCGCGCGCTGAAGGGCGTGGTTTTGGAACAGGGCTCGGTCGGCAGCCACGCCGCCATCGTGGCCCGGGCGCTGGCGATCCCGCTGGTGATCCATGCCGAGCGGATCACCACCGAGGCGCTGAACGGCGACCCGATCCTCGTCGACGGCGACCAGGGGATCGTCCACCTGCGCCCCGAGGAAACCGTCGCCAACGCCTTCCGCGACAAGATCGCCATGCAGGCCCATGCGCAGGAGCGCTATGCCTCGCTGCGCGGGTTGCCGGCGCAGGCGAAATGCGGCTCGGTGGTCGCGCTGATGATGAATGCGGGACTGATGGCCGACCTGCCCTCGCTCGAAGGCTCGGGGGCCGAGGGCGTGGGCCTGTTCCGCACCGAGCTGCAGTTCCTGATCCGCTCGAAGGTGCCGCGCCGGGGCGAGCTTGCCGCGCTCTATTCCCGGGTGCTGGACGCCGCCCAGGGGCGGCCGGTGGTGTTCCGCACCCTCGACATCGGCTCGGACAAGGTGCTGCCCTACATGAAGCCCCAGGACGAGCCGAACCCGGCGCTCGGCTGGCGGGCGATCCGGGTGGGGCTGGACAAGCCCGGTGTGATGCGGATGCAGCTCCAGGCGCTGATCCGCGCCGCCAACGGCCGTCCGCTGAACGTCATGTTCCCCTTCATCGCCCAGTTCGACGAGTTCCGCGATGCCCGCCAGCACATGCTGGCCGCGCTCGAGAACGAGGATCGGCTGGGCCACGTGATGCCGTCGGACTACAGGATCGGCGCGATGCTGGAGACGCCGAGCCTCGCCTTCGCGCCGCGGCAGTTCTTCGAGATGGCGGATTTCATCTCGATCGGCGGCAACGACCTGAAGCAGTTCTTCTTCGCCGCCGACCGCGAGAACGAGCGGGTGCGCCGCCGCTACGACACGCTGAACGTCAGCTTCCTGCGGCTGATCGAGCATATTGTCGCCCGCTGCGCCGAGACGGAGACGCCGCTGAGCTTCTGCGGCGAGGATGCGGGGCGCCCCTTCGAGGCGATGTGCCTGGCGGCCATGGGACTGCGGACCCTGTCGATGCGCCCCGCCTCCATCGGCCCGGTGAAGCACCTGCTGCGCCGCGTCGACCTAACCGAGGTGAAGGCGGTCATCGACCGGGCCTTCGCCTCGGGCGAGCAGTCGGTGCGGCCCGCGGTGATGGACTGGCTGACGACCGAAGGCTGGGCCGTGGGCCGCTAGGCCGCCGGCCCCCTGCGGGCGGAGGGTGCGGACGGGGGCCCTGCCCCCGCGGCGCTGGCGCACCGTCCCCCGGAGTATTTGGGCAAAGAAGAAGAAGCAGGGGGCGGTGCGAAGGGGCGTCCCGTCAGGCCGCCCACTCCCAGGGCGTCGTGAACTCGCCCATCACGTGGGGCACCTTGTCGGCGCCCGCGGCGTCGCGGCCCGAGAGGCGGGCGACGAGGCCGCGCTTCTTGTCCTCGACCACCTCGGCGACGCGCGCCTCGCAGCCCGCGGTCTTCAGCGCGGCATCGAAGACACGGGTGATCGCGCGACGCCGCAGGTCGGGCTTGAACACCTTGCCCACGGCGGTCTTCGGCAGCTCGTCCAGCACCTCGACGTATTTCGGCACCGCCGCCCGCTCGCTGATCTTCTCGCGGGCGTATTTCATCAGCTCCTCGGCCGTGCACTCGGCGTCCTTCACCAGCTCGACATAGGCGCAGGGCAGTTCGCCCGCGAAGGCGTCGGGCTGGCCGATGGCGCCGACCATGGCCACGGCCTCGTGGCCGGCCAGCGCCTCCTCGATCTCGGCGGGGTCGATGTTGTGGCCGCCGCGAATGATAAGGTCCTTCGCGCGGCCGGTGATCCAGATGTAGCCGTCGGCGTCGATCCGGCCCAGATCGCCGGTGCGCAGGTAGCGGTCGTAGTGGAACAGCTCGTGGTTCTTGTCGGCCTCGGTATAGGTCGAGCCGGCAAAGACGCCCGGGTTGGCGACGCAGATCTCGCCCACGCTGTCGCAGGGGCATTCGATCACGCCCTCGGGCGAGTGTTTCAGGATCTTCACGTCGGTATAAGGGAAGGGGATGCCGACCGAGCCGATCTTCTTCGTCCCGTCGATCGGGTTGATCGAGACCAGGCAGGTCGCCTCGGTCAGCCCGTAGCCCTCGCAGATCGCGACGCCGGTCGCCGCCTCGAACCGCTTGTAGAGCTCGACCGGCAGCGGCGAGGAGCCGGAGAACGCCTGCCTGATCGAGGAGATGTCGGCATTCACCGGGCGCTGCATCAGCGCCGAGATCGCCGTGGGCACGGTGATGACGAAGCTGATCTTCCAGCGCTCGACCAACTTCCAGAAGTTGTCGAACACCCCCTCGCCGCGATAGCCCTGCGGCGTCGGGAAGACGACATGGGCGCCGGAGCGGATCATCGCCATCAGGATGACGTGGCAGGCGAAGACGTGGAACAGCGGCAGCGGGCAGATCACGTTGTCGGTTTCCGAGAACAGCAGCCGGTCGCCCAGCCAGCCGTTGTAGACCATGCCCGAGATCTTGTGCTGCGCCACCTTCGGCATGCCCGTGGTGCCGCCCGTGTGGAAATAGGCGGCGACGCGGTCGGCCTCGGGGTCGTCGAAGGTCAGCCCGTCGGCTTTGCGCTTCGCCACCTCGCGGGTGAAGTCCATCACCTTCGCCTTGTGCGCGACCGGGTTCTTCGGCCGGATCAGCGGCACGATCCAGGACTTCGGCGGGGTGAGGTAGCGGTTCAGGTCCACCTCCAGCACCGTCGTGACGTTCGGCGCCAGCTTCACCGCCTCGGCGGCCTTCTGCGGCACGTCGGTCTTCGGGAAGGCCTTCAGCGTCACCAGCACCTTCGCCTTAGTCTCGCGCAGGATCGCCGCGATCTGCTCGGCCTCGAGCAGCGGGTTGATCGGGTTGGCGATGCCCGCGATGCAGCCGCCCACCAGCGTCACCGCCGTTTCGAGGCAGTTCGGCAGCAGGTAGGCGACGACGTCGGTCGGGCCCACGCCGAGTTCGCGGAACAGGTTGGCGGCCTGGGTGGTCTGGCGGTGGAACTGCGTCCAGGTCAGGGTCTCGGCCTTGTCCTTCGGGCCGGACTGGAGCTGGAAGGTGATCGCCGGGCGGCTGCCGTGGCGGGCGGCCACGTCGGCCATGAAGCGGTGCATGGTGCGCGGCAGGTCGCGCTGGTCCCAGGGGGCCTCGGCCTCGATGGCGGCGCGGTCGGCCGCGCCGGCGAAGTGGCGGTTCATCGTGCAGTCTCCTCCGCAGGACGGGCTTGGCGCCCGCTCTCTTGTCGCGGGAAAGATGCTGGCAAAGCCCGCGCAGGGCAAGACGGGCGCGCGGGCGCAACGTGGCGTCACGGGGCGGGATGACGAAGGGTCACGCAGGGTGCGGCCGGCGGCGCGGAACCGGGCCACCCAGCCCTTGGCCGGTGCGGGGCGGGGCCATTTTCCTCGAGGAAAATGGTCCGGTTTCCTCGAGGAAACCGGATCCGGCGCGGTGGGCCTATTCCGCCGCCAGACCCTCGGTGAACTGGAGCCGGGCGAGGCGGGCGTAGAGGCCGCCTTCGGCCACCAGAGCGTCGTGGGAGCCCTGGGCGACGATCCGCCCCTGGTCGAAGACCACGATCCGGTCGGCCTTCTTCACCGTGGCAAGGCGGTGCGCCACGATCAGCGTCGTGCGCCCGGCGCTGAGCCGGTCCACCGCCACCTGCACCAGCCGCTCGCTCTCGGCGTCCAGCGCCGATGTCGCCTCGTCGAGGAGCAGCACCGGCGCGTCGCGCAGGATCGCGCGGGCGATGGCGATGCGCTGCTTCTGGCCGCCCGACAGCATCACGCCGCGTTCGCCGACATAGGTGTCGTAGCCCTCGGGCAGCGCGGTCAGGAAGTCGTGGGCGGCGGCGGCGCGGGCGGCCTCCTCGACCTCGGCATCGGTGGCGGAGGGACGGCCGAAGCGGATGTTCTCGCGCGCCGAGGCGGCGAAGATCACCGGGTCCTGCGGCACCAGCGCCATGTGGCGGCGGAACGCGGCGCGGTCCAGGTCCTTCAGGTCGACGCCGTCGAGCCGGATCGTCCCCGCGTCGGGATCGTAGAAGCGCAGCAGCAGCTGGATGATCGTCGTCTTGCCCGCGCCAGAGGGGCCGACCAGCGCCACCGTCTCGCCCGGGGCGACGTCCAGCGTCACGCCGTCGAGCGCGGCGGCATTGGGGCGGGCGGGGTAGTGGAACACGACGTCCTCGAAGCTGAGCGCCCCCCTGACCGGTGCCGGGAGGGTCGCGGCCGTCTCGGGGTCGGTCACGGTGTCGAGCGCGTTCAGCAGCTCCACCAGCCGCTCGGTCGCCCCGGCGGCCCGCTGGAGTTCGCCCCAGATCTCGGAGAGGGCGGCGACCGCGCCCGCCACCATCACGGCGTAGATCACGAACTGCACCAGCTCGCCCACGCTCATCAGGTCGGCGCGCACGTCGCGGGCGCCGATCCACAGCACCCCGACGATGCCGGAGAAGATCAGCGCGATCACGATCACCGTCATCACCGCCCGGGTGCCGATGCGCCGCTTCGCCACCTGGAAGCTCTTCTCGGTCACGTCGCCGAAGGATTTCCGGCTGATCGCCTCGTGGGTGAAGGCCTGCACCGTCTGTACCGAGGACAGCAGCTCCGAGGCCGAGCCGGAGGAGGCGGCGATCCAGTCCTGGTTCTCGCGGCTGAGCACACGCAGGCGGCGGCCGAGCACGATGATCGGCACGATCACCGCGGGCACGATCAGCAGCACCATCAGCGTCAGCTTCGGCGAGGTGAAGAACAGCAGCACCAGCCCGCCGACGAGGATCAGCGCGTTCCTGAGCGCGATGGACACGGAGGAGCCGATGACCGACAGGATCAGCGTCGTGTCGGTGGTGATCCGGCTCAGCACTTCGCCGGTCATGATCCGCTCGTAGAAGGCGGGGCTCATCCCGATCACGCGGTCGAAGACGGCCTTGCGGATGTCGGCCACCACCCGCTCGCCCAGCCGGGTCACGAAGTAGTAGCGCAGGCCGGTTCCGACGGCGAGCAGCCCGGCGATGCCGAGCGCGGCCAGGAAGTAGCCGTCGAGAAGGTTCGCGGCCGAGGTCTCGAACCCGTCCACGACGCGGCGCACCGCGATCGGCAGGACGAGCGAGACGCAGGCGGTCAGGATCAGCGACAGGAGCGCGAGGGCCAGCAGGCGGCGATAGGGGCGCAGGAAGGGCCAGAGATGTCCGAGGGCGCCGATCTTGCGGGATTTCGCCCGCTCCTGCTCTGAATACTTGTCCGCCGCCATGCCCGTCTCTTGAGTTCTGCGCCTGCGGCTTACCCGCTCCGCCCCGGCGAGACAAGTTTTCCCGCCGCGGCATATGGCCCGAAGACCCGGCCCCGCCACCGGCGGCCGGGTGGAGCACGGCGCGGCGGCTGCGGATTTGTCTTGTCCGGACGGCGCGTTCGCCGTATCCGACTGTCAGGGTGCCGGGCACCTGCCGCCTGCAGACGAAAGTCACGGTGAAGCCCGGAACGCGACGACATCTCACCCCCGAAGCATTTCGAAGGTGGGCAATGCAGGCTCCCTCCCGATCCGGAATGCATTTGCGAAGGAGTGGGCGATGTCTGTCGGACAAGCCGAATGTTCCAGATCCCGTGCGGCCCCCGTCGAACGGACCCCGCGGATTCTCGCGCGCGGGTCCGGCCCGGCGTGCGTGGAGGGCCGGGCATGACGCCGGCGACCCTCGACACCGTCAAGGCGCAGGCACGGGCATTGCGCCAGGCGCTGGAGGCCGACGGCACCCCGGTCAGTCATGCACAGGCGCTCGAACTGGTCGCGCGGCAGCACCGTGCCCGCGACTGGAACACCCTCAGGGCCCGGCTGGCGCAGCGCAACGCCCCGCCGGAGCTGGCACTCGGAGACCGGGTGACGGGGCTCTACCTGGGCCAGGCGTACAGCGGCGAGATCATCGCCCTGTCGGGTCCGGCCGACCTTCGCACCGTCGAGATCCGGCTGGACCGCCCGGTCGACACGGTGCGGTTCGCGAGCTTCTCGAACTGGCGCCACAGGATCCGCGGCACCGTCGATGCCGAGGGCCGCAGCCGCCGGAAAACTTCGGACGGCGCGCCCCAGATGACGGTGCGGAAGGCGACCTGAACGCAGGCGCGGGTCGCAGCGTCTCTGACAGCAGAAGGCCCGGCCCCGTTTCCGGGGACCGGGCCGCGTCACGGCATGGCTCAGTTATAGAGCACCGCCTTGATGTCGGCGTCGTCGATGTTCGACTTGTCGTAGTAGTAGAAGCCGGTGTCGATGCTGGCCGGGACGCTCTCGCCCTTGGCCGCGGCCACGGCGGCCTTCACCGTCTCGTAGCCGATGCCGACCGGGTTCTGGGTGATCGCGCCCGCCATCACGCCGTTCCGGATCGCGTCCATCTGCGCCTGGCCCGAATCGTAGCCGATGATCACCACGTCGTCGCGCTTCATCTCGGTGACGCCGTTCACCACCCCGATGGCCGAGCCCTCATTGGCGCCGAAGATGCCCTTGAGGTCGGGGTTCGCGGTGAGGATCGCCTTGGTCAGCTCGGTCGATTGCAGCTGGTCGCCGCCGCCGTACTGGACCGTCACCACCTCGATGTTCGGATGCTTGTCCTTCATCTGGTTGACGAAGCCGTCGACCCGGTCGATGCCCGTGCGCGAGGTCTGGTCATGGGCCACCACGGCGACCTTGCCCTCGTCGCCGATCAGCTCGGCCATCTTGTCGGCCGCCAGCGCCGCCGCGGCGACGTTGTCGGTGCTGGCCGTCGTCACCGGGATGTCGCTGTCGACGCCCGAATCGAAGGCGACGACCGGGATCCCCTTCTCCTGCGCCTGGCGCAGCAGCGGGATCGCGGCCTGGCTGTCGAGCGCGGCGAAGCCGATGGCGGTGGGGTTCTTGGCCAGCGCCGCGGCCAGCATGTCGATCTGGCGGTCGACCTGCGCCTCGGTGTCCGGCCCCTCGAAGGTGATGTCGACGCCCATCTCGGCGGCGGCCTTGTCGGCCCCGGCCTTCACGGCCTGCCAGAACTGGTGCTGGAACCCTTTCGAGATCAGCGGAATGTACATCTTGTCCTGCGCCATCCCCGGCAGGCTGGTGGCCAGCAGGGCCGTGGCGGCGATGGTGCCCAGAAGGCTTCTGCGTGTGAACATGTGGGTCTCCTCCCGTTTGCGTTCAGTCGATTCGTGCGCGCCTTGCCGGCGTCTTGTGATGTCTGGTGGTCGTCTCAGGCCTGCCGCCGCTTGCGGGCCATGTCGGCATAGACGGCGAGGATGATGATCGCGCCGGTCACCACGGTCTGCCATTCCTGGGCGACCGACAGCACGCGAAGGCCGTTGGTCAGCACCGCCATGATCAGTGCCCCGATCAGCGTGCCGAGGATCGTCCCCCGCCCGCCCGACAGCGACGTGCCGCCGATCACCACCGCGGCGATGGCCTCCAGCTCGTAGCCGAGGCCGAGGGCGGGCTGCGCCGAGTTCAGGCGCGAGGCGATGAGGATGCCCGCGACGCCGCAGATCGAGCCCGACAGCGCGTAGATCGCGATCTTCCAGCGGTCGGTGTTGACGCCGGACAGGCGCACGGACTCCTCGTTGCTGCCGAGGGCGAAGCAGTAGCGCCCGAGGACCGTGCGCCCGAGGATCCAGGCGGCGCCGCCCGCCACGAGGAACAGGATCAGCACGCCGTTCGGGATCGGCGCCCAGGGAAACACCGCCCCGATCAGCGAGCCGCGCGAGATCAGGTCGAACCCCGGCGTGTCGTTGAAATAGATCGGCCGGGTGCCCGAGATCACCAGCGACAGCCCCTTCAGGATCAGCATCATGCCGAGGGTGGCGATGAAGGGCGGGATCTTCATCTTGGCGACGAAGGTGCCCGAGCAGAAGCCGCAGAAGGCCCCCGCCGCGATGGCCGCGATCACGCCCATCGGCAGCGGCAGTCCCATGTAGGTCAGCACGACCCCGGCGATCACGGCGCAGAAGGTCATCAGCGTGCCGACCGACAGGTCGATCCCGCCCGTGATGATGACCAGCGTTGCCGCCACCGCCAGCACCCCGTTCACCGAGGTCGCCTGGAGGATGGCGATCATGTTGCTCATCTGCATGAAGTTCGACGAGGCGAGCGAGAAGCCCACCAGCAGCACCATGAGCGAGGCGAAGGCCAGGAGCTTCTGGTGCGCGCCGGATTTCGTCAGCCGCGCCAGTGCGCCCGGCCTGGTCCCTGAATCGATGGCGGTCATGTGGTCGCTCCCTCCGGCTGCATGGCGGGCGCGCGCAGCGTCGCCAGGTGCATGATGTCCTCCTGCCCCGTCTCGCGGCCGCCGGGCAGGATCCCGGTCAGCCGCCCCTCGCACATCACCGCGATCCGGTGGGAAAGCCGCATCACCTCGGGCAGTTCGGACGAGATGACGACGATCGCCTTGCCCTCGGCGGCGAGCGCCTGGAGCAGGCGATAGATCTCGGCCTTGGCGCCCACGTCGATGCCGCGGGTCGGTTCGTCGAAGATCAGGATGTTGCAGTCCCTGAGCAGCCACTTGGCGATGACCACCTTCTGCTGGTTGCCTCCGGACAGAAGCCGCACCTCCTGCGTGTCCGAGGGCGTGCGGATGCCGAGCCGCTGGATGTAATTCTTCGCCACCCTGCGCATCGCGCCCTCGTCCAGCGTTCCGGCTGCCGAGGTGAAGCGCGGCATCGAGGCCATGGCGATGTTGGCGCGCACGTTCATGCCGGTGGCCAGCCCGAACTGCTTGCGGTCCTCCGAGAGGTAGCCGATCCCCGCCCGCACCGCGTCGTGCGGCGAGCGGATGTCGGTCTTGCGGCCCTCGACGAAGACCTCGCCCGCGTCCAGCGGATCGGCGCCGAAGATCGCCCGCGCCACCTCGGTCCGCCCTGCGCCCATCAGGCCCGCGAAGCCCAGGATCTCGCCCTTCCGGACGGAAAAGGACACGTCGCGGATCTCCCGCCCCCGGCACAGCCCCCTCACCTCCAGCGCGACCGGCGCGGCCGAGAGGTCGGGCGGGGCGACGAACTCCTCGCCCACCTCGCGGCCGACCATCATCGAGATGATCCTCGACACCGGCGTCTCCGCCGCATCCACGGTGCCGACATGGGCCCCGTCGCGCATCACCGTCACCCGATCGGCGATCCGTTTCAGCTCGTCCATCTTGTGCGAGATGTAGATGATCCCGACGCCTTCCGCCTTCAGCCGCCGGATGATGACGAACAGCTCGGCGATCTCGGCGTCGTTCAGCGCCGCGGTCGGCTCGTCCATCACCAGGATCCGGGAGCGGAACGACAGCGCCTTGGCGATCTCGATCATCTGCTGTTTGGCGATCGTCAGGCCGCCCACCCGCGTCGTCGGCGCGAGGTTCAGGTTCATCGAGGCGAAGATCGCGGCGGCATCGGCGTTCAGCTGCCGTTCGTCCAGACGCCCGAGGCTTTTCCGCGGCTCGCGCCCGATGAAGATGTTCTGCGCCGCGGTCAGGTCGTTCATCAGCGCCAGTTCCTGGTGGATGATCCCGATCCCCAGCGCCTGCGCCTCGCGCGGGCTTGTCGGGGCGGCGTCCTGCCCCATGATCCTCAGCGTGCCGCCGTCGCGGGCATAGATCCCCGAGAGGATCTTCATCAGCGTCGACTTGCCCGCGCCGTTCTCGCCCATCAGCGCGTGGACCTCGCCCGCGCGCAGGTCGAAATCCACCGCCTTCAGCGCGTGGACGCCGGGGAACCGCTTCTCGATCCCCTTCATCGCGACGATGGTGTCGGTCACGGGCGATCCTCCCAAATCGCAGGTGTCCGGTAAGACGGCATCCCCGGCAGGACGCCGCCGCCTCCCCGATGACCGCGGCATTTTAACAAGGGTGCAGGGCTCTCCGGCCCCGTGCTCCCCGCCGCCGCGGATCGGTCCGGGCGGTCCTGAACCGCTCCGGCCTTGGCACGCTAGGGCGGCAAAATTCGTTCGTCAACGCACATGGTTGGCAAGAGGCGCGCCGGGTCAGAGAAGGCTCGGCTGGCCGTTCAGCCCGCCCGCGACGCGCGCCTCGTGCTCCAGCAGGAAGGTCTTGACCGGCAGCCCGCCGCCGAAGCCGGTCAGCGCGCCGTTGGCGCCGATCACCCGGTGGCAGGGCACGATGATCGGCAGGGGATTGGCGCCGTTCGCGGCCCCCACCGCGCGGCTCGCCCCGGGATCGCCGAGCGCCCGGGCGATCTGGCCGTAGCTGCGGGTCTCGCCATAGGGGATCGCCGACAGCAGCGCCCAGACCCGGCGGCGGAAGTCGGTGCCGCGCGGTGCGAGGGGCAGGTCGAAGCTGCGCAGGGTGCCGGCGAAATAGGCGGCAAACTGGGCGCGCAGGTCGTCGAAGGCCGCGTCGTCGCGCCGCCATCCGGGGTCCGGGGCGACGGCGCGGGAGCCTTCGGGGAAGCTCAGCAGACGCAGCCCGGCGGCGTCCCCGGCGGCCAGCAGCGGGCCGACGGGGCTGTCGATGTGGGTGTAGAGCGTGCCGCTCAGCCCAGCACCTGCTCGACCGCGGCCTTCGTCGCCGCCACGATCTTGTCCGCCTCGTCGCGGGTCAGGCAGAGCGGCGGCGCGAAGCCGAGCGAATCGCTCTGCGGCATGGCGCGGGCGATCACGCCCTTCTCGGCCATGGCCGCGATGACCTGGGGACCCTTCTTCTTCGCCGGGTCGAAGAACACGGCGTCGTCCCGGTCCTCGACCAGTTCCACCGCGCAGAGCATCCCGTCGCCCCTGACCTCGCCGACATGCCTGTGATCGCCGAGCGCGGCGCGCATCTGCTCGACCAGGTAGGGGCCGACCTTGGCGGCGTTGGCGACCAGCCCCAACTCGTCCACCAGCTTGAGGTTGGCGACCCCGGCGGCGGCGCCGATCGGGTGTGCGGAATAGGTCCAGCCGTGGCCCATGGGCCCGTTCCGGTCCGTCCCCTCCTCCAGCACCTTCGCGACGCCCTCGGACAGGATCGACCCCGACAGCGGGGCGTAGGCCGACGTCAGGCCCTTGGCGATGGTCATCAGGTCCGGCTTGATGCCGTAGTATTCCGAGCCGAACATCGTGCCCATGCGCCCGAAGCCGGTCACCACCTCGTCTACGACCAGCAGGATGTCGTGCTTCTTCAGCACCTTCTGCACGCCCTCCCAGTAGCCCTTCGGCGGCGGCACGATGCCGCCGGTGCCGAGGATCGGCTCGGCCCAGAAGGCGGCGATGGTGTCGGCGCCCTCACGCTCGATCAGCGCCTCGAGCTCGGCGATCAGGTGCGCGGTGAACGCCTCCTCGTCCATCGAGCGGTCTTCGCGGCGGTAGAAATACGGCGCCTCGGTGTGCAGGAAGCCCGGCAGCGGCAGGTCGAAGGTCTTGTGGAACAGCTGGAGGCCGGTGAGCGAGCCGGTGATGAGGCCCGAGCCGTGGTAGCCGCGCCAGCGGGCGATGATTTTCTTCTTCTCGGGGCGGCCGAGGATGTTGTTCATCGCCCAGACCAGCTTCACGTTGGTCTCGTTCGCGTCCGAGCCGCCCATGCCGAAGTAGATCTTGCTCATCCCCGGAGGCGCGCGGTCGATCACCATCTGGGCGAGCGTCACCGAGGCCTCTGTCGAATGGCCCGCGTAGGCGTGGAAATAGGCGAGCTTTCTCGCCTGCTCGGAAATCGCCTCGGCGATCTGCTGGCGGCCGTAGCCGACGTTGACGCAGTAGAGCCCCGCAAAGCCGTCGAGCATCCGGTTGCCGTCGCGGTCCTCGACATAGACTCCCTCGCCCCCCGCCATGATCCGCGTCGCGCTTTCCCCCCGGCTGTGCTGGGCCCAGTGGGTGGAGGGGTGCAGCATCGAGTTGCGGTCCCATTCGTCGAGCGCGTCATTGCGGAGCATGTCAAAAACCTCGGGTTCTGTGTTGTGGCGGCAGACTAGGCGGCGGCGGGGGAAAGCGCAAACGCCACTGGCCCGGCGCGCGCATCTGGTGTTGGATCGGGGCATGAGCCGCCTCGACGACACCATCGCCCACCTCGCCCGCCTCGTGGCGTTCCCGACCGTCTCCTCGGACAGCAACCTCGCCATGATCGCGCACATGGCCGGGATCCTGTCGGAGGCCGGGGCGCGGATCGACGTTCAGCCGAACGGCGAAGGGACGAAGGCCAACCTCTTCGCCTCGCTCGGGCCCGAGGGGCCGGGGGGCATCCTGCTGTCGGGCCATTCCGATGTGGTGCCGGTGGCCGACCAGCCCTGGACGAGCGACCCGTTCGAGATGGTCGCGCGCGACGGGCGGCTTTACGGGCGGGGCACCTGCGACATGAAGGGGTTCCTCGCCGCCTGCCTCGCCCTGGCGCCGGTCTTCGCCGCGAAGCCCTTGAGTCGGCCGCTGCACTTCGCCTTCACCTACGACGAGGAGACGGGCTGCATCGGCGGCCAGCACCTCGCCCATGTGCTGAAGGACCGCGGGCTGGTGCCCGAGATCTGCATCGTGGGCGAGCCGACGATGATGGGGCTGATCGACGGCCACAAGGGCTGCAACGAATACACGACGCGGTTCACCGGGCTCGAAGGCCACGGCTCGGCCCCCGAACGGGGGGTGAACTGCGCGGAACACGCTAGCCGCTATGTCATGCACCTTCTGGAGCTGCGGGAGGCGCTGAAGACGCGGGCGCCCGAGGACAGCCCGTTCGAGCCGCCCTGGCCGACGCTGAACATCGGGCGGATCGCGGCGGGGCAGATCCACAACGTGATCCCCGGCACGGCCGAGGTGTTCTGGGAGATGCGGCCGATCCGCGACGGCGACGCGGCTTTCGTGCTGGTCTCGGCCGATGCCTTCGCACAACGTCTGCAGGACGAGATGCGGCAGGTTTTCCCCGGCGCCGAGGTCGCGCGGGACACCGTCGGCGAGGTGCGTGGCCTGCTGCCGACCCGGGCCAACCGGGCGCGCGACCTGGTGGCGCGGCTGACCGGGGCCAACCGGGCGGGGGTCGTGTCCTTCGGCACCGAGGCCGGGCTGTTCCAGGAGATCGGCACCGACACGGTGATCTGCGGCCCCGGCGACATCGCCCAGGCCCACAAGCCCGACGAGTTCGTGTCCGTGGACCAGCTGGGCCAGTGCGTCGCCCTGCTGGAGGCGCTGGCGGATCACCTGCACCGGGGCTGACCCGCGGGTCCGGCCCCCCCTGCGGAGGGCCGGGCGATGGTGTCGGCGGATCAGGCCGCGAGCGTCTGGCGCTGGCGCAGCGCGCGGTAGAGCCCGCCTTCCCGCCGCATCAGTTCGGCCGGGGTGCCGTCCTCCACGATGCGGCCCCGCTCGAACACTAGGATCCGGTCCATCCGCTCGACCGTCGCCAGCCGGTGCGCGATGACGAGCGTGGTGCGCCCCACCATCAGCCGCTCGGCCGCCTCGGCCACCCGCGCCTCGGCCTCGGAATCGAGCGAGGAGGTCGCCTCGTCCATCACCAGAACCGGCGCGTCCGACAGGAAGGCCCGGGCGATGGCGACCCGCTGACGTTCGCCGCCCGAAAGCTTCACGCCCCGCTCGCCGACCTCGGTGTTGTAGCCCTTGGGCAGCTTGTCGATGAACCCTGCCGCCCCGGCCCGCGCCGCGGCCTCGCGCACCTCCTGGAGGGTCGCGCCGGGCCGCGCATAGGCGATGTTGTCGGCCAGCGAGCGGTGGAACAGGACCGGATCCTGCGGGACAAGGGCGATCTGCCGCCGCAGCTCCGAAAGCGGCACCTGCGCGATGTCGACCCCGCCGAGCGTGATCGCGCCGCCCGTGACCTCGTGCAGCCGCTGGATCAGCTTGACGAAGGTCGTCTTGCCCGACCCCGACCGGCCCACCAGCCCCACCTTCTGCCCCGCCGGGATGATCACGTCCAACCCGGTGAACAGCGGCGTGGCGGCCCCGTGATAGCCGTAGTCGACCCGCTCGAACGCCAGCGTGGCGGCACCGGGCGGCAGCGCGCGCGCGGGCACCTTCGCGACCTCGCGCTCGGGCGGCGCGGACATGAGCGCGACCAGCTCCTCGGCATCGTTCACCGATTTCTGGAGCATCCGCACATGCTGGCCGATCTGCCGCAGGTAGCCGTCCAGCATCCCGAGCGCGGTGACCACGAAGGCGATCTCGCCCGCGCCGGCCGCACCCTGCACGAAGGCGAGGAGCGCGCTCCCCAGCACCGCCGCCCTGAGTGCCCAGAGCGAGCCGTCCTGCATCAGCCCCGAGACGGTGCCGCGCCGCCAGGTCCGCTTCGTCCGGTGGCCCCATTTCTCCAGCACCCGCGCCAGCCGCGCCTCCTCGCGGGTCTCGCCCGCGTGGGCGCGCACCACGGCGTTCGAGGTGATGGCGTCGGCCAGCGCGCCCGACACGCGGCTGTCCTGCGCGTTCGACAGCCGGGCCGCCGGGGCCACCCAGCGCAGCGTCAGCACCAGCGACAGCGTGACGAACAGCGCCGCCCCGAGCAGCGCGACGAGGCCGACCTGCCAGTGGAAGGCCGTCAGCGTGCCGATGGTGCCGAGCAGCACCAGCGTCGAGGGCAGGAGCGCCAGCAGCAGCACGTCGGCCATGTCGTCGAGCGCCCAGGCGCCGCGGGTGATCTGCCGCACGGTCGAGCCCGCGAAGGCGTTGGCGTGCCAGTCCGTCGGCAGCCGCTGGACCCTGGCGAAGGCCTCGGATTCGGCGGCGATCATGGTCGGCACGGTCAGGGCGATGATGGTGAAATAGCTCAGGATCTTGGCCGCGATGGAGACGGCGCCGAGCACCAGCAGGGCGCCGAAGAAGCTCCAGGGCGAGGCATCGGCCGATACGGCGTTCACGAGGCGTCCGGTGACGACGGGGATCGCGACATCGGCGGCGGTCGAGGTCAGCACCAGCGCCAGCAGCGCCGCGACAAGCCGGAGCCTGCGTTTCCACAGGTCGAAAGCGAAGGAGAGAACGCGGGCGAAGGCGCCGCGGGAATGGGAACGGGACATGGTGATCTCGCGAACCGCGGTTCGCGTCCTGCACTGGAGATTTCAGGAGTCCGGGAAACGGACGGTCTGGCCGAGGCGGGGGCGTTGGCGCCCGCGGTCGTCAGGCGGTGGCGAAGCCGGGGATGCGGTCGCGACCGGGGAGAAAGCGAAATGCGATGTCCATGTTCGTCCTCCTGGCGCAGATGGTTGTCCTGCGATGCTCATAGTGCGCCAAAGTGTCGCGAGTCAAGCGCGTGTGACACGGCGTGGCGGGACATCGCCGGGCGCTCGACAGCGGCGCGGGGGCTGTGGCAGGCTGAGCGCGTTCAAGGTGGGGAGGCGGGCCATGTTCACGGCAACCATGAAGTTCGGGCTGGGCGAGGACATCGACGCCCTGCGCGACACCGTCCACCGCTGGGCGCAGGACCGGGTGAAGCCGCTCGCCGCCGCCATCGACCGCGACAACGACATGCCGCGCGAGCTGTGGCGCGAGATGGGGGAGCTGGGGCTGCTCGGGATCACGGTGCCGGAGGAGTACGGCGGCGCCGGGCTGGGCTATCTCGCCCACGTCGTGGCGGTGGAGGAGGTGGCGCGGGCCTCGGCCTCGGTGTCTCTCTCCTACGGCGCCCATTCCAACCTCTGCGTGAACCAGCTGGCGCTGAACGGCACGGCCGAGCAGAAGGCGAAGTACCTGCCGAAGCTCGTGTCGGGCGAACACGTCGGGGCGCTGGCCATGTCCGAGGCGGGCGCCGGGTCGGACGTGGTGTCGATGAAGCTTCGCGCCGAGAAGCGGAACGGGTACTACAGCCTGAACGGGACGAAGTACTGGATCACCAACGGCCCCGACGCCGACACGCTGATCGTCTATGCCAAGACCGACCCCGAGGCGGGCAGCAAGGGCATCACCGCCTTCATCATCGAGCGGGAGATGGCCGGCTTCTCCACCTCGCCGCATTTCGACAAGCTGGGGATGCGCGGATCGAACACCGCCGAGCTGGTGTTCGAGAACGTCGAGGTGCCGTTCGAGAACGTGCTGGGCGAGGAAGGCCGGGGAGTCCGGGTGCTGATGTCCGGCCTCGATTACGAGCGGGTGGTCCTCAGCGGGATCGGCACCGGGATCATGGCGGCCTGCCTGGACGAGATCATGCCCTACATGGCCGAGCGAAAGCAGTTCGGTCAGCCGATCGGGAATTTCCAGCTGATGCAGGGCAAGATCGCCGACATCTACACCAAGCTCGGGTCCGCCCGCGCCTATGTCTATGCCGTCGCCGCCGCCTGCGACCGGGGCGAGGTAACACGGCAGGACGCGGCGGCCTGCGTGCTTTATGCGTCGGAGGAGGCGATGACCGTCGCCCACCAGGCGGTGCAGGCGATGGGCGGCGCGGGCTTCCTGAACGACAGCGCGGTGTCGCGCATCTTCCGTGATGCGAAGCTCATGGAGATCGGTGCGGGCACCTCGGAAATCCGGCGGATGCTGATAGGGCGCGAGATGATGGGAGCGATGGGGTGATGCGGGAGGCCCCGAAATACCTCCAGGGCGGTGCCGCGGTGAACCTGCCGCGCTCGCTCCTGTGGGTCATCGCGATACTCTGCCTCGCCGCGGGGGTGCTGGGCTATTCCCGCGGCCGCGACGTGGCGGCGCTGACCGAGACCGACGTGCTCCAGGCCTATGCCGAGGTCTATGCCTCGGAAACCGGCGGGCGGCATGTGGAATGCCTGGGGGTGCCGGGCGAGGGCAAGGTGTGGATCGTGGTGCGCTGCGGGTCCGGGGCCGATCAGCGGATCTACAGCGTCGGGCGCGACGGCGGGCTGGTGAATCCGCTGGGCAAGGGACCGGACGCATGAGCCCGGAACAGGCGAAGGCGCTGTACCCGGGGGCGGAGACCTTCACCTTCGGCGACAACCGCGCGCTTTGCGACAGGCTGCTGGCGCTGGTGCGGGAGGGGCGCAAGACGGCGACCTGCGGCGCGCTGCGGGACTTCGAGGCAGGCGGCGAAGCCCTGCCCGTGGCCGGACGGCGCGACATCGCGCTCGACTGGGACGGCAACGCGGCCCTGGTGATCGAGACACTGGAGGTGACGCGGCGGCGCTTCTGCGACGTCGACGCCGGTTTCGCCCTCGCCGAGGGCGAGGACGAGACGCTGGAGGGATGGCAGGAGGGCCACCGCGCCTATTTCGAGCGCAACGGCGGCTTCGCGCCCGACATGATGCTGGTCTGCGAGCGCTTCCGCCTGATCGAGGATCTGGCCTGAGCCCTCAGTGCGAGGAATACATCCCCTCGTAGATCGGCCCCAGAGTCGCCGGGTCGAAAAGCGAGGACACCGACGTGCCGTTCCAGATGTTCAGGATCGCCTGCGCGAACATCGGCGCGGTCGGCACGATGCGGATGTTCTGCGCGGTCCGGACCGCCTCGGTTGCCTCGATGGAGTCGGTGATGACGAGGCTCTTCATGACGGAATTCGCGATCCGCTCCACCGCCGGGCCGGACAGCACGCCGTGGGTGATGTAGGAGTGGACCTCCTTCGCGCCGGCCTTGATCAGCACCTCGGCCGCCTTGCAGAGCGTGCCGGCGGTGTCGCAGATGTCGTCGACGATGATGCAGGTCTGCCCCGTCACGTCGCCGATCACGGTCATCTCGGCCACCTCGCCCGCCTTCTCGCGCCGCTTGTCGACGATCGAGAGGGGCACGCCGATCCGCTGTGCCAGTTCCCGCGCGCGGCCCACCCCGCCGACGTCGGGCGAGACCACGGTGATCTCGCCCAGGCGGCCCTTAAACTGGTGCTGGATGTCCAGCGCGAAGACCGGCGCGGCATAGAGGTTGTCGACGGGAATGTCGAAGAAGCCCTGGATCTGCGCGGCGTGCAGGTCCATCGTCAGGATCCGCTCGATCCCCGCCTCGACCATCATGTTCGCGATCAGCTTGGCGGTGATCGGCGTTCTCGCCTTGGTGCGGCGGTCCTGCCGGGCATAGCCGAAGTAGGGGATCACCGCGGTGATCCGCGCCGCCGACGACCGGCGCAGCGCGTCGGTGATGATCAGCAGCTCCATCAGGTTGTCGTTGGCGGGATTGCTGGTGGGCTGGATGATGAACATGTCCTCGCCGCGGACGTTCTCGAACACCTCGACGAAGATCTCGGCGTCGTTGAACCGTTCGACCCGGGCATCGACCAGCTTCACCCCGATGCCGCGGTGCATCGACATCCGCCGGGCGATGGCGGTGGCAAGGGTACGGTTGGAGTTGCCCGAGATGAGTTTCGGTTCGATCATGGATGGCATTTTTCAGGGGTCCCGAGGTAGCGGCGGCCGGGGAATCGACACGTTGACACCGCTTAGCATGGGGGTAGCGTGGCGCAAACCTTTGACCCGGCAGGAGGCGGCGCGATGGCCCACATAGATTACTATCTGGCGACGATTTCGCCCTATACCTATCTCGCGGGCACGCGGCTGGAGGAGATCGCGCGGAAGCACGGCGCGACGATCACCTATCGCCCGGTGGACGTGGCGCAGGTCTTCGCCCGCACCGGCGGCACCGCGCCGAAGGACCGCCACCCGGCGCGGCAGGAGTACCGGCTGCAGGACCTCGTCCGCTCGGCCGCCATCGCGGACATGCCGCTGAACCCCAAACCCGCCTTCTTCCCCACCAACATGGCGCCCTCGTCCTACGCGATCATCGCGGCGCAGGCGGCGGGCGGCGGCGACCTGGGCGGGCTGGTGCACGGCCTGACCCGCGCCTGCTGGGCGGAAGAGAAGAACATCGCCGAGGACGAGGTGATCCGCGCCTGCCTGTCGGAGGCCGGGTTCGATCCCGACATCGCGGACAAGGGTCTCCTGGCGGGGGCCGAGGCCTATGCGGCGAACCTCGAGGCGGCGGTGAACGCGGGCGTCTTCGGCGCGCCGTTCTACGTGGTGGACGACGGGCAGAAGTTCTGGGGCCACGACCGGCTGGCGCACCTGGACTGGCACCTCGGACGCTGATGCCGAGGGAGAGGCGCGCGGGCTACGACACGTTCTGGCAGGACTGGCAGAGGGGCGCGCGGCGCGCGCTGGCCCTGCACTGCGCGCAGGGACATTCGGGGATGTGGGCGCCGGTGGCCGGGGCGCTGCCGCTGCATGTGACGGCGTTCGACCTGCCGGGGCACGGACACAGCGCCCCCTGGCCCGCCGACCGCGACTTCCAGGGGGCCTGCGCCGAAATCGCGGCGACCTTCTGCGACGGGCCGACGGACCTGATCGGCCATTCCTTCGGCGCGACGGTGGCGCTCCGGCTGGCGCTGGAGCGTCCCGAGCTCTGCCGCTCGCTCTCGCTGGTCGAGCCGGTGTTCTTCGCCGCCGCCCGCGCGGCCGGGGCGCCGGAAGCGACGCAGCACGACCGCGACTTCGCGCCCTTCCTCGCGGCGGCAGGCGCGGGCGACCACATGACCGCGGCGCGGGTGTTCAGTGACCTCTGGTCGGAAGGGCCGTCCTTCGACAGCCTCGACCCGTCGCGGCAGGCACGGCTGGCGGCGCAGGTGCCGCTGGTCATGGCCGGGGCTCCGGGGATCGAGGAGGACAGCGGCGAGATGCTGGCGCCGGGGCGGCTGGAAGCCCTGTCGGTGCCGGTGCTGCTGATCCGCGGGGCGAGGACGCAGCCGATGGTCGGCGCGGTGCACCGGGCGCTGATCGCCCGGCTTCCTGACGCGCGGGAAGAGGTGATCGAGGGCGCGGGCCACATGGTGCCGGTGGTCCGCCCCGGCCCGGTGGCCGAGGCGATCCGCCGTCACCTCAGCCCTTGAGCAGGCCGATGAAGCGGTCGAGTTCGGCCTCGGGCAGGGACCAGTCGCAGACCAGCCGCGCCACCACGCTGTCCGGCGTCGCGTTGGCGGGCGTGCCGCCCTTCGCGTAATAGACCGCCCCCGCCCCCTTCAGCTTCTCGTGCAGCGCCATCGGCAGGCGGGCGAAGAGCATGTTGCCCCGCGGCTGGTGCAGCATCTCGACCCCGGTCTCCCTGAGCCCCTCGGCCAGCTTCGCGCAGTTGGCGTTGGCCTGCGCGGCCATCTTCAGCCACAGACCGTCGGCCAGATAGGCTTCCATCTGCGCCGAGAGATAGCGATGCTTCGAGAACAGGTGCGCCGCGCGCTTGCGGCGCAACTCGAACTCCCATGCCTTTTCGGGATCGAAGATCACCGCCGCCTCGACGCCGGGCAGGCCGTTCTTGGTGCCGCCGAAGCTGACGCAGTCCACCCCCGCCCGCCAGGTCATGTCCGCCGCCGAGCAATCGAGCGCTACCAGCGCATTGGCGAAGCGCGCGCCGTCCAGATGCACCGGCAGGCCATGCTCCTTCGCGATGGCGGTCAGCGCGGCGATCTCGTCAAGTCCGTAGAGCGTCCCGCTCTCGGTGATCTGGGTGATGCTGAGCGGACCGGGCTGCACCCCGTGGACGACACCCGCGGGATGCCGGGCGATGGCGGCCCTCAGCGCGTCCGGCGCGATCCGCCCGTCCGCCGTCGGGATCAGCGACAGTTTCGCGCCGTTGGTGAAGAACTCCGGCGCACCGCATTCGTCCTGTTCGACATGCGCCACGTCGGCGCAGAACACTGCGTGCCACGGCTGCGCATAAGTGGCCAGCAGCAGCGCGTTTGCGGCAGTGCCTGTGGCGACGAGGTAAACCGCCGCCTCGGGCGCCTCGAACACCTCGCGGATTTTCGCGCGCACCCGCTCCATGATCGGGTCGGCCCCGTAGGACCCCATGTATCCGCTGTTCGCGTCCACCATGGCCTGCATCACCGAAGGATGCGCGGGGCCCGCGTTGTCGGAGGCAAAAAACATCAGGTCGGCTCCTCGATGATGTGGTCTTCCCATTCCTCTTCCGGCACCTCGAACTCGGGCACCGTCCAGCCCTGCACCGAGACGCCCGCATCGTGCACCGACTGCGCCGTGCCCGAGATCAGCGGGTGCCAGTCGTAGAGCTTCTTGCCCTCGTAGAGCAGGCGGTAGGCGCAGGTGGCGGGCATCCAGTAGGCGTTCTTCGAGATGTTGGAGGGCGTCAGCACGATGCATTCCGGCACGAACTGCTTCCGGATCGGGTACTGCGAACAGCGGCAGCTTTCGCCATCCAGCAGGCGGCAGGCGACGCGGGTCAGGGCGACCTCGCCCGTGTCCTCGTCCTCGAGCTTGTTCAGGCAGCACTTGCCGCAGCCGTCGCAGAGCGCCTCCCACTCCTTCGGCGCCATGTTCTTCAGCGGCACCCGCTCCCAGAACCGCTCGCGCAGGCCCTCGCGGTCGATGGGGTCCCGGGGACGCCTCATGTCGCCGCCAGGATCGCGCGGGCCTCGGCGCTGTCGCGGTCCATCTGGGCGATCAGGGCGTCGAGGCTGTCGAACTTCTCTTCTCCGCGCAGGTATTCGACCAGCGCGATGGACAGGTGGGTGCCGTAGAGGTCGCCCTTGAAGTCGAAGAGGAAGGTTTCGATGTTCGGCGCATTGACCCCGAACATGGGCCGCACGCCGATGGAGGACACCGCGTCGTAGGTGCCTGCATAGGGGCCCGACAGCACGTCGGCCTTCACCGCGTAGATCCCGAATTTCGGCGGGTGCAGCCCCGCGATGCTCATGTTCGCCGTGGGATAGCCAAGGTCCCTGCCCCGCTGGTCGCCATGGATCACCGCGCCCTCGATCCGGTGCAGGTGGCCCAGCATGGCGGCGGCGTCCCGCGGGCGGCCCTCGCTCAGCGCCTCGCGGATGCGGGTCGACGAGACGGCGCCGCTGTCGGCCTGAAGGAGCGGGGCGATGGTGGTGCCGAAGCCCATCTCTTCGCCGAAGCGCACGAGGTCCTCGGCCTTGCCCGTGCGCCCCTTGCCGAAGCAGAAGTCCGACCCGACGACGACGTGGGACAGGCCAAGACCGTCGGCGATGACCTTCCCCGCGAAGGCCTCGGGGGTCAGCGCGGCGAGCGTGGCGTTGAAGGCGATCTCGTACAGCCGCTCGATCCCGAGCTTGGCAAGGCGGTTCGCCTTCGCCTCGGCGTTCATCAGGCGGAACGGGGCGGAGTCCGGCGCGAAGAACTCACGCGGATGCGGCTCGAACGTCAGGATGCCGAGGGGGCAGCCCAGCCGCCGCGCCTGCGCGGCGGCAAGGTCGATGACGGCGCGGTGGCCCTTGTGGACGCCATCGAAATTGCCGATCGCGACGCTGGCCCCGCGGTCCTCGTCGGCGACGAACTGATAATCCCGGATGATCCGCATGGGGACAGCGATAGTCGCCGCCCCCGGGAGGTGCAAGCGTCAGTCGAACTTGCGCGAGGGGGCCAGCACCGTCGCCTCGCCCTTCAGCACCGGCTTGCCGTCGATGGTGCACTGCGTTTCCAGCTGCACCCGGCGCTTGGCGAAGTCGATGGCCAGCACCGTGACCTCGGCGCGCACCGTGTCGCCGGGGCGGACGGGGGCGAGGAACTTCAGGCTTTGCCCGAGGTAGACGGTGCCGTGGCCGGGAAGCTGTTCGCCGATCACGGCCGAGATCAGGCCGGCGGTCAGCATCCCGTGGGCGATGCGCCCCTCGAAGATCGTGTCGCGGGCATAGGCGTCGTCGAGGTGGACGGGGTTCCTGTCGGTCGAGACCTCGGCGAACAGCTCGATATCGCGGTCGGTCACCACCTTCGTCAGGTGCCGCGACATGCCGATTTCCAGGTCCTCGATACAGATGGTTCCCCGGGGAAAGTTGTGCATGGTGTCGAGCATCCCGATGCCTCCGCGCAGCAAAAGTTCCTGCAAGCCGCAGTCATCGCAACAATATTGCTTTGCGGATGCAGAAATCAACCTGTCTGGAGCTATTATCGGGTCAGCGCAGCTTCCCTATCGTGAAGGTCGGCGCCTGCATCTCTTCGCGCAGGTACTCCTCCAGCGCCGCCGGGTCGGGCTGGTCCGTCGTCTTCGTCTGGCTGGCGGCCAGTCCGCCGGAGATGAAAAGCGAATCAAGGTCTTCGCCCTGAGCGCCGCGGATGTCGGTGTGAATGCCATCGCCGATGCAAAGGATGCGGCTGTCGGGAATGTCCTTCCCCAGCTCGGCGATACGGCGGCGGGCGAGGTCGTAGACGGGCGGATGCGGCTTGCCGAAATAGAGGCTGGTGCCGCCCATGTCCTCGTAAAGCCGCGCCAGCGCGCCGGCGCACCATTCGCGGGTCTCGCCCCGGTCGACCACGATATCGGGATTCGCGCAGAGCAGCTTCAGCCCCCTCTCCTTCGCATAGAGGAAGTCGGGCCGGTTCACCGAGGGATCGGCGAAGGGATCGACGGGGCCGCAGCAGACGATGCCCTCGGCCTCCTTCAGGGGCACGCGGCGGACCGGCAGGGGATCGTCGAGCAGCTGGATCGGCTCGAAGAAGACCTCGTCATGGGGTTGGCCGATGAAGTAGACCTTCTGGCCCACTGCGCCGGTGAACATGGCGAGGCGGGCGCTGTCGCCGGAGGTGGCGATGCTGTCCCAGCAGTCGCGGGGGGTGTTCATCCGCTCGATCTGCTTCTGGACGCTGGCCCGCTGGCGGGGGGCGTTGGTGAGAAGGATCACGGTGCCGCCCTTCTCGCGGAAGGCACGGAGGGCGGATATGGCCTCGGGGCAGGCTTCGATCCCGTTGTGCAGGCACCCCCAGAGGTCGCAGAAGACCGCGTCGTAGTCGGCGGAGATGTCGGCGAGGCGGTCGATGATCCGGGTCATGGGCGGGCGGTCCTGGGCGTATGAATTGCGTATGATCGGCGTATGACATCCGTGCATACGATTGGCGAGACCCGTCGGCGTGGACAGGGCGGCCGGAGCGCCGCGGGGCGGGCCGGGGATTCGAGTATTTGGAGCAAGAAAGAGAAAGGGTGTGGCGCGGGAGGGGCGCGGCGGGGCGACCGCGGCGGCCCTTGTCCTTCGGCCCTGCCGATTCTAAGCGGGGCGCGTCCGGATGGGCCGGGCGGCGGACACGGAGAGATGCGATGGACCGGAACAGGCGGCAGGTGATGGCGTTCGGCGGGGCGGCCCTGGTCGGGGCGGCGTTGCCGCGGTGGGCGGCGGCGGCCTATGCGCCCGCGCCCTCGGGCTGGCGGCGGTTCGAGGTCGTTACGCGGCTGGAGATACCGCGCGCCGGCAAGGCGGTGCAGGCCTGGGTGCCGGTGCCCTCGGTGACCGAGGGCGACTGGCAGCGTGCCGGGGAGACGGACTGGACCGGGGATGCGGCCGAGGCGCGGATCGCCACGGTCACCGGCGGCGCGCGCTGCGTCCATGCGACCTGGCCCGCGGGCAAGGGCGAGGCCGTGCTGGAAGTGCGCTCGACCGTCGAGACGCAGGACCGGGCGGTGGACCTGTCGCAGCCGGGTACGCCGACGCCGCTGGGCGCCGAGGAGCGGGCGCTCTACACCGCGGCGACGGACCTGATCCCGACCGACGGGATCGTGCGCGAGCGGGCGCTGTCGATCACCGAGGGCGCTGCCGACGACCTGGAGGCGGCGCGGCGCATCTATGCCTGGATCGTCGAGGAAACCCAGCGCAACCCCGAGACACGGGGCTGCGGGTTGGGCGATGTCGGCTCGATGCTGGCGATGGGGGATCTGACGGGCAAGTGCGCCGACCTGAACGCGCTGTTCGTCGGGCTGGCCCGGGCGGCGGGGCTGCCCGCGCGGGACGTCTACGGCCTGCGCGTCGCGCCCTCGGCCTTCGGGTACAAGAGCCTCGGCGCCGGGTCGTCGGACGTGACGAAGGCGCAGCACTGCCGGGCGGACGTGTACCTGGAGCGGTTCGGCTGGGTGCCCGCCGATCCGGCGGACGTGCGCAAGGTCGTGCTGGAGGAGCCGCCGAAGACGCTTACCCTGGCCGATCCCGAGGTGCAGGATGTGCGCGCGGCGCTGTTCGGCGCCTGGGAAGGCAACTGGATCGGGTACAACTTCGCCCATGACGTGGTCCTGCCGGGGGCCGAGGGCGGTCCCCTGCCCTTCCTGATGTACCCGGCGGCGGAGGTCGGCGGCGTGCGGCTGGACGAGCTGGATCCCGGCAGCTTCCGCTACACGATCACGGCGCGGGAACTGGACGCCTGATCCGTTCGCCGGGGCGTCAGCGCCCCGGCAGCCATGTGGCGAGGGGCGGAAACAGGATCAGCAGCGCCACGACCCCGAGGGCGCAGGCGATGTAGGGCATGGCCGAGAGGTAGATGTCGCGCATCGTCGTCCCCTCGGGCGCCACCCCCTTCATCACGAAGAGCAGCAGGCCGAAAGGCGGCGTGGTGAAGCTGATTTCCAGCGCCAGCAGCATGATGAGGCCGAACCACACCAGGTCGAACCCGAGAGACTGCGCCAGCGGGAAGAAGATCGGGATGGTCAGCAGCATGATCGAGATCTGCTCCATGAACATGCCGAGGATCAGCAGGACGCCGAACATGATCAGCAGCATGACCGTGGGCGCCACATCGAAGGATGTGGCCCAGCGGATCAGGCCCGACGACGCGCCGGAGAAGGCCAGAAGCTGCGAGAAGGTCGCCGAGCCGAAGACGATCAGGTAGGACATCAGCGTGACCTTCAGCGCGCCGACCACCGATTTCCGCATCGCCTCCCAGGTCAGGCAGCGGAAGGCGAGGCCAAGGAGGATGGTGCCGAGCGCGCCGAAGGCCGCTGCCTCGGACGGGGTGACGAGGCCCGCGACCATGGCGATGACGATCACCACCATGACGCCGATCATCGGCACCACGTCGCGCAGCACGAGCTTCAGCTTGGCGCCGAGGGTGATCTCGTCGACCTCGTAGGCGGGGGCGGCATCGGGATCGACCCTGCACTGGATCCAGATCATCGCGGCGTAGAAGGCGGCGAGGATCAGGCCGGGGATGATCCCCGCGATCAGCAGCGCGCCGACGTCGATCTGCGCCAGCGTCGCCAGCAGCACGGCCAGCGCCGAGGGCGGGATGATGATGGCAAGGCCCCCGGTCCCGAGGATCGGGCCGATGCTCATGTGCTTCTTGTAGCCGCGGGCGATCATCTCGGGGACCATGAGGCTTCCGAGAAGGGCGGTGGAGCCCATGGAGGAGCCCGATAGCGTCGAGAAGCCGGTGCCGCCGAGGACGGTGACATAGGAAAGGCGGCCCGGCAGCTTGCCGAGCAGGCGGTCGATGGCGTTGAACATCCGCCCGCCAAGGCCGGTGTGGAAGAAGATCTCGCCCATCAGCAGGAACAGCGGGATCGGCACCAGCGCGAAGGTGGTGAGCGAGCCGAGTCCGTTGTTCAGGAGCTGCGAGAAGCCGCGGGTGCCGCCCATGAACATGTAGGCACCGATCAGGTTCGCGGCGAGGAAGGCCAGCGCCACGGGCATCCCGAGGGCCATCAGGAAAACGATGGAGCCGAGCAGGATCGCCAGCGCGTCGTACCATTCCATCATGGGCTGAGGCCTTTCGTGGGGTTCGTGGGGGCGTCCT
Organism: Oceaniglobus roseus; assembly: GCF_002869745.1. Lineage (GTDB taxonomy): Bacteria > Pseudomonadota > Alphaproteobacteria > Rhodobacterales > Rhodobacteraceae > Oceaniglobus > Oceaniglobus roseus. The sequence goes on from NZ_PNOS01000010.1 coordinate 88,670, forward strand.
GCCTCGGGGCGGTGGTGCGAAGGGGCGAGCGCGGATGGGCACTGGGGGCAGGAATGCACCGCAGGATCGTGGCGGGGCCCGCGCATGAGGGCTTTCGGGCGGTGGTGCGGCTCATTCGTGGATCCCCGCTTCGCCGGCGTGCATCAGCTCGTCGCCGAAGACGAAGCGGGCGAACTCGATGGCCATGAAGGTGAACGAGACCGGGAAGGAGGCGGTCAGGATCCAGCGGGGGAAGTAGTAGGCGCGCACGTCGTAGTCGTTCCTCTGGATGTTGGTCCAGCAGAGCTCGGCCCCCTTCCAGGCGAGAACCAGGCAGACGATCACGCAGAGCGCGGCGACAAGGCGGCTGATGGCGTGCTGGATCGCGGGCGGCAGGGCGGCGGTGACGAGCTCGATGTGGACATGCCCTTTCTCGCGCACCAGCCAGGGGGCGCCGAGCATGGTGAGGTAGAGGATGCCGTACTCGGTCGAGGTGAAGAGCCAGGCGAAGGGCTGGAGCCCGGTATTGCGCATGACGACGGAGACGATCACGGCGACCATCAGCCAGACGAGCGTCGCCCCGGCGATGGCGGCCATGGCGTAGAGCAGGGCGGTGTAGGCGCGGATCAGGTGGGACATGGGATGGGGTTCGGTTGGGGGTATGTGGGATGCAGGCGGGCTAGTGGCGCGGTTTGGCCAGCCCGGATCATGATTTTGGAGTCAGGCGCGCTCCGACGCGGCCGGTTCATGGAAGGCTGGGGGCGGGCCGACGTCCTGAGATTGCCGTCGGTCGACCTGCGCGAACCGGCAAAGATGGAAGTGCGCACAGCGAAGATGTCTCGCCCGGCGTCTACGCCGGGCAGCCCCCGACCGCCCCCCTGGGCGGGGGCTTCTCCCCCGCCCGCGGACGGGGGCTGCCCTTTGTGCGAAGTGGGGGCGTCGGAGTTGGCGGGCTTGGTGGCGGAACGCGAGAGGCGCGCGGTCGTCACGGCGCACCGCATGATGCCTCCGAAGGACTGGCCCCCGGCACAGATCCCGCGGGGCGCTCTGGCGCGTGCGCAGGTCACTCCTTGTAGAACAGCTTGACCAGCTCGTCGTAGTTGCCGTCGCCCTGGGGGCTTTCGGCCATCAGCTCCTTCATCCGGTTCAGCGTGGTCGAACGGGCCGCGTCGATGTAGTTCTTCGCCGCGTCGCCCTCGAGCGCGATGACCTTCATGCCACCCTCTTCCAGCGCCTTGAAGTCCTCGTCGCGCTTGGCGCGCATCGCCATCACGCTGTCCTTCTCGTGCTGGATCGCCTGCTCGGTCAGGATCTTGCGGGACTCGTCCGAGAGCGAGTTCCACTTGTCGAGGTTCACGATCACGCCGAGATCGGTGGAGAAGAAGTTGGGCTCGATCCGGTAGTTCAGGAACTCGTTCCACTTCAGGTCGATCAGGCCGATCTGGGTCCAGCCCGTCGCGTCCACCACGCCGGTCTCGAGCCCGGAATAGACGTCGGTCGTCGGCAGGTCGATCACCTGGGCGCCGAGGTAGTCGGTGAAGAAGGCGTTGTAGACGGCGTTGCCGCGCAGCTTCAGGCCCGCGACGTCGAGGTTGCCCTCGGCGTCGAGCTTGGGCTCGTTCCGGGTCCAGAGGTTGTAGGTCACGCCCGAGTCGAACCAGCCGAGGTATTTCACCCCCATCTTCTCCTGGTGGATCCGGTCGATCAGGTCGAGGCCGCCGTTCTCCCGCGTCTCGATGGCGGTGAGGTTGGAGGTCACCAGCGCGTCCTTCTCGGGCAGCGCGCCGCCATAGAACGAGCCGGGGGTATAGACCATGTCGACGATGCCGTCGCGCACGGCGTCGGCCTGCTGGAACATGCCGATCGCCTCGGGGCCGCCGCGCACCTGGATCTCGACCACGCCCTTGCCGGCCTCGTTCACCTTGTCGACGAATTCGAGGAAGCTTTTCGTGTAGATCAGCGTCGCCGGAAAGGCGTGGACCGCCGTCAGCGTGTCCATGGACCACGCCGGCGCGGCGAGGGTCGTGGCCGCGAGGGCGGCGATCAAGGTCTTGTTCATCTGGTGTCTCCCTGGGTTGGTATGCTCCACGGTATTGTCCCGTGGTATTGCCTGGTGAAGGTTTCGATCTGTTGCAGGCGGCTGAGGGTCAGGTCGATGTCGTCCCAGCCGTTGACCAGCTTGTCGCGGGCGGCGGGGTCGAGGCGGAAGGGGCGACCGCCCACGGTGCAGGTTTCGAGGTCAACGGTCAGCGTGCCTTCGAGGGACGCGATGTCTTCGGGATCCATCGCGGCGGGCAGCAGGCCGTTGTTCACCGCGTTGGCCGCGAAGATGTCGCCGAAGGAGGGGGCGAGGACGGCGCGGATGCCGAAATCGGCCAGCGCATAGACCGCCGCCTCGCGCGAGGAGCCGCAGCCGAAGTTCCGGCCCGCGATCAGGATGGTCGCGCCGTTCAGCGTGTCGCGGTCGGGATGATCGTGCAGAAAGTATTTGCCATACCCTTCCGACCGCGGGGTGGACATGAAGCGGGCGGGAATCAGCTGGTCGGTATCCACGTTGTCGTACGGGAAGCGCAGGGCGGGGCCTTCGACGCGGGTCCAGCCGGTCATGTCCTGCCCTCCAGCATCGGGCGCACGTCCGTCAGGGCCCCGGCGACGGCGGCGGCGGCGGCCATGGCGGGGCTCATCAGGTGGGTACGGGCGCCCTGCCCCTGTCGGCCGCGGAAGTTCCGGTTGGTGGTCGAGGCGCAGCGCTTGCCCGCCTCCACCGTGTCGCCGTTCATCCCGACGCACATGGAGCAGCCGGAGGCGGCCCAAGTCAGGCCCGCGTCGGTGAAGATCTGCGCCAGACCCTCCTCCTCGGCCCGCTTCTTGACCGCGGCGGAGCCGGGAGAGACGAGGCCGGGCACCTTCGCGGTGCGGCCCGAGAGCACCGCGGCGGCGGCGCGCAGGTCCTCGATCCTGCCGTTGGTGCAGGAGCCGATGAAGACCTGATCGACCGGCGTTCCTGCCAGCGGCCTGCCGGGGGTCAGGCCCATGTACGCCAGCGCCTCGGCGGTGCGGTCGGTCCTCTCGGGCACGGTGCCGGTGATCGGCAGGGCGTCCTCGGGCGAGGTGCCCCAGGTGACGAGCGGGGCGATCTCGGCCGCGTCGATGCGGATGTCGCGGCTGAAACGGGCGTCGTCGTCCGAGGCGAGGGCGCGCCAGTCGTCACAGGCTTGTTCCCATGCCGCGCCTGCGGGGGCGAAGGGGCGGCCTTGGAGATAGGCGAAGGTGGTCTCGTCGGGGGCGACCATGCCTGAGCGGGCGCCGCCTTCGATCGAGAGGTTGCAGAGGGTCATACGGGCTTCCATCGACATGGCGCGGACGGCGGATCCCGCGTATTCCACCGCGTGGCCCTGCGCTCCGCCCGTGCCGAGCCTTGCGATCCAGCCGAGGGCGATGTCCTTCGCCGTGACTCCGGGGGCGAGGTCTCCGTCGACGGTCAGGCGCATGACCGGCGGGCGTTTCTGCCAGAGGGTCTGGGTGGCGAGGACATGGGCGACCTCGCTGGCGCCAATGCCGAAGGCGATGGCCCCGAAGGCGCCGTGGGTCGAGGTGTGGCTGTCGCCGCAGTTGATCGTCAGGCCCGGCAGGGTCAGGCCCTGTTCGGGGCCGATGACGTGGACGATGCCCTGCCGTGGGTCGTCGGGGCCGAAGCAGCGGATGCCGTGTTTCGCGCAGTTCTCCAGGAGGCCCGAGAGCATGCCGCGGATATTGTCGGGGACGGGGCCGGGGCGGGTCGGGGCGTAGTGGTCGGTGACGCCGAAGGTGAGGTCCGCGCGTTTGACCGGAAGGTTCCGCTCGGCCAGCTTGCGGAAGGCATGGTGGGAGCCTTCGTGGACGAGGTGCCGGTCGACGAAGATCAGCGACACGCCGTCGTCGCGGCGCAGGATCTCGTGCCGGTCCCAGACCTTGTCGAAGAGGGTGGTCATGGGTCGACCTCCACCCCGGACGAAAAGGTCATGGCGGCGGGACGACGTGGAACAGCGGAGATCGCATGCCCGGCGGCAACGCCGGGCAGCCCCCGACCGCCCCCACGGGCGGGGGCTTCTCCCCCGCCCGCGACCGGGGGCTGCCCTATGTGCGGAGCGGGCGCCAGCTTTTCGCGAGAGGCGAACCAACGATAAGAGATGTCCCGCCCGGCGGCACGCCGGGCATCGCCCGACCGCCCCCCCGGGCGGGCGATATCGCCCACCCGGCGGCCGGGCGATGCCCTTTCCGCGATGCTCCACCGCTGCGCCTGCCGGGGGTTCTGTCGGTTCATTCCGCCGCCCTCAGCGGCTTGGCGATCACCGGCTCCCAGTGCCGCGCCTCGCCCTTGCCGACGCGGGCCAGGGACATTTCGAGGCGGAACATGTCGGGGCGGTAGAGGGCGGAGAGGTATTCGCCCCCCGCCCCGTCCGCGTCCTGCACCACCCGGGTCAGCGACAGCAGCGCCGAGCCGGTGGCGACGCCCAGCGCCTCGGCCACGTCGGGGGCGGCGAGGGCGGCGGTCACGGACTGGTGCGCGCCGCCCAGCCGCACACCGCCGCGTTCGAGCAGGGCGAAGAGCGGCGTGGTGGCGAGGTCGGCCTCGGAATAGTTATTCGCGATAAGTTCCGGAACATGGGTCGTCAGGTGCGAGAAGGCCACGCCCTCGGCCGAGCGGACGCGCACGGCGGTCTGGACGCGGGCGCCGGGGGCAAGGCCCAGCCCCTCGGCCACGGGCCGGGGCGCGGGGCCGTAGGAGAAGGACAAGAGCCGCGCCGTGGTCTGGTGGCCCATGGCGACGATCTGCGGGATCAGCGTGGTCATGTCGGCGGCGATGGGCCCCGGCGCGCCGGGCTGCGCGCGCACCACGGACCCGGAGCCGCCGCGTTTCTCGATCAGGCCGTCGCGGGCCAGCGCGTCGAGCGCGCGACGCACGGTGACACGCGAGACGCCGTGCTGTTCGGCGAGGCGCTGTTCGCCCGGCAGCATCGCGCCCTCGGGCAGCAGGCCGCCCGCGATCTCGTCCCGGAGCAGCAGGTAGACCCGGCGGGATTTCCCGCCCTCGGGCATCTGCGGCTGGTCGTGATCGGCCATGGACCTCGCTCCTGTTGCTTGGCGAAGCATATCCGGCGATTTCCGGAAATCAATAATTTATGTTCACCCTGACATCGGTTGTTGATTTTTTCTGTCCCCCAAGCTGTATTGCAGATAATACAAGTGAAGGGAGCGCCATGGATCACGCAGCCCAGGACACGAGCGCCGCGCTCGTCCGCCGCTATCTCGACGCGATGGAGGCGCGGGACCTCGCCACGGCGAAAGGGTTCCTGGCCGAGGGGTTCACGATGCGCTTCCCCGGCACGGCGCCGATGACGACGCTGGAGGAACTCGTCGCCTGGTCGAAGCCGCGCTATCGCTTCGTAAGGAAGACTTACGACGGGTTCGACGATGCCAGGGTTGTGGTCTACTGCTACGGCACGCTCTCGGGCGAATGGCCCGACGGGACGGCGTTCGAGGGCATCCGCTTCATCGACCGGTTCGAGGTGGCGGAGGGCAAGCTGCAACGGCAGGACGTCTGGAACGACATCGCCGAGGTCAGGCCCCAATGACCGCTGCAAGCGACATCGACCCGATCACCCTGGCCGTGCTGGCCGGGCGGATGGAGCAGATCGCCGACGAGATGGACGCGACGCTGTTCCGCGCCGCCTTCAACCCGATCATCGCCGAGGCGCACGATGCCTCGCACGGGCTGTACCATGCCGAGACGGGCGAGACGCTGGTGCAGGGAAAGTCCGGGCTGCCGATCTTCGTCGGAGTCATGGCCTTCGCGGTGAAGGCGGTGATCGACAAGGCGGCGGCGCAGGGCGGTCCGCGGGACGGCGACGTGTGGGTGTTCAACGACGCCCATATCGGCGGCACGCACCTGTCGGACATGCGGCTGGTCCGGCCTTATTTCCGGGAGGGTGACCTGTTCTGCTGGCTGGCCTCGGTGGGGCACTGGCACGATGTGGGCGGCGCGGTGCCGGGGAACTACAACCCCGGCGCGACGGACGCCTTCGCCGAGGCCTTCGTGCTGCCGCCGGTGCGGCTGGTGCGGGAGGGCGAGTTGCAGCAGGACATCGTGGATATCCTTATGCGGAATACCCGTCTGCCGCAGTCGGCGATGGGCGATCTGAACGGGCAGCTCGGGGCGCTGGACCTTGGCGTGCGGCGGATGGACGAGTTGCTGGACGGCTATGGCGGCGAGGTGGTGTCGGCCGCCCTGTCCGCGCTTCAGGACCGGGCCGAGGCGCTGATGCGGGCGGAGGTCTCGGGGCTACCGGACGGGCGGTGGGAGGCCGAGGACTGGCTGGACAACGACGGGATCACCGACGAGGCGCTGCCGATCCGGGTGGCGCTGGAGATCGAGGGCGACCGGCTGCGGCTGGACTTCACGGGCACGTCGCCCCGGGTGGCGGGTCCGGTCAACATCGCCCTGCCGACGGCGGTGGCGACGGCCTATGTGGCGATCAAGCACATCTTCCCCGCCCTGCCCGCGAACTCCGGCGTGATGCGGCCGGTTGAGGTGGTGGTGCCCGAGGGATCATTGCTTTCCGCGCCGTTTCCGGCGCCGGTGGGGGGCTATACCGAGACGATCCTGCGGATGATCGACGTGATCTTTGCCGCGGCGGCCCATGCGGCGCCCGAACGGGTGGTGGCGAATGCCTATGGCACGATCAACGCGCTGTCGATTGCCGGGAAGCGGGACGACGGGTCGCCCTTCGTGATGTTCTCGTTCTACGGTGGCGGCCACGGCGGATCGGCGGAGAGCGACGGGCTGAACCATGGGAACGCGCCGATCTCGACCGCGACGATCCCGCCGATGGAGATCCTCGAAGCGGCCTATCCGGTGGTGTTCCGGCAATGGGCGCTGCGCCCCGACTCGGGCGGCGCCGGGACGCATCGCGGCGGGCTGGGCGCGGTCTACGAGATCGAGCTTCTGGCGGAGAAGGCCGAAGCGTTCCTGTTCGGCGAGCGGGGGCGGCATGCGCCGATGGGGGCCGCCGGAGGCGGTTCGGCGGCGCTGAACGTCTTCTCCTACGAGCAGGCGGACGGCTGGCACCATCCGCCGCTGGCCTCGAAGATGCGGGGGATCGCGCTCAGGAAAGGGCAGCGGGTCCGGCTGGAGACGCCGGGGGGCGGCGGCTATGGGCCCGCGTCCGGGCGCGACCGGGCGGCGGTGGCGCGGGACGTGGCGCAGGGGCTGGTCTCTCCGCAGGCGGCGGCGCGGGATTACGGCTGGGAGGACGGGCGATGAGCGTGCTGGCGGGGGTCGACGTCGGCGGGACGTTCACCGACATCTTCGTGCTGGCCGAGGACGGGACGGCCAGGATCGCCAAGGTGCCGACAACGCGGCCCGACCAGGCGGGGGGCTTCCTCGCCGGGCTCGGGGTGCACATCCCCGACCTGTCGGACATCGCCGTGGTGGTGCATGGCACGACCGCCGGGACCAACGCGCTGCTGGAGCGGAAGGGCGCGAAGATCGGGGTCATCACCACCGCAGGTCTGCGCGACGTGCTGGAGATGCGGCGGCGCGACCGGCCGCGCACCTGGGGGCTGCGGGGGGATTTCACCCCCGTGGCGGACCGGGAGATGCGGCTGGAAGTGCCGGAGCGGACGCTGGCGGACGGCACCGTGATGGTGCCGGTGGATCTGGACGCCGTGCGCGATGCGGCGGCGCAGTTGCAGGCGGCGGGCTGTGCGGCGGTGGCGGTGCTGTTCGCCCATGCCTATGCCAATCCGGAGAACGAGCGGCTGGCGGTGGAGGCGGTGCGCGAGGTCTGGGGCAACCCCCATGTCGCCGCGTCTTCGGAGATCCTGCCGGAGATCCGGGAGTTCGAGCGGTTCTCGACCACGGCGCTGAACGCCTACCTGCAACCCGAGGTGTCGGGGTACCTGGAGCGGCTGGAGACGGCCTTGATCCATGGCGGGTTCGACGGCGAGTTCATGATCGTGCAGAGCAACGGCGGAGTGATGGACGTGGGCACGGCGCGGCGGCTGCCGGTCAGGACCGCGCTTTCGGGTCCGGCGGCGGGGGTGATCGCGGCGGGATACATCGCCGAGACGGCGGGGTTCCCGGATGTCATCACCGGCGACGTGGGCGGGACGAGTTTCGACGTGGCGCTGATTGCCGGGGGGCAGTCGATGCTGGCGGCGCAGACCTCCATCGACTTCGGCATGGTGATCCGCACGCCGATGATCGAGATCGCGACCATCGGGGCCGGGGGCGGATCCATCGCCTGGGTCGACAGGGGGGGCCTTCTGAACATCGGACCCGAGAGTGCCGGGTCGGACCCGGGGCCTGTCGCCTATGGGCGGGGGAACGACCGGCCCACGGTGACGGATGCCAACGTGGTGCTGGGGCGGATCGACCCCGAGAGCCCCATCGGTGGTCTCGGCGGGATGGACGTGGCGGCCGCGCGGCGGGCCATCGACGCGAATGTGGGCCGGCCGCTGGGACTTGGCACCGAGGCGGCGGCGGAGGCGATCCTGCGAGTCGCCAATTCGCGCATGGCCGGGGCGATCCGGCTGGTGTCGGTCGAGCGGGGGTTCGACCCGAAGCGGTTCGCCTTCATGCCGTTCGGCGGCGGCGGTGCGCTCCATGCCGGGGCGATGTTGCGGGAGGCCGGGATCGGGCGGGCTTTGGTGCCGCGCTATCCCGGCGTGACCTCGGCCATGGGCTGCGTCATCGCCGACATGCGGCAGGACTTCGTGCAGACGGTGAACGCGACCGTGGCCGAGGTGGATTGCGCCGCGCTGCAGGGGCTGATGCAGGAGCATGTCGAAGCCGGGATGGCGATGCTGGCCGCCGCGAAATCGCGGTTCGAGGCAGAGGAGGCGGTGTTCGAGCTGGACATGGCCTATGCCGGGCAGACCCATACGGTTGCGGTGCCGCTGCCGGTCTCCGTCCTCGGCGGCCGCGTCGAGATGCCGACGCGCGAGGGGATCGCGGCGGCCTTCGACACCGCCTATCGCGCGGCCTATGGCCGGGTGCTGGAGACGGGGGTGCGCCGGGTCATCAACCTGCGCTCCTCGGTGATCGGGCGGCGGCCGAAGTTCGACCTGGCGACGCTCGCGCCGACCACCACGGGCGCGCCGGTGGTGAAGGCGACGCGACAGGTGCATTTCGCCGACGCCTGGCACGAAACGGCGATCTACGACCGCCTGACCCTGCCGGTGGGCAGCGTCATCGCGGGCCCGGCGATCCTGGAACAGCCCGACACGACGATCCTGATCGAACCCTGGCTGCAAGGCACCGTCGACGCCTTCGGCAACGTCATCCTGGAGGAAAAGCCATGAGCCACGGCGCCCTCGACCCGGCCAAGACGGCCGTCCTGACCATCGACCTGCAGAACGATTTCCTGCACCCCGAAGGCGCTTATGGCCGCGCCGGGCAGGGCTCGGCCTCCATCGCCGCCCTGCCCGCCCGCGTCGCGCCGGTGGTGGCGGCGCTGCGGGACAAGGGGGGCACCTATGTCTCGGCGCAGTTCACGCTGGTGCCGGGGCCCGGGGGGAAACCGCTGATCTCGCCGCACCTGAAGGCGCTTCGGCCGTTCCTGACCAAGGGCGATTTCGCGCCCGGCGCCTTCGGGCATCAACTGGTCGATGCGCTGGCGCCTGCGGATTACACGGTCGAGAAGGTGGCCTATTCCGCGTTCTACCAGACGCGGCTGGAGTACATCCTTCGGGCACTGAAGATCGACACGCTGATCGTCGGCGGGATCGTGACGAACGGCGGCGTCGCCTCGACGGTGCGGGACGCGCACCTCAGAGACATCCGCACGGTGCTGCTGTCGGACGGCTGCGCGGCGTTCAGGTCGGAGGTTCACGACGCGACGCTGGTCTCGCTCGGCTCCGTCACCGAGGTCGTCACCTGCGAAGCTGCCGTGGCGATGATCGGGGCGGCGTCGTGAGCCTGCGCGCCCGCCTCGCCCGCCCCGAGATCCTCGTCGCGCCCGGCGTCTACGACGGGCTGACCGCAGGCCTCGCCGCCGCCGCCGGATTCGAGGCGCTGTACCTCTCGGGCGCGGCGGTCGCCTATACCCGTCTCGGCCGCCCCGACATCGGCCTGACGACGATGAGCGAGATGGCCGACACGCTGGCGCTGATCCGCGACCGGGTGGACCTGCCGGTGGTGATCGACGCCGACACCGGCTTCGGCAATGCGCTGAACGCCCAGCGCACCATGCGCGTCTACGAACGCGCGGGGGCGAACGCGCTGCAGGTCGAGGACCAGACATACCCGAAGCGCTGCGGCCACCTCGCCGACAAGTCGCTGATCCCGAAGGCCGAGATGGCGGGTAAGATCGCCGCCATGGCCGAGGCGCGCGCCTCGGACGAGACGCTGATCGTGGCACGCACCGATGCCATCGCGGTCGAGGGGTTCTCGGCCGCCGTGGACCGGGCGGGCGCCTACATCGAGGCCGGGGCGGACGTGCTGTTCATCGAGGCGCCACGGACGGGGGACGAGCTGGCGCGCGTCGCAGCCGAGTTCCGCGGTCGGATACCGCTGCTCGCCAACATGGTCGAGGGCGGCGCGACCCCGGTGCAGGGGGCCGCGGACCTTGAGGCCCTTGGCTTCTCGCTGGTGATCTTCCCGGGCGGCATCGTGCGGGCGCTGGCGCGCGTCGCGCAGGAGTACTACGGCAGCCTGAAGGCGCACGGGTCGAACCGACCCTTCGCCGAGCGGATGTTCGATTTCGCCGGGCTGAACCGGGTGATCGGCACCGAGGAGATGCTGGCGGAGGGGCGGCGCTTCGAGGGCAAGCCGTGAGCGCCACCGTCGCGCCCCCTCCTTCCTCCTTCCCGGTGACGGTGGAAACGCTGATCGTCGGCGCCGGGGCCTGCGGGCTGATCGCGGCGCTGACCGCCCACGAGGCCGGGCAGGAGGTGCTGGTGGTCGAGCGCGACGCGGTGCCCTCGGGCTCCACCGCGCTGTCTGCGGGGCTGATCCCGGCGGCCGGGACCCGGGTGCAGAAGGCGGCAGGGATCGAGGACACGGCGGCGCTGTTCGCGGCGGACATCCAGAGGAAGGCAAAGGGCGAGAACGATCCTCGGCTGGTGGACCTGCTGGCGGGCGGCGCGGCGGAGGCGGTCGACTGGCTCTGTGACCGTCACGGGCTGCCCTTCTCCGTCGTCGACGATTTCGACTACCCGGGCCATTCGCGGCGGCGGATGCACGGGCTGCCGACGCGCTCGGGGCGGGAGCTGGTGGATGCGCTCAGGGCCGCCTGCGAGGCGGAAGGGATCGACATCCTCTGCGGCGCGGCGGTGGACCGGCTCTTTGCCGAGGGACGGGAGGTGCGCGGCGTGTCGCTGCTGCGCGGCGACCTGCGCGAGGAGATCGGCTGCGCCCGGCTGATCCTCGCCTGCAACGGCTTCGGCGGCAACCGCGCCCGCGTGGCGGCACACATGCCCGGGATCGCCGGGGCGCTGTGGTTCGGCCACGACGGCAACCGCGGCGAGGCGCTGGACTGGGGCGAGGCGATGGGGGCCGAGGTCCGCCACCTCGGCGCCTACCAGGGCCACGGGAACGTGGCGCATCCCCACGGGATCCTCATCACCTGGGCCGTCATCACCGGCGGCGGCATCCAGGTGAACCGGGACGGGCAGCGGTTCTGGGACGAATCGCAAGGATACTCCGAGGCGGCGCGCGCCGTGCTGGCCCAGCCCGGCGGTGCGGCGGTCACGGTGTTCGACGCCCGCCTCGCCGCGATCGCCCGCCAATTCGCCGACTTCCGCGCGGCCGAGGCGGCGGGCGCGGTGAAGACGGAGGACACGCTGGAGGGCGTGGCCGCGGCCTTCGCGCTACCCGCCGACGCGCTGGCGGAAGAGGTCGCGGCCTGCCACGCGGGGCCGGACCGCTTCGGACGCCGCTTCGATACCCCGCCGCTGGCCCCGCCCTATTGCGGCGTGCGGGTGACCGGGGCCCTGTTCCACACCCAGGGCGGGCTGGTGGTGGACGGTCGGGCCCGCGTCATGGGGCAGGACGGCAGCGCCTTCCCGAACCTCCACGCTGCGGGGGGCGCGGCCTGCGGCGTCTCCGGAGCGGGCGACTCAAGCTACCTGTCGGGCAACGGGCTGCTTGCGGCGGCGGTGCTGGGCAGGATCGCCGGGCGGGGCTGACCCCCGGCGGCCGTGCTGCCTTCGGGCCGTGCGGGGGGCTGTCTGCCCCCCATTGCCTTCGGCAATTCCCCCCGAGGATATTTCGAAAGCAAAGATGGGAAGACCGCACCCCCCATCTTTGCTTTCCCAAATATCCCCGCCGGAGGCAACGGCGCGCAGCGCCGTATGTTGCGGCCTCAGCCTGCGACCGGGTCGATCGGGCCGAGCTTCAGGTCGAGTTCCTGCTCGATCCGGTGCGCGATCCGCAACAGCTGCGCCTCGGCGTGGGGGCGGGCGATGAGCTGCAGGCCGACGGGCAGGCCGTCGACGAGGGCCACGGGCAGGACCAGGGCCGGAAGTCCGAGGGTGGTGGCGAGGAAGGAGAACTTCAGCCAGTCGACGTAGTCCTTCACCGGCGTGTCGCCGACGCGGGACGGGTACTCGTCCTCCACCGGCCCCGGCATCAGGCCGACCGACGGTGCGGCGAGGACGTCGTACTGCGCGAAGGCGGCGGCGACGCGGTTGTAGACCGCGGTGCGGGCGATCTGCGCATCATAGACCTGCTGGATGTCGAGGGTCTGGCCCAGGGCGATGTTCTCCTTCAGCGTCGTCTTGAACCGCGACTGGATCTCCTGCGGCAGGCGGCCCGGGCCCGCCGCCCAGACCATGGCGCGGAAGGTGATGTAGGCCTGTTCGAGGCCGGAGAGGTCGGGGAAGGTCTCGTCGGTGCCGAAGGCCGGGGAGAGGCGGGCGAGGGCCCCGGCCAGCGCGCCCTCCATGATCGTGTCGCAGGGGGCGAAGCCGCCCATGGTCGGACTGAAGGCGATGCGCACCGGGCCTGGCTCCTTCAGCACGGCCTTTGCATAGGCGGTCGCGGGCGCGGTGCGGGAGAGCGGCCAGGCAAGGTCTTCCCCCGCCATGGCGTCGAGGAACAGGGCGCAGTCGCGCACGTTGCGCGCCATCGGGCCCTGCACCGACATGGTGTTGAAGAGGTTCGTGGCCGAAGCCCCGCCCGCCACCCCGGGCGAGCAGCGCAGGCCCACGACGCCGCAATAGGCCGCGGGCGTGCGCAGCGAGCCGGCGAGGTCGCTGCCGTGGGCCAGCCAGACCTGCCCCGAAGCGAGCGCCGCCGCCGCCCCGCCCGAGGAGCCGCCGGCGTTCCTCGCGGTGTTCCAGGGATTGCGGGTCATGCCGAAGACCGCGTTGAAGGTGTTTCCGCCCGCGCCCATCTCGGGCGTGTTGGTCTTGCCGATGACGATGCCGCCCCGCCCCTCCAGCCGCTCGACCAGCGGGTCCGAGGCCGGGGGGACGAAATCGGCGAAACCCGGCGTGCCGAAAGTGGTGCGCACGCCCCTGACCGGCGTCAGGTCCTTGATCGCGAGCGGCAACCCGTGCAGCGGCGCGCCCTGCGGTGTCGCGGCCGCCGCCCGCGCCCGGTCGGCGCAGAGGATCGGCATGGCGTTCACCGCGCCGTCCACGGCCGCGTGGCGGGCCGCGGCGGCCTCCACCAGTTCCGCGGGCGAGACCTTGCGCGCGGCGAGGAGGGCGACGGCCTCGGTGGCGTCGAGGGCGCAGAGGTCGGGTCCGCTAAAGGGGGGCATGGGCGAGGTCCTTTGGGCCGGGGTCAGAGGGCGAGTGCAGCAGATGCGCGGATCGGGGGCAAGGGGCCCTGCGGCACGGAACAGCGCGCGTTTCGGCGCGCTGGCGCGCGATCGGAGGTGCCCGCCGCGCGCGCGGGAAATCTCCGGGCGCGCCGGACGCCGCGCGTGGGGCGCGCCCGCGCACGGCGGACTTGATCTCGGCCGCGGGCCGTGCCCTTACAAAGGGCACAACCTTCCAGCCGGGGTCCATGTCCTTGTCCAACGCCATTCCGACCGACGACCTGCGCGATGCCGCGCGGGAGATCTTCCTGGCCGCCGTCGCCGCCGCCGATCCGGCCCGTGCCGTGTCGGCGGCGCTGGACGATCGTCCGCTGCCCCGTCCCGGTCCCGGCGGACTCACCCGGCTGGTCGCCATCGGCAAGGCGGCGCCCGCGATGATGGCGGCGGCACTGGCCCGCGTCGACGGTCCCCGTGAAGCGCTCTGCATCACCCACAAGGGCAACGGCGCCCCCTGCCCCGGCGCGCGCCTGCTGCACGCGGGCCATCCGGTGCCCGACGCCGACGGGCTGGCCGCGGGCCGGGCCGTGCTGGACCTGCTCGCCCCGGCGACGGCCGAGGACCGGGTGGTCGCCCTGATCTCGGGCGGCGGCTCGGCCCTGGTGCCCGCCCCGGCCGAGGGGCTGACGCTGGAGGACAAGATCGCGCTGAACCGGGCGCTCCTGTCCAGCGGGCTCGACATCGTGGCGATGAACCTGATCCGCCAGCAGGTGTCGCGGCTGAAGGGGGGCGGGCTGCTGCGGGTCGCGGCCCCCGCGCCGGTCAGCGCCCTGATCCTGTCGGACGTGATCGGCGACGATCTGCGCGCCATCGCCAGCGGGCCCACGGTCTCCCCGCTCGGCACCCGGGAAGAGGCGGCGGCGCTGCTGAAGGGGGCCGGGATCTGGGCGGACGTGCCCGAGGCGGTGCGGGCGCACCTGGACAGGCCCGCACCTGGCGTGCCGGAGATCGAGGCGGACAACCGGATGGTCGGCTCGAACGGGCAGAGCCTCGCGGCCGCGCGGCTGGCGGCTGAGGCGGCGGGTTTCGCGGCGCGGATCGTCTCGGACCGGTTGGTCGGCGACGTGGCCGAGGCGGCCGAAGCGCTTCATGCCGCAGCCGCCGCCCTGCCTGCCGGCGCACCGCCCACCGCCCTCCTCTGGGGCGGCGAGACGACGGTGCGGCTGCGCGGCAAGGGCATGGGCGGGCGCAACCAGGAACTGGCCCTGCGGCTGGCCCGCCGGGCGGCGGAGGCGCCGATTGCGCGCGTCTGGGCCGGCCTCAGCGGCGGCACCGACGGGCGGGACGGCCCGACCGAGGCCGCGGGCGGGATCGTGGATCAGGGCAGCTGGGCGCGGATCGGCGCGGCCGGGGGCGATGCGGCGGCACTCTTGGCGGACAACGACAGCCACGCGGCGCTGGGCCTTTCGGGCGACCTTCTGGTGACGGGGGCCACCGGCACCAACGTTGCCGACATCCAGGTGCTGCTGTCGCGACCCGCGCCCGCCTGACGGCGACGCGGCGGCGCCCCGGCCAGTCCGAGCCTGCCCGAGCCGGTCTCAGCCGGCCATGCCGTAGTGTTCGACGATCGTTGCCATGTCCTCGGGCGCCATGGCGATGCCGAGGCTGGTGCAGGCGTTCGGCACATGCCGGAACACGGAGCCGTCCGAGAAGAAGGTCGACGAGGTGACCGGGATGATCTTCGTGTCCGGATAGCGGTACGAGGCGAAATCGGCCACGGCCAGGGCCGAGCCGTCGCGCATTGAGAGGTTCAGGATCAGCACCTCCCACGCGCCGCTCTGCAGGGCCCGGATCGCGGCATCCTGGCAGGCGACCACCGTGACGGACGCACCCCTGGCGCGCAGGCAGGATGCCCAGAGATCGGTCAGCTTCGGCACATCGCCGACGATCAGGATCTTCATCTCGGAGACTTTCCTGCGGGACGGGCACCGGGACCGCGGCAGATTCGGCTGTTGCAAGGGTGCCCCAGTCCGGCAACCGGGTCAATTCTACACAAATCCATGCGGGCCCTGACAGGCGATCGCGGCAACAATCCGCTTGCATCTTCAGGGGGCACAATGGTTTGTCCGGGCCACCGGGAACGGCCCGGGGGAACGTCAGAGGCTGCGATGACCACCTGGATCACCGTCTGCGATACCTGCCGATTCGGCGAGCAGGGCGATCGGCCGGAGGCGCCGCGCGACGGCGCACGGCTGGCCGCGCTGGTCGAGGCCGAGGCCGAGACGCGGGAGGGCGTGCGCACCCGGCGCACCTCCTGCCTGATGGGCTGCACCCACGGCTGCAACGTCGCGGTCCAGGCGGCGGGGAAGATCGCCTATACCCTCGGCCGGTTCGCGCCCGAGGCC
The DNA here is from genome assembly GCF_002869745.1 of Oceaniglobus roseus. Classification (GTDB taxonomy): domain Bacteria; phylum Pseudomonadota; class Alphaproteobacteria; order Rhodobacterales; family Rhodobacteraceae; genus Oceaniglobus; species Oceaniglobus roseus. Next base: position 104,802 of record NZ_PNOS01000010.1, read on the forward strand.
GACGCGGCGGCGGCGATCGCCGATTATGCGGCGCTCCATGCGGCCTCGGAGACGGGCCAGGTGCCCTATCGCAGCTGGCCGCAGGGGGTGAAGGGCCACTTCGTCACCCGCCACCCGCCGCTGCCCGACGCCGAATGACAGGCGCGGCGCGGGATCACGGCGGAGGCGTGGACGCCGCGGTGGCCCGGTGGGGGGGCTCCCGCGCCGACTGGCTGGATCTCTCGACCGGGATCAACCCGCGGCCCTGGCCCCGTCCCGCCCTGCCCGAGACGGCCTGGACCGCCCTGCCCGACCGCGGCGCGTCCGCGGCGCTCGAGGCGGCGGCGCGGCGGTTCTGGGCGGTTCCCGAGGGGGCGGCGGTGCTGGCGGGTCCGGGCGCCTCGGCCCTCATCGCGCAGCTGCCGTTCTGCCTTGACGGGCGCGCGGTGCGGATCCGGCCGGACACCTACAACGAACACGCCGCCGCCTTTCGCGCCGCGGGCTGGGAGGTGACGGAAGGCACGGCACCCGTGCGGCTGGAAGTCAGCCCGAACAACCCGACCGGGGAGTTCTGGGAGGGACCGGACAGGCCGCCGGGGATGCTGGTCGTCGACGAATCCTTCTGCGACACGGACCCGGCCCGCAGCCTCATCGGCCGCGCGGGTCCGGGCACGGTGATCCTGAAGAGCTTCGGCAAGTTCTGGGGCCTGGCGGGGCTGCGGCTGGGCTTCGCGATCGGCGACCCGGCGGTGCTGGAACGGCTGGCGGGCCGGCTCGGGCCCTGGGCGGTCTCGGGGCCTGCGCTGGCGCTCGGCACCGCGGCGCTGGAGGATGTGGGCTGGGCGGCGGCCGAACGCCTTGCCTTGCGCGACCGGGCGGCGCGGCTCGATGCGCTGCTGGCCACGGCAGGACTCGCGGCGGGGGGCGACTGTCCGCTGTTCCGCCTCTGCCGCACGCCCGATGTGGGGCTGTGGCACGACGCCCTGGCGCGGCGGCACATCCTGACGCGGGAGTTTCCCTATGCGCCGGACTGGCTGCGGCTCGGCCTGCCCCCGGACGACGGGTGGACAAGGCTCGAAGCCGCCCTCGCCGAGGCCGGGGCGGAGGTTCACGGGACGGCAAACGGGACGGCGGGCGGGGCGACGGCGCAGCCGAGCGCCGCACGGCGGACCGGCCCGCAGTCCCGCACATGATCCTGCCCGCGGCCCTGATCCTCGACGCCGCCCTCGGCGAACCGGAGTGGCTGTGGTCGCGCCTGCCGCACCCGGCGGTCCTGATGGGACGAGCGGTGGGCTGGTGTGACGTCACGCTGAACCGCGGGGGCCACCGGCGCGTGAAGGGGGTGGTCGCGCTGGCGCTCCTCGTCGCGTTCGCGCTCCTTGCCGCGGGACTGGTCGCCGCGATTCCCCTCGGCCCCCTGCCCGAGATCGTGGCGGCGGCGATCCTGCTCGCGCAGCGCTCGCTCTGCGACCACGTCCGCGCCGTGGCCGTGGGGCTGCGCCGTGGCCTGCCCGAGGGGCGGCGGGCGGTGGCGATGATCGTCAGCCGCGACACCGCCGCCATGGACGCCGCCGCCGTCGCGCGCAGCGCCATCGAGTCGGGCTCCGAGAACCTGTCGGACGGCGTGATCGCCCCCGCCTTCTGGTTCCTGGTCGCGGGGCTGCCGGGGATGCTGGTCTACAAGATGGTGAACACGGCCGATTCGATGATCGGTTACCGCACGCCGCGCCACGAGGCCTTCGGCTGGGCCGCCGCGCGCACCGACGACCTCCTGAACCTGGTTCCCGCCCGTCTGACCGCGGTGCTGATCGCCCTGACCGCCGGCCGCCTGCGCGACCTGCCCGCGATCCGGGCCGACGCCGCGCTGCACCGTTCGCCCAATGCCGGATGGCCCGAGGCGGCCATGGCCCGCGCGCTCGACGTGGCGCTGGCGGGGCCGCGGAGTTACGACGGCACGATGCGCGACTTCCCCTTCGTGCACCCCTCGGGCCGCCGCGACCCCGGCGCGGCGGAGATCGGGGCCTGCGTGCGCCGGCTGTGGCGCGCCTGGGCCGCGCTCCTGGTGCTCGCGCTGGCGGCAGCGGTTGCCTAGCGGGCCGCGGGTGCTAGCGTCTGTGGCAAAACGCCCCTGCCCGAAGGACCGCCCATGCGCCTGCCCCTGCTGCTGCCCGCCCTCGCCGCCGCCCTCCTGCCCCTCGCCGCCGCGGCGCAGACCGACGTGCCCTGCGGCGGCGATTTCCGCGGCTTCATCGCAGGGCTGAAGGACGAGGCGATCGCCGCGGGCCACGACCCCGCCAAGGTCGATGCCTTCTTCGCGGGGGTCTCGCAGGATCAGCGGACACTGAAGGCCGACAACGCCCAAGGCGTGTTCCAGCTGCCGTTCATCGAGTTCTCGCGCCGGGTCATCAGCCAGAACCGGATCGACAACGGCCGCGCCAACCTGAAGAAATACGGCGCCGTTTTCGACCGGATCGCGGCGGAGTACGGCGTCAGCCCCGGCGTGCTGCTGGCCTTCTGGGCGCTGGAAACCGACTATGGCGCGGTGCAGGGGGACTTCAACACAGTGAACTCCCTCGTCACCCTCGCCCATGACTGCCGCCGCCCCGACCTGTTCCGCCCGCAGGTGCTGGCCGCGCTGACCCTCTTCGAACGCGGCGCGCTGGACCCCCGCACCACGACCGGCGCCTGGGCCGGGGAGATCGGCATGGTCCAGATGCTGCCCGAGGACATCCTGGAGAACGGCGTCGATGCCGACGGCGACGGGGTGGTGAGCCTGAAGACGAGCGTGCCCGACGCCCTGACCTCGGGCGCGGCGATGCTCAGGAGCCTCGGCTGGCGCGCGGGGGAGCCCTGGCTGCACGAGGTCACGCTGCCCGAAGGCTTCGACTGGGCCGAGACGGGGCTGAACCACCGCAAGACCGTGGCGGAGTGGCAGGCCGAGGGCGTGACCCCGCGCAACGGGCCGCTCGGCGACGGCGGCCTGACGGCGGCGATCCTGCTGCCGCAGGGGCGCAAGGGACCCGCCTTCCTGGCCTATCCGAACTTCGACGTCTTCTTCGAGTGGAACAAGAGCTTCGTCTACGTCACCACCGCCGCCTATTTCGCCACCCGGCTGGAAGGCGCGCAGGTCTACGCGGCGGGGAACCCCGATCCGGGGCTCGACGGGCCGCAGATGCTGCGCCTGCAGGAGAAGCTGGTGGCGAAGGGATACGACGTGGGCGGGATCGACGGCATCCTCGGCGAGAAGACCCGCGAAGCGGTGCAGACCGAGCAGGAGCGCCTGGGCCTGCCCGCCGACGCCTGGCCCACGCCCGCCCTGCTGGACACGCTCTGAGGCGGGGCGGCGGTGGCGGCGCTCAGAGGCCGAGCGCTTGCTCCCACTCGGCGATCCGGTCCCGCCACGCGCCCAGCACGGCAACGAAATTGCTCCGCGAGATGCCGTCGTTGCGCATCAGGACGTCCATCTGCATCCGGGGATTGCCCTCGTCGTTCAGGAAGGCGCGGATGAGCTGGCACCGTGACCGGACCTTTCATCCCGCGGTCGGAGCCTGCGCCCCCTGCCTTCGGTCCGAACGCCCCACACGGCGGGAACCGCCCCGCCTCGCCGGGCCTTTTTCCCCCGATCCCCGTGGAAAGGACATCCGATGACCCCGCCCCTCCTGCGCCTCGCCCCTCTTCTGCTGCTCGCCGCCCCGTTGCAGGCGCAGGAGGTCGCGCCGGACACGCCGTTCCTCAGCCCGCGTCCGGCCGAGGAGGCGGGCCCCGGCGATCCCTTCCGATTCTCCGACCTGCAGGGGCACCTTGTCCACGCCGCGCCGACGCCGCCGGCCGAGGGGGAACGGGGGCTGCCGGAGGATGCGATCAAGCTCGGCACGATCAGCGACGTGATGATCGGCGCCGACGGTCGGGTGAAGGGGGTGCTGCTGGAAATCGGCGGGCTGTTTGGCATCGGCGCCCGCACGGTGGCGCTGCCGATGGATCGGCTGATCTTCCTGAAGAACGCCGAGGATCCGGAGAAGGTCGACATCCTCGTGGTCGCCGGGCGGATCGCGATCGAGAACGCGCCGTCCTTCGATCCCGAGGAAGACCCGGACCAGCCCGCGCCGACGCCGGACTGACCCGCCTCAGGCCACCAGCGCCTCGGCCCGCTTGAGGTCGACCGAGACCAGCTGGCTGACCCCCTGCTCGCCCATGGTGACGCCGAACAGGCGGTCCATCCGGGCCATGGTGACGGCGTGGTGGGTGATGATCAGGAACCGCGTCTCGGTCTGGCGGCACATCTCGTCCAGAAGGTCGCAGAACCGCGTCACGTTGGCATCGTCCAGCGGCGCGTCCACCTCGTCGAGCACGCAGATCGGCGCGGGGTTGGCGAGGAACACCGCGAAGATCAGCGCCATCGCCGTCAGCGTCTGCTCGCCCCCCGAGAGCAGCGAGAGGGTCGAAAGCTTCTTGCCCGGCGGCTGGCACATGATCTCGAGTCCCGCGTCCAGCGGGTCCTCGGATTCCACCAGCTCCAGCTTCGCCTCGCCGCCGTTGAAGAGGTGGGTGAAGAGCATGGAGAAGTTGGCGTTCACCTGCTCGAACGCTGTCAGCAACCGCTCGCGCCCCTCGCGGTTCAGCCCGGCGATGCCGGTGCGCAGGGTGCGGATCGCGGCCTCCAGGTCCGCCTTCTCGCGGATCAGCAGGTCATGCTCCTCCTGCACCGATCTCGCGTCCTCCTCGGCGCGCAGGTTCACGGCGCCGAGCGAATCGCGCTGGCGCTTGAGGCGGGCGACCTCGGCCTCGATCTCCTCGGCCGGGGGCATCCGGTCAGGGTCGGCGTCGAGCGTGTCGAGCAGCTTCTGCGGGGTGACGTCCAGCGCCTCCTCGATCCGCTCCTCGGCCTGGGCCACGGCCTCGCGGGCGGCCTCGCTGCGGGCCTCGGCGGCGGCGCGGGCCTCGCGGCTGTCGCCCGCCGCG
>NZ_PNOS01000087.1 GCF_002869745.1 Oceaniglobus roseus
TGGCCGCGGCCTCCCGGGCCAGCACCGTGCCCGAACCCAGTTCGACGAAGCGCGCGAAAATCCACCGCGCTTGCTCGGTGGCTTCCTCGTCCACCACCAGCTTGCGGTCCTCGACGCGGTAGCCGAAGGGTGGGACACCCCCCATCCAGATGCCCCGCCGGCGGCTGGCGGCGATCTTGTCGCGGATGCGTTCAGCCGTGACCTCGCGTTCGAATTGGGCGAAGGACAACAGTATGTTCAGCGTCAGCCGCCCCATGGAGGTGGTGGTGTTGAAGGACTGCGTCACCGAGACGAAGGTCACGCCGTTCCGGTCGAAGACCTCGACCAGCTTGGCGAAGTCCGCCAGCGAGCGGCTGAGACGGTCGATCTTGTAGACCACGACCACGTCGACGAGCCCGTCCTCGATGTCTTCCAGCAGCCGCTGCAGGGCAGGGCGCTCCAGCGTGCCGCCCGAGATACCGCCGTCGTCATACTGATCGCGGACCAGCACCCAGCCTTCGGACCGCTGGCTGGCGATGTACGCCTCGCAGGCTTCCCGCTGGGCGTGGAGCGAGTTGAACTCCTGCTCCAGCCCTTCCTCGGAGGATTTCCGGGTGTAGACGGCGCAGCGGCGCTTGGGCTTCACCTCCGCCATCACCGGCCCCCCTGTCGCTTGAGCCCGAAAAACACGAGCCCGTTCCAACGCGTGCCGGTGATCGCCCGTGCGATGGCCGACAGCGACCTGTAGGGCCGCCCCTGCCATTCGAATCCGTCGGCGGTGACGGTGACGACATGCTCTACGCCCTGCCACTCGCGCAGGAGCCGGGTGCCAGTGATCGGGCGGTCGCGGCCGGCACGCACGCTGCGCTTCTTCCGGTCGCCGCCGTCCAACTCCTCGCCGAGACGTTCAAGCCGCCGGACCGTCTCCGGCTTCAGCCCGCCGTAGGCCAGCTCCTGGATCCGGTAGGCGAGCCGGGACTCCAGGTAGCGGCGGTTGAACGGCGGCGGCTCGCTGTCGAACAACTCGCGCCACTGGGTCTTCAGCTGCGGCGTCGGCGTGGTCTTCAGCGCGGCCAGGCGGGCAGGGATGGTGTCGGTCATGCGGTTCTCCGGTCGGTTGGAGTTGCATGACCGCTCCGGTGCCCCGGAGAGTGAAGCGAACTTTCTCCAGTGC
>NZ_PNOS01000011.1 GCF_002869745.1 Oceaniglobus roseus
CGGAGCCCCGGTCGTGCTGGACCCGCGCGGCGATCCACGGGCGCCTTGGCGCAAGCGGGCGGCCTTCGCGGCGGCGGATGTCGCGATGGCGGCCTCGGGAACCGTGTCGCTCGAGCTTGCGGCGGCGGACACGCCCATGGTCATCGGCTACGATTTCGGCTGGATCAGCCGCCAGATCGCGAACCGCGTGGTGAGGATCGACACGGTGACGCTGGTCACCCTCGTCTCCGGGACCCGTGTGGTGCCCGAGTTCCTGGGCGACGCCTGCCGCCCCGCGCCCGTCGCCGCCGCCGTCCTCGACCAGCTCGCCCGCCCCGGTGCGCAGCGCGCCGCGCTGGCGCTGACCATGGAGCGGCTCGGCCGCGGCGGCGAAGCGCCGGGGGTGCGGGCGGCGCGGGCGGTGCTCGACGGTATGGCCGCGGCGCAGGCGGAGGATGCGGGAGCCTCCGGCGGGGATATTTAGAAAAGCAAAGATGGGGCGATGCGTGCCCCTTCGGGTTCAGCGCCACAGGCCGCTGCCGGAACCGCAGATCGGGCAGACGAGGCCGGGGATGACCCTGTCATCTTTGCTTCACAAATATCCCCGCCGGAGGCTCCGACCCCTCGGTAAGAACCGCCCGACGAGGGTGCGCAGCACCTGCGCGCGACGGGTTCAGCCGCGCCAGATCCAGCCGCCGCCCAACACGCGGGTGCTGTCGGGATCGTAGAACACGCAGGCCTGGCCGGGGGAAACGCCTTCCTCGGGGGTCAGCAGCTCCACCGTCGCCTCGGTGTCCGAGATCGGCCGCAGCAGAGCGGCGCGGGGCGGGCGGGTGGAGCGGACGCGGACTTCGACCTCCCAGCTGTCGCGGGAGGCGAGGGGGGCGTCGCCGAGCCAGTTGATCTCGCGCAGCGGCACGCTGCGGGTGGCAAGCAGGGCCTTCGGGCCGACGACCACGTGGCGGCGATCCACGTCGAGCTTCACGACGTACAGCGGTTCGTCCAGCCCGCCGATGCCGAGGCCGCGGCGCTGGCCGACCGTGTAGTGGATCACCCCGCGGTGCTGGCCGAGCACGCGGCCCTCGGTGTCGACAATGTCGCCCGGATCGGCGGCGCCGGGGCGCAGCTTCTCGATCACCGCGGCGTAGTTGCCGTTCGGCACGAAGCAGATGTCCTGGCTGTCCGGCTTGTCGGCGACCGAGAGCCCGTATTTCGCGGCAAGCGCCCGGGTTTCCGCCTTGCTGGCCAGGTGGCCGAGGGGGAAGCGGAGGTAGGAGAGCTGTTCGGGCGTGGTCGAGAACAGGAAATAGGACTGGTCGCGGTTCGCGTCGGCGGCGGAATGCAGCTCGGGCCCCGCCGCGCCCACGCGGCGCCGGATGTAGTGGCCCGTCGCCATGCAGTCGGCGTCGAGGTCCCTGGCGGTTTCCAGCAGGTCCTTGAACTTCACCCGCTCGTTGCAGCGGATGCAGGGCACCGGCGTCGCCCCGGCGAGGTAGCTGTCGGCGAATTCGTCGATCACCGCCTCGCGGAAGGTGTTCTCGTAATCGAGGACGTAGTGGGGGAAGCCCATGGCCTCGGCCACGCGGCGGGCGTCGTGGATGTCGCGCCCCGCGCAGCAGGCGCCCTTCTTCGCCAGAGCCGCCCCGTGATCGTAGAGCTGGAGCGTGACTCCGACGACGTCATAGCCCTCTTCGGCCAGCATCGCGGCGACCACCGAGCTGTCCACGCCCCCCGACATCGCGACAACCACGCGGGTTTCTGCCGGGGGCTTTGCGAAGCCCAGGGAATTGAGCGGCATCTTGGTGTCGAGCGGCATGGTGTCCCTCCTTTCGGACCCGCGCAATATAGGAAAATTGGCGATACTCTCAAGGCGGCGTTTCACCCCCGATTAAGCGGCTCGTCCTAGTCTTTCCCGCGTGGGGAAGGAAAGGGGTGAACGATGTATCTGAAGAAACTCGACGGTCCGCGCGCCGTCAGGCTGCCGGGAGGAAAGATCATGACGCGGGCGGATCTTCCGGACAGGACCACGAAACGATGGGTGGCAAGCCGGAAGGCGGCCGTCGTCCGGGCCGTTGCCGCAGGTCTGATCACAGAGGAGGAGGCGATGGAGACCTACGCCCTGACGCGGGAGGAATTGCAGTCCTGGGCGCAGGCCGTCGACCGCCATGGCGAAGCCGCCCTGAAGACGACCCGCCTGCAAAAATACCGACAACTTTAGGAGGTAGCCGGAGATTGCGTTAACGAGTAATGATAGATTAACGAATTGCTGTGAACGTGGCCGGAGAAGCCGTCAAGAGGAGAGTCACATGCGCGTTCTGCTGGTGGAAGATGATCCCACGACCTCGCGCAGCATCGAATTGATGCTCACGCATGCCAACCTGAACGTGTATTGTACGGACCTCGGGGAAGAAGGGGTCGATCTCGCAAAGCTCTACGATTACGATCTTATTCTGCTAGACCTGAACCTTCCGGACATGAACGGGCACGAGGTTCTGCGGCAGGTGCGCATGGCGCGTATCGACACGCCGATCCTGATCCTCTCCGGCGCGGACGATACCGAAAGCAAGATCAAGGGATTCGGTTTCGGCGCCGACGATTACCTGACCAAGCCCTTTCACCGCGAGGAATTGGTGGCGCGGATCCATGCGATCATCCGGCGATCGAAGGGCCACGCCCAATCGGTAATTCACACCGGAAAGTTCTCGGTAAACCTGGATACGAAGACCGTCGAGGTGGAGGGAAAGCCGGTGCACCTGACCGGGAAGGAATACCAGATGCTGGAACTCCTTTCCCTGCGCAAGGGCACGACGCTGACCAAGGAGATGTTCCTCAACCACCTTTACGGCGGCATGGATGAACCGGAGTTGAAGATTATCGACGTGTTCATCTGCAAGTTGCGCAAGAAGCTGAGCCAGGCGACCGACGGCGACAACTACATCGAGACGGTCTGGGGCCGCGGTTACGTCCTGCGCGATCCCGATCAGAAGGAAGATCCGCAGCGGATGGTGGCGAGCGCCTGACTCCTCGGCGTGACGCAGCGGCGAGTCGGTTGCCGACCAGCGGTGGCGCCGGTCCGATGCGGTGATGTGCCTGTGCGCCGGGCGATCTTCGCTGTTTCCCCCAGATGCCTGCCGATTATGGCACTCGGAGCCATACGGGGGCGCCGACGAGGAAGGCGGGTTTGTGCAGAACTGCGGGCTGACCGTCATGGGCGGCGATCTGCGTGGAATGTGACGAGTGACGCCCGGGCCAGGTGGGGCGCGGCGGTCGGGCGAGATGAGTGTCGGTCGTGACATCGGCGGGCGTGTCGAATGCCGGCCCGTGCCGGACAGGGCCGCTGACGTGCGATCGGCGGATATCAGGGACGGTCGTGACATGGGCGGACATGGCGCATGGAGGCCGTGATGCGGGACGACGGTTGCGAAGGGCGGCGGTGACGCGTTGAATGGCGGCCGTGATCGATGGTGGCCGTGACGGGGTGCGACGGCTGCCGAAGGGATGTGACGAGACGTGAAGGTATCCGGGCGGGTCCTTGTCGATGTCGGATGCCGACAGGCGCTTCGGAGCGTTGTCCCGGAACGATTGGCGTGAACCCCTTGAGGATTGGTGAAAGGGTGGCGCCGCCTCAGGTGGCTCGGCAATCGCCTGCCTCGGCCGGCTGGTCCATGCGGTCCGGTCGTTCGCCCGCCGTGTCGCTTCGGCCCGGGTACGGCAAGGCGCAAGCTGCTTCGGGGGCGTTCGCCGTCCTGGGCGCCGGCACGGCAGAGCGCCCTGCAATGGAACCGGAGAGACAGTGTCGACCGCCCTCGCCGGAGAGCGGGACCGGGCGGTGCGGGAATTTCCTTTCTCCCGGGCCGACGGGGATCGGTGCGACGACTTTCGGGGTGCAAAGCCACTGGACCGGTCCGCGGACGGCTCCTATCACCTGAGGAGAGAGCAGGCGGCGGAGAACGGCATGGGCACGCAGAAGAAGGTGGAAGATCTGACCGAGGACGAGGCCGCGGCAGAGCTGGAGCGCCTGGCGCAGGTCATCGCCGAGGCCAACACGGCCTATCACACCGAGGATGCCCCCGAGCTCAGCGATGCCGCCTACGACGCGCTGAAGCGGCGCAATCAGGAGATCGAGGCGCGGTTTCCGCGGCTGAAGCGCGCCGACAGCCCCTCGGATCAGGTGGGCGCCGCCCCGGCGGAGGGGTTCGCGAAGGTCGCCCACAGCCAGCGGATGATGTCACTTGGCAATGCCTTCGCCGCCGAGGACGTGACAGAGTTCGACCGCAGCGTGCGCAAGTACCTCGGGCTGGGCGAGGATGCGGACCTGGCCTTTACCGCCGAGCCGAAGATCGACGGGCTGTCTCTGTCGCTGCGCTACGAGGCAGGGCGGCTGGTGCAGGCGGCGACCCGGGGCGACGGCGCGGTGGGCGAGAACGTGACGGCCAACGCCCGCACCATCGGCGACATTCCCGAGCGGCTGGAGGGTGCGCCGGAGGTGCTGGAGGTGCGGGGCGAGGTCTACATGTCCCACGCCGATTTCGCGGCGCTGAACCTGCGGCAGGGCGAGATGGGGGCGAAGACCTTCGCCAACCCCCGCAACGCCGCCGCAGGGTCGCTGCGCCAGTTGGATCCGCGGATCACGGAACGTCGGCCGTTGAGGTTCTTCGCTTACGCCTGGGGCGAGGTCTCGGCGCCTTTGGCCGACACGCAGATGGACGCGATCGAGCAGCTGGAAAAACTCGGCTTCTCGGTCAATCCGCTGACGCGGCTCTGCGACGGAGCGAAGGAAATGCTGGCCCATTACGCGGCGATCGAGCAGCAGCGCGCGACGCTCGGCTATGACATCGACGGCGTGGTCTACAAGGTCAACGACCTGGAGCTGCAGCGGCGGCTCGGCTTCCGCTCGACAACGCCCCGCTGGGCCATCGCGCACAAGTTCCCGGCCGAACTCGCTTGGACGCGGCTCGAGAAGATCGAGATCCAGGTGGGGCGCACCGGGGCGCTGTCGCCGGTGGCGCGGCTCACGCCGGTGACGGTTGGCGGCGTCGTGGTATCGAACGCGACCCTGCACAACGAGGATTACATCGCGGGCCGCGATGCGAAGGGTGGCGAGATCCGCGGCGGCAAGGACATCCGCGAGGGCGACTGGGTGCAGGTCTATCGCGCGGGCGACGTGATCCCGAAGGTGGCGGACGTGGACCTGGACAAGCGGCCGGACGGTTCGGTGCCCTATGCCTTTCCGACGCGCTGTCCCGACTGCGGCTCGGACGCGGTGCGCGAGCCCGGCGACGCGGTGCGCCGCTGCACCGGCGGGCTGATCTGCCCGGCCCAGGCGGTGGAGAAGCTGAAGCATTTCGTCAGTCGCGCGGCCTTCGACATCGAGGGACTGGGGGCGAAGCAAGTGGAAGAATTCTACTTCTTGAACTGGATCGATGAACCAGCGGATATTTTTACTCTCAAGGAGCGCGACCGCGACGGAGCTAAGCTTAAGGGAAATTCATTTGATTTCATACTGAGACTTTCCTTGCTTGAGGCGAATCAGATGGAATTCGAAAATTCCATCATCGTGAGAACCTCCTCCATAAGCAGAAGGAATTATCCAAATTTGCCAAGTCGCCTTCGTTCGATTTACTCAAGAATATCAGAAGCTGAGGGGAGAGGTGATGTGGAAGATGTTCCGTCAGCAGCCGATCTTCTCGATCACCTATCAGGGAAACGTCTTTATAAAAGAGTGAGTTGGGGTGAGGTTTCTGCGCAGAACTTGTTTCAAGCAATTGATAAGCGGAGAGAAATATATCTTGATCGTTTGATTTTTGCAATAGGCGTAAGGCATGTGGGCGAGTACGTCTCTACGAGGTTGGCGAGACATTTTGTAAAGTGGGAAAATTTTCGAAATCTTTTCGGTAGTGGCTCATTAAGAGAGTCTACCTACAAAATTCTTATAGACGTAGACGGAGTTGGGCCACAAATTTGCAGCGCGTTGATAAGTACATTAAGCCAGCCAAAAGAACTTTCTGCAGTTGACCGCTTGGTTGATCAGCTAATCAATGTTCTTCCGTTGCGAGAAAGCAATGAAGCCTCCTCAATTTCGGGCAAGACGGTGGTCTTCACCGGCACGCTGGAGCGGATGACGCGGGCCGAGGCGAAGGCGCGGGCCGAGGCCCTGGGCGCCAAGGTGGCGGGCAGCGTCTCGGCCAGGACCGACCTGCTGGTGGCGGGGCCGAACTCGGGGAGCAAGGCGAAGAAGGCGGCGGAACTCGGGATCGAGACGCTGGACGAGGACGGCTGGCTGCGCCTGATCGAGGGGCGATGAGCGGGCGGCCGGAGGTCCTGTTCCCGCTCTTCGCCGAGGCGACGGTGCTGGACGGCGTGGGACCGAAGACCGCGCAGGCATTGGCCCAGCTTGGCATCGAGAAGCCGCGCGACCTGCTGTTCACGCTGCCCCATTCCGGCATCGACCGGCAGCGCCGCGACACGGTGCAGGGCAGCGAGCCGGGCACCGTTGTCAGCGTCGAGGTCCTGGTGGGCCGCCACATCCCCGCGCGGGCCAAGGGGCGGCCCTATCGCGTCGAGGTGACGGATGCGGCGACGACCTTCCAGCTGGTGTTCTTCCACGCGCGGGGCGAATGGCTGAACGGGCAGCTGCCCACGGGGCAGAGGCGGGTCGTGTCGGGCAAGCTCGAATTCTTCGACGGCATCGCGCAGATGGTCCATCCCGACCACATCCTGCGCCCGGAGGAGGCGGAAGCGATCCCGGCGTTCGAGCCTGTCTATCCGCTGACCTCCGGCGTCACGCAGCGCACGATGCAGCGGGCCGCGGCCTCGGCGCTGGACCGGGCGCCGGAGCTGCCGGAATGGATCGACCCGGGGCAGCTGGCCAAGGCGGGCTGGCCCTCGTGGCGTGAGGCGCTGCGGCAGGCCCATGGGCCGGAGGGCGTGGCGGGACTGTCGGCCGAGCATCCTGCGCGCCAGCGGCTCGCCTACGACGAGCTGCTGGCGCACCAGCTGACCCTGGCGCTTGCCCGGGCGGACCGGGCGAGGGCGAGGGGGATCGTGTCGCGCGCCACGGGGCGCTTGCAGGCGCGGGTGCTGGCGGCGCTGCCCTACCGGCCCACCGGCGCGCAGGAGCGGGCGATGCGCGAGATCGCCCAGGACATGGCCCGGCCCACCCGCATGAACCGGCTGCTGCAGGGCGATGTCGGGGCGGGCAAGACGCTGGTCGCGCTGATGGCGCTGCTGGTCGCGGTCGAGGCCGGGGGGCAGGGGGTGCTGATGGCCCCGACCGAGATCCTCGCGCGCCAGCATCTCGAAGGGTTGCGGCCGCTGGCCGAAAGCGCGGGCGTGGTGCTGGAGATCCTGACGGGCCGCGACAAGGGGGCCGAGCGGGCGGCGAAGCTCGCCGCGCTGGCCGACGGGCGGATACAGGTGCTGGTCGGCACCCATGCCGTGTTCCAGAAGGACGTGGCGTTTCACGACCTGCGGCTCGCCGTGGTGGACGAGCAGCACCGCTTCGGCGTGCGCCAGCGGCTGGAACTGGGCGCGAAGGGGAAGGGCGCCGACGTGCTGGTGATGACGGCGACGCCGATCCCGCGGAGCCTTTCGCTGGCCCAGTACGGCGACATGGAGGTGTCGGTGCTGGACGAGAAGCCGCCGGGACGGCTGCCGGTGAAGACGGCGCTGGTCGGCACCGGGCGGCTCGACGAGGTGGTCGACTCGCTGCGCCGCGCGGTCGGCGAGGGGCGGCAGGCCTATTGGGTCTGTCCGCTGGTGGACGAGAGCGAATCCTCGGACCTGACGGCCGCGCAGGAGCGGTTCACCCGGCTGCGCGCGGCCCTGGGCGAGGGGGTCGTCGGGCTGGTCCACGGGCAGATGCCGCCCGCCGAGAAGGACGCGGCGATGGCGCGGTTCGTCGCGGGGCAGACGGGCGTCCTGGTGGCGACGACGGTGATCGAGGTCGGGGTGAACGTGCCCAATGCCTCGATCATGGTGGTGGAGCGGGCCGAGAGCTTCGGCCTTGCCCAGCTGCACCAGCTGCGCGGCCGGGTCGGGCGCGGCACGGCCGATTCGACGTGCCTGCTGATGTACCAGCCCCCCCTGGGCGAGACGGCGCGGCGGCGGCTCGAGATCCTGCGCGAGACGGAGGACGGCTTCCGCATCGCCGAGGTGGACCTGGAGATGCGCGGCGCGGGCGACCTGATCGGCCATGCGCAATCGGGCCTGCCGCGGTTCCGGGTGGCGGATCTGGAGCGGCAGGCGGCGCTGATGGCCGTGGCCCAGAGCGATGCGCGCGCGCTGCTGGCAAGCGATCCGAAGCTGGAGGGCGCACGGGGAGCGGCCGCGCGGCAGCTTCTGTGGCTGATGGAGCAGGACAAGGCGATCCGCCTGATTTCCGTGGGTTAGCGGGCGCGTTCCGTTTTGTTCGCGAATGTTCTCAAAAAGTTCTTTACTTTGGTGAACGGCTGTGAGAACAAAGGGGCAACGGAAACGCGGTGAGGAGGATCGCAGGATGTTGCAACAGATCGTATCGGTGCTGAAGCGCTCGGAAACGCTGATGCAGGACTTTGCAGGCGCCTCCGCCCTAGCCGTGCTTCTCGTCGCCGGGCTGTACCTCCCCGGCCTTTTCTGAGGTCTTTCTGCCTGCTCTCCGCTCTGCCGGTCACGCATCCCCTTTCCCCAAGCCTGGATGCACCTGACTGTCCCCAGTCGCCGGGTCGCCTGCCCGGATCGACCGGCCCTCGTTCGGATTGCCACTGACGCCGCCATCTCCGGATGCGCGGCGTTTTTTTTGCGGCGCCGCTTTCCGGGGGAAAGCGGGGCGCCCGTGGCGGGGGCGGGGCGATATCGCGACCGTCGTTCCGGTTGCGAGGTCGGATGCCTCCGGCGGGGATATTTGGAAAGCAAAGATGACGGGGCGGGGGAAGGCCCGGGCGTGGTCGCGCCTCGGGCCGGGTGGGCAGGGACCCATGGCCAGCCGGTCGGGACGGCAACCGGGACAGGCTGCGGGCGTGCCGGTCCGGCGGTGGAGGGAGGTGCGGCGGTGCCGCAGGCGCGGGAAGATGGTCGGCCCGCTCGCAGGAAACGGTTTCGTCTCGCCGCGGCTTTGCTTACGCAGGGGGCGGAGGATCTCATGGACGCGGAGACGGGGCAGAGGGTGCGGGCGCGGCTGAACCTGCAGGTGCTGCGGGGGGCGTTTCCCGTGCTGCTGGGGGTCGGGCTGTTCGCGCTCGGGCTCTATGCGCTCTACCACCTGCTGCGGCCGGTCGATCCGGCGGATGTCGCGGCGCAGATCCGGGCCACCCCCGTCGGTGTGCTGCTGGCGGCGCTCGGGGCCACTGTCGCGGGCTATGCGGCGCTGATCTTCTACGACTGGTTCGGGCTGCGCTTCATCAACCGGCGTCTCAGCCCCGGGGTCGTCGCGCTTGGCGGTTTCCTCGGCTATGCCTTCGGCAACACGATCGGGATCAGCGTCGTGTCGGGCGGCGCGGTGCGCTATCGCATCTATTCCGCCGCGGGGCTGAATGCGTTCGAGGTGGCGGCGGTGTCGGGATACATCGCGCTGGCGCTCGGTACCGGGCTGACGCTGGTGGGGCTCGGGGCCGTGGCGGTGCATCCCGGCCCGGCCTCGGCCTATCTGCCCTACGGTCCCGGGACGATCCGGGCCGTGGCGGGGGCGGTGCTGGCGCTGTCGGTGGGGCTGATCCTCTACCTGTCTGTCAGCCAGCGGCAGCTGCGGGTCTGGAGCTATGACCTGCACCTACCGCCGCCCGGCGATGTCGGCGGGCAGCTGATCGTCACGCTGATCGACGTCTTCGCCGCGGCCTTCGCGCTGTGGGTCCTGCTGCCGGCGGGCAAGCCCGACTTCGCCACCTTCGTCGCGATCTATGCGGCGGCGATGATGATCGGGGTCCTGTCCCACGTGCCGGGGGGCGTCGGCGTGTTCGAGACGGTGGTGATCGGCACGCTGCCCGCCTCGGTCGCGGTCGGGGACGCGGCGGCGGCGCTGCTGCTGTTCCGGCTGATCTACTACCTTCTGCCCTTCGCCCTGGCCTTCGCCATCGTGGCGCTGAACGAGGCGCGGCTGGCGAGCGGGTTCGGCAGCCGGTTGCTGGCGCGGATGCCGGGGATGCAGGCGGCGCTTGGCACGCTGCACGGGATCGCGCCGGCGCTGGCGGCGGCGGTGGCCTTCGGCTTCGGGGTCTACCTGATGCTCGTCACCATGGTGCCCTCGGTCCGGAGCGGCGCCATCGCCGACGGCGACCTCGTGGGCTGGCTGCTGCTGGAAGGCGGCACCATCGGTTCGGCCATCGCGAGCGTGGCGCTGCTGATCGTGTCCCACGGGCTCGCGCAACGGGTGTCCTCGGCCTACTGGGTGGCGATCTTCGCGCTGGTGGGCGGCGCCGCGGGGCTGCTGCTGAACGACCTCGACATCGAAAACGCGCTGGTGCTCTGCCTCGGGGCCGTGTCGCTGTTGCCGTTCCGCCGGGCCTTCAACCGGCCCGGGCGGCTGACCGAGGGGGTGTTCGAGGCGCGCTGGTTCGCCACCGTCTTCGGCGTCGGGATCGCCACGGCGGCCTTCTTCTTCTTCGTGCACAAGGCGGTGCCCTATTCCAACGACCTGATGTCCGAGTTCTCGCGCGCCTCGACCACGCCACGGGCGCTTCGGGGCGGGCTGGCGGCGTCGGCGGTGCTGTTCTTCTTCAGCATCTACCTGCTGATCCGGCCCGTGCGGCGGACGCTGCCGGTGGATGCCGATCCGGCCACCATGGCGCGGGCGGCGGTGCTGGCGGAGGGATCGGCGGATCCCCAGAGCTGGTTGAGCCAGACCGGGGACAAGCGGTTCCTGTTCTCCGATTCGGGGCGGGCCGTCATCATGTACGCGGTGCGCGGGGGGTCCTGGATCGCGCTCGGTGATCCGGTGGGCGATGCGGACGAGTTCGAGGATCTGTGCTGGTCCTTCGCCGAGCAGGCGGCGGCGGCCAATGCGCGCCCCGTCTTTTACGAGGTCAGCGGGCGCAACCTGCCGCTCTGGGTGGAGCTCGGGCTGTCGCTGAACAAGATCGGCGAGGAGGCGGTGGTGCGGCTGCCGGAGTTCAGCCTGGCGGGCGGGCGGTTCAAGACCATGCGCGCGACGCTGAACAAGCGGCAGCGCGAAGGCTACGAGATCGCGCTCCTGTCGCCGCCCCATGCGCACGGGCTGATGGAGGAGCTGAAGGCGATCTCGGACCTCTGGCTGGGGGGCAAGACGGGGCGCGAGAAGGGGTTCTCGGTGGGGCGGTTCGATCCCGTCTACCTGGGGCATTTCGACATCGCCGTCGCGCGCAAGGACGGGCGGATCGTCGCCTTCGCCAACATCATGGCCTCGTCGGGCGGGCGGTTCGTGGCGGTCGACCTGATGCGCTATCTGCCGGAGGAGGCGTCGGGGCTGATGGAGTACATGTTCCTGAGCCTGATCGAGCATTACAAGACCGCGGGGGCGGAGGAGCTGAGCCTTGGCTCGGCGCCGCTGGCGGGGCTGTCGGAGCGGTCTGTGGCGCGGTCCTGGAACAGGTTCGGGCGGCTGATCTACCGGCACGGCGGGGCGTTCTACAACTTCGCGGGGCTCAGGGCCTTCAAGCAGAAGTTCCAGCCCGAATGGCGGCCGCGCTACCTCGCGGTGCCGCCGAAGGTCTCTCCGGTCTTCGCGATGCGCGACGTGGCGCTGCTGATCGCGGGCTCTCCGCGGGGACTGGTCGGGAAGGGGTAGGGCGTTACGCGCGACGGGGCAATTCGGAATGAATACGTTTGCAAAAATCGGAGCGGGTGCTAGGCTCGCGCGACTCCCGCTGCGTGCTGACATCGAAAGGATCTGCCGTGCCGTCCGACTCCCATCCCTTCCCCGGCGTGACCCATCACCGGCAGCCGAAGCCGCCCGCCGCCTCGGAAACCTCCGGTATCGAGGACGCCGTGACCTCCATCTTGGCTGCCGTGCGCGCACGAGGTGACGCGGCGGTGCGCGAGTTCGGGAAGAAGTTCGACAAGAGCGACCTCGACGCATTCGAGGTCACGCCCGAGGCGCGGCGGCAGGCGGTGGACGCGCTGGATCCGCAGACGCGGAAGGACACCGAGTTCGCCATTGCAAACGTAACCAGATTTGCCGAGGCGCAGTCCGCCACCATGCTGCCGCTCGAGGTCGAGATCCTGCCGGGCGTCCATCTCGGCCACCGCGTGATCCCGGTGGAACGCGTGGGCTGCTACGTGCCCGGCGGGCGCTACCCGCTGCTCTCGGCGCCGGTGATGACCATCGTTCCGGCGAAGGTCGCGGGGGTGTCCGAGATCGTCGCCTGCCTGCCGCCGAACGCACATCCGGCGATGATCGCGGGCTGTCATCTGTCGGGCGCCGACCGGATCTTCCGCATCGGCGGGGCGCAGGCGATCGCCGCCATGGCCTTCGGGACCGAGACGGTTCCGGCGGTGAACAAGATCGTCGGGCCCGGCAATGCCTACGTGAACGAGGCGAAGCGGCAGGTCTTCGGGCCGGTCGGCATCGACCAGCTGGCGGGACCTTCGGAAATCTACATCCTCGCCGACGCCACGGGCGATGCCGAGATGATCGCGACCGACCTTCTGGCGCAGGCCGAGCATGACGTGCACACCCGCGTCGGACTCATCACCACGGATGCGGCGCTGGCCAAGGCGGTGGAGCAGGAGGTGGCGCGCCAGCTCTCCACGCTCTCGACCGCCTCGACGGCGGGGCAGGCCTGGGAGGCCTTCGGCGAGATCGCGATCTGCGAGGACGAGGCGGCGCTGATCGCCTATTCCGACCACATCGCGGCCGAGCATCTGCAGATCCACACCGCCGACCCGAAAGGGCTGGCGAAGAGGCTCAGGAACTACGGCTCGCTCTTCATCGGCGAGAACGCGAGCGTGGTCTATTCCGACAAGTGCTGCGGCACGAACCACACGCTGCCGACCATGGCGGCGGGGCGCTATACCGGGGGGCTGTGGGTCGGGGCCTATTTGAAGGTCGCGACGCACCAGTGGCTTACGGCGGAGGGCATCCGCGCCGTCGCCCCCCCGGCCGTGCGCCAGAGCGCGAGCGAGGGGCTGGAAGGGCACCGGCGGGCGGCGCAGCTTCGGCTCGACCGGCTTCAGCAGCCCGCGGGCTGAACCGCGCCGTGATCCGTCGCCGCCTCGAAGGCGGCGGCGATGCTCAGCACCGTGGCCTCGTCCCCGTGCCGCCCGACGATCTGGAGGCCGAGGGGCAGGCCTCCGGCAAATCCCATGGGCACCGAGATCGCCGGGTGGCCGGTCAGGTTGAACGGGATCGTGCGCATGGGGGTCCAGAGCGGCTTGCCGGGCTGGAAGGCCGCGAAGGGCGGCGCCGGGGTGAGGGTCGTCGGCAGGATCAGCGCGGCGTGTTCCGTCAGCAGGGCGTCGACGAGGTGGCGCAGGTCTGCGGCAGCGGCGCGGGCGGATTCGATCCGCCCGGGCGGAATGTCGGCGCCCCCGGCGAGGCTGGCGCGGGCCATCGGGCCGCAGGCGGCGGGGTCCACGGCGATGGCGGCACCGTGCAGCAGGTATCCCTCGGACAGGATCAGGTCTGAACCGGCGGCTTCGAGCGGCGCATAGTCCGGCAGGTCGACGATGCGCACCGCCGCGCCGCAGAGGCTGAGCGCGGAGGCGGCCTCGTCCAGCAGCGGCACCAGCGCCCCGTCCGCAGCGTCGTCCCCGGCCCAGCCGCGCCCATAGGCGAGGGCGAGACCTGCGATCCCGCCGGGCTCTGCCCGATCCCGCCCCGCGAGCACGGCGAAGGCCGTCGCCGCATCGCCCACCGTGCGCGCGATCACCCCGGCGTGGTCGAGCGTGGGTGAGAGCGGCATCACGTCGTCGAGCGGGAGCGCGCCGAAGGACGGCTTCAACCCCACGACGCCGCAATAAGCGGCGGGGCTGCGCACCGAGCCGCCGGTGTCGGTGCCGAGCGCGAAACGGACCATTCCCGCGGCCACGGCAGCGGCAGAGCCGGAGGAAGAGCCGCCGGTGACGTGGGCCGCGTTCCAGGGATTGACCGGCTGCGGATAGAGCGCACCGGTGTCCGGGCCCACCGTCGCAAGCTCGTAGGTGGCGACGAGGCCGAGGGGGATCGCCCCCGCGGCACGCAGCCGCGCGACCAGGGTGCAGTCGGCGGCGGCGATGCGCGCGCCATGGAGACGGGAGCCGAAGCGCACCGGACAGCCGGCCACGTCCATCAGGTCCTTCACCGCGAAGGGGATGCCATGGAGCGGCCCGAGTTCGTCGCCGTCCGCCATCTGGCGGTCGGCCAGGGCGGCCGCGTCCAGCGCCTCCTCCCGCGCGAGGTGGACGAAGGCGCCGATGCGCGGATCCCGCTCGGCGATGCGCTCCAGCTGGGCGGTGACAAGCGCCGTGGCGGTCAGGGTGCCGTCGCGCAGCCGCGCCCCCGCCTCGGCCAGCGACAGGTCGGCGGGGTGGCGGATCACGTGCGCGCCTTCTCGAAGGCCGCCCAGGCCGCCTCGAACGCCGCGAAATCGAAACCCTCGGCGCGGGCCGGGCCGAGGACCAGCAGCTCGGTCCGCTGCATCTTCTCGACGGCGCCCGCCAGCCCGTCGGCCACCTCGGGCGGGATCACCACGGCGCCGTGGCGGTCGGCGTGGACCAGATCGCCCGGCGCGACGCTCAGCCCGAAGACCTTCACCGGCACGTCGAGCGCGGTGACATGGACGAAGCCGTGGCTGGGTCCGACCGAACCCGCGATCACCGGGAAGTCCGGCGCCAGGTCGCCGAGGTCGCGCATGACGCCGTTGGTCAGCGCGCCCGACAGACCGAAGCCCTTGTGGATCGTCGTGTTCACCTCGCCCCAGAAGGCGCCGATCGCGTTCGGGAAATCCTCGTCCTCGACCACTGCGACGGAGGGCCTCGGCGCCTCGGCCATTGCCTTGTAATAGGCCATGCGGCGGGCGCGGATGGCGTCGGGCGCCTCCTGCGGCGGGGCGAGGGCGGCGATGCGGGCGGTGACGGCATAGCCGACGATTGCCGGTGCGGAGGGGTCGGAGGACAGCATCGTGCCGCGGGTGAAGCGGTTGAAGCCGCGCTTTCCCTGCGCCACCTCGATGGCGTTGCACACGGTGGGGGTGTCGACGCTTCGCAGCAGCGTCAGAAGGGCGTCATCCATCCAGTCTCTCCAGCCAGTCCGCCAGCGCGGCGGTGGTTTCTTCGGGGTTTTCGAGGGTCGGCATGTGCCCGGCGTTTTCGATCACCACCAAGCGGCTGCCGGGGATCAGGCCGTGCATCATCTCGTGCCGCGCCACGGGGCAGAGCGCGTCGTCGCGGCCGCAGAGGACGAGGGTCGGGCAGGCGATGCGGCTCAGATGCTCGCTCTGGTCGATGCGGTTCTGAAGGGCGTGGGACTGGGCGATGAAGGTCCCGGGGCCGAGCGCGCGGGCCATGTCCATGCAGAGGTCGAGGATCGCGGCGCGGTGCGGGCTGTCGGTCAGGTAGTTCGGCTTCATCTCGTCCCGCATCACCGCGGTGAGCCCGCCCGCCTGCACCCGCGCGATCTGCGCGTCGCGGGTGCGGCTCGTGGCCTCGGGTTCGGCCAGGGGGTTGGTGTCGAGCAGGGCAAGGCCCGCGATCCGCCCGGGTGCGAGGCGCGCCATGGCCATCGCCACGATGCCGCCCATGCTGAGGCCCGCCAGCGCGAAGCGGGGCGGCGCGTGGGCAAGCACCGCCTCGGCCAGAGCGTCGATCCGGTCGGCGCCGGTGAGCGGCGCGCAATGGACGGCGCGGCGGGCCGAGAAGGCGGCGATCTGCGGCGCGAAGAGGCGCGCGTCGCACATCATGCCGGGCAGGAGGACGAGGGGGATCATGCCGTCTTCTTCGCGCCTTCCGAAAGCGCCGCGAGCTTGGCATAGGCGATGTCGGGATCGACCGCGCCGAAGCCCGCGAAGGTGCCGAAGCCGCAGTCCGACCCGCCGATCACCCGGTCCTGCCCGACGATATCGGCGAAATTGGCGAGGCGCTGCGCGATCAGGTCGGGGTGTTCGACGAAGTTCGTCGTGGTGTCGAGCACGCCGGGCACCAGGATGCGGTCCTCGGGAATGTCGGCCTTGCGGTCGCGGAACACGGTCCATTCGTGGCCGTGGCGGGGGTTGGAGGTTTCGAACAGGACGTAACGCGCCTTCGCGCCCATCAGCGTGTCGAACATCTTCGCCATGGGTATGTCGCAGACGTGGGGGCCTTCGTAGTTGCCCCAGCAGATGTGGATGCGCACCTTCTCCTGCGGCACGTCCGACAGCGCGTGGTTCAGCGCCTCGACGTGGGAGGCGGCGACCTTCACGAAATCCTCGTCCGAAAGGTCGGTGAACAGCATGTGGCGGGAGAGCGCGAGGTCGGGGCAGTCGATCTGGAGGTCGAGCCCCGCGGCGACGATGGTCTCGTACTCCGCCTTCATCGCGTCGGCCAGGGCGGCGAGATAGGCCTCCCGCGTGGGGTAGAAGTCGTTCTGCAGGAACAGCGAGATCACGCCGGGGGAGGCCGCGTTCATGAAACCGCGCTGTGCCCCGTGTTCGGCTATGGCGGCCTTGAGGTTGGCGATGTCCTTCTCCAACTCGCCCTGGCCCTTCGAGCGGACCTCGCCCACGCACATCGGTCGGGCGTACTGCGGGGTGCCGCCGGATTTGGCGATGCGCTCGAGGAAGGAGGGGAACAGCTTCAGGTCGGCCGGCGCGCGGCGCGGGCTGTCGCCGTCGAAGCCGGTGTAGCGGTCCTTGACATAGGTGGCGTAGCTGATCTTCGAGGTCTCGCCGTCCGAGACGATGTCGACCCCGGCCTCGACCTGGCGGCGCACGGTTTCCGAGACGGCGGCGGTCATGCAGGCGTCGAAGGCGGCCTCGTCGTGGGGCTCCCGCCGCTCGCGGGCGAAGATGAAGTCGACCACCTCCTGGCTGCGGGGCAGGGAGCCGACATGGGTCGTCAGGTGGGGCATGGTGTGGTCCTTTCGGTCATGGCTTGAGCTGCACGAGACGGTTGCCGCTCCAGACGAAGGGGGCGTCGCAGTCCGTCTCGCCGCAGATGCTGTAGGTGCCGTCGAGCTTCAGGCCCAGGCCTCCGGAAGGCAGCGCCACGAAGGTCAGGGCCGTGCCCAGCATGTGAATCGGGTCGCCATAGCCGCGGGAGGAGGCGAAGACGTCGAGCGAACAGTTCGCGGCGCCGCAGAAAAGGCGGCTCGTTCGGCCCGCGCACTGGACGCCGCCCCAGTCCATCACCACGTCCGGCGCGCCGTCGCCGTCGAGATCGCCTGCCTGCAGCGCATCGGGGGAAATCGTGGCGCGGCCCTCGCATTTCGCATCGGCGTGGGCCTGGATCTGGGACGGCAGGGCGAAGGCTCCGCCTTGCGGAGAGGGGAGCGCAGGCGGTGCGGCCGGTGGGGCGGCGATGCCCGGAGGTGGCGCCTCTCCGGCCGCGACCCAGGCCGCGCCGCAGTAGGCCTGCGCCGCGTCCAGCGCCGCCCCGAGGCCCGCGACTGGGATCTCCCAGGCGGCCTCGGTGCCGACCTGCATCACCAGCCGGGATGCGGACCGCAGGGCGGCGAGCATGGGGTCGCCCATGCTAAGCGCGACCTGCCAGGCCTCGTCCATTCCGTTCCAGCGAAGGGGCGGCAGGCGATAGCCGGTCTGGTCCACGAGCAGCAGGATATCCGCACGCTCCGCCCCCGACGCGCGCACGAGCGCATCGCCGGCGCCGATCAGGACCTGCCAGGGCGGCGCGTGGGTATAGTCGGGCCACATCCGGTCCGCCGGAAGTGGGTTCTGCACCGAACGCGCCGCGCAGTCGAAGACCAGGGGAAGCCCGGAATAGAGAGCCGTGCCGATCGCATAGCCGCCGTCGTCGGACAGCTCGGCCTGCCAGCCCTGCGCCGCGAGCCGCCCTGCCGCAGTCAGCAGCAGGGCGAAAAGGAGGCTCCCCCGCACCTCAGCCCTTCCAGGTCGGACCGGCGGGATCGTCGGTGGCGACGACGTGGAACAGCGAGGCGTGGCCGGTCATCGCGGGCAGGGCGTTGTGGGGCAGGTCGGCGGGCACCGACATGGTGTCGCCGGGATTGAGCACGGCCGAGCCGTCGGGCCAGCTGACCCGCCAGTGGCCTTTTACCGGCATCAGCACCGAGGGGCGGTCGTGGCTGTGCATCTCCTCCGTGGCCGAGGCGCGGGTAAGGAAGTCGACCTCGAAACCGGGGCGGTCGCGCAGCATGCCGTTCTCGCCGATCACCTTGACCGGGCGCTTGCCCGCGAGCGAGACCATGTCCTGGTAGCGGGCGACGTGGTTCGGCACAACCTCGGCCGGTTCCGGCTCGGGGAAGGCCTTCAGCTCCTCCTCGCTCAGCACCGGCATCGGGCCGACCCCCTCGGGCAGCTGCTGGCCCTTCCGCGTGTCGTAAAGCTTCTGGTTCGCCCCCAGCACCAGGCCGTGGGCTTTCGCATCCTCGATCACCTGCGGCGCCCAGATGACGCCGCCCCCGGCATCGTCGCCGCCGAGGATCGCCATGATCATCCCGTAATCGGTTCCGATGTTCTCGAACCCGCGGAAGATGCCAGTGGGGATGTTGATGATGTCGCCTTCCTCCAGCACCACCTCGCCCGCGGTGCCCCAGCGGCCCCAGAAGAAGCGCCAGCGCCCCGAGAGCACGAAGAACACCTCGGCCGTGCGATGGGAGTGGAGCGAGTTGCGGCACTTCGGCGGCTGGCCCGCGGCGCCGATGTTGAAGCCGTGGGGCAGGGCGATGTGGACGTGCTGGTCGGCGGATTCCGAGACGCCGCCGCCGATGATGGTGAAGTTCTCCTTCTGGTCCGAGCCCGGGGTGTGGGCGTCGATGAAGGCGGTCTTGCAGGGCTGAAGGTCGCCGTAGCGGACGATGCGGGCTTCCATTTCTGCGGGGGTCATTCCGGTCCTCGATCCTGTGTCCTGAGGGTGTGCCTGGCGCCGCGGGTCAGTCCGCGGCGCCGGTGTGAAGGTGGATCTGCTTCCAGATCGCCACCTCGTCGATCAGCGTGAATTCGCGCCGGAGGCCCCATGGCCCCCATTCGGCGTGTGTGATGCCCATGACGTGCACCTCGGCTCCGGTGGGCGCGCCGAAATGGCCCGGCCCCGCATGGGGCCCGGTCAGCGACCAGCGGACGGCGGCGCGGTGGGGCGTGCCGGGGTCGACGCGGCCGATGCGGTGGTGCACGGCGAAGCGCGCGGTCGGGAAGGAGGAGCGCAGCCGCATCCAGTCGGTCTCGGCGAAGTCCCAGGACCAGCCGCCGCGCGACCCCCAGTGTTCGGTCCTCACGGCACGGTCGTATTCGGCGCGGATGACCGAGAACTCCTTGTCCATCATCCGGGTCAGGATGTCGGCCAGCCGCCGGCCCCATTCGTTGTCGTTGCCGGTGCCGCTGTAGGGCCCCTGCACGTCGTGGTCGGGGTGGAAGGGGCGGACGCATCTTTCCGGCCCGCCCTCGGCGCGGATCTGGCTCCGCGCGTGGTCGGACGGGTCGATGCCAAGCTGGCGCGCGATGCCGCCGACGTCGCGGATCAGCCATTCGTCGTCGATCACGTCGTTCCGGGCCGCGCAGTCGGCGATGGCGCGGATCTCGAACCGTTTGCCGGTCGGCGCGCCGAAGGCGCCGTGGCCGGTGTGGGTGCCGGTGGTAAGGATCCGGTGGGAAGACAGGAAGCCCTCGTCCTCGTTACCCGACCAGATCACGTCCTCGCCCAGAAGCTGGCGGTCGGGAAACTCGGCCAGGGTGGCAAGCGTGCCGTCGATCACGCCCGCGTTGCCGCGCACGAGGCCCGAGGGAAAGCGCATCGGGATGTCGGGCGCGTAGTAGTGGTGCAGGGTGTCGAGCCCGCGATCCTCCCAGATCTCCTTCGTGATCTTCAGGATATAGTCCGGCAGGTCGGTGAACCGGTTCGAAAAGCCCTTCATGGCTGCTGTCCCGTCTGGAGTGGTGTCCGCTTGCGGCGGCCCGGCGCGGCCGGGCGGCCGGGGGTGGTCACGGTGCGTGCCGCGTGCCGGCCAACGGCGGGACGCGGCGGAACGAGGGCGAGACCGTCCATCACGCGCCCTCCGCCTTCCGGGAGGAGCGGCGGACGATCAGCGCGCCGTCCAGCACCACGCGTTCGGGCGCCGCGTCGCGGTCGTCGATCCGGCGCAGCAGGGTCTCCACCGTCTGGGCGATCATCCGGTCGAGCGGCTGGCGATAGCTCGTCAGGTCGTAGGCCGGCCATGCGGCGATGGGGGTGTCGTCGAAGCCCGCCACGGCCACGTCCTCGGGGATGCGCAGGCCCAGCTTGAAACGGATCGCGTCCATCACCGCGAAGGCCATGTGGTCGTTGCAGACGAAGACGGCCTCGGGGCGGTCGGCGCCCGCGAACATCTCCAGCGCCGCGGCCCGGGCGCCGCCGTATTCGAAGTTGCCGACCTCGCGGGCGGCGGGGGTCAGTCCCGCCTCCCGCAGCCCTTCGCGGAACCCCGCCTCGCGGTCGATCTGGGTCGAGGCCTCTTCCATCCCGGCGATATAGCCAATCCGCCGCAGGCCCTGCGCGGTCAGGTGGCGCGCGATCTCGCGCCCGCCCTGCCGGTTGTCGGTCGTGACCGAGCACATGCGCGCGTCGTCCTGTTCGCGGTTGAACAGCACCACCGGGATGCCGCTTTCGTGGCAGCGCTTCGCCAGCACCGAGGAGAGCGACACCGAGGCCAGCACGAGGCCGTCCACCTGGTAGTCGAGGATCTCCTTCATCACGTCCTCCACGTCGCCCACGG
Organism: Oceaniglobus roseus; assembly: GCF_002869745.1. Classification (GTDB taxonomy): domain Bacteria; phylum Pseudomonadota; class Alphaproteobacteria; order Rhodobacterales; family Rhodobacteraceae; genus Oceaniglobus; species Oceaniglobus roseus. The sequence continues at coordinate 20,762 of NZ_PNOS01000011.1, forward strand.
TGGGGGCCGACATGAAGACGAGCACGTGGTAGCCCTCGCGCTGGAGCGCGACCGACAGCGCCTCGACCGCGTGGGGATAGAACTGGTTGTCGAGATAGGCGACGACGAGGCCGATGATGCGGCTCCGGCCCGTGATCATCGCGCGGGCCAGCACGTTCGGGCGATAGCCGAGCTCTTCCGCCGCGCGGTGCACCTTCTCGCGCGTCGCCTTCGACACGCTCGCGCCCGGCGTGAACACCCGGCTGACCGCCGACTGGCTGACCCCGGCGCGCCGCGCGACCTCCAGCGATGTGACCCGTTCCCCCGCCATCAGTCGGCTGTCCAGCCCCCGTCGATCAGCAGCGACGTGCCCGTGACCAGCGCCGCGGCGTCGGAGGCGAGGTAGAGCACGCCACCCATTATGTCCTCGACCTCGCCCGTGCGTCCGAGCTTGATCTTCTCCGAGATCCAGGCGACGCGCTCGGGGTTGTCGAAGGTGGCCTCGGTCAGCGGCGTGCGGATGAAGGTGGGGCAGAGGGTGTTGATGCGGATCCGGCGCGGGCCCCATTCGATCGCCATGGCCTTCACCATGCCTTCGAGCCCGTGCTTCGAGGCGCAGTAGACCGCGCGGTCGATCCCGCCGACATGGCCCATCTGGCTGCTGATGTGGATGATGGACCCGCCCCGTTCCGGCATCCGCTTCGCCGCCTCGACCGAGAGGAAGAAGGCCGCGCGCAGGTTCACGTCCATGACCGCGTCGTAGTCCGCGGGCTTCGTGTCGAGCGCCGCGGAATGGCGGGCGAGGCCCGCGGCGTTCACGAGGACGTCGAGCCTGCGCTCGCCCAGCGCGGCGGGCAGGGCGTCGATGTCGGCGATGTCGAGCGGCAGCGCCTCGGCCGACCAGCCCTCGGCCTGCATCTCGGCCACCGTGCCCTCCAGCCGCCCGGCGCCGCGGGCGGCGCAGATCACGTGCGCCCCCGCCTCGGCCAGCGCCACGGCACAGCCGAGCCCGATCCCGGACGAGGCCCCGGTGACGAGCGCGGTGCGCCCGTCGAGCCGGAAGGAGGGAGGCTTCGGCAGCGTCATTCGGCCGCCTCGGGCAGCCGCGCGCCTTCGCCGTAGGGCACGTTCACCCCGCCGTAGCGGCGGACGCGGAGGTTGCACTGCTCGGCATGGCCGACGAAGCCCTCGAGCATGCAGAGCCGCGAGCCGTAGGCGCCGATCCGCGCCGCCGCCTCGTCCGTCAGGATCCGCTGGTAGCTGTGGGTCTTCAGGAACTTGCCGACCCAGAGCCCGCCGGTATAGCGCCCCGCCTTCTTCGTCGGCAGGGTGTGGTTGGTGCCGATCACCTTGTCGCCGTTCGCCACGTTGGTGCGGGGCCCGAGGAACAGCGCGCCGTAGCTCGTCATGTTCTGAAGATACCAGTCGTCGCGGTCGGTCATCACCTGCACGTGCTCGCTGGCGATGTCGTTGGCGACGGCCAGCATCTCGTCGTGGCCGGCGCACAGGATCACCTCGCCGTAGTCGCGCCAGGACACCGCGGCGGTGTCGGCGGTCGGCAGGATCTTCAGGATGCGGTCGATCTCGGCCAGGGTGGAGCGGGCGAGGGTTTCGGAGTTCGTGACCAGCACCGCGGGCGAGTTGTAGCCGTGTTCGGCCTGGCCCAAGAGGTCGGTCGCGCACATCTCGCCATCCACGGTATCGTCGGCGATCACCATGGTCTCGGTCGGCCCGGCGAAGAGGTCGATCCCGACGCGCCCGAAAAGCTGCCGCTTGGCCTCGGCCACGAAGGCGTTGCCGGGGCCGACCAGCATGTGCACCGGCTCGATCGTCTCGGTGCCGATGGCCATGGCGCCGATCGCCTGGACGCCGCCGATGACGTGGATCTCGTGCGCGCCGCCAAGGTGCATGGCGGCGATCACCGCCGGGTTCGGCTTGCCCTTGAAGGGCGGCGTGCAGGCGACGATGCGCGGCACCCCGGCGACGGCGGCGGTCAGCACCGACATGTGGGCCGAGGCGACCATGGGGAACTTGCCCGCCGGGACATAGCATCCGACGGACTGCACCGGAATCGTCCGGTGGCCGAGGATCACGCCCGGCTGGGTCTCGATCTCGATGTCGGTCATCGAGGCGCGCTGGGCCTCGGCGAAGGCGCGCACCTGGTCCTGGGCGAAGCGGATGTCGTCCAGATCGCTCTGCGACACCTCGGAGATCAGCGCCGCGATCTCGTCTTCGCTCAGGCGGAAGCTCGCCGGGGCGTAGCCGTCGAACTTCTCCGACAGCTCGCGCACGGCGGCGTCGCCGCGGGCCTCGATGTCGGCAAGGATCGATTCCACGGTCGCGCGGACCTTGGCATCGTCCTCGGCCCGCTCGCCGGTGGACTTGCCCTGCTTCAGGTAGGTGATGGTCATGTTGTTCCTCAGTCGGGTTTCGGGGGGACGGCGCGGCCGTCGTCGAAGGCTTCCCAGCCGTGACCGTCGAAGACGTCACGGCCGAGCTGCCAGAGAACGTGGGCGAAGTCGACCGAAACCCAGTTGTCGGCGATCCGTCCGTCCTTCAGTTCCCAGAAGTCCATGTACGGGATCTCGACCCGCTTGCCGGTGGGTGCGATGCCCATGAAGGGGCCGCTGTGGGTCGCCTCGATCAGGCCGAAGCAGGAGGCCCAGTCGCCTTCGCAGATCAGCCGGTCGGTCCTGTATTCCCGCTCGGTGAAGGCGGCGCGCAGAGGCAGCTGCCAATTCGCGCGGAAGGCGGCAAGGCCCACCTTGGTGCCGCAGCCGCGGTTGCCGAGCCAGCGGAAATCCTCGTGGAAATGCGCCGCCATGTCGTTCGAGTTGGCGGCCAGCGCCGCCTCCATCCTGAGGATCGCCTGCCGGGTCGCCTCGGCCTTCTGTTCCGCGTTCATTTCGTGTCGATCCTCTGGCCCGTGGCCGTGTCGAAGAGGTGGCAGATGCGCGCCGGGATGCGGGCGCGGACGGTGTCGCCGATCTCGGCCCGGAAGTCCTTGGCGGTCTTGACCGAGACCAGCGCGCCGCCGAGCCGCCAGGTGATCATCGACGCCTCGCCGAGGAGTTCGATGGAATACATCGGCGCCGCGATCTCGCCGCCCTCCGGCACGATCTCGGCATCCTCGGCGCGGAAGCCCAGCGTGACCTTGCCCGAGGTGGCCGTCGGCAGCCCCTCGACCCGGATCCCGTCGCCGGTGAAGGTGCCGCCGTCCAGCCGCCCCTCGACGAGGTTCATGGCGGGCGAGCCGATGAAGCTCGCCACGAAGGTGTTGGCGGGCCAGTCGTAGATCTCGGTCGGGGTGCCGACCTGCTGGATCCGGCCCCTGTTCATCACCACCACCCGGTCGGCCAGCGTCATCGCCTCGATCTGGTCGTGGGTGACGTAGACGGTGGTGGTCTTCAGCTTCGATTGCAGGTTCTTGATCTGCGCCCGGGTCGAGACGCGCAGCTTGGCGTCGAGGTTCGACAGCGGCTCGTCCATCAGGAACACGGTGGGCTTGCGGACGATGGCGCGCCCGAGCGCCACGCGCTGGCGCTGCCCGCCGGAGAGTTCGGCGGGGCGGCGGTCCATGAAATCGGCGAGTTCCACCATCTCGACCGCCTTCATCACCATCTCGTGGTGCTTCTCCTTCGGCACCTTGCGGACGCGCAGGGGGAAGCGGATGTTCTCGTAGACCGAGAGGTTGGGGTAAAGCCCGTAGGACTGGAACACCATCGAGATGTCGCGGTCCTTCGGTTCCAGGTCGTTCACCATCCGGTCGCCGAGCCAGATCTCGCCGTCGGTCACGTCCTCCAGTCCCGCGATCATCCGCATGGTGGTGGACTTGCCGCAGCCCGACGGGCCGAGCAGGACGAGAAACTCCTGGTCCGCGATGTCGAGGTCGAAGTTGTCGACGCCCACGAAGGAGCCCCAGCGCTTGTTGACGTTCTTCAGTTGCAGTCTGGCCATGACGACCTCCTATCCCTTGACCGCGCCGGCGGTCAGGCCGCTGACGATCTGGCGCTGGAAGAAAAGAATGAGCACGAAAAGCGGCACGATGGCCGAGACCACGGCGGCCACCGCATACATCACCTTGCCCTCTTCCTGGGTCGAGCCGAGGAAGCTGTTGATCTTGGGGATCATCGTCGCGTTCTCCTGGCTGAGAAGCATCGAGGTCACGGTGAAATCGTTGTAGGCGAGCAGGAAGCTGAACAGCCCCGTGGTGACGACGCCCGGCCACATCACCGGGATGATCGCCAGCCGGAACGCCTGGAACCGGGTGCAGCCGTCGACCATCGCCGCCTCGTCCAGGTCCTTCGGGATCGACAGGAAGAACGAGTGCAGCATCCAGAGCGTGAAGGGCTGGTTGATCGCCACCAGCACGATGATCGTCGTCGGCAGGTATCCCCAGACGTTCAGCTGGAAGAACGGCAGCAGGTAGCCCGAGACGAGCGTCACATGGGGCATGGCGCGGAACACCAGCGCCGCCATCAGAAGCCAGAAGGTGTAGCGGAACCCCGAGCGGGCCAGGGCATAGCCGCCGAGCGTGCCGAGGGTCAGCGAGATCAGCACGACGAAGACCGTCACGATGGCGGTGTTCACGACCGCGCGCCAGAACTCCTGCTGGACCCAGGCGCCCTCGTAGCCCGCAAGGGTGAAGGGGCTGCCGTACTGGCGTTCGGTCACGGGGCCGGTGATCGCGTTCATCCAGTCGGCGCGCGAGAAGAAGTCGCCCTCGACCTTAAACGAGCCCCACATGGTCCAGAGGAACGGGAAGGCCGCGATGACCAGCCAGCAGAGCACGAAGACCGCGGACAGAAGCGCCAGCGGCAGTGGCTTGCGGTTTGCGAGATCCGACATCGGCGCCTCCTCAGGTCTTGCGGTTGAATTCGCGCCAGTTGCGGCGCAGGACGGGCAGAAGCAGGATGATCACCCCGATGATCGTCAGCATCGACGTGGCGGCGGCCGAGCCGAACAGCGGCGATTCCGCGGCGCGCAGGTCGTTGTAGATCAGGTAGCTGAGCGAGGTGGCCGAGGCGGCGGCGGAGAAGCCGATGATCGGCTCGAACACCCGGAAATTGTCCATCAGCTGCATCAGCGCGATGAAGGTGGCGAGCGGCGCGAGATAGGGGATGGTGACGAAGCGCACCCGTTCCCACCGGCTTGCCCCGTCCACCATCGCGGATTCCAGCGTGTCCTTCGGCACCGTCTGAAGGCCTGCGTAGAATACCACGAAGGCGAAGGGGGCCGAGTGCCAGACGCCGTAGGTGAACAGCGTGAGCCAGGTCAGCGTCGGCGAGGCCTTGAGCGACAGCGTGGGATCGTTGAACAGCGATTGCAGCATCGCCCCGATGATCCCGCGCGAGTCGATCATCCAGAACAGCACCAGCGAGCCGACGAGCGGTGTCACCAGCATCGGCAGCAGCGAGAAGAAGATCACCGGCCCCTTCAAGAGCTTCGGCACCGAGTTTACGACGACCGCGATGATGAAGCCGAGGATGATGACCAGCGGCGTCACGATGAAGGTATAGGCCAAGGTGAAGATCAGCGCCTTGTAGAAGGGCAGGTTCATGATCCGGCTGCGGATCTCGCCAAAGTTCTTCGAGGTCGCGACGATGTCGGCGATCTCGTCCGTGGCGAGGTGGGTGGGGTTGGTGTAGGTGCCAAGCCCGTTGAACCGACCGGCGGGCTGCTCGGCGCGCAGCCGCGCCATCGCCTCGGCGTCGACGCTGACCTGCGAGGTGCAGCCAAAGGGGCCGCAGTTCTTCGCCTCGATCAGGATCTTCTCGTGCTCGATGAACAGCGACTGGTAGGCGACCGATCCGATGGGCAGCGCGATGAACAGGATCATCGCCAGCAGGGACGGCCAGATGAAGAACAGGAACGTCTTGTGCGGCATGGCGGCCTCCCTGCCGTGCACGACCCGCGTGCACGGATGATCCGGGGTGTCGGAGAGAGAGGGGGCCGCGCGGGGCGGCCCCGGCGGGGTGTCAGTTCAGGTAGCCCGCTTCCTTCGCCGCGGTGTTGTAGGCGGCGGTGACGTCGGACAGCGCCTGCTCGGCGCTTTCCTTGCCCTGCAGGAACTCGGCCAGGTTGTCGCCGAGCGCGGTGTGCAGCATGCCCATGTAGGGCAGCATCGGGTAGGGCCGGGCGCCGCCCTGCAGGTCGGCGATCACCCCGACGGCGGCGGGGGTCGGCTGGTAGCCCTCGATCAGCCAGACGGCGGCGTCGGGGTTCTCGGCCATCATCTCGGGCGAGATGCCGTTCATCATCGCGCGGAACGACGCCTCGGCATCCTCGTCGGAGATGTTCTTGGCGATGGTGAAGCCGTCCCACCACAGCGCCGCGGTGGGAATGTTGCCGCCGCCGATGGCGGGCGAGGCGGCGAAGGCGGTGCCGGCCGCGATCTCGGGCGAGGGGTTGTCGGCGGCAATGTAGGCCCCGGCGCGCGAGCCCCAGTTGATCGAGAGCGCCGCCTCACCCGCGTCCCAGACCGGCTTCTGGGCGTTGGCGTCGTAGGTCGCCCAGTCCTGGTTCATGTATTCGGTCATCTTCTTCATCGCCTCGAGCACCTTGATCGCGGCGTCCTGGTCCATGGCGAGCTTGGCGGTGCCGGGTTCGAAGAAGTCCTTGCCGGTGCCGAGGTAGGTGTTCACGAACTCGGCGGCGAGGTTCCAGCCGGGCATGTAGCTCGACGTGATCGGGGTCTGCATCACGCCCGCCTCGCGCAGCTTCTCGGCGGCGGCGAACATCTCGTCGTAGGTCTTCGGCACCTCGATCCCGTTCTCCTCCAGCACGTCCTTGCGGTAGAACAGGTGCTGGGCGTTGGCCATGAAGGCGATCGCCATGATCTTGCCGTCGACATAGACCTTCTGGCTGTCCTGGAGCTGCTGGCCCCATTTCGCCACGTATTCGTCGAGCGGGCGGATCAGGTTGTCGTTCATCAGCGGCACGATGGAGTTCGTGGCGACGACGGCGACGGTATAGGTGGCCGGGTTGGTGGTGAGCGCGGGCACCTGGATGTTCTTGTGCTCCTCGGTCTCGTTCTTCGTGACCTCGACCTTGTCGGTGGCGCATTTCTGCGCCCAGTCGTTGACGGCGTGCAGCGCCGAGAAGTCGTTGGACAGGATGCGGACCGAGCCGCTCTCGATCCCGCAGTCGGCCGAGGCGAGCCCGGCGGAGGCGATCAGCGCCGTCGCGGCAACCGATGCTTTCAGTGTGAAGGTCATTCCAGTCTCCCGTCAGAGAATTGCACCGTGCCGCTCACCCGGACGGGTGGCGCATCTTGTCGTTGCAGGCACCCCGGTCGCACCGCGGGCACGAGTCACGTTAGCGGCGAGTGAATACGCTTGCAATAATTTTCTGTCCGCGCTTTCTGGAGCTGAAGGAGATCGCGATGGCAGACGACATTCTCACCCTCAAACTGAAATTACACGCAGGCCTCGCGGCACTGTGCGACGGGGGGGCAGGCGGGCTGGACGCCGCTATGTCCGACCTCTACGCGCCCGACGTGGAGGTGCGCGCCGCCCACCCGATGAACGAGGGGCGCGGCCACGGCTTCCTGCGCGACGTCCTCTGGGGGCCACTGATGGCGGCGCTGCCGGATCTGGAGCGGCGCGATTCGATCCTGGTCGGCGGCAGCTACGAAGGGCGCGATTACGTCGCCATGGTCGGCCATTACTGCGGCACGTTCCGGCGGGACTGGCTCGGGATCCCGGCGACCGGGCGGCCCGTCTACCTGCGTTACGGCGAGGTGCACGAGTTGCGCGAGGGGCGGATCGTGCAGACGAACTGCCTGTGGGACGTGCTGGACCTGATCCGGCAGGCGGGATTCTGGCCCATCGCGCCCAGTCTCGGCACCGAAGGCATGTGGCCCGGGCCGCTGACCGCCGACGGCATCGTGCTGAGCCCGCAGGACGCAACCCAAGGGGCTGCCAGCCTTGCCCAGACGCTGGCGATGCACGCCACGCTCGGCGCCTACCGCGACGAGGCGGAGGCGGGGCGCGAGGGGCTTCTGTCCATGCCGCAGAAGGAACACTGGCATCCGAAGATGATGTGGTACGGGCCGTCCGGCATCGGCACGACGCGGGGGCTTCAGGGCTTCGTGGACTATCACCAGCTGCCGTTCCGCACCGCCTTTCCGGGGCGCAAGGGCGGCGGGCAGTGGGACGAGATTTCCGACCTGAAGGCGAAGCACGGCGGCGGCCATTACATCCGCATCGGCGACGGGCCCTATTCCGTCACCGGCGGCTGGCCCAGCGTCTTTGCCGTGCACAAGGGCAACGATTTCCTGGGGGTCGGTGCCACCAACCGGCCCGTGACCATGCGGGTGATGGACTTCTACCTGCACCACGAGGGGCTGATTCGCGAGAACTGGGTGCCGCTCGACATCCTCGACCTGCTGAAGCAGATGGGCGTCGACGTGCTGGCGCGGATGCGCCCGCACTTCTCGCGCGGCCGGCTCGACTAATTCTTGCAAGCGTATGCATATCGTGCTTCGGTGAAGCGCGAACGGGACACCAGAACACGGGGACGGGTCATGGCGGTGAAGGACCAGGCGGCAGGCGGGGCGGACGGGAAGGCGGGCAGGGCGGCGACGGGGCAGGTGCTCCAGGCAGAGCGGCGGGACTTCGTCGATCTCGTCCCCGAGAACCGCGGGCGGGTGCAGCCGATGCGCGGGTTCGACCCGATCTACACCGACATCGTCGACTACATCATCCGCTGCACCCACCGCATCTGGGACGAGCGCGACGTCGGCCTGATCTATACCCACTACACCCACGACTGCGTCGTCTACAGCGCGCTCGGCACCTCCTACACGCGCGAGGAGGTGGTGCAGAACACCATCCAGCGGATGTTCATGCTGCCCGAGCGGCGCGGCATGGCGACCCAGGTGATCTGGAGCGGCAACGAGGACGACGGCTTCTATACCTCGCATCTCGTCACCGGCACCGGCCGTCACACCCAGCCCGGCCCCTACGGCCCGCCGACCGGGCGCACCTTCGTCGCGCGCACCGTGGCCGACTGCATGATCTACGAGAACATGATCTTCCGCGAGTGGCTGGTGGTCGACACCATGGCGCAGGTGCAGCAGATCGGGCTCGACCCCCACGGCTTCGCCGAGGCGATGGCGAAGGCCTCCTTCGACAAGGGCCTCCTTGCCGTCGACATCGGCGAGAACCGGCGGATGATCGGGCAGTACCCGCCGACCAGCGCGCCCGACCTGGAGATCGCGAAGAACGACCTCGAGCGCGAGGTGCTGGGCTGGCTGCACGAGATCCACAACCGCCGCATGTTCGGCAAGATCCGCGATGTCTATGCGCCGACGGTCCAGTACCACGGGCCGCTGATGAAGGAACTCTACGGCCACGGCGCGGTCACGCACCAGACCGTCGGCCTCTATGCGAACTTCCCCGACGGCTTCTTCATGCCGCAGCACATCTGCTCGGTGCCCTGCGATGAGGGCGGGTACAAGGTCGCCGTGCGCTGGATCGTCGAGGGGCACCACCTGGGCTGGGGCGTGCTCGAGTCGCTCGGCGCGCCGACGGGCAAGCGAGTGCAGCTGATGGGGATGACCCACCTCCACGTGAAGAACGGACGGATCGTCGACGACTGGACCACCTACGACGAGATGTCGGCGCTGATGCAGGTGAAGCTGGCGCAGATGGCCGACCGGAAGGCGGCTTTCGGCGAAGGGTTCTGACGCCGCGGCGCCTTCGCGCGGCCGGAAAATCTGCAATGTCGGGCCGGTAAACGCATCCTGTGCAGGGGTGCGGTTACCGGTCCTTGCATTTTCCCGCCCGGCCTGCATAGCTGTCCCCGCTGCGGAAATCATGCAGGCGGGGGGAAATCTTGCACAGCATCGGCGACTCCTTCGCCCTGGCGCTTCAGCTGGTCCTCTCTGGGGATGCCGACCTGCTGGCGATCGTGCTGCTGTCGCTCCGGGTCAGCCTGACCGCCACGGCGCTGGCCTGCCTGATCGGGCTGCCCGTCGGGGCGCTTGTCGCCATTTCCCGGTTCCGCGGGCGCAATGGCGTGCTGATCCTGATGAACGCGCTGATGGGGCTGCCCCCGGTGGTCGTCGGCCTGCTTCTGTACCTCCAGTTCTCCCGCTCCGGTCCGCTCGGGTTTCTCGGCCTGCTCTACACGCCGACCGCGATGATCGTCGCCCAGACGGTGCTGATCGCCCCCATCGTCGCCGCGCTGTCGCGGCAGGTGCTGGAGGATCTGCACACCGAATACGCCGAGCAGTTCCGCTCGCTCTGCCTGACGCGCCTCCAGACGGTGCGGGCGCTGCTGTGGGACGCGCGCTATTCGCTGCTGACCGTGGGGCTCGCCGGTTTCGGGCGGGCGGTGGCCGAGGTCGGGGCGGTGATCATCGTCGGCGGCAACATCGACCACCTGACGCGGGTGATGACGACGGCGATCGCGCTGGAGACGTCGAAGGGCGACCTGGCGCTGGCGCTGGCGCTCGGCATCATCCTGCTGACCATCGCCCTCGGGGTGAACGCGGCGGTGCAGTCGGTGCGCATGACCGCGGCGCGGTATGCCTATGTCTGACGCCGCGATCTTCGGGTCCGTCGCACCGGCGGCGCAGACCCTGCGGGCCGACATCCGCGCCTGCGAGGTGCAGGATCTGGTCCTGCGGCTGGGCGGGGCGACCGTGCTGGACGGGCTCTCCTTCGCGCTGGAGAAGAGCGGCTGCACCATGGTCCTCGGCGCGAACGGGGCGGGGAAGAGCCTGCTGCTGAAGCTCCTGCACGGGCTGATGCAGCCCACCGCGGGGCGGATCGCTTGGGGCGGGCAGGGGCCGGGCGCGGTGACGGCGCGCCAGGCGCTTGTGTTCCAGAAGCCCGTGCTGCTGCGCCGCTCGGTCGCGGCGAACCTCGACTTCGTGCTGAAGGCGCGCGGCGCGGGGCGCGGCGACGTGACGGCCCGTCGCGACGCCCTGCTCGACCATGTCGGGCTCGCGCACAAGGCCGGCCAGCCCGCGCGCCTGCTTTCGGGCGGAGAGGCGCAGCGGCTGGCGCTGGCCCGCGCGCTCGCCACCGATCCCGAGGTGCTGTTCCTGGACGAACCCACCGCCAGCCTCGACCCCGCCTCGGTCCTTGCCATCGAGCGCATCGTCGCCGGGGCGCGGGAGCGGGGCGTGAAGATCGTCTTCGTCACCCACGACACCGGACAGGCGCGCCGACTGGCCGACGACGTGCTGTTCCTGCACCGCGGACGGGTCGCCGAGCACAGCCCCGCCGCCACCTTCTTCCCGACCCCGAAAAGTGCGGCGGCGCGGGATTACCTGAACGGCAAACTTGTCGTCTGACCTGAACTTCAAGGGAGAAACCACCATGCTTGCACGCACTTTCGCCGCGACCGCCGTCGCGCTGACCCTCGGGGGCGCGGGGCTGGCGCAGGATCAGTCGATCCTCGTCCAGTCCACGACCTCGACCGCCAACTCGGGCCTCTACGACTATCTCCTGCCGATTTTCGAGGGCAAGACCGGGATCAAGGTGAACGTCGTCGCCGTGGGCACCGGCCAGGCGATCAAGAACGCCGAGAACTGCGACGGCGATCTGCTGCTGGTCCATGCGAAGCCGGCCGAGGAGAAGTTCGTCGCCGACGGCTACGGCACCATGCGCACCGATCTGATGTACAACGATTTCGTCGTCGTCGGCCCCGAAGCGGATCCGGCCGGGGTCGCGGGCATGAATGACGTGGAAGGCGCGCTGAAGAAGATCGCCGAGGCCAAGGCGCCCTTCGCCTCGCGCGGGGACGACAGCGGCACCCACAAGGCCGAGAAGGCGCTGTGGAAGAAGGCGGGCGTCGATCCGGCGGAAGGCTCGGGCGACTGGTACCGCGAGACCGGCTCGGGCATGGGGGCGACGCTGAATGCCGGGATCGGCATGGGCGCCTATGTCCTGACCGACCGGGCGACCTGGATCAGCTTCGACAACAAGCAGGATTACCGGATCGAGGTCGAGGGCGACGAGGACATGTTCAACCAGTACGGCGTGATCCCGGTGAACCCCGAGAAATGCCCGAGCGTGAAGGCCGAGGCGGCGCAGACCTTCGCCGACTGGCTGCTGTCGGACGAGGGGCAGGAGGCCATCGCGGGCTACAAGGTCGACGGTCAGCAGCTGTTCTTCCCCAACGCGCCCGACAAGTGATAGGAAGGGCGGGGCGGCGGCGCTGCCGCCCTGCCACACCGGACGGAGCGCGATGACAGAGACGGCCTTTCCCGACCACGAATACCTGACGGTCAAGGAGATGGCCGCGCTGCTGCGGCTGAAGGAGCGCAAGATCTACGACCTTGCCGCCACCGGCGCCGTGCCCTGTTCGCGCGCCACCGGGCGGCTGCTGTTTCCCGCCGACGAGGTCCGCGCCTGGATCGCGCGGGCCAAGTCGGGCGGCGAGGGCGGGAGCGAGCGGGTGTCGGCGCAGCGCCCGCCGATCGTGCTCGGCAGCCACGCCCCGCTGCTCGACTGGGCGATCCGCCAGTCCCGCTGCGGGCTCGCCAGCTATTTCGACGGCTCGCTCGACGGGCTGCGCCGCTTCGCGCAGGGCGAGGGCGTGGCGGCGGGGCTGCACATCCACGATGCCGAGACCGACCGCTGGAACGTGCCCGCCGTGGCGGAGGTGGCGGCGGGGCAGGACGCGGTGCTGGTGATCTTCGCGACGCGTCGCCGGGGGCTGGTGTTCCGCCCCGGCGCGGACGCGCCCGGCGGCATCGCCGACCTGGCCGGGCGGCGCATCGTGCCGCGGCAGGCGGAGTCCGGCACCGACACGCTGTTCCGCGAGCTCGCCGCGAAGGAGGGGCTGTCGCTGTCCGACCTGAGCTTTGCCGAGGTCGCCCGCACCGAGGACGAGGCGGTGGAGGCGGTGCGCCGCGGCGCCGCCGACGTCGCCTTCGGCCTCGCCGCCGTCGCGCAGTCCTACGGGCTCGAGTTCCGGCCGGTGCTGGAGGAGGAGTTCGCGCTGCTGGTCCATCGCCGCTCGTGGTTCGAGCCGGGGATGCAGGCGCTGCTGGAGTTCTGCGGCTCCGCCGCCTTCGCCCGTCGCGCCGAGGAATACGGCGGCTACGACATCGCGGGATTCGGCCGCGTGCTCTGGAACGGCTGAGCCGGCCGCGCCCGGCCGACCCCCGACCTTCGGAAGCTTGGCAGAAATAGGTACATGCTATACCTGTTGACGGAATCGGCAGGGACCGGAAGCGTCCTACCCGATCACATGGGAGGATACACATGATCAATCGCAAGAGGTTCCTGCGGCTCTGCGCCGCGGCGCTGTCGCTCGGGCTGGTGACGGAGGCGGCACAGGCGCAGGAGTTCACCTTCCGCCTGCACCATTTCCTGCCGTCGCAGGCCACCCTCTGGACCCACGTGCTGGACCCCTGGGCGGCCGAGGTCGAGGAGAAGTCGGGCGGACGGATCGCCATCCAGAAGTTTCCGGCGATGCAGCTTGGCGGCACCCCGCCCGAGCTGATCGACCAGGCCATCGACGGCACCGCCGACATCGTCCTGACCATCGCGGGCTATACCCCCGGCCGCTTTCCGCGCACCGAGGTGTTCGAGCTGCCGTTCATGATGGAGAACTCCAACGCCGAGGCGACCTCGCGCGCCTACTGGAAGCTGGCGCAGGAGACGATGCAGGAGGACTTCTCGCAGTTCCACCTTCTCGGCACCTGGGTCCACGGCCCCGGCCTGATCCATTCCAAGTCCCCGATCGAGGAGGTCGCGGACCTGAACGGCGTCAAGCTGCGCGCGCCCACCCGGACGACGAACATGCTGTTCTCCTCGCTCGGCGCGACGCCCATCGGGATGCCCGTTCCGGCCGTGCCCGAAGCGCTGAGCCAGGGCGTGATCGACGCCACCGTGATCCCGTGGGAGGTCACCGCGTCGCTGCGCATCGCCGAGCTGGTGGACAACCACACCGAGTTCGGGGACGAGTCGCTCTATACCACCGCCTTCCTCTTCGCGATGAACAAGGACGCCTACGACAAGCTGCCCGACGACCTGAAGAAGGTGATCGACGACGCCTCGGGGCTCGAGTTCTCGGCACGCTCGGGCCGGGCGATGCAGGAGCAGGACGCGCCCGCCCGCATCATCGCCGAGGATCGCGGCAACAACATCATCGAGCTGACGCCCGAGCAGGTCGCCTCGTGGAAGGAGGCCTCGCAGCCGACCATCGACGCCTGGGTGGCCGAGATGGACGGCAAGGGTCTGGACGGGACCGGCCTGTTGGCCCGCGCCCGCGAGCTGATCTCCGAGAACCAGTGAACCCGGCCGTCCCGGGGCTGCCATGCGGCCCCGGGGCAGCGGAGCGCGCAGGATGGCGTCCATGCACCGCATGATCGAACGGCTGGCCCGGCTGATGGCGCTTCTCGGCGGACTCGTGCTGGTCGCGCTGGTCCTGCTGACCGTGGTCAGCGTGGCGGGCCGGGGGCTGAACACGCTGGGTCACAGCGCCTTTCTCGAGCAGGCGGCGCCGGGTCTTGCCGCCTGGCTGCTCGGGCTCGGCGTCGGGCCGGTGAACGGCGATTTCGAGATCGTCGAGGCCGGCATCGCCTTCGCCATCTTCGCCTTCCTGCCGCTCTGCCAGCTGCGCTCGGAACATGCCACCGTGGACGTCTTCACCAACCTTCTGCCCGCCCCCGCGACCCGGGCGCTCGCCGCCTTCTGGGAGATGCTGCTGGCCCTCGTGATCCTCGTCATCGCCTGGCGCCTCGGCGTCGGCTTCTCCGAGAAGCTGGCGAACGGCCAGACCACCTTCCTGCTCCAGTTCCCGCTCTGGTGGGCCTACGGGGCGAGCCTCCTTGCCGCCGCCGTCGCCGCGCTGGTCGCGGCCTGGTGCGCCGCCGCGCGCCTTCTCGGCCGGTTGCCCGCGGGCGGGGGGGCCGGTCAGTGACGCCGCTCGCCCTCGGCTTCTGGTCCTTCCCGGTCCTGCTGCTGCTGATCTTCCTGCGCGCGCCGATCGGCATGGCGATGTTCGTCACCGGCGGCGTCGGGCTGTGGCTCGCCACCGGATCGAGCGACATGGCGCTGAACCTGCTGAAGGCGGAGAGCTATTCCACCTTCTCGAGCTACTCGCTCACCATCATCCCGATGTTCCTGCTGATGGGGCAGTTCGCCACCCTGTCGGGCATGTCGGCCGCCCTGTTCCGCGCCGCCGAGGGCTGGCTCGGGCACCGGAAGGGAGGGGTCGCCATGGCGTCGGTCGGGGCCTGCGCGGGGTTCGGGGCGATCTGCGGCTCCTCTCTCGCCACCGCCGCCACCATGTCGCGCGTCGCGCTGCCCGAGCTGCGCCGCTACGGCTATTCCGGCGGCTTCGCGACGGCCACTCTGGCGGCGGGCGGCACGCTCGGCATCCTGATCCCGCCTTCGGTGGTGCTGGTGATCTACGCCATCCTGACCGAGCAGAACATCGCCTCGCTGTTCCTCGCCGCCTTCGTGCCCGGCATCCTCGCCGCCATCGGCTACATGCTCACGATCTCGGTCTACGTCCGCGTCAATCCCGGCGGCGCGGGGGTGCGCGAGCGTGTGCCCTACGCGCGGCGCATCGCGGCGCTGCTCGAGGTCTGGCCGGTCGTCGTCGTCTTCGGCCTCGTCGTCGGCGGCATCTACCTCGGCTGGTTCACGCCCACCGAGGGCGCGGCGGTCGGCGCCTTCGGCACAGGCGTGCTGGCGCTGCTGTCGGGCAACATGACCTGGGCGCTGTTCCGCGAGAGCATCCTCGTCACCGCCACCTCCACGGCGATGATCTTCTTCATCATCCTCGGCGCCAAGCTCTACAACATCTTCCTCGCCGTCACGCAGATGCCGCAGGAGCTGTCGTCCTGGGTCGTCGGCCAGGGCTACGCGCCGCTGACGGTGCTGCTCCTGATCCTGGTCTTCTACCTTGTCATGGGCTGCCTGATGGACAGCCTGTCGATGATCCTGCTGACCATCCCGATCTTCTGGCCGGTGATGCAGCACATGGACTTCGGCCTGGTCTCGCTCCTCGACATGCAGAGCGCGCGGCTGGACGAGGCGCTGGCGGCGGGCATCGACGCGGCGAACCCGCTGCTCGAAGCCGCGCGGGCCAGCCTCGCCGAGGGCGTGGCGCTGACCCGCGACCAGTTCCGCGAGCTGGGCCTGCGCCCGGTGACCGAGGCGATGCACGCCGATTTCAGCTCGACCCTGACGGCGATCTGGTTCGGCATCCTGGTGCTGATCGTGGTCGAGGTCGGGCTGATCACGCCGCCGGTGGGCATGAACCTGTTCATCATCAACTCCATGGACCGCGAGACGCCGATGGCGGCGACCTATCGCGCGGTGCTGTGGTTCGTGACCTCGGACATCCTGCGGGTGGCGCTTCTGGTCGCCTTCCCGGGCATCACGCTGTTCCTGCTGCGGTAGAGGGCAACGAGCGCAAAGTTACGAAAGGGGACGGCCATGCAGATCGAAGGACAGGGCGCCATCGTCACCGGCGGGGGCAGCGGCCTTGGCGCCGCCACGGCACGGCTGCTGGCGGCGCGCGGCGCGCGCGTCGCGATCCTCGACTTCGACGAGGGCCGCGCGCGGGCGGTGGCCGAGGGGATCGGGGCGACGGCGATCCGCGTCGATGTCGGCGACGCCGATGCGGTGGGCGCAGCGGTCGAACGGGCCGCGGGCGCGGTCGGCACGCTGCGCATCGCGGTCAGCTGCGCGGGCGTGGGCCTTGCCGGGCGGATCGTCGGCCGCGAGGGCAAGCTGTCGCTCGACGTCTTCGAACGGGTGCTGCGGGTGAACCTCTTCGGCACCTACAACGTCATGTCCCACGCCGCCCGCCTGATGATGGAGACCGATCCGACCGACACGGGCGAGCGCGGGGTGATCGTCAATACCGCCTCCGTCGCCTGGCAGGACGGGCAGGTGGGGCAGGCGGCCTATGCCGCCTCGAAGGGCGGGGTCGCGGCCATGTCGCTGCCGGCGGCGCGGGAATTCGCGCGCGCGGGCATCCGCGTGGTCGCCATCGCGCCGGGCCTGTTCCACACGCCGATGATGGAGGGGCTGCCCGAGGAGGTGACGGCGAAGATCGTCTCCGACATCCAGTTCCCCGCCCGCCTGGGCGCGCCCGAGGAATATGCGCTGATGGCCGCGCAGATCGTCGAGAATCCCTATCTGAACGGCACGACGATCCGGCTCGACGCCGCGACGCGCCTGCCGCCGCGGTGATCGCATGCTGAGCATCGACATCGACGGCCCCGTCGCCCTGGTGACCCTGAACCGCCCCGAGAAGCGCAACGCCATGAGCGATGCGCTGCTCGACGCCATCGACGGCTTCTTCCGCGCCCCGCCCGAGGGCGTGCGGGTGGCCGTGCTGACCGGCGCCGGGGGCCACTTCTGCGCGGGGCTCGACCTCGCCGAACACGTCGCCCGCGACGCCGAGGGGACGATGCGCCACTCGCGCGGCTGGCACATGGTGATGGACCGGATCCAGTTCGGCGGCCTGCCCGTGGTCTCGGCACTTGCGGGCGCGGTGATCGGCGGCGGGCTGGAGCTGGCGGCGGCGACCCACGTGCGCGTGGCCGACCCCTCGACCGTGTTCCAGCTGCCCGAGGGGCGGCGCGGGATCTTCGTGGGCGGCGGCGCCTCGGTGCGGATCGGGCGCATCCTCGGCGCCGACCGGATGATCGAGATGATGCTGACCGGCCGGAAGTACGGCGCCGAGGAGGGGGAGCGCCTGGGCCTCGCCCACTACGCGGTCGGCGCGGGCGAGGCGCTGCCGCGGGCGCTGGAGCTGGCGCGGGGGATCGCGCAGAACGCGCCGCTTTCGAACTACGTCATGATCCAGGCGCTGTCGCGGATCGAGGACATGTCGAAGGCCGACGGGCTGTTCACCGAAAGCCTCTGCGCCGCGCTGACCCAGACCAGCCCCGACGCGCGGGAGGGCCTGGCCGCCTTCCTGGAAAAGCGCCCGCCGAGCTTCCGATGACCGCCGCGACCGGCCTTTCCGACAGCCCGCTCCGCAGCCTGCTCGGCTATCGGCTGCGGCGGGCCTGGATCGGCATCCGCGCCGACCTGGCCGAAACGCTGCGCCCGCTGGACCTCAGGATGCTGACCTATACCGCGCTGGTGCTGATCGAGGCGAATCCGGGCCTGTCGCAGGCGCGCCTCGCGGGGCTGATGACGGTCGAGCGGCCGAACGTGGTGGCCATCGTCGACGAACTGGCGCGGCGCGGGCTGGTCTGCCGCCGCCGCGATCCCGGCGACCGCCGCGCCTATGCGCTGGACCTCACGCCGCGCGGGCGCGCCCTCAGCCGCGCCGCGACCGAGGCGGTCGAGCGGCACGAGGCGCGGCTGTTCGGCGCCCTATCCGCGGCCGAGCGCCGGGCCATCGACGCCGCGCTCGAACGCCTGTCGGAGCGGTTGTGACATGCCGAGACGCACCGCCCGCTTCCGCCCCCATGCCGCCACCGTCACCCGCCGCGCCGACGGCTGCCTGCTGATGCAGTCGTCAGACGCCCTCGGCCCCGTGGTGGCACGGACCGGTGACTGGCTGCACCGCTGGGCCGCCGCCGCGCCCGAGCGGCTGTTCCTGGCCGAGCGTTCGGGCGCGGGCTGGCGGGGCGAGAGCTATGGCGCGGCGCTGGAGAAGGTGCGCGCCATCGCCTCGGCGCTGCTGGCGCGCGGCATGGGCGCCGGAACGCCGATCCTGGTGCTGTCGGGCAACGGCGTGGACCACGGCCTGCTGGCGCTTGCCGCGCAGTACGTGGGCGTCCCGCTGACCCCGGTGGCCGAGCAGTACGCGCTGGTCGAGGCCGCCCATCCCCGCCTGGCCGAGGTCGCGCGGATCGTCCGCCCCCGGATGGTCTTCGCCGCGGATGCGGGCCGCCATGCCCGCGCCCTTGCCCTGCCGGACCTCGCCGGGGCCGAGATCGTCGCCTCGGACACCGCGGGGCAGGACCGGGTCACGCCCTTCGCCGACCTGCTGAGGGGCGGTGGCGGCGCGCCCGATGCCGCCCACGCCCTGACCGGGCCTGACACCGTGGCGAAGATCCTGATGACCTCGGGATCCACCTCGGCCCCCAAGGGGGTGCTGACGACCCAGCGGATGATGTGCGTGAACCAGGCGCAGCTGGCCCATGCGCTGCCCATGCTGACGGACCGCCCGCCGGTGCTGGTCGACTGGCTGCCCTGGAACCACGTCTTCGGCGGCTCGCACAACTTCAACATGGCGCTGGCCCATGGCGGAACGCTCTACATCGACGACGGCAAGCCCGCGCCGGGCCTGTTCGACCGCACGCTCGAGAACCTGCGCCTTGCCGCGGGCACCCTGTCGTTCAACGTGCCGCTCGGCTACGCGATGCTGGTCGCGGCGCTGGAGAAGGACGCCACGCTGCGCCGCCGCTTCTTCGGCGACCTCGACCTGATGTTCTACGCCGGTGCCTCGCTGCCGCAGGACGTCTGGCAGGCGCTGGAGCGGATGGCGATGGAGGTTCGCGGCGAGGTGCCGCTGATGACCACCTCCTGGGGGCTGACCGAGACGGCCCCGGCCTGCGTGCTCCAGCAGGAGCCGACGGACCGTTCGGGGGTGGTCGGCGTGCCGCTGCCCGGCGTGACGGTGAAGCTTGTGCCCGACCACGACATGCGCTGCGAGATCCGGGTGAAGGGGCCGAACGTGACGCCGGGCTATTTCGGCGATTCCGACCGGACGGCGCAGGCCTTCGACGACGAGGGCTTCCTTGTCACCGGTGACGCGATGCGGTTCGTCGATCCGGACGATCCTGCCCGCGGCCTGCGCTTCGACGGCCGCCTGTCCGAGGATTTCAAGCTGCTCTCGGGGACCTGGGTGCGGGCCACGCAGCTGCGGCTCGAGCTTCTGGCCTGCCTCGCGCCGCTCGCCTCGGACCTGGTGCTGACCGGCGCCGACCGGGACGAGATCGGCGTGCTGATCTTCCCGAACCCCGCCGCCGTCCGTGGCGCGCCGGACGGCGAGGGGGCGCTTCTCGATCCGGAATTGCTGGCCGAGATCCGCCGCCGCCTCGCCGCGCGCCCCGGCACCGCCTCTTCGACCCGCGTCGCGCGCGCGCTCGTGCTGGCCGAGCCGCCTTCGATGCCGGAGGGCGAGGTGACGGCGAAAGGCAACCTCAACATCCGCCGCGTCCTCGCCCGCCGTGCCGCGCTTCTGGACCGGCTCCATGCCGACGACGACCCTGCCGTGACAAGGATCTGACCCCATGATCGACCTCGCCAAGGTCCGCGCCATCGACATCCACACCCACGCCGAAGAGCCCTGCGGCCACCACGCCGACGACGGCTATGACGAGTTGCAGTCGACGATGGCGAAGTATTTCCGCGCACCCTGGACCCATCCCCCGACCATTCCCGAGACCGCGCGGCACTACCGCGACCAGAACATCGCCGCCGTGATCTTCCCCGTCGATGCCGAGCGCGAGACGGGCTATCGCCGCTACCGCAACGAGGAGGTGGCCGAACTCGCCGCCGGGAACGCCGACGTGCTGATCCCCTTCGCCTCCGTCGACCCCTGGAAGGGCAAGATGGGCGTGCGCGAGGCGCGGCGGCTGATCCGCGACTTCGGCATCCGCGGCTTCAAGTTCCACCCGACGATGCAGGGCTTCTTCCCGAACGATCCCATGGCCTATCCGCTTTACGAGGCGATCGAGGAGGAGGGGGGCATCGCGCTGTTCCACACCGGGCAGACCGGGGTCGGGTCGGGGATGCGCGGCGGCAACGGGATGCGGCTGAAGTATTCGAACCCGATGCACGTGGACGACGTGGCCGTCGATTTTCCCGACCTGAAGATCATCCTCGCCCACCCCTCCTTTCCCTGGCAGGAGGAGAGCCTCGCCGTGGCGCAGCACAAGCCCAACGTCTACATCGACCTGTCGGGCTGGTCGCCCCGCTATTTTCCCGAGATCCTGGTGAAATACTGCAACTCGATCCTGAAGAAGAAGGTCCTGTTCGGCTCGGACTGGCCGATGATCGCGCCGGAACGCTGGCTGGCGGATTTCGAGAAGATCGCGATCCGGGACGACCTGCGCCCGGACATCCTGAAGGGCAACGCGGCGCGCCTGCTGGGCCTCGCCTGAGGGAGGGTGCAAGGATCGGCCCCGCTTCGGTCTTCGGACCGCCTCGAACTGCGGGAAGCCTCGCGGAACGGGCGCGCTGGATCACGAGACCATCTTCGGCGGCTGGCCGCAGGAACCGCCCGCACTCCCGAAGGCCGCGACCGGATGTCCCGAGTGCATAGGTGGACAGGCGCAATCCGTCGCCTTCCCGCGTCATGCCACCGGCTCCACCGATTCCCGCGCGGCGAGGCGCAGCGTCTGTCCGCCGAGCTCGCGGAAGGCGCGCTGGCGGCAGGTGAAGACGATGATCTGGAGATCGCCGGCCTGCCGGTGGAGGGCGTCGAACATGCGCTCGATGCGGTCGTCGTCGGTGAAGACCAGCGCGTCGTCGAGCAGGACAGGTGCGTGGCGGCCGTCCTTCGCCAGCATCCGCGCGAAGGCGAGGCGCACGAGCAGCGCGACCTGTTCCTGCGTACCGCCCGAAAGGATGTCGATCGGCTCGGCCTGGCCGTTGCGGGTCAGCGCCTCGGGCAGGAGGGTGTCCTGGGTCCAGGTCAGTTCGGCATCCGGCCAGAGAAGTTGCAGCAGCGGCTTCAGCTCGGCCGCGACCGGCGCGAAGTAGCGTTCGCGCGCCTCGGTGCGGGCGTGGGTCAGAGCGGCTTCGAGACGGCGCAGAACGGCGACCTCGTGGGCGTAACGGGCGAGCTCCGCCTCTGCGGCCGCCAGTTCCTGCTCGCACTCCGCCAACCGTTCCTCGACCGCCTCGCCCGAACCGCGGGCGATGCGTTCGTCCAGCGTCGCGATCTCGGGGCGCAGACGGGCGATGTCGGCGCGGGCCGCCTCGTCCACCGACCGCGCGCGCCGCAGGGTGGCTTCGGCGGCGGCCAGGTCGGGGGCGGCGCGCAGCTTCTCTGCGTGGATGGCCTCTGCCGCCTCGAGTTCCTGGACGGCCTGCCTCATGGCCGCGTCGAGCGCCGCGACCGTGGCATCGCCGAGCGCGGCGAGGGCGGTTTCTGCACGGCCCAGGCGCTCGCGGGCCCCGCACTCCGCCGCGTCGGTGCGGGCCAGCGCCTCGCGCGCCTTTGCCATCGCTTCGGCTGCACTGGCCTGGGTCGACTGGGCGGCGGTCATTGCCGACCCGGCCGCGCCGAGGCTCGCCTCGGTGGCGGCCGGGTCGAGCGGTTCGGCGTCCTCCTCGGCCTCCGGGATGCGCGCCAGCACTTCGCGAAGCTTCTCTATGCCCGCGGGCGCCAGCGCCTCGAACCGCGCCTGCGCCTCGCGCGCCTGTGCCGCCGCACGGGTTCGGGCCTCGGCGGCGGTCCGGGCGGCGGCCAGGTCGGGAAGGCCCAGCCTGTCCAGCTCTTTCGCCAGCGCCTGCTCGGCCCGCTCGACGGCGTCGTCGTCCTGGGCCCCGGCGCCGGGGCGGATCTCGATCTCGCCGAGCCCGTCGATCGCCAGCCGCGCGCCGCGCGGGATGGGGTAGGGGGTTCCGCCATCCAAGGCGGCTCCGTCGAGCATCACCGCCCCGTCGCGTCCTGCCGCGTAGGTGACGACAAGCTGCGTCGCCATCGCGTCGCGGGTCGCCCGCGCCGTGGCGAGGGCCATCGACAGGGTCTCCAGCCTGCGCAGCGCCGCCTGGTCGGGGCCGGTGCGTGCAGCTGCCTCGGCTTCCTCCCTCAGCTTGCGCGCGGCCTCGGCCTCGGCGATGCTCTGGACCAGCTCGGCGCGGCGCTGCGCGCCCTCCCGGGCGGCCTGCTGGCGCCCGGCCCTGCGGTGGTTTTCCTCCGCCTGTCTCAGTGCGGCCTTCGCCTGGTCCAGCGTCGTCTCGGCGGCGGTGAGGGCGGTGCGGGCCGCGGCATGGTCCGCCTGCGCGGCGGCTTTCGCGGCGGCGGCGCCGGTCGCGAGCCCGGCTGCTTCGTCGCGTTCGGCGAGCGCGACGCGCAGGGCTTCCAGCCGGGACTGCGCCGCGGTGACGGCCATGCGGGCGGTGGTCACCTTGCGCGCTTCGACCTCGACGCTCTCGGCATGGCGCTCGGCCATGGTGTGGGCCTTGGTCGCATCGTCGAGACGCTTCTTCCGCGCGGTCACAGCGTCCGGTGCCTCGATCTCGGCCAGTTCGCGCCGCTTGCGCTTGCGCCGGTCCAGCGCGTCGTGCAGCGCCGCCGCCGTGGTCGAAAGCTCCGCCCGGCGCAGGCGCAGCGCCTCGACCCGGTCCGACGCCGCCTTCCACGGCCCGCCCGTCTTCTCGCGCCCCGTCGCGGTGGCAAGCACCGACAGCTCTTCGCGGCAGCGCGCCAGGGCCATGTCCATGCGCCGGCCGCCGGTCATCGCCTCGACCTCTTCCGAGACCGAGGACATCAGGTCGCGCCGGGCCTCCAGCGCCGCCGCCTGCTCCCGGTTCGAGCCGCCGGTGAGGCCGGTCATGCCCTGGCGCACCCAGACCAGCCCCGAGGGGCCACCCGAGGTGCCGCCGACCAGCCGGGCGATCCAGGCCTCGGCCTCGTCGGCCTGGGCGACCAGGCGGCCGGCCTGGCGGACCGTCGCCGCGGGGCGCGAGGTCCAGCGCTTGGCGATGGTGAAGGTGCCGGCATCGGTCTCGACCTCGACCGTCACCTCGGGCGCGCCGCCGGCATGGGGCTTCAGCGCCTTGATCTCCTTGTCGTTGGCGCCGTGGGCCTTGAAGAACAGCGCCTGGACGGCGTCGAACAGGGTCGACTTGCCATGCTCGTTCGGCTCGCAGAGGACGTTCAGCCCGTCGCCGATGCCGGTGAGGCCCGTCGGCGCGGTGAAGCGGCGGACGTTGTTCAGGGTGATGGCGCGGAGCTTCATTGACGGGCCTCCTTCACATAGGCGTAGAGCCGGGCGAGCGCGTCGGCCGCCACCTCGCGGTCCTCGCGCGACAGGGTCTCGCCCCCGGCTTCGGTCATCAGCGCGTCGGCGGCGAGCCGCAGGGCACCGCCGCGGTCGATCTCGTCGAGATCGGCCAGTTCGTACTGTGTCTGGAGCGCGCCCGTCCGCAACTCGAAGTGCGCGAACTCGGGGCCGATGCGGTCGGCCGCGCGTTTCAGTTCGGCCTGTTCGGGCAGGCCCGCCCAACCCGTCGCGTTGACCCGCACCAGCCGGTCCCGGCGGGCCTCGGCCGGCAGCAGGTCCAGCAGCGCCGCGGCGGCGTCCTGGCGGGGCGTGAGCGGCAGGTCGAGGTCCTGCCAGAGGAAGCTGCCCGTCTCGATCTCCTCGACCCGGGGCGCGGCGCCGAGGCCGTCGATGCCGACCGCAAGGCAGACGCCGCGCCGACCATGCTTGAAGCGATCCTGTTCCGGGCTGCCCGGGTAGTGCACCCGTGGCCCGATCTGCATCCGGCCGTGCCAGTCGCCGAGCGCCAGGTAGTCGAGCCGCGCCGACCGGTCGCGATCCGGCGGGACGTTGGCGCCCTCGTCCGTGAAGTCCGTCACCGCGCCATGGGCCAGCCCGATGCGCAGCGTTCCCTCGTCCGAGGGCATCGTCACCAGCGCCTCGGTGGCGTCGGCGCCGGAGGAGCGCCATTCGACGGGGCAGGGCAGGAGGGTCGCCTCGGGCGAGAGGCTCACCGGCTCGGGCGCGGTGAGGCAGCGGACGTTGCCCGGCGCCTCGCGCGCGATCATGTCCCAGAGCGGCTCGGCCTCGCGCAGGTTGTCGTGGTTGCCGGGCAGCAGCCACCAGCGCAGGCCGGAATCCTCGGCCATCGCCGCGATCGCCTGGCGCACGACGGGCAGCGAGGGCGTCGGGGTGTCGAAGGTGTCCCCCGCGACCAGGATGTCGGCCGCGCCCTGGGCGCGCGCGGCGGCGGCGATCCGGGCGATGGCACCGTGGCGGGCTTCGCGCAGCCGGCCGCGGATGCTGCCATCCGGCGGCTCGGGGATGTTGGCGAACTTGGTGCCGAGGTGCAGGTCGGAGGTGTGGATGAAACGGAAGGTCATGGATTACTCCTGAACGGCAAGCAGGGCCGGCGGGCGGGCCGGATGTATCGAGCCTTGAGGGACGGGCACGACAGATGCTGTCGTGCAGGGGGCAGACCTGACCGGCTTTGCAGTTGATCTCCGTGAACGCATGCGGAACATCTCAGGGCAGAACGTCCCCGTTGCGCTGCGGATCGGCGAGCAGCCTGCGCAGACCTTCGGGAGACACCACCTCGACCGAATCGCCCCAGCTCAGAAGGTGCCAGGCCATCTCGAGCCAGCCCGAGGCGGTGAATCGCACCTCCAGCCGCCCGTCCGCAAGGGGCCGGCTGCTCTGCGTCGGGTGAAACCGCCACTCTGCGGCACGGTCCGCCGCCTGCTGCGAGAACCGCAGCACGACCTCGCCGTATTCCTCCTCGGCCTGGTACGAGCCAAAGGCGCGCGCCGCATGTTCGGACAGGCTGAAGCCCGGGTCGCGGGCGAAGGGCGTCCGCGTCGGCAGGACATCGGTCATCCTGTCCAGCCGGAAATGGCGCAGCACCGTGCCGTCGTCCGTCTGCTTCGCGACGAGGTAGCGACGCGCGCCGATCAGGATGCCATAGGGCTCCACCTCGCGCGCCTTCCCGGAATAGGAGAAGCGCAGCAGCCAAGGCCCCTTCAGCGCCTGCGCCACGGCGTCCGCCGTGCCCGGGTCGATCTGGACGAAGGGCCCGGGCCGCGCTGCGACCCCGTGCGCCTCGAGCATCGCGTCGGCATCGGCCTCGGCCGCCCGCGCCGCGGTCGGGGGAAGCGCCGCCAGAAGCCGGTCGCGCAGGCTGGAGAGCGCATCGGCCTCGCGCCGGTCGCCCTGCGCCTCGAGCGCAGCGATGCCGCCCTCCAGCGCCTCCAGCTCCTCGGCCCCCCGCAGGCGCATCCGCGCGACCGGCATCTCCTTCAGTCGCCACCGTCTCTTGCGGTCTGCACCGTCGTGGACCTCGACCGCGTGGGGAAAGATCTGGACGAGCGCGCGGACCATGCGTTGAGCGGTGCGTTCATGGACATGGAATTCCCCCGCGATTTCCTCGAGGGAGACGCCGGAATAGCGGGAGGCCGCCAGATCCGCGAGACGCAGCAATTCTATGGCATTGGAATACGAGATGGGTGATCCTCCCTTTGCCCCAGACAGGAGCTTGGTCCTCCCCGAGGGTGGAGTATCCGAACGCCAATATCCAGCCGCACAAACTCGATGAACCTCTTGCCGAAAGAACCCGCGCCTTCATGTCGGCTGAACGGAGTCGGACCCGATGTTCCGGTCGGCGGGTGTGCCGCACTCCGGCAGATGGAAGCAAGAGGGGGAGAGCCGTCCTTCGGGAGAGTGTAGAGGCAAGCCCTGTCACCGGGTCGTGGAAAATTGCCTTGGCCTTACAACTCAGGAAGCGGGCTGGTCCGCCCTGTCTGTTTGCCGCGCAAGGGGGAGGCGGATCTCGACGGCGCCGCCGCCGGTGGAGTCGGCAACGCGGGCCGATCCGCCGTGGACTTCCGCGACCTGTCTGACGATGGAAAGGCCAAGACCGCACCCGCCCGATGCATCGTCGCTCATCCGGAAGAACCGGTCGAAAACGCGCTCTCGCTGGTCGTCGGGAATACCCGGTCCCGAATCCGCCACGCGGACGACGACATCGGTCTCGTCGAACCTCACTTCCAGTCCGACCTCGCCCCCGTCGGGACAGCCGTACCTGCTGGCATTGTCCAGCAGGTTCTCGATCGCTTCGGACAGCATGACGGGATCGCCCGGAACCGGGCGTTCCTCGCCGCTCACCTGAAACGAGACGGACACGTCGCGCCGCAGTTCACGCTCGGCGAACCGCTTCACGAGGTCCTCCGCCAGCGCCCGGACATTCACGGCCTCCAGCTTTCTGGTGGCGGCGCGACCACGGGCCTTTTCCATCGACAGGAGCTGCTGCGTCAGGCGGCCGGTGCGCCGTGCCGTCTCGGCAAGGTCGCGGACGCGGACGCGCAATTCTCCCTCGTCCGGTGCGGTGGTGGCCGCCTCGGCCTGCGCCTGAATGGCGGCGACCGGATTGCGCAGCTGATGCGCCGCGTCCGAGATGAAGGCATCGCGCACCGTGAAGGCCTCGGACAGCCGGGCGAACAGCGAGTTCATGGCCGCGACGAGACTGCGGACCTCTTTCGGAACCGCCTGCCTGATGGGACCGAGATCGGCGGGCGACCGCTGGGCGACGGCATTGCGCAGGTCCAGAAGCGGCCTGAGCCCGAGGTTGATCCCGAACCACACGAGCAGCGCGGCCGTCGCCACCACGATCGTCATCAGGATGATGGACTGCATCAACAGCGACAGGCTGAGGGCGTTGCGCTGCTCGACGGTCTGCCAGACGTCGACCGTGACCCAGCCGCCGAATTGCGGTTCGGAGATGAATTCGCGCAAGGCCACGACGCGGACCGGTTCGCCGAGGCTTACCGCATCATAGAAATATGGAATGCCGGACGGGACTTCGCCCCCCTCTGGGCGCTCGGGCGCATCCGAATAGCCGGTCACGAACCGCCCGTCGGGTCCCTCGACGCGATAGTAGACCGGATCCCCGAGGGCCCGGGTCAGGGCGTCGAGCAGCTGTTCGGTCAGCAGGTCGCCTTCGCTGAGCACCACGTCGCGCGAAATCGTCAGGGCGACCGCCAGCAGCGTATTGTCGTAGAGGCGCCGAGACGTCTGTTCCGCCATGATGTAGCGCGCGACAGCCGCCAGGGCGGCGACGGCGACAAGGGGCAGTATGATCAGGACGAAGAGCCGGCTGCGCAGCGACCAGCGGTTCATCTGGTGTCGTCGTCCAGGAGATATCCCAGGCCGCGTGCCGTGCGGATCGTTGCTCCGGTCCCGGACAGCTTTCGCCGCAGGCGGGAGACCAGCAGTTCCACGGCGTTCGCCTCGATATCCGCTCCCACCCCGTAGAGCTTGTCGCAGATGCGGTCCTTGGAGACGATCCGGCCGCAGTGGTCCAGGAGGCATTCGAACAGGGCGAGTTCGCGGCGGGGCAGGTCGATCGGTCCGTCGGGGCCGGTCAGGCTGCGCGACACGCGGTCGAAGCGCAGGCGGCCGATCTTCGTCTCGCCTGTCTGGATGTCGGGTTTGCGCCGCGACAACGCCCGTATCCGGGCGGCAAGCTCGGCCATCTCGAAGGGTTTGCCGAGGTAATCGTCGGCACCGGCATCCAGTCCCGTGATCCGGTCGCCGAGTTCGGTGCGCGCCGTGAGCATGATCACCGGGATGTGGCTTCCGCGCGCGCGCAGCGCGCGCACGATCTCGAAACCGCCCAAACCGGGCAGGTTGACGTCTATGATCGCGAGGTCGGCGCCCTCTGCCTCGAGGAACCTGCTGCCCTCGGTTCCGTCCGGCAGCCAGTCCACGGCGTGGCCCTGATCGTGCAGCGCGTTCACGATCCCCTTGGCGAGCCTCTCGCTGTCTTCGATCAGGACGATCCGCATTTCTTTCAGCCTGACAGGTTCTGGACAGGATGCGACATTATTGTGCTGCTTATCAAGGCGCCCGGGCACGAGGACACCCGGTCGTCTCGTGTACGGGAGGAGCACGGGAGGCTGGTGTCATCCGCGATGACGCCTTTGCTGCAAATCCAGAACAAGAAGTCGCAACGGGGAGGAACCCAAATGAAAGCACTGTTCAACACCACGCGCCGTGGCGCGATCGCCATGACATTCGGCGCGGCAGCATCCTTCATGCTGGCCGGGGCCGCATCGGCCGAAGTGTCGTTCGAGGGCAAGACCATCGAATGGATCATTCCGTTCTCCGCCGGCGGCGGGTCCGACACCTGGGCGCGGTTCAACGCGCCGCTTCTGGGCAAGTACCTGCCGGGCCAGCCGACCGTGGTTGTCGTCAACGAACCCGGCGGCGGCTCGACCAAGGGCACCAACCTTTTCGCCGCCCGCGCCAAGCCGGACGGGCTGACCATCCTCGGCACGTCGGGATCCACGCAGTTTCCCTACCTGCTGGGCGATCCCCGGGTGCGCTACGAATACGCCGACTGGAAGATCGTCATGGCCTCGCCGACCGGCGGCGTCGTCTACACCTCTCCGTCCACCGGCGTCACCAGCCCCGAGGAGATCGGCAAGCTGGCAGACCAGAAGCTGATCTACGCGAGCCAGGGCGCCACCTCGCTGGACCTCGTGCCGCTGCTCGGGTTCAAGCTGATGGGCCTCGACGTGCAGCACGTGTTCGGCTTCAAGGGGCGCGGCGATGGCCGTCTCGCCTTCGAGCGGGGAGAGACCAACATCGATTACCAGACCTCGTCCGCCTACATCAAGAACGTGCAGCCGCTGGTCGAGGCGGGCACCGCGGTGCCGCTGTTCAGCTGGGGCGTTCTGGACGAGAACGGCAACCTGACCCGCGACCCGACCTTCCCGGACCTGCCGCATTTCGGCGAAGCCTATGAAATGATCACCGGCAAGGCGCCGGAGGGTCCGGAATACGACGCCTACTTCGCCTTCTTCACCGCCGGTTTCCCGGCCCAGAAGATGGTGTTCCTGCCCGCAGGCACGCCGCAGGAGATCGTCGACGCCTACCAGGCTGCGGTCGAGGCGATGAAGGCCGATCCGGAGTACCAGGCCAACAAGGAAGCCGTCCTCGGCACCTACGAGCAGGTGACCGGCCAGGCTGCTCAGGCGCTGTTCGAGAAGGGCACGCAGATCACCCCCGAACTGCGCAAGCAGGTCGTGGACATGCTGGCGGCCGACTACGGCGTCCAGCTCGGCTCGGACTGAGCCCGCGCGGCTCCGCCGACCCCATCCGGGTACCCCGCGTGGCCTGCCGCATCCCGTGAGCAGGCCACGCTGACACCCTCTCGACATTCCCACGCCCATATTGCCCGGTGCCGCGCTGCGCCGGGCCGGAGGACACCGTCATGATGGACACTCTACTTGCCGCCCTGGCTGCATTGCTCACTCTGCAGCACCTGGCCTACATGCTGCTCGGTGTCTCCCTGGGGCTGGTGATCGGCATCATCCCCGGTCTCGGGGGCATTGCCGGGCTCTCGCTGCTGGTGCCGTTCCTCTACGGGATGGACCCGATCTCGGCCCTCGGGATGCTCATCGGCCTTGTCGCCGTGATCCCGACATCCGACACGTTCTCCTCGGTTCTGATGGGCATCCCCGGATCGAGCGCCAGCCAGGCCACCGTGCTTGACGGCTTTCCGATGGCGAAGCAGGGCCAGGCCGCGCGCGCGCTGTCGGCGGCCTTCATCTCGTCGCTCTTCGGCGGCGTGGTCGGTGCCGTCATCCTGACCGGCTTCGTGCTGATCGCGCGGCCGCTGATCCTTCTGTTCGGGTCGGCCGAGCTCTTCATGCTGGCGCTCTTCGGCCTCTCCATGGTCGCCGTGCTGGCGGGCCGCAGCCTGCCCAAGGGGCTCGCGGCCTGTGCCGTCGGCCTTCTGATCGGGTCGATCGGCGGCGCCCCGGCGACCGGTGAATTCCGCATGATCTTCGGCACCGAATACCTCTACGACGGCATCCCGCTGGTCATCATCGGCCTGGGTCTCTTCGCCGTCCCGGAGATCTCGGACCTTCTGCGCAAGAACAGCTCGATCGCCGAGGGCAACACGCTCGGCTCCGGCTGGGGCATGGGCTTCCGGGACTGGTGGAAGAACATCTTCCTGTCGATCCGCTGCTCGGGCTTCGGCTGCATGATCGGCGCCATCCCCGGCCTCGGGGGATCGGTCGTCGACTGGATCGCCTACGGCCATGCGGTGCAGACCGCGAAGGACACCTCGCAGTTCGGCAAGGGCGACCCCCGTGGCGTCGTGGCCCCGGAAAGCGCCAACAACGCGATGCAGGGCGGTGCCCTCCTGCCCACGATGCTCTTCGGCATCCCCGGTTCGGGGTCGATGGCGGTGTTCCTGGGCGGCATGGTGCTGATCGGGATCGAGCCGGGCCCCTCGATGGTCGGACCCGACCTCAACGTGACCTATTCGATCATCTGGTCCCTGGCGCTGGCCAACATCATGGGTGCCGGCATCTGCCTTGCCCTTGCCCGTCCGATCTCGAAGCTGACCGCGATCCCGTTCCAGCTGCTCGCCCCCTGCATGATCGCGCTGATCTGCTTCGCGGCCTTCCAGGCGACCCGCGACCTGGCCGACCTCGTGGCGCTCCTGGTCATCGGCCTTGTCGGCATCCTGATGAAGCGCTTCGGCTGGCCGCGTCCCGCGCTGCTGATCGGCTACGTGCTCGCTCCGCAGGCCGAGACCTTCTTCTACCAGGCGCTGCAGTTCAACGGCTGGGAATTCCTGGTCCGTCCCGGCGTGCTGATCATCGCCGCCCTGACGCTGGCCTCGATCTACTTCGGCCTGAAGAACCGCGTGGACGACACCGGCCCGACCGGCGAGGTCGTGCAGACCTCGCGGGCCAGCCGCAACATCCAGATCGCCTTTGCCCTGGCCATGATGGTGTTCTTCGGCCTGGCGCTCTGGGATGCGTCGCAGCACACGATGCTGGGCGCGGTCTTCCCGATGGGTGTCGGGATCGTCGGCGTGGTCTTCGGCGCGATCCTTCTTGTCCACCTGTGGATGGGACACGAGGACCACCCGGCCTTCTTCGACTACGAGATCGTGGGCGACCATGTCGGCAAGGAAGGCAACAGCTGGTTCTGGACCGGCCCCGCCTGGATCGCCGGACTTGTCGCGGCGACGGCGCTTCTGGGTTTCTACATCGCGATGATCCTCTTCTTCATCGCATTCCTGCAACTGCGGGCGAAGGCCTCCTGGTTCACGACGATCGTGATGACGGCTTGCGCGGCGGGTTTCATCCTGGGCCTTGCCTACATGCTCAGCCTGAACTTCCCGTCCGGATGGCTGCAGAGCGCCTACGACCTGCCCTGGCCGATCCGCTGAGGAGTCCTGCGATGACACAGACCGCCATTCCCTACCACTTCCTGCGCGGCGGCACGTCGCGCGGGCCCTACTTCAACCGGGCCGATCTGCCCGAGGACCGCGAGACGCTGGCGGAGGTGCTGCTGGCGGTCCTGGGCTCGGGCCATCCGCTCAACATCGACGGGCTCGGCGGCGGGGCGGCGGTGACGACCAAGGTCGTGATGCTGTCGCGCTCGACCGATCCGGGCGCGGACGTCGACTACTTCTTTGCCCAAGTCTCGGTCGAGGGCCGGACCGTCGACTTCAAGCCCACCTGCGGGAACATGCTGTCAGGTGTCGGGCCGGCTGCGCTGGAAATGGGGCTGGTCGAGGCGACGGGCGACGTCACCCGTATCCGGGTTCTGTCGGTCAACACCGGCGCCCGGGTCGAGGCGGTGGTCGAGACGCCGGGCGGCAAGGTGCGCTATGACGGCGGCGCCGCCATCGACGGGGTGCCGGGGACGGCCGCGCCGATCTACCTGAACTTCATGGATGTCGTCGGCTCCGGCACCGGGGCGCTGCTGCCGACCGGGTCGGTCCGCGACGTGATCGACGGGATCGAGGTGACCTGCATGGATGTCGCCATGCCGGTGGTCATCGCCCGCGCGGCGGATTTCGGTCTCACCGGCCATGAAACCGCCGCCGAGCTCGACGCCAACCGCGCCTTCTACGCCGGGATGGAGCCAATCCGCATCGAGGCGGGCAGGCGCATGGGCATGGGCGACGTATCGGGCTCTGTGACGCCGAAGTTCGGGCTGCTGGCCGAACCGCGCGCCGGCGGCACCGTCGCGGCGCGCTACTTCATGCCGAAGAACTGTCACCCGACGATGGCGGTGACGGGGGCGCAATGTCTCGCCTCCTGCGTGCTGACACCGGGAACGGTCGCCGAGGGGCTGTTCACGCCGCCCCAGGGCAAACCGGCGCTGGTGGTGATCGAACATCCGTCGGGCAGCATCGACGTGACGGTCGATTACGACACCGGGCCGGGCGGTTTCCAACTGCGATCCGCGGGTCTGCTGCGCACGGCGCGGTTGCTGGCGCGCGGCGAGGTCTTTGTGCCGGAACGCATCTGGAAAGGGCTTTAACCCGCACCGGAGCGGGTATAGTATACTGTAGTATACAATGGAGCATCCAAGATGAATGCCGACATTTCCGAATGCATCACGCTCGCCAAGGCCGAGCTTCAGGCGGCCCGGCAGAAGATCGCGACCGAGATCTCAGAGTATCCGACCCCGATTTCAGGATGCGATGCGCAGTTCAACCACCTGCTGGCACAACGCCAGCAGGTGAGTGCCGCCCTCGAGGCGCTGACATCGCTCCCCCACGTGCCCACGCCGCGACAGCCCTAGGCGGCGGATTCAAGCGGCGCGGGACCGGTCCTCAGGATCGGTCGCGCGCGCCCTTGCGCACGCCCAGCATCTTCGCGGCGATCGGCGCGCCGGTGATCACCAGGATGATCCGCGTCAGGTGATGCGTGATGACAAAGCCGAGGTCCGCGCCCGCAACGATGGCCAGCACCGTCATCTCGGCCTGGCCGCCGGGGGCATAGGACAGGAAGGCCTCGACCGGCCGGGCAAAGCCCGTCAGCGTCACGATCTCGGTAAAGGCGGCGGCAAGCATTGCGAGGACAAGGACGAAGGCGACGCCCGCGACGACGACCTGCCTCAGTTCGCGCAGGGTGACGCCGACGTAGAACACGCCGATTCCCATGCCGATGAAATACTGCGCCGCAAGGATCGCCTCCTTCGGCGGGCGCATGTGGATCCACCCGGCGAGCGAGAACACCGCCGCCACGATCATCGGCCCGAGGATCGAGGCGCCGAAGAGCCCGATGCGCTCGCCCCCCTTCCAGCCGACGAGGGCGGCGACGGCCATCAGGGCAAGCTCCTTCAGGGGGATCGTCGTGGCCGGCGCACCGATCGGGTTGGTCAGCGTCACGCCGTAAAGCTGCGTCAGCAGGACGGGCGCGATGGTGACGATGATCAGGACCCGCGTCGCATGGACGAGCGACAGGGTCCGCACGTTGCCGCCCGCGGCTTCGCCGAAGATGACCATGTCCTGCAATCCCCCCGGCATGGCGGCATAGAAGGACGTGACCGGATCGAAGCCGAAGAGACGGTTGAAGAAGGGCACGCCGATCAGCGCGATGACGGTGATGTAGACGGGGATCAGTGCCACCGACCCCACCATCAGGGGCAGCTGGTGCAGCAGCGCGGGCGTGATCGACGCGCCGACGGCAACGCCGAGGATCGTCCGCGCGCCGACCGAGACCTGGCCCAGCCCCTTCAACGGCGCGCCGAGCAGGGCGGCGATCAGGCAGGCGGCCATCGGTCCGAAAAGGAAGGGCAGGGGGAGCCCGAAGAGCGTGAAGGCAAGCGTTCCCAGTGCCGCCACGAGCAACGTCAGCAGCCGGGGAGGGGTGCGCCGCAACAGGTTCATCTTCGCACCTTTCCTTCGAGCTTGACGAGAATTGTATCCTCTTGTATCCAGCTGCATGCAATATGGCAAGGGACGTATCGGGCGCGGCACATGATCGACACGACGGACATCGAGGACGGCCCGCAGGGGAACGGCGCGTACCGGCGTCTGCTGGAGGAGATCAGCCGCGGCGACCTGCTGCCCGGCGCGCGGCTGCGGGAAACCGAACTGGCCGAGCGGCTGGGGATCAGCCGCACGCCGGTCCGCGAAGCGATCCGGCAGCTCGAGGCGGACGGCCTTGTCGCCCATGTGCCCCGGCAGGGCGCCACGATCCGGGTGCTCGACTACACCGAGGTGATGGAGCTTTACGAGATGCGCGCCGTGCTCGAAGGCACCGCAGCGCGCCTTGCGGCCCGGGCGGCGTCGGACCTCGAGCTCGACGAGCTTGCCGCGCTGAACGAGGAGCTGGCCGCGACGGGGGATCTGCGCCTGGCCTACGATCTCAACCGCCAGTTCCACCTGACGCTGCTCGACGCGGCCAAGAACCGCTACCTGATCAGGTCCGTGAACGCGCTGCAGAAGACGCTGCTGATCCTGGGACCCTCGACCCTGGCCGAGGCCGACCGGGCGAAACAGGCGGTCGAAGAGCATGCCGCGCTGCTGGACGCGCTGAAGGCCCGTGACGGGACGCGGGCCGAGGCGCTGATGCGGGCGCATATCGAGGCCGCGCACCGCGTCAGGCTCAAGGCCCTGCGCGGTCGCGAACGCCCCATCGATGCGGTTTGAGGAGTGACCACGATGAATGCCATGCTCTCGAAGAACACCTGGGATATCGTCGTCATCGGCGGCGGCAATGCGGCCCTCTGCGCCGCGATCACCGCCTCCGAGGCGGGCGCGCGCGTGCTGATCCTCGAATCCGCGCCCAAGACCTATCGCGGCGGCAACAGCCGCCACACGCGCAATTTCCGCTGCATGCACCGGGGCCCGCTCTCGGTGCTGACGGGCAGCTACGGCGAGGACGAGTATTTCGACGACCTGATGCTCGTCACCAAGGGCAAGACCGACGAGCCGCTGGCGCGTCTCGCGATCCGGTCCTCCGAGGACTGCCTGCCCTGGATGGAGGCGCACGGCGTGCGGTTTCAGCCCTCGCTCTCCGGCACCCTGTCGCTGTCGCGCACGAACGCCTTCTTCCTCGGCGGCGGCAAGGCCCTGGTGAACGCCTACTACAACACCGCCGAGGACCTGGGCGTGACGGTCGCCTACGACGCCGAGATGACGCATGTGCATCTGGACGGCGACCGCGTCACGCATCTCGACGCGCGGATCGGCGGCGAGACGCACCGGATCGCGGCGCGCGCGGCGGTCCTGGCCTCGGGCGGTTTCCAGTCCGACCTCGACTGGCTGACCCGGGCCTGGGGACCGGCGGCGGCGAATTTCCTGATCCGGGGCACGCCCTACAACCGCGGCGTCGTGCTGCGCGACATGCTCGACCAGGGCTGCGAGAGCGTGGGCGACCCGACCCAGTGCCACGCCGTCGCCATCGACGGGCGCGCGCCGAAATTCGACGGCGGCATCGTTACCCGTCTGGACTGCGTGCCCTTCTCCGTCGTCGTCAACCGCGACGGCGAACGGTTCTACGACGAGGGCGAGGATGTCTGGCCCAAGCGTTATGCGATATGGGGGCGGCTGGTCGCGGCGCAGCCAGACCAGGTGGGCTATGCGATCATAGACGCCAAGTCGATCGACCTCTTCATGCCCTCGGTCTTTCCGCCCAACCGCGCCGACACGATCGAGGAACTCGGTACGCAGATGGGTCTCGACGGCGCAAGACTCGCCGCGACGGTGGCGGCATTCAACGCCGCCTGCCGTCCGGGGACCTTCCACCCGACCGAACTCGACCGGCTTGCCACCGTGGGGCTGTCCCCGGCAAAGACCAACTGGGCACGCCCGCTCGATACGCCGCCCTATTACGGATACCAGCTGCGCCCCGGTGTCACCTTCACCTATCTCGGGCTCAAGGTCTCGGACAGCGCGCAAGTCCACACGGCGCAGGGCCCGGTGCGGAATCTCTGGGCCGCGGGCGAGATCATGGCCGGATCGATCCTGGGCCAGGGCTACCTTGCCGGGTTCGGCATGACCATCGGAACCGTCTTCGGACGCATCGCGGGCCGGGAGGCCGCAGCCCATGTCAATTGACGTCATCGCAGAAGCCCGCCGCCAGACCGAGATCTGCAACGCCTGCCGTTATTGCGAGGGCTTCTGTTCGGTCTTTCCGGCGCTGACCCGCAACAAGGCCTTCGCGGACGGCGACATCACCCATCTCGCGAACCTCTGCCACAACTGCCGGGGCTGCTATTATTCCTGCCAGTACACCGCGCCGCACGAATTCGCGCTGAACTTCCCTGCGGCGCTGGCGGAGGTGCGGCAGGAGAGCTGGGAGCGCCACGCCTGGCCGCGTCCGTTCGCGCGGCTGTTCCATGAAAGCGGCGTGGCCATCGCGGTGGTCCTCGTCGCGGGCTTCGCGCTGATCCTCGGGATGCTTCAGACCCTGCACTCCGGGGGCGGGTCGGGCTTCTATGCCTATCTCGCCCATGGCGCGATGGTCGCGCTGTTCCTGCCGGCCTTCCTGCTGCCGCTCGCCTCGGTCGCCGTCAGCCTGCGTGGCTACTGGCAGGAAATCGGGGGCGGGTCGCTGCGCTGGCGCGACCTGCTGGGTGCGGGCAGATCCGCGGCACGGCTGAAGAACCTCGACGGCGGGCAGGGGCAGGGCTGCAACTTCGAGCAGGGCGACCGCTATTCGGACCGGCGGCGCTGGCTGCACCAGACGGTGCTCTACGGGTTCCTGCTGTGTTTCGCGGCGACGTCCTCCGGCACGGTCCTCCATTACGCGTTCGACATGCAGGCACCCTACGGTTTCTTCAGCCTTCCGAAACTGCTGGGCGTGCCGGGCGGCATCCTGCTGACGGTCGGCTGCGCGGGCCTCGCCTGGCTCAAGACGCAGGCCGACCCCGCGCTCGGTGCGGTGCGCGTCTGGGGCGGCGAGATGGCGTTCGTCCTGCTGCTGGGCGCGACAGGTGCCACCGGGCTTGCGCTCTATCTTGCGAGCGGTACGGCCGCGGTTCCGGTGCTGCTGACGATCCATCTCGGGACGGTCCTGGCCTTCTTCCTGCTGCTGCCCTTCAGCAAGATGGTCCACGGGTTCTACCGGTTTGCCACCCTGGTCGCGGAGGAGCAGAAGAAGGCCGCCGTACGGGACGCCCAGGCCCGGCCCTGATCGGAGCCGGGCCGGGACCCGAGGGAAATTCGTGAGCGCAATCAGAAGCTGGTAACATATAAAAGCTATATTATTAGATGTAATGCTTGCGCCCGTGACTTGCCTGTGCGAGAACGGGCCGCAGTCCGGTCAGTGTCTGCGCTCGGGAAGCACCGCCATGATCCTTGAAACGCTTTCGGTTTCCGTCACCGACCATGTCGCCACCGTGACGATCGATCGCCCGCCCGTGAACGCCCAGAACAACAAGCTGCGCGAGGAAATGCAGCTGGTGATGGACAGCCTTGGCGACCGGACCGACGTGCGGGCCATCGTGCTGACGGGCGAGGGCAAGGCCTTCTCCGCCGGGGCGGACCTGTCCGAGCGTCCGACGCAGGAGCCGGGTGCCTATACCGCGCACAACCGGCGGGTCCGTGCCAGTTTCGACTGCATCATGGAGTGCCCCAAGCCCGTGATCGCCGCGGTCAACGGTCCCGCCATCGGAGCGGGCTGCGTGACGGCGCTGTGCTGCGACATCCTGGTGTTTTCGGAGAAGGGATATCTTCAGATGACCGAGGTGACCGTCGGCCTGGCCGGCGGGGTAAGCCATGTGCGGCGTCACCTCGGCGAATCCGACGCGCGGATGATGCTGTTCACGGCGCGTCGCCTCTACGGGCCGGACCTGCTGCGCATGGGGGTGGCCTCGGCCTGCACCGCGCCCGAGGACCTGATGGAGACGGCCCTGGGCATCGCCCGCGACATCGCCAGGGCCAGTCCTTCGGCCGTGCGCGCTGCGAAGGCGTCCTTCCAGGTGACCGAGGGCCAGTCGATCTATGAGGGCTACCGGTTCGAGCAGGGCCAGACCAAGGCGCTTTCCACCTCGCAGGACAGCGCAGAAGCGATGGCCGCGTTCCGCGAAAAGCGGGCGCCGATCTTCAAGCCGTGACGGCCCCCGCATGACAGGGGTGCCCATGGTTGCGGTCCTGGGACGGATACCGCCGGATGTGCGCGCCGCGCTGGACGGCGAGGTGTCGCTGTTGGAGGCGGGCGCACTTGCGGCGCTCGACGGGCCGTCGCGTGCCGGAATAGGGCTTGGACTGACCTCGGCCATGGGCGGGGGGAATGCCGAAACACTGGACAAGCTGCCGGGACTGCGAGCCATTGCCAGCGTCGGTGCCGGGACGGACGCCTTCGATCTCGCCGATCTGTCGCGGCGGGGCATCGCGCTCTGTCCGACGCCGGACGTGATGACGGAGGACACGGCGGAGTGCGCGGTCGGCCTTGTCATTGCGCTTCTGCGCAACGTCGTCGGGAACGACCGCTTCGTGCGGCGGGGTGACTGGGTTGCGGGGCGCGCGCCCCTTGGCTGGCGCGTGTCGGGCCGTCGGATCGGCGTGGTCGGTCTGGGACGGATCGGTGCGCGCGTGGCGGAGAAGCTCGCCGCGCTCGGCTGCGTGGTCTCGTATACGGGGCGCAGCGCGAAGGCCGCGCCCTGGACGTTCGTCAGCGATGTCGCACGCCTGGCCGACGCGGTCGATGTGCTGGTGCTGACCTGCGCGGGCGGGGAAGGCACCAGGGGGCTGGTCGGTGCGGAGGTGCTGGACCGGCTGGGACCGGACGGGTTTCTGGTCAACGTCTCGCGCGGGTCTGTGGTGGACGAAGCTGCCCTGATCGCCGCGCTGGAAGAGGGCAGGATCGCGGGCGCGGCGCTCGACGTCTTCGAGAACGAGCCGACGCCGGACCCCCGGTTCGCGGAACTTCGGACCTGCATCTTGTCGCCCCATGCCGCGACATTCACCCGCGAGAACCGGCGCGACTTGATTTCGGAGATCAGGCGGCTGTTGGGTCTTGCTACGTCGACGGCCGTTTCAGCATAGGGAGGAACCGCAATGGCGATCACGGACGAGATGATCCTCCACGCGACGAAGGAGCTTTACTCCCGCGCCCTGCGGAAAGTGCCGGAGGACGCGAAGGCGGCCTTAGCACAGGCGATGACGACCGAGACCGACGAGACCGCGCGTCACACTCTGGAGCTTCAGTTGCGCAGTGCCGAACTGGCGGAGAAGAAGGACCGCTTTGTGTGTTCGGACAGCGGCGTGCCGGTCTATTTCGTCAAGGTCGGCGCCGGAGCCGAACTGAAGTGCGACTTCAAGACGTCGATCCGGGCGGGCTACGAAGAACTGGTCGATACCATCGAGCCGCCGATGCTCAAGCACGTCACGAACCCCCTGACGCTGGAGCGCAGCTATCACGGCAAGGACATGCCCATCGTCAGCTACGATTTCGAAAGCGGCATCGACTACGTCGAGATCATCTGTTCGCCCAAGGCGCTCGGGTCCGGCCGCTGGGCTGCGATGGAGCTGTTCACCTTCCCGTCGCTCGAGGAGATCGAGACCTACATCCTCGACGTCGCGATCAAGGCCGGGGCGCAGCACTGTCCGCCCGTCGTCATGGGCGTCGGGATCGGCGGCACGTTCGATCACTGCGCGGGTCTCGCCAAGAAGCAGACGCTGCGCAAGATCGGCACGACCAATCCGGATCCGGCGCTCGCGGCGATGGAGGAGCGGCTGTTCAGGGCGGTGAATGCCCTTGGCTTCGGCCCGATGGGCACCGGAGGGGACACGACCGTGCTGGGGGTGCATGTGGACTATGCGAGCGGGCACGGCTTCACCCCCGTGGCCGTGGCGTTCAACTGCTGGATCAACCGGCGGACCAGCGTGAAGATCTGGGGCGACGGCCGGATGGAGTGGGGCGAATGACGCTGCGCGAACACGACCTCACGCTGCCGCTCACGGAAGACGCCGTCCGTGCGCTGAACGTGGGTGATATCGTCTATCTGACGGGCGAGATTTTCGCGACGGCGGGCATGCCGACCCATGACCGCCTGCTGGGCTGCCTCGACGGGGTGGAGGATCTGCCGTTCGACCTGAAGGGCGGTGCGCTGTTCCACCTCGGAAGCCTGAACGAGGAGGGCGAGGACGGCGCGCTCCGGATCGTCTACATGAACCCGACCACCAGCACGCGGTTCAACGCCCATATGCCGCGGCTCATTCCGGGCCTCGGTCTGCGGGCCACCGGCGGCAAGGGGGGGCTGAGCGCGGAGAGCGCGAAGGCGATGGCCGAGGCCGGTTGCGTGTACCTCGCGTTTCTCGGTGGCGGGGCAGAGATCATCACGGCGGGCATCCGGCGGGTGACGGGTATCGGGTGGCCGGAGATGATCTCGCATTACCGGATCGCGCGGATCGAGGTCGATCGCCTCGGGCCTCTGACCGTCGGGATAGATGCGCACGGCAACAGCATCTACGACCGGACGACGGCGGCTGCGTTGGACAAACGGCAAGCCATTCTGGAGGAGATGCGGAAGGCGAGGGGGGCCTGAGCGCCCGTCAGGTCAGCTTGAACTCGACCCGGACCGTGTCGCCGCGGTAGATCCCGTTGGCGATAAGGGCCGTTGTTCCGTCTTCGGCAACCGCGACCCTCTGGACATAGGCGATGGGGTCGCCCAGCAGCACGCCCAGCAGTTCGCTGACTTCGGGGTCCGCCGAGCCGATGGTCAATGTCTGTCGGGCGTCGACGATCTTCAGGCCGGGAATATCCGCAATGAGGCGCATGGACGTCTTCGTCGTGAAATCCCGCTCATCAATTCTGTCCGCGAGGCGTTCGTCGATGAAGACGTCGGCGAGCAGGAAAGCCTGGCCCTCCCTGCTGTGGCGTCGCCGAAGGTGCCGGTAGGAGGGCGCAAGCTCACCAGTCCCCGCGGGAATGTCGGTCGGAGTAGCGTCGGCTTCGGAGCCAAGGAGTTCGATCCGGGCATTGGCCCGCGCCATCAGAAGGCCGTTCCAGTCGGTCTGCACCTCGCACCAGAGATCGCGGCGGTTGTTCTTGCGCACGAAGGTTCCCTTGGCGCGGAACCGCTCGATCAGGCCTTCCTGTTCGAGAAGGCTCAGGGCCTGCCGGATGGTCATGTTGGCGACGCCGCATTCCTTGGCCAGTTCCTCGACCGTAGGGATGCGGGAATCGACGGGCCATTCGCTGGTCTCGATCCGCCGGCGGAACAGGGCGGCCAGTTGCAGGTAGCGGGCCACGGCGCTTTTCCGGATGGCTGTCGCCGTCGTGGTTGTCGGTTCGCTGTCGGGCATCCGCGCCTCCGCATTCGCACCCACCTCGCACCGGCAAGGTGAAACATATAATTGTGCTAGCTTAATATGTTTTCAAGCTGTCCGGCAAGCCGGATCGACCCGCGCCCGGGCGGCTGTGGCCATGCGATGTTTTCCGGGACGGGATCGCCTGCGGTCTATTCGGCGGCGGCGCGCATCGGGCCGGGGGGGAGCAACGTGCGCGACGTCGCAGCGGAGTTCAGCTGGGCCGGAATGTGATCGGGCAGCGGTATGCCATGGTTGTTCAGCGTCATCGCGACCATCGAGTAATAACCGACGACGGCCGACAGCTCGACGGCGCCGACAGCGCCCCAGCGGTCGAGCACGGCGGCATAGGCGGTGTCGCCTGCCTTTCCGTGTTCAAGAAGTTCCCGGCAGAATTCGTAGATCGCGCGTGCGGCCACATCCGAAAAGTCGGGAACCTTGCAGGTGCGGATTGCCTCGATGACGGTCTCGTCCAGTCCGGCAGTGCGCGCCGCGTCGGCGTGGATCGTCCACTCGAGCTCGCTGTTCCAGTGCCGGGCCGTGACGAGGATCGCCAGTTCGTTGAGGCTGCGCGGCAGAGATGTCTCGAACCGCAGGACCTGGCCGAGGGCCTGCCAGGCATCGGCGAGGGACGGGTTGTGGAGCGCTGCGCGCAGCGGCCCGACAAGGGTGCCGCGCGGGCCGCTGACGATCTTGTCGTAGACGGCCCGCTGGGCCGCGTTCATCTCGTCCGGGCCGGGCAGGGGGATGCGGGGGCCCGTCATGTCGTTTCCGCCTTCAGGCCAAGTGCCTCGAGGACTTCGCTGGTGTGCTCGCCCAGAAGCGGCGGCGGCCGGTCGAAGCTCAGCGCGGCCCGTTCGAACTTCATCGGGCTGACCACGGAGGGAACCTTGCCCGACAGCGGATGCGGCAGGTCGCGCAGCATCCGGCGGTGCCTGACCTGCTCCTCGGCAAAGACCATCGGGACGGTGTTGATCGGACCGCAGGGCACCTTGTGCTCGCCCAGGATGCGGGTCCAGTCGGCAAGGTCCTTGCCCGCGAACTGCTCCACGATGATCGGGTGCAGGGTGTCGAGGTTGCGTACACGTTGGCGGTTGGTGGCATAGCGGTCGTCCCCGGCGAGGTCGGGACGGCCGATGGCGTTGGCGAAGCGGGCGAACTGTTCGTCGTTGCCGACGGCCAGCACGATGTGACCGTCGCGCACCGGGAACACGTCCTGCGGCTGGATGTTCGGGTGCTTGTTGCCCCGCCGCACCGGCGTCGCGCCGGACACGAGGTGGTTCATCGCCTGGTTGGCCAGCATCGCCGTCGCCACGTCGAGCATGGCGATGTCGATGGTGTCGCCCTTGCCGCTCTGCCCGCGCTCGGCCAGGGCGGCCAGCACGGAGATGGCGGCGTACATGCCGGTCATGATGTCGACGATGGGCACGCCCACCTTCTGCGGCCCGCCGCCGGGGGCGTCGTCGGGGGCGCCCGTGACGCTCATCAACCCGCCCATGGCCTGGATCATGAAGTCGTAGGCCACGTCATGGGCGCGCGGGCCGTCCTTGCCGAAGCCGGTGATGGAACAGAAGATCAGGTCGGGCTTCACCGCGCGCAGATCGTCCGGCCCGAGGCCATAGCGTTCCAACGTGCCGACCTTGAAGTTCTCCAGCACGATGTCCGACTTGGCGGCCA
Organism: Oceaniglobus roseus; assembly: GCF_002869745.1. Classification (GTDB taxonomy): domain Bacteria; phylum Pseudomonadota; class Alphaproteobacteria; order Rhodobacterales; family Rhodobacteraceae; genus Oceaniglobus; species Oceaniglobus roseus. The sequence continues at coordinate 64,102 of NZ_PNOS01000011.1, forward strand.
GCGCCTTGACGGTGGCCTGTCCTTCCGCCGAGGCGATGTCGATCTCGACCGACTTCTTTCCGCGGTTGACGGAGAGGTAATAGCCCGACTCGGCGGTATCCGCGCCGCTTTCGTCCTTCAGGTAGGGCGGTCCCCACTTGCGGGTGTCGTCGCCGACGCCGGCGCGTTCGACCTTGATCACCTCTGCGCCGAGGTCGGCCAGGATCTGCCCGGCCCAGGGCCCGGCCATGATCCGTGACAGGTCGAGCACGCGGATGTGTTTCAGGGGTCCAGTCATCAGTTCGTCCCGTATGTGAAGGAGGGGATGAGGTCCGCCCCGGTCGGCGGCGCGCCGCCGTCGTCGACGATCACCGTCGCGGCGACCGATGGGCGTTGCGAGACGTCGGCATACCAAGCGGCAAGGCCCGGCAGCGCCCCTTTCCAGCCGCAGCCGGGATAGCGGAAGTCGAGCTGCCCGAGCGTGCAGACCACCGCGATCTGCCCCAGCCCGAAGGGCGCCTGCGCGAGGGCTGCGCTGTCGTCCTCCAGCACCGCAAGGGTGGCGCGGGTCTTGGTCTCGAACGCGGAGAGGATCACCGGGTCGGCCTTGTCGCCGCGCCCGCGCTCGGTGCGCCACAGCAGCAGGATGTCGGTCAGCCCGTCGGCCAGCGCCTGCCACGTCAACTGCCGGATGCGGGCGTCCGTCTCGGCGGGCAGCAGGTCGTCACGGCCCGCCTGCAGGATCAGGAACTCGCAGATCACGCGGGAATCGATCAGCCTGCGCCCGTCGTCGGTGACGAGGCAGGGGATCTTGCCCAGCGGGTTGTCCTTCAGGATCGCGGGGTTGGGCGGCGCGGCGAAGATGGCGAGCGAATTGATCCGCTCGACCTTGTCGGTCAGGCCGCATTCCGCCAGCACGATGCTGACCTTGCGGGCGAAGGGCGAGCGGGGGGACCAGTGCAGCTTCATCACGCGGCACCCTCCAGAAAGCGCGTCAGATGCGCGGTGAAGGCTGCCGGCTGCTCGAAGCAGGGGACATGGCCCGCGCCGTCGATCACCTGCATCTCGGCCCCGGCAATCGCCGGCTTCAGCTTGGTCACCATGCCCTCAGGCATCGCGCCGTCCTGCGCCCCCGCCAGCAGCAGGACGGGGCAGGCGATGCGCTGCAGCTCCTCGGCGTAGTCATAGCCCTTCAACGCGGTGGCACAGGACTCGAACCCCTCGAAGGGCGTGGCGGCGATCATCGCGGTCAACTCCGCCCTTTGCGCGGCAGTGGCCCCTTCGGTCAGCCAGCGACCGGCGGTCTCTTCCGCGAAGGCACCCATGCCCGCGGCGCGTGCCCCGTCGATCCGCTCGGCCCAGCTTGCGGCACCGCCCGGCGCGGTTTTCGCCTGACCGTCGGAAAGGACCAGGGCCGAGAACCGGTCCGCCGACTGGGCGTGCGCGGCAAGCCCCGTGGGCACGCCCATCGACAGGCCGACGTAGGTCGCCCGGCGCAGCCCGGCCGCATCCATGACCGCCAGCAGATCGCCGCCCAGATCGTCGAAGTCCACCGCCGCCTGCGGAACGCCCGATTGCCCGTGTCCTGCCTGGTCGTAGCGCAGGATGCCGTATCGCCCGGCGAGGGCGGCGGCCTGCGCCGCCCAGATCGACAGGTCGGTCACCAGCGAATTGCCGAAGACGAGCCAGCGGGCATCATCGGAGGCGGGCGGAATCGCTTCCGCGTGGAGCGTGTAGCCGTCCCGCGGAACCGACAGTGTCCTGCCGAATGGTGCCTGCACCGCCATGCCTCTCCGGTCTCCGATCGCACTGATAATCTAAAAGCTAGTTATATGGTTTTTAACTCCGAACGCAATCCGCATTTTCACGCCCGGGTGATCTGCCGCGGGGCACAATATGTCCCAACGCGGGCAACATGACCTCCGAAAGCATCCCTTGCATGCACGACGGGCCTTCATCCGAACCGGACAAACGCATTGACGTATCCATTAAGCTAGTTTTATAGCATAAAAGGAAGTGGGGCGGCTGCGGAATGGCATTCATGCATCGGCGCGGGCCAGCCTTGGACAGTCCGGTAGCATGAGGGGCCAATGACCCAGGATCACAGCGTCGTTCACGTGCAGGTGCGGGACAGGGTCGGCATCGTGACCATCGACAATCCCCCGGTGAACGCCGGCTCGACGGCGGTGCGCGCGGGTCTTCTTTCGTCTCTCGAACACCTTGCCGGGCGGGACCTGGCGGGCATCGTGATCCTCGGGGCCGGACGCAGCTTCATCGCCGGGTCCGACATCAGCGAATTCGGCGCACCGCTGGCGGCCCCCGAACTGCCGCAGGTCATCGCCGCGATCGAGGACAGTCCGCACCCCGTCTGCGCCGCGATCCATGGCGCGTGCCTTGGCGGCGGGTTCGAGCTGGCTTTGGGCTGCGATCTGCGTGTTGCGGCACCCGGCGCGGTGCTGGGTCTGCCCGAGGTGACGCTTGGCATGGTGCCGGGGGCAGGCGGCACGCAACGCCTGCCGCGCCTGACCGGACTGGCAGAAGCGATGGAATTGGTCTGCTCGGGTCGCAGGGTGAAGGCGGAGGAGGCGCTGCGGCTGAAAATCATCGACGCGCTGGCAGAGAGCGCCACGCCCGAGGCGCTGATCGCCGCCGCCGAGGCCGCGATCACGGCCGCGCCCGCCAAGCGCAGGCTGCGCGACCGGCCGGTGCCGCCCGCCGACGCAGGCGCCGTCGAAAAGGCCGAGGCCGATGCCCTGAAGCGCGGCAAGGGCCGTCCGAACGTCGCCGAGGCGATCCGCCTGGTGAAGCTCTCGGCCGAGGAGTCGGTCGAGGAGGCGCTGCGCATCGAGCGCGCCGCCTTCCAGACGCTGCGGTTGCAGGAGGAAGCCTTCGCGCTGCGGCACCTGTTCTTCGCCGAACGCGCCGCGACGCGGATCGACGGGCTGACCGACGATCCGGCCGATATCGCTCGGGTCGGGATCGTCGGCGGCGGCACCATGGGCCAAGGCATCTGCCGGGCGGTGCTGGCGGCCGGCCTGCCGGTCACGCTCGCCGAACGGAACGCCGAAGCCCGCGACGCGGCGGCAGAGGCCATCGGCAGGTCGCTCGACGCCGCCGTGGCCAAGGGGCGCTTGACCGCAGACGCCGCCGCGGACCGCACGGCGCGGTTGACGACCACCGATCACTTGGACGATCTGGCGGACTGCGATCTGGTGATCGAGGCGGTGTTCGAGGACATGGCGGTGAAGAAGGAGCTTTTCGCCGCGCTCGACCGGATCCTGAAACCGGGCGCGATCCTCGCGACCAATACCTCCTACCTCGACATCGACGAGATGGCCTCGGTCACCGGTCGCGCCGCCGATGTCGTCGGCCTGCATTTCTTCAGCCCCGCCGACATCATGAAACTTCTGGAGATCGTCCGGACCGACAGCGCATCCGACCGCGCGCTGGCGACATCCCTTGCCTTCGCCAGGCGGCTGGGCAAGCAGCCGGTGGTGTCGCGGGTGGCCGAGGGCTTCATCGGCAACCGCATCTATGCCGCTTATCGCCGCCACGCGGAGTATCTGGTGGAGGAGGGCGCGACACCCATGGAGGTGGACAACGCCGCGACCGCCTTCGGTTTCGCCATGGGGCCCTTCGCGGTGGGCGACGTGTCGGGGCTCGACATCGCCTGGGCCATGCGAAAGCGGCAGGCGGGCACCCGCGATCCTCGGATGCGATATGTCGATGTTCCTGACCGGCTGTGCGAGGCGGGGCGGTTCGGACGCAAGACCGGCGGGGGGTATTACGATTACGAGGGCGGCAAGACGTCGCCATCCGAGGCGGCCGCCGTGATCATCGAAAAGGCGCGCGCCGCCAAGGGCATAAGCCCCCGCCGCTTTACCGCGGCAGAGATCCGGGATCGCCTGCTCGGCGCGATCCTGAACGAGGCGGCGCTGGTGCTGGACGAAGGCGTGGCACAGCGGCCCGGCGACATCGACGTGGCGCTGGTGCATGGCTACGGGTTTCCGCGGTGGCGCGGCGGCCCGCTCTGGTGGGCGTCGGCTGAGCCGCGCGCGCGCATCGACGGCATGATGCAGGCCGTCGCGGGGGCCGCCGGTCCGGGATACGGAACCGGCAACGTCAATGGAATGCTCGCCCCGCTGCGGACCGAGCGGGACGAGATCGAGAAAAGGAAATCCGGCCATGCGTGACGTCTTCATCTGCGACTACATCCGGACGCCCATCGGCCGCTACGCCGGGGCGCTGTCACAGGTCCGGGCCGACGATCTGGCGGCGATCCCGCTGCGCGCCCTGATGGCCCGCAATGCGGGCGTCGACTGGGCTGCCGTGGACGATGTGATCTTCGGCTGCGCCAACCAGGCGGGCGAGGACAACCGCAACGTCGCCCGGATGGCGGCGCTGCTCGCGGGCCTGCCCGAGACGGTGCCGGGCACCACGATGAACCGCCTCTGCGGATCGGGGATGGATGCGGTGATGACCGCCGCCCGCGCGATCCGCGCCGGAGAGACCGAGCTGATGATCGCGGGCGGAGTCGAGAACATGAGCCGCGCGCCCTTCGTCCTGCCCAAGGCCGACAGCGCCTTTTCGCGGCAGGCCGCCATCGAGGACACGACTATCGGCTGGCGCTTCGTCAATCCGCTGATGAAGGCGCAGTACGGCGTCGATTCGATGCCCGAAACGGCCGAGAACGTGGCCGAGGATTTCAATATCAGCCGCGAAGATCAGGACGCCTTCGCCCTGCGGTCCCAACAACGGGCCGCGGCGGCGATGGCGCGCGGGCGGCTCGCGGCCGAGATCACGCCGGTCGAGATTCCGCAGCGCAAGGGCGATCCGGTCGTCGTCGACACCGACGAGCATCCGCGCCCCGACACCACGCTGGAAGGGTTGGCCAGGCTGCGTGCGCCGTTCCGCGCGGGCGGGTCGGTGACGGCGGGCAACGCCTCGGGCGTCAACGACGGGGCCGCCGCCCTGATCCTCGCCTCCGAAGATGCGGCGCGGGCACATGGCCTGACACCCATCGCGCGCGTCCTCGGCGGCGCGACCGCCGGGGTGCCGCCGCGGATCATGGGCTTCGGCCCGGCCCCGGCGTCGAAAAAGCTGATGGCGCGGCTCGGGCTGTCGCAGCCGGATTTCGACGTGATCGAGCTGAACGAGGCCTTCGCGAGCCAGGGACTGGCGACGTTGCGGGACCTCGGCATCGCGGACGACGATCCCCGCGTGAACCCCAACGGCGGGGCGATTGCCCTGGGCCATCCGCTGGGAATGTCCGGGGCGCGCATCGTCGGGACCGCGGCGCTGGAATTGCGCGAGACGGGGGGCAAACGCGCCCTGTCGACCATGTGCATCGGGGTGGGACAGGGCATCGCGCTGGCCATCGCGGCGGTTTGAGGGGCGCGCGCGGGCCCCGCTCAGCCGGGCAGGCCGCCGACCCAGTCCGCCAGCGCCTGCGCCACGGCCTCCGGCTGTTCGGGCAGGAGCGCGTGGCCCGCGCCCGGGATGACGACGCAATCGGCCTTGGGACCGATCTTGTCGCGCAGAACGTCAAGGTCCGGCGGTGGCGAGATCACGTCCTCGGCCGCCCCGACATAGAGGGTCTCAAATCGGTCCGCGACGCGGATCCAGTCCTGGTCACGGGTCAGGCGGGCAGCCTCGCGTTGCGCGGCGGAGACCTCGGGCCACCAGCCGTCCAGCCAGACCGAGGCGTCGGAGGCGGCGGCGAAATAGACCGCCCTCAGGTGGCCGAGCCGCTCTTCGTCCGGCAGCGCCATGTCGAAGCTGGCCGAGATCGAGGTCTTCACGCCTTCCGGTACCACGTTGGTCACGATGGCGGCGACGAGGGCCACAGCGCGCGTCAGGTCGGGCCGATCGTGGGCCAGCACGCGCGCCACCCAGTTTCCGGCGGCGTGGCCGACCAGAACCGCGGGGCCCGCCGCCTCGGCCGCGATGATCGCGGCGACGTCGGCCGCCATTTGGTGCAGCGTCTCGCCGTCGCGCAACGGCGAGGAGCCGCCGATGCCGCGCGGCTCCGGCAGGATCAGGCGCAGCCCGGCCTGCAGCAGGGGCGGCAGAAGCGGGTCGAAATCCTCAGTCCCGCGCCCGAGCGAAGGGATCAGCACGACCGAAGGCCCTGCGCCGCAGACGCGGTAGTGCAGGGTGATGCCGTCACGGCTCAGCTGCCGCTGGTGAACGTCGTCGGCTTTGGTCCGGGGGGTGCTGGTCATCATGCGTGCGAGCTGCAATTTTCAACAAGGATGGGCGCACAAGTGCGTTCAGGGAAGGGAGACAGTTCATGAAACTGGGTGTCATCGGTGCCGGCGCGATCGGCGGCTGGCTGACCTGCGGCTTTGTCGAGGCTGGCGCGACGGCGACGGTCCTCGCACGCGGCAAGACGCTGGAGGCCCTGCGGGCCGGCGGGCTGACGCTCGACGACGGGGCGGCGGTGCGCAGCTTCGATGTGAGGGCCACCGACGATCCCGCCGACTTGCGGGACGTCGACGTGCTGCTGCTGGGGCTGAAGGCGCACGATCTGCCGGGGCTGGCCCCCCATATCGAGGCTGCCCTCGGTCCGGAGACAACCGTGGTGGCCGCGATCAACGGTCTGCCCTGGTGGTATTTCGAGGCGTTCGGCGGCCCCGCGCATGGCCTGCACCTCGACGCCGTCGATCCGGGCGGCGCCCTGGCGCAGCTGATGCCCGCAGACCGCGTGGTCGGCGCGGTCGTCCACGCCGGCAGCCGGGTGGAGGCGCCGGGGCGCATCCGCCTCGTGGCGGCGAACCGCGTACTGCTGGGGGATGCGGGGCAGGGCGGGCACGCGCCCGAGATCGCCCGGCACCTGGCCGCGGGCGGCCTCCCCGCCAGTGCCAGCGACCGGATTCACCACGATGTCTGGAGCAAGCTCTGGGGCAATTCCAACATGAACCCGCTCTCGGCGCTGTCGCGGGCGGATCTGTCCACCATGCTGGACGACGACGGCGTGCGCGGCCTTGCCATCGCCATGATGGAGGAGATGTCGGCCGTGGGCACCCGCATCGGCCTGACCGGCTTCGACGACATCCCCGCGCGGATCGACATGACGCGCAAGCTGGGCGCGTTCCGCACGTCGATGCTGCAGGACCTCGACGCCGGGCGCGCGCTGGAACTGGACCCGATCCTTGGCGCGCTGGTCGAACTGGCGCGCAGGCTGGACGTGCGCACGCCGGTCATGGACGGGGTCTATGGCCTGACGCGGCTGCTGGACAGAAGCCGGACCTGAAAGGTCCGGCCGGGCCCCGGCGGTCACGATTCGAAGAAGGGGGTTTCCTGCCCCCGCGGCCCCCGCAGCAGGATGTCGAAACCGTAGGTCTGCACGCCGTCCGCCTTGCCCAGATCGCGCAGCACCAGCAGGTGCCGCAGGTCTTCCGGAAGGACGGACAGGACCGGATCTGCGGCATTGGCCTGCGCGTTCTCGGGGAAGAAGAGCGTCGTCTCGGCGTTGCGCATCAGCCCGATGCCCATGACGATGATGTTCAGGTGCGGCGCGCGCATGCGGCCATTCTCGGCGTAGGATCCCGGGCGGATGGACCGGAAGGAATAGGCGCCTTCCGCGGTCGACCACGCCCGGCCCCAGCCCAGGAAATCCGGATCGGCCCGGTCGCCCTCCGGGTCATCGGGATGGCGGAAGCGGCCTGCCGCATCGGCCTGCCAGAGCTCCAGGATGGCGTTGGCGACCGGCTCTCCGCCTTCCTTGCGGACCGTGCCGGTCAGCAGGAAAGGCGTGCCTTGCGTGGTGGGCGCCGCATCGGCGGACAGGCGCGTCAGGTCGTTGTCGCCAGGCTGGAAGAAATCCGCCGGGAAGAACGGCCCGATGGTGTGCTGCGACAGCGGGATGTGGCGGGGTTGGGCAGGGGTCGGCATCATGCCTCCGGCGTCGCGTTGCGTCCGCGCAGGACGATGTCGTGGCGAAAGCCGAGGTGGTCGACGCCGACCTCGGCGGGGTGAATCTGGGTCGCGACCAGCCGCTTACGCGCGCCCTCGTCGCCGACCGAATTGAGGATGCGGTCCCAGTCGTTCAGGGGATCGCCCGGGAAATACATCTGCGTCACCAGCCGCGACAGCGTGCTGGGCCCGAGGACCGAGAAGTGGATGTGCGGCGGGCGCCACCAGGTGTCCTTGACCGGGACCGGATAGGCGCCCGGCTTGATCGTCAGGAAGCTGTAGGCGCCGTTCTCGTCCGAGCGCACGCGGCCATGGCCGAGGAAATTGGGGTCGAGCGGTGCCGCGCGCTGGTCGAGCGCATGGGTGTAGCGACCGGCGGCATTCGCCTGCCAGAGTTCCACGATGGCGCCGGGGACGGGGCGTCCGTCCTCGTCGAGGATTCGGCCCGAGACCTGCATCAGCAGGCCCTGCGCCAGCTTGCCGGTCCGGCTTGCCGCGAGGTTGTTGTCGCCGCAGACCAGCTTGCGCCACAGCTCGGCCGGGCCGGTGGTATCGGTCCGCGTCACGGGCCGCTTGAACGCCGGTTGCGAGGGCGTATGCGTCCAGGTGTTGGTGTAGCCCTCGATCGGAACGCTGGGCTGCACGCCCTCCGGCCAGGGATCGTAGGCCCTTGTCGCAGAAGCTTTGGTCATGGTCTTTGCCTCCTCCCGTGGGGTGCCGGACGATCGGCCCGTCCGGCCGAAGCCGGGCTTAAACGTCCGTTGCAAAGGCTATAAGCTATGTTTATAGCTTAATGTCAAGGTTCGGATTTCCGGCGTCGTGTACGTCCTGACGGCGCGATCATCGGAGCAGCGAACGCCGTTAGGCAAGAATCCGATTGCGGACATTTGAAAAGCTAGTTATATAACTTTTAGGGATGAGATCCGAAGCCGCAGCGTTCGGATGAAGCCGGATCGCCGTCGCGAGGAGGTTGCGGCGGGGTGCGGGAAGGGGAGGAGTGGCCGAAATGGTTGCAATGGTTCGCCAGATCGTCGCCGGTGTCGTCCTGTCGCTTGGCGCGGCGGGGGCGGTGTCCGCGCAGGCGTTGTTCGACGGCTGCCCGTCGGGCCAGATCCAGCAGCGGTTCGCCGAATTCGGAAAGACGGGGAAAATGCCGCCGGATCTCGGCCGCTGGCTCAACACGCCCGAGGCGCAGGCCGTCGCGCCGTGGAAGGCCTTCGACAACGTCGATTACGTCGGCATCTGCTGGGTGTCGGCCTGGCTGGTGCACACCGATGAGGGCACCGTGCTGATCGACACGCTTTACGGACCCTTCCAGCAGACCCTGATCGACAACATCGCGCAGACCGGCACGGATTTGTCCGACATCCGCTACGTCCTGATGACCCACGGTCATTTCGACCATGTGGGCGGTGCCGCGGCGCTCAAACCGCTTCTGCCGAACGCCACCTTCGTGATGACGCGGGGCGGCTGGGACGAGGCGATGGCAGGTGCCGCGGCCTCCGAGGGCACGCCGCGCGCGTGGAAGATGATCGCCCCCGACATGGTGGCCGCCGATGGCGACCGGATCACTCTGGGCGGCAATACCTTCACCGTCATCGAGACGCCGGGCCACACCTGGGGCACCGCGTCCTATACCTTCGACGTGAAGGATGGCGACGAGACCTACCGCGCGATCACCATCGGGGGCCTCGGCCTCAACGCGATCGAGGGGCCGGAGCAGGTCGAGGCCTATATCGCGAGCGTCGATCACCTGCGCGCGCTGGTCGAGGCGCCCGGCAACGGGATCGACGTCCATCTGTCCACCCACGGCTTCTCCAACAACCTCGACGAGGATCGCCAGGCGCTGGCCGCCCGCGCGCCGGGCGAGGCGCACGTGCTGGTGAATCCCGAGGGGCTCTTGGCGCAGATCGCGTTCCTGCGGGACCGGGCGGCGGAGCGGCTGCAGGCGGAGCAGGGCAAATAGCCTTTCCCGCCACAGGCCGGGCCTGCGCGGGCAACACGACATCTGGAACATCGGGAGGTCCATCCATGACATCATTCAAACCGTCGCGCCGTCAGGTGCTGGCCGGCGTCGCCGCCCTCATCGCCACCCCGGCTCTGGTCCGGCGCGCGTCCGCGGCCGAAGTGACCCTGCGCCTGCACCACTTCCTGCCGCCCGTCGCGCCGATGCATGCCCAGTTCTTCGAACCCTGGGCCGCGGAACTGGCCGAGGCGTCGAATGGCGCGATCGAGGTGCAGATCTTCCCGGCGATGCAGCTGGGCGGCAAGCCGCCGCAGCTGGCCGACCAGGTCAACAAGGGCATCGTCGACATGGCATGGGCCCTGCCGACCTACACCCCCGGCCGCTATCCCGTCGCCGAAACCATGGGTCTGCCGTTTCTCGCCAAGCATGCCGAGGAAACCTCCGTCGCGCTGCACAGGCTGATGGACGAATTCGGCGGCGACGAGTTCAGGGGCATGAAGCCGCTCGCCTTCTGGAGCCACGACGGCGGCAAGCTTCACATGCGCGAGGGCACCGTGCGCACCGCCGAGGATCTGAAGGGCAGGAAGATCCGCAGCCCCAATGCCGGCATGGGCGAGCTTCTGACGGCGCTCGGGGCCGAGCCGGTGTTCTTCCCGGTGACCGAGATGGTCGTCGGCCTCAGCAACGGCGTGATCGACGGCTGCTGCCTTCCCTACGAGGTCGTGCCGCCCTTCAAGCTTCAAGAGCTCACGAAATCCTCCAGCGAGGCGGCTCCGGGGGCCCGCGGCCTTTATGCCAACACCAACGTGCTGCTGATGAACGCGGGCAAGTACGAGGGACTGTCCGACGACCTGCGCGGCGTGATCGACGCCCATTCCGGGATCGAGCTGTCGCGCCGCATCGGCAAGACCTTCGACGAGTTCGAGGCGGTCGGACGGAAGATGGTGCAAGAGCAGGGCAACGAGATCGTCGAGATCCCGGCCGGGGAGATCGCCAGCTGGCAGGAGGCGGCGCAGCCGATCTATACCGAATGGCAGAAGACCCTGGATGCCGCGGGCCATGACGGTGCCGCGATCCTGGCGCGGGCGAACGCGCTGCTGGATCAGGGCGCGTAGATGACCGGTTGGACCGCGTTGTGGCCCGGACATGGGGGAGGCGCCTCCCCCATGCTGGTCTGGATGGACAGGCTTGCCCGGATCCTTGCCGCCCTTGGCGGGGCGGTCGTCTTCGGCGTCGCCGTTGCGGTCACGCTTTCCGTCGTCATGCGTATCGTCGGACTTCAGGGGCTGCGCGGCGATTTCGAGATGGTCGAGATGTCCTGCGTCGCGGCGGCGGGACTGTTCCTGCCGCTGTGCCAGCTGAACCGCGGTCACGTGATGGTGGACCTGTTCACGGAATGGCTGCCGCGGCGCGTGCGGACGGGCCTCGACTGGATCTGGCTCTTGGGCTTCGCGCTTGGCTGGGCGGCGGTGTGCTATCTGACCCTTCAGGGCCTCGCGGAGATCCGGGCCTACGGCGACCGGACCATGCTTCTGTCCGTCCCGGTGTGGTGGGCCTATATTCCGTCGGCCCTCGGCACCGGCGCGGCCAGCCTGATCGCCTTCGCGCAGGTCTTCGTGCTGCCGCGGCAACCCATCGTGCAGACGGGGCACTGAGGATGGATCCGACCCTTCTGGCCGTCGTCCTGGTCGCCTGCCTGCTGGGTGCCATCGTCCTGCGCGCCCCCATCGGCCTTGCAATGGGGGCCATCGGGGCGGTCGGCTATGTCCTGCTGTCCGGCCCCGCCAGTCTGCTTGCCTACCTGTCCACCGCCTGGCCGGACAAGTTCATGTCCTATGACCTGGCGATCATCCCGCTTTTCATCCTGATGGGCCACCTGGCCACGCAGACCGGGATTTCCTCCGCGCTTTTCGCGGCGTCCAACGCCTGGATCGGGCACTGGCGCGGCGGCCTTGCCATGGCCGCGGTCGCCGGATGCGCGATGTTCGGGTCCATCTCCGGCTCGTCCATCGCCACGGCATCCACCATGGCGAAGGTCGCGCTGCCCGAGATGCAGAAGCATCGCTACAGCGGCGCTCTGTCGTCGGGCGCGCTGGCCGCGGGGGGCACGCTCGGGATCCTGATTCCGCCGTCCATCGTGCTGATCATCTATGCGCTTCTGACCGAGCAGAACATCGTCAAGCTGTTCCTGGCCGCGACGGTCCCGGCCGTGCTTGCCGTCCTGGGCTTCATCATCGCCATCGCGATCTACGTCCGCATCTTCACCGATGCCGCGCCGTTGCAGCAGAAGGCGAGCCTGCGGATCCGGCTGAAGAGCCTCGGCAGCATCTGGCACATCGTCGGCATCTTCGTCGTGGTGCTGGGCGGCATCTACGGCGGCTTCTTCACCCCGGCCGAGGGCGCCTCCATCGGCGTGGTTCTGACCGCCGCCGTGGGCGTCTTCACGCGCGCCCTGTCGCTGGACGCCCTTGTCGAAAGCCTGGTCGAGACGGCGGCGACGAGCGCGATGATCTTCGTCATCCTGTTCGGCGCCGACATCTTCAACGTGGCGATGGCGCTGTCGCGGGCGCCGACGACGCTGGCGGACTGTTTCATCGCCGCGGAGATCGGACCGATGACCGTCCTGCTCCTGATCGTGGGGTTCTACCTCGTGATGGGATGCGTGATGGACAGCCTCTCGATGATCGTGCTGACCGTGCCCGTGTTCTTTCCCACGATGATGAGCCTCGACTTCGGACTCCTGCCGGAACAGCAGGCGCTCTGGTTCGGCATCCTGACCCTCGTGGTGGTGGAGCTCGGCATGATCACGCCGCCGGTGGGGATGAACCTCTTCATCATATCCGCCATCGCGAAGGACATTCCCACCGCGGCGATCTTCCGGGGCACGGTGCCGTTCATCATGTCGGAGTTCGTCCGCATCGGGCTCCTGATCGCCTTCCCGGCCCTCAGCTTCTGGCTGGTCGATGTCTGGTCCTGACCGAACAGGCCATGGCGTCCGCCCCGAAGCGATGGGCGCACCATCGGCGGGATAATCGAGTACGGGCGCGCCAAGCGCCCGAGCGCATCGGGAGGATGCCATGGACCAGACCCTGAAGATCACCCTGCTCGGTACGGGCACCCCTCAGCCAGACGGGCACAAGTTCGGCACCAGCACCCTGGTCGAGGCGGGGGGGATGCGTGTCCTTCTCGATTGCGGCCGCGGTGCCGTGGTGCGACTGGCGCAGCTCGGTGTACCGGTCGGTTCCATCGACGCGGTGCTGATCTCGCACTTCCATTCGGACCATTACGCGGCGCTGCCCGACATCGTGATGACCGGGGCGATCCCGGCGCCCTGGGGCGGTCGGAAAAGGCCGCTGCGCCTGATCGCGCCCGAAGGCGTGCGCGAGGTCGCGGAGGGCCTGTGGGCCTTCACCAGCGCAGATCGCAACATCCGCGTGGCCGACAGCGAGATCGACGCCAAGCTGCACCGCCTCGATGTGGGCGTGCTGACCGAAGGCGTCGTGCTGGAGGAGAACGGCCTGCGGATCGTCGCCTTCGAGGTCGACCACGGCGAATTCGTGAAGCCTGCCTTCGGCTACCGGGTCGAGTATGGCGGGCATGTCTTCGTGCACAGCCACGACACCCGCTATTGCGACAACCTGATCAAACACGCCGAAGGGACCGACGTCCTGGTGCACGAGGTCGCCATGGCGCGGGCCGAGACGCTGGAACGCGATCCGCACGCGCGCACGGTGCTGGAGCATCACATCACCCCGCGCGAGGTCGGCCGCGTCTTCGCGCAGGTCGGTCCCAAGGTCGCGATGCTGACGCATGTCGTCCTCAAAGCGCCCGACGCGCCCAGCCTCGCCGAGCTGCTGGAGGAGGTGGGACAGGAGTACGACCAGCCCGTCATGGTGGCCCGCGATCTGACCGTCATCCGCTTCGGCGCATCCATCGCGATCCACTCGGGAGAGACGGCGCGCGGCTAGGTTCGTGCAGGCATTTCAAACGCCGGACCGGTCCGGCCACAAGGGAGGAAACCTCATGAAGATCACCGCAACACTCGGCGTCGCCGCGGCGGCATCCTGCATCGCCCTCGCGGCGCAGGCGCAGACCATGACCGCCGAAGGCTCGAACCCGGGCAGCACGCCGCTGACCACGATCATGGTGCTGGCCGAACTCGCCGGGGCCGAGGGCATCGCGGATTTCCAGGTGCAGGACGGCCAGACCCTGACGGATTCGCTGGTCAACGTGGCGCGGGGGACGACGGACGTGGCCCCGGTGCCGCTGATCGCTCCGTTCCTGCTGTCGCGCGGCGCCGGCCCCTATGCCTCGATCGGGGCAGAGGAGGGCACGCAGCTGGTGGGCAAGGTGTCTGCGCTCTTCACCATAAGCTTCGGTGCCATGAGCCTTTATTCCTACGACAGCTCGAACGTGTCGGGCTGGGACACGCTCGAGGGCAAGCGCATCATCAACGGCCCGCCCTCGGGCGGCGCGCTCGCCAATGCGCGGGCGATGATCCAGATCATCGCGGGCCTCGAGGACGGCAAGGGCTACGAGGGGGTGCAGTCGAACTGGGGGCAGATGTCGCAATTCATCGCCGACGGATCCGGCGACGCCATGGTGCTGCCGATCTACTTCCCGGACGACCGGATCACCCAGGCCTCCGCCGCCGGCGCGTTGACCCTCTATTCCGTGCCCAAGGCCGCCTATGACAGCGAGCCGTTCCAGAAGTACCTCTCCAGCCCCGGCACCGTCGGCTACGAGATCCCGATCGCCGAGCTGCCGCAGCAGGAGAACGTGACCATCAGCTCCGAGGACGACACCTGGCGCAGCCCGGTGACGGCGGGGGCCATCGTGGTGAATTCCGACATGGATTTCGACACGGCCAAGGCGATGACCGCGCTGATGCTGAAGAACATCGCCGCCTTCGAAGGCAAGGCCCCCTACATGCGCTACGCGCTGCTGGGCGCGATCGACGCGGCCGAGACCGGAATGTGCGGCCCCAACCCGGTCAAGTACCACCCCGGTGCCGTCGCGGCCTGGGAAGAGGCCGGCCATACCGTGCCGGATTGCGCCAAGCCCGCGTCCTGACCTGAGGCGACACCATCAGTCAAGACCGGCGGCCGGACCTCGGCCGCCAGTTCTCAAACGGGTGCAACATGGCCGATCACGATCCTTCCGCCGTTCAGGCAAACACCTTCTCGATCCGCCTCGCCTACTGGCTGGCCTTCGCCTTCGTGGTGGTCGGGCTGTTCAACGCCATGCCCGGCATTCCGGGGCTGGACGCGCTGTTCGCCGACCTGACCGACCAGACGGCGTTGCGCATCCGCCGCTTCCCGTTCGAATACTTCTACCCGATCGCCTTCTTCGTGATGATGCTGATCGTCGCCCTTCGGCAGTACAACACCCGCAAGCTGGAAGGGGTCCGCAGCCCGCTGGCGCTGGCGCTCGACATCGCGCTCGTCGTGGCGGCGGGCGCGATCTCGCTGGCCTACCTGAACGAGATCCAGTCGGTCTGCCTCGCCGACCAGATCACCGGCGACCGGGCGCGCCTGATCGGCGAGGCGCTGCGGATCGAGAAGGAGAATGCCGCGCTGTTCGGGATGCCGGAGCCGTCGACCGTGGACGATCCGCAGTGCCTCAACACGCTGGGCGGCTGGCTGGTCGGCATCGTCGGCCTGTCGATCGTCGTGTTCCTGGCCAATGCGGTCCGGGTCTGGGGCCTGCCGCTGGTGATCGTGGCGATCATCGTCGTCGCATGGGCCTTCACCACCATCGGCATCTGGTATGCCTTCGGCGATACCGGCATCAACAAGTACTTCATCACCAAGCTGGGCGGAGAACCGCGCACCCTCGCGGACGGCTATTCGCGGGTCCACGACATCCTGACCAGCAACGCCTCGGGCCTATTGGGGCGGTTCATGTCCATCGTCCTGAACGAGATCTTTCCCTATCTCATCCTCGGCTCGCTCTTCGGCGTGTCGGCGGGCGGGCAGTCGCTCATCAAGCTTGCCTTCCGCTGGACGCGGTCGCTGCGCGGCGGCCCGGCCCATGCGGCGATCGTGTCCTCGGCGATGTTCGGCACGATATCGGGCGGGCCGGTCGTCAACGTGCTGTCCACCGGCGTGCTGACCATCCCGATGATGCTCAAGCGCGGCTTCTCGAAGACCTTCGCCGGCGGGGTCGAGGCGGCGGCATCCTCGGGCGGCACCATCATGCCGCCGGTGATGGGCGTGGCGGCCTTCATCCTGGCGGCGATGACGGGGGTGCCCTACGGGGACGTGATCGTCGCCGCATTGATCCCCGCCGTTGCCTATTTCCTGTGCCTGTTCCTGACCGTCGTGTTCCAGGCCCGCCGCCAGAACATCCAGGCGGTGGGCGAGTTCACGGCGGAGATGCACCTGAGCCGTCAGGACCTGCTGAACCTCTTGATGATCTTCGCGCCGATCGTCCTGATCACGACGCTGCTGCTGACCCCGAAGGAGGCCGTCGGCTGCGGTGTCTTCGGCAGCCTGTTGGGCGTCGAGCAGAGCATCACCGCGAACGGATGCATTGCCCGCGACCTGCCATGGCTGCTGCAACTGTTGCAGAATGCC
The DNA here is from genome assembly GCF_002869745.1 of Oceaniglobus roseus. Classification (GTDB taxonomy): domain Bacteria; phylum Pseudomonadota; class Alphaproteobacteria; order Rhodobacterales; family Rhodobacteraceae; genus Oceaniglobus; species Oceaniglobus roseus. The sequence continues at coordinate 80,542 of NZ_PNOS01000011.1, forward strand.
GCCGGTGACGTGGGAGGCGCCGGGTGGTGGGCGGTTCTGCTGCTGATGGGTCTGCTGTTCCTCGACCCCGCCATGCGGGCCCGGCCGCGGAACCTGATCGACGCGCTGTCCAATGCAGGCGTTCTGATCGCGACGCTGTACCTCATGTTCCTCGTGGTCACGATCATCGACTTCAGCCTGAAGCTGACGGGGATGCCCTTCTACATCTCGCTCGACGTGCTGCAGTGGCTCAACAGCCTGAACCTCGGCGAGGGCGGAGCGGGCTTCTTCCAGTTCCTTGCGCTGACCGTGACGATGCTGCTGGCGATCCTCTTGGGGATGGGGATGCCGGCGGCGCCGGCCTTCATCAACGTGTCGCTCCTGATGGGGCCGGTGCTGGCGGGGCTGGGCCTGTCGATCTTCACCGCGAACATGTTCATCTTCTACTTCGCCGCCGCATCGGCGATCACCCCGCCGGTGGCGCTGGCGGCCTATGCCGCGGCCTCGATCACCAAGGCCGATCCGATCATGACAGGCTTCTCGGCGCTGCGCTCCGGCATCGTGATGTTCGTCATCCCCTTCATCTTCGCCGCCTATCCCGAGCTTCTGCTGATCCCGCAGGCGGTCCTCGATCCGCAGGCGACCGGCATCGTCTATCTGCCGGGCTACGACGGCACGGTCGATGCGGGCCACCTCGCGCTGCTGAGCCTGAGGCTTCTCGTCGCGCTCTACCTGCTGGCCAGCGCGCTTGCCGGGTTCGACGTCGCGCGGCTTCGGGCATGGCAGGTGGTGCTGCGTCTGGCACTGGCGGTCGCGATCATCCTGCACGATCCCTGGATTCACGGCGTCGCGACACTCGCCGGTGTTCTCGTGGTGGCGGGCCACTACCTGATGGCCAGGAAGGCCCCCTCGGCGCCCGCAAGGGCCGCCGGCGAACGGCAGGCCTGACATGTCTCGGCTCGCGACGGCTATCACCGACCGACCCGATTTCCTTGTCATCATGACAGACCAGCACCGCCGCGACTGGCTGGGATGCAATGGCCACCCGGTGGTGAGGACCCCGCACATCGACGGCATCGCGGCGCGGGGCACGTCGTTCGACCAGTATTTCGTGGCCTCGCCGGTCTGCATGCCGAACCGGGCCAGCTTCATGACGGGGCGGTTCCCGACGGTGCACGGCCTGCGCTACAACGGCTGCCATCTGCCGCTGGAAGCCAACACCTTCGTCGACGTCCTCCGCGCGGGGGGGTACCGGACGGCGGCCATCGGCAAGTCGCACCTTCAACCGATGATCGGCCGCCGGCTGCCCGCGCGGGCCGACGCCGGCCCGATCGCGGAGGCGTGGAAGGTCGATCAGGACCGATATGGCGAGGAACAGCCGGACCGCTATCGGGGCGCGGACGGCTACGGCATCGCGCTGCCCTATTACGGCTTCGACCACGTCGACATGGTGACCGACCACGGAACCGAGGCGGGGGGCCACTATCGCCAATGGTTGCGGCGGCATTACCCCCACCTCGCGGACGGACCGGTGCCTGCGCTGCCGCACGCCTATTCCGTGCCGCAGGCGCTGCGCCCGGACATGCCGGAAGAGGCCTATACCACCTCCTACATCCGCGACAGGGCGGCCCGGTATCTGCGCGATCGGGCGGCCTCCGACCGGCCGCTCTTCACCTTCGTGTCGTTTCCCGACCCGCATCACCCGTTCAATCCGCCCGGAAAATACTGGGACATGTACGACCCCGCCCAGTTCGCCCTCGGCACCCGCTACGCCGATCACAAGGCGCCCCCGCTGCCGCTGGAGACGCTGCACGCCGACTTCCGGGCCGGAACGCCACCGGCGGCGCGCACCTTCCCGTTCATGGCGCACGAACGGCATCTGCGGGAGGCGATGGCGCTGACGGCGGGCATGATCGCGATGATCGACGACGCGGTAGGCGAGATCCTCTCGGCGCTGGAGGAATCGGGCCGCGCGGGCAACACGGTGGTGATCTTCACCTCGGACCACGGCGACTATCTCGGCGACAGCGACCTGCTGCTGAAGGGACCGTGGATGCGAGAGTCGATCACCAGGGTTCCCCTGATCTGGAGCGATCCTGCCGTTCCCCGACAGCCGGCCCGATGCGCCGCATTGACCTCGACCGTCGACATCGCGCCGTCGATCCTTCAGCGGTCCGGTCTGGCGCCCTTCAACGGAGTGCAGGGCAGATCCTTCCTGCCGGTCCTCGCCGACGAGACGGCAGAGAAGCGCCCGGATGTCATGGTCGAATACAACGACGCCAACGCGCGGCAAGGCTATCGCTCACCGGCCCGCATCCGTGCCCTTATGAGCGAAGACTGGACACTGATCGTGCCCGCGGGCGAGGGGTGGGGGGAGCTTTACGACCGGAAAGCGGACCCCGAGAACATCGACAACAAGTGGGACGATCCAACGTTCGCGGATGTACGGGCCGGAATGACGGCGCGCCTCCTCGACCGTGTGATCGGTCAGATGGACGAAAGCCCGAAGGCCGTCCACCCCGCATGACCTTCCGGGAGGTGCCTCGCGGTCCGGGGTTGCGACGGAACGCAGGTTGCGGGGCGCAGATCCCCGGCGCACTTCCGCGCAAGGCGAACTGGAAGCCGCTGCTAACCCATTCGGTCCGACGCATAGGCTCCGGGGCTGGCCGGGAAGACGACGGTCTTGTCCTTGTTGAGGAAGACCCGATGCTGGCTGTGGGCATGGACCGCGCGTGCGAGAACCTGAGCCTCGACATCGCGGCCGAGCGACACGTAGTCGGACGCGCTCTGGGCGTGCGTGACGCGCGTCGTGTCCTGCTCGATGATCGGCCCCTCATCCAGATCGGCGGTGACGTAGTGCGAGGTCGCGCCGATGAGCTTCACGCCACGCTCGAAGGCCTGCTTGTAGGGGTTGGCCCCCTTGAAGCTGGGGAGGAAGGAATGGTGAATGTTGATGATCCGCCCCGACATCTTGCGGCACAGGCTGTCGGACAGGATCTGCATGTAGCGCGCCAGCACGACCAGTTCGGCGCCCGAGTCCTCGACCACTTGCAGAAGCTGCGCCTCGGCCGCGGGCTTGTTCTGCTTCGTGACCTTGATGTGGTGGAACGGCAGGTCGTGGTTCACCACCGGCTTCTGATAGGTCATGTGGTTCGAGATCACGCCGACGATGTCGATCGGCAGCGCGCCGATGCGCCAGCGATACAGCAGGTCGTTCAGGCAATGGCCGAAGTTCGACACCATGATCACGACCTTCATGCGGTCGAGGGTGTCGTGCATGCCCCATTCCATGGCGAAAGGTTCGGCGACCGGGGCGAACCCTTCCTTCAGCGTCGCGAGGGGGACGCCGGTCTCGGCCGCGAAGCTGATACGGGCGAAGAAGCTTCCGTTTTCGGTGTCGTCGAATTGGGCGGCGTCCGTGATGTTGCAGCCGTGTTCGGCCAGATAGCCCGAGACGGCGGCGACGATACCGCGCCGCGAGGCGCAACGGACGGTCAGAACGTATGTCATGTTTCCAGCCTTTCAGGTCGGATCGACCCGCCGTGGGACATTCCCTGGCTGTCCGGCGGTGGTCGCGGTGTCAGAGCTTTCCGGTCAGTTCCGGAATGGAGGTTAAGAGGTCGGCGACAAGCCCTTAGTCGGCGAACTTCGGATTTCCCCGCAGCCTTGGCCGGTCGGGGGGGCGACTTCGCGTTCAGAACGCCAGCGTGGGCACGTCGACGACGCTCGCCCCGCCATCGACGGTCAGGACCGCGCCGGTGATCATCGACGCTTCGCCAGAGCAGAGGAACGCGACGGCGGCGGCCACGTCCTCGGGCATCGCGGGCTTGCCCAGGGGAACGTCCCGCGTCACCAGCGCGTAGGCCTCCTCCCGGCTGGCGAGGCGCTTGCGCTCCATCATCTCCGACATCTCCATGGCGGCCATCTCGGTCCGGACCCAGCCGGGGCAGATCGCGTTGCAGCGCACGCCCTGTCGGCCGAAATCCCGCGCGATGGAGCGGGTGAGGCCGATCAGCCCGTGTTTCATGGTGACGTAACCGCAGGCTTCCGGCCCCGCGGCGAGTGCGGCGATGGAGGCCATCATCAGGACATTCCCACCGCGTTCGACCAGCGCGGGCATCGCCGCCCGGGCCATGACCATCGCGGTATTCAGGTTCGCCTCGACGGCCTTCGCCCAATCGCTGTCCGAGACGTCCGTCAGGGTGCCGAAGCCGAAGCCGCCCGCATTGCACACCACCGCGTCGAGCCCGCCGAAGCGGTCCCTCGCGAGCCGGACCAGCGCCTCGGCGTGATCCTTTGAGGCCGCGTCACCGGCGACGGCCACGCCGTTGCAGGTCGCCGCGACGGCCTCGAGGGGCTCGGGCCTGCGGCCCGTGAGGATGACGTTGGCGCCTTCGCCGGCGAGGCGGCGCGCGCAGGCCGCGCCGATGCCGGTGCCGGCCCCGGTCACGATCACGGTCTTGCCTTGGAAACGGGTCATGATGATGCTTCGCCTTTCGAGAGATATGCCTCGGCCAGGTCGCGCGCGGTGGTGACGAAGCGGGCGTTCCGTGCGACCGACCCGTCCTCCCTCATGCGCGAGATGATCCAGCCCACATAGGTCGCGGCGCGCAGCGCCAGGAAGAGGTCGAGCGCGTCGAGGTCGAGGTCGCGCTGCGATCGATAGCCGTCCAGCAGCGCGGTCTTCAGCGCCTCGAAGTCCGGCTCCGGCCGGTTGCGCAGCAGGGTCGTCGCGATGTCGAAAAGGCGGAAGCCGAAGCCGCTGTCGTCGAAGTCGATGAGCTGCACCCGGCCAGCGTCGAGGATGATGTTCTCGCGCACGAGGTCCGCATGGATCAGCCCGTAATCCAGCGCACCCTCGCGAGCTTTGAGGTCCGCGGCCGCAACCACCCTGAGGTGCAAGAACAGCGCGCGATCCTCGGGCGACAGGGTCGGGTTGTCCCAGAACCGGTCCCAGACGGGAGCCTCGCCCAGAAGACCGTCCCGGTCCCAGCGGCGTCGGATGAAGCCGTCGGGCAGCGCCCAGGCGTCAGAGACGGCGTGCAGGCGGGCCATCTCGCGTCCGATCGCGCGGAAGAGGCCAAGCCGGTCGGCCACCGCCAGCGGCGTGCCCGTCTTTCCGAGCGGCGTGCCGCCAAGCCAGCTCAGGACATCGACGGCCACCCCGTCGATGGTGTGCAGCAGCTTGCCGTCCGCCGAGGGGACCGGAGACGGAACGTGGATCCCGCCTGCATCGGCGGCGGCCATCCACTGCAGCTCGGAGCGCAACTCGGCCTCCGAGCAATAGCCCGGCCGGTGCAGGCGCAGCGCATAGGCGGCACCGTCACGGTCGACGCGGTAGACCTTGTTCTCGCGCGCGGCGATCAGGCGGCAACCCGCGCCGTCGAAGCCCCAGAGCGACAGCGCTTTTCCGATCACATCGCTCATGATCGAAGCGGCGTCTCGGCCAGAACCTCGTCGAGCGTGTCGAACAGCAGATCGGCGTTCTCGATGGAGAAGGGCAGGGGCGGGCGGATCTTGAGCGTGTTCTTGTGCCGCCCGAGCTTGGAATGGATCACCCCGCGGTGGCGCATGGCGTTGATGACGCGGTCGGTGAAGTCGCTCGCCGGATCCTTCGTCTCGCGGTCCAGCACCATCTCGGCCCCGAAGATCAGGCCCGACCCGCGCACGTCGCCGACGACGTCGTACCTGGCCTTCAGCGATTCAAGCCGCTTGCGGGCGTAGAGGCCGACGGTGCGGGCGTTCTCGACAAGGTTCTTCTCCTCGATCTCCTCCAGCACCGCCATCGCCGCCGCGCAGGAGACGGGGTTGCCGCCGAAGGTGTTGAAATAGCGATAGCCCTTTCGGAACTTGGCCACGATCTCGGCGCGCGTGACGAGGCCCGCGATCGGATGCCCGTTCCCCATCGGCTTGCCCAGCACCATGATGTCGGGGAGGACGCCCATCTTCTGGTGCGCCCACATGTGCGTGCCGGTACGGCCAAAGCCCGACTGCACCTCGTCGCAGATCAGCAGGCCCCCGGCCTTTCGCACGACCTCGGCCACCGGCTTCAGCCAGCCGTCCGGGTTGTCGGGGAAGCCTTCGTTCAGGAAATAGGGACAGATCACCAGCGCCGCGAAGCCGGTGCCGGAGCGTTCGTGCTCGGCAATCTGCTCGGCCACCGCATCGGCGAAGCGCGTGCCGTCCGGGTCGGGGCTGCGGTAGCTGTCGGGCGCCTCGACAAACCTGAAATACCGCCCGAGTCCGAAGCCCACAGTGGGCTTGTTCGACTGGCTCAGCTGGCTGACCAGCGCGGTGTTGCCGTGATAGGTGGCATCCGTCGCGATGATCCCGCGCTTGCCGGTCATGGCCTCGGCCATGCGCAGCGCGATGTCGTTCGCCTCGGACCCGGTGCAGGTCAGCACCGCCGTATTGAGCGAGGCATCCATCGTCCCGGTCAGCTTCTCGACATAGTCGAGGATGCCGTCGTGCAGGTAGCGCGTGTGGGTATTGAGCGTGCCCGCCTGACGGCAGATCGCCTCGACCACGCGGGGGTTGCAGTGGCCCACCACGGGCACGTTGTTGTAGCAATCGAGGTACTTGCGCCCTTCGGCGTCCCAGAGCCAGACGCCCTCGCCGCGCACCACGTGCACCGGGTCGTCGTAGAAGGTCGAGACGTTCGGGCCGAGCAGCCGCCTGCGGTCGGCGATCAGGGTTTCGGTGTCGCGCTTCATGCGGTGGCTCCCGTCTGCTGCAACCCTGCCGCCGCGCGGACTCGGGCGTAGCTTTCGCCGGGGCGGGTGACGTCGAAGGGGACGGCCCGCAGCCCGACCTTTTCGGCGCCCGCGATGTTGCGGTCCTGGTCGTCGACGAAGACGCAGTCGCCCGGCGCGAGGTCCAGCTTGTCGAGCACGATCCGGTAGGCGCGCGGATCGGGTTTCAGGATGCCGGTATAGGTCGCGTCGACGATCACCTCGAAATCCTGCAGGAACGGCAGCTTGTCGCGGAATTCCGCCCCGTAGAACAGGTCGAGCTCGTTCGACAGGATCGCCAGCCGCACCCCTTGGGCGCGGGCGGCGGCGATGGTGTCCAGAAATTCGGGCCGGATCACCTCGGACGGGGCATTGCCGCGCACCGCTTTCACCAGATCCGAAAGCTCGGTCCAGTCCTCACCCACCATCTCGCCCAGCTCGCGCGTGCGCGCATACCAGTAGTCGCGCTCACTTATCCTGTCGGCCTGCATGTCGCGCCAGAGCGGATCGGTCTCCGGGTCGAACGGCCCCCGCCAGGTCAGGCTGCCGGGGGGCAGGCCAAGGGTCGTCTCGGTCTGGGCGTGGGTTTCGAAGAGCGTGCGAGAGATGACGCCGCCGAAATCGAAGATGAGCGCCTTGGCGAGGGTTGGTTCGGTCATAGCTGGATCCAGGCCGTCTTGAGGTCGGTGTATTTCTCGAGCGCGTGCAGCGACTTGTCGTGGCCGTTGCCGGACTGCTTGTGTCCGCCCAGCGGCACCGTCAGGTCCGAGCCGCCATAGGTGTTGACGTGCACGACGCCCGCGCGGATGCGCCCGATCATGCGGTGGGCGCGCGACAGGTTCGACGTCCAGACGCCGGCGGCCAGCCCGAAGGCAGTGCCGTTGGCAAGGCGCACGGCCTCGTCCTCGTCCCCGAAGGTTGTGACCGACAGGACCGGGCCGAAGACCTCGTTCTGGAACAGGCGGTCGCCCTCCTTCACGCCCGCGAGGATCGTCGGCTGCATGTAGGTGCCGCCGGTCTCGGTCAGGATGCGCTCGCCGCCGGTCCGGCGCTCCGCGCCCTCGGTCTCGGCGGCGCGGACGAAATCGAGGTTGGCGGCAAGCTGGGTTTCCGAATGCACCGCGCCGATCTGGCTGCCGAGGTCCAGCGGATCGCCGACCCTGAACGCCTCGGCGTGGCGGGTCAGCTCGGCCACGAAATCCTCGGCGATATCCTCCTGCACCAGCAGGCGCGAGCCGGCGACGCAGACCTGCCCCGAATTGCGGAAGATCCCGGCGGCCGACACTTTCGCCGCCTCGGCCAGGTCGGGCGCGTCACTGAAGACCACGTTGGGGGATTTGCCGCCCAATTCCAGGTAGCACCGCTTGAGGTTCGAGCGCGCGGCGTACTCCAGCAGCCGCCGCCCCGTCGCGCCGGAGCCGGTGAAGGCCAGGATATCGACGTCCATGTGGAGCGCCAGCGCCTCGCCCACGGTGGCGCCGCGGCCGGTGAAGACGTTGAACACGCCGTCCGGCACGCCGGCCTCGCTCGCCAGTTCGGCGATTCTCAGCAGCGTCAGCGAGGCGGTCTCGCCCGGTTTCAGCACCACCGAATTGCCCGCGGCGAGCGCCGGGGCGACCTTCCAGCTGCCGATCATCAGCGGGAAGTTCCACGGCACGATGGCGCCGACCACGCCCACCGGTGCGTGGTGGACGAGACCGAGGACATTTTCGGCCGTCGGCGCGATCTGGCCATAGACCTTGTCGATGGCCTCGCCGTAGTAGCGGAAGGTCCCGGCGGCCGACAGCGCCTCGGCCTTGTAGGCCATGGCGATCTCGGTGCCGTTGTCGCGCACGCCGAGGACGGACAATTCGAGGGCGTTCGCCTCGATCAGGTCGCCAAGACGCATCAGCACCTTCTTGCGCGCCGCGGGCGCCATGCGGCACCAGCGGCCATCCTCGAAGGCCGCGCGTGCCGCTGCGACGGCGGCATCGACGTCGCCCGCGCTGCCATCCGCGATCTGCGTCAGGACGCGGCCGTCGATGGGCGAGACGACGTCGAGCAGCCCGCCGTCGAGGGCAGGGGTCCGCCTTCCGCCGATGAAATGTGCCTGAGGCGGCACCGGCAAATGGCGCAGCGCGTCGATGGTGGCCTGGTTCAGCATGTCTTGCCCTTCGCTGCAGTCATTGAGCCGACCCCGCGCTGTCGGCGGCCGGAACGATGCCGTCCTTCACCCAGCCGTCGAAGATTTCGAGCGCGAGCTCCGAGAACCCGGGATCGTTGATGTGCAGGTCGGTGTCGCTGACCGAGACGCCCTCGGCGACGGTGGCGCGCAGCTCGGACAGGAAAGCGCCGAGCCCCTCGGGATCGTGGCAATCCCCGCCCGGCCTGTCCCACTCCTCGATCCCGCCGCCGGGGATCAGCAGATGGGTCGGCGCGGCGCTTTCTCCGATCCGCCTGTTCAGCTCCCGCGCGATCTCGCGTCGTTCCGTGGCGTTGTAGATCGTGTTCGTCACCAGCTTGTTGTGGATGTGCAGTGGCCGGTCCCGGAAACGCTCGGGGATCTCCTGCCAGCCCGCGAAATCGATCAGGTCCATGCAGCCAGGCGCGACCAGCTGCGGGATGCCCGCCCGGCCCGCGGCGCGGTGGCGGTCCTTGCCGGCGTTCACGACCGACCCGGCCATGAGGTTGCCGAGTTCGCACCCGGCGAAATCGAAGACGCAGGCGAAGCCCTTCTGCGCGGCGATCTGCTCGAACGCCATGCCGCCCATGCCCATGGCGTGGAACACCGCGACCTCGTAACCGCGCGCCTCGAGCGCGGGCTTGAGGAACCTGATGTACTTCAGGCAGGAGGTGCCCAGCGACGTGACGCCGATCACCGGCCTTTGGCTGGTCGTGGGCTCGGCGGCGCGGGCCGCCCCCAGCACCGCCCCGGCCGCCTGGGACAGCGACGACCGGCAGATCGCGTTCAGCCCGTAGAGGCCGCCTGCCCAGAGGATCATCTGGATATCGGGAGACAGGCGCTCGGACGGGATGAGCGCCGAGAAGGAGACGGTCGAGACGACGTATTTCGGCAGGCCGAGCGGCAGTCCCCGGCAGACGTCGAGCGCCAGGTCGGTGCCCATTGTGCCGCCGAGGATGATGACGCCGTCGATGGACCCCGCATCGCACAACCGGCGGGACAGGAGGCAGGCGCCCTTCGACATGATGTTCATGGCGACGTGTTCGCTGCCGCTGGCGATGGCCTCGTCGATCGAGCTGCCGCCGGCTTCGGCCACCTCGTGTTTCGAGATGTCGGTCGGCTGCGCGGGATCGCCCAGCACGCTGACGTCCAGCGTCAGGGTCCCTCCGCCAAGCGCCCGGATCTTGGCGGCGATGAAGTCGAGTTCGTCGTTCTTGGTGTCGTAGGTCCCGACGATCAGGATGGTCTTGTCGGCCATGGGTTCTCCTCCCCCTGCGGTCAGCCCCGCATGATCGCGCCCGACGGATCGTAGAACGGCGCAAGCTGGACCCTCAGCGGATACATCTCGCCCGCGATCTGCACCTCGAAGCCGCCGTCCTCGATCCACGCCTTGGTGACGCCGTCCTCGTGGTGAAGGCTGGCAAGCCCCACCATCGCCTCGATCCGGAAGCCCCAGTCGCCCGAGGTGACATGGCCGACGATGGCGCCGCCCTTCCAGACGGGTTCGTTGTGAATGAGGTAGGGGCCGGTGTGGTCGACGCCCTCGACGATGCAGGACACGGTGCGGTATTTCTGCGCCGGGCCGTTGGCCTTCTGCCCGGCCAGCCTGTCGCGGCCGAGGAAGTCGTCCTTGCCGAGGTTCACGGCGAAGCCGAGGCCGGTCTCGTAGGGCGTGTCGTCCTCGGCGATGTCGTGGCCGAAGTGGCGGAAGCCCTTTTCGAGCCGGCAGGCATTCATCGCGAACATGCCCATGTGCTTCAGGCCGTGCTTCGCGCCTTCCTCCATCAGCGCCTCGTAGATGCCTGCGAGGAACTCGGTGGACACCATCAGCTCGTATCCGAGCTCGCCCAGGAAGGATCGGCGGATCGCCCAGCCGCGGGCATAGGCGATGTCGATCTCGCGCGCCGCGCCGAAGGGGAAGGCCGTGTCCGACAGGTCGTCGCCGGAGAGGGCCGAAAGGATCTCGCGCGATTTCGGGCCGTGAAGCGAGATCAGGCCGTAGGCCGATGTCGCGTCGAAGATCTCGAACCGCCAGTCGGGATCGGCGTGGTCCCTGATCCAGGCCTGATCCCTTATCTGGCTGGGGTGGCCGGTTATGACCATGAAACGATCGTGCGCGATGCGGGTGACGGTCACGTCGGCCTCGATCCCGCCGCGGCCGTTCAGGAACTGCGTGTAGACGGAGGTGCCTACCTCGACGTCCATCTGCGCGCCGCAGACCCGGTTGAGCGCCCTCACCGCGTCCGGCCCCTGCACCTGGATCTTGGCATACATCGACTGGTCGATCATCACGGCGGCATCGCGTGCGGCAAGGCATTCGGCCTGCACATGCGGCGCCCAGTCCTTCCAGCGCAGGTTCGGTTCCTCGTTCCAGCCCTTCTTCCCGGGGTCGAAATACATCGGCACTTCCCAGCCGATCCGCTCGGCAAAGGTCGCACCGGCCTCCTTCAGCCGGTCGTGCAGCGGAACGCGGCGGACGCCCCGGGCCGAGTGGATCTGGCGCCCGACCCAGGAGACGCCGTAGTGGAAGCCGACCGACTCCATGGCCCGCTCGCGGTTGTAGCGGGTGTTGGACTGGAACGGATGCGCGCGCCGCGCCAGCATCGGCCCCATCCCGCGCGACGGCGCGCCGTCGGTCATCCACTCCGCCATGGTCAGGCCCACGCCGCCGGAATTGAGGATGCCGTTGGAGTTCATACCGGTCGCCACGAACAGCCCCTTGATCTCGGCCGTCGGACCCAGATAGGGGCGCCCGTCCGGGGTGAAGCTCTCGGGACCGTTGAAGAAGGTCTGGATGCCCATCTCGCCAAGCGCCGGCATCCGTTCGAACATCTTCTCGAGGTTCGCCTCGACGTGCTCCATGTCGAAGGGCAGCTCGTCGAACTCGAAATCCTCGGGGATCCCGTTCTGCCCGTAGGGCTTGCCGCGCTGCTCGAACGCGCCGATCAGCAGCTTGCCGGTGTCTTCCTTCCAGTAGGTGCGTTCCTCGGCGATATTCAGGATCGGCTGTGTCCTCGGCAGCCCCTCCACCGGCTCGGTCACGATGTAGAAGTGCTCGGTCGCGTGCAGAGGTACCGTCACGCCCTTCGCCTTGGCGAAGAGGTGGCTCCACATGCCGCCCGCCAGCAGCACCTTGTCGGTGGCGATCACGCCCTTGTCGGTCTCGACGCCGATCACCTTGCCGTCCTTCACCAGCAGGTCGGTGACCTTGGTGTTCTCGAACACCTGCGCACCATTGGCCCGCGCGCCCTTGCTCATGGCGACGGTCACGTCGAGCGGGTTCACCTGGCCGTTGGAGGGGACGAAGAAGGCCGACCTGACGTCCGAGGTCTCGATCCAGGGCCATTTCTCCTGCAACTCGGCGACGGACAGAAGCTGCGTCTCGATGCCCATGCGCACGGCGTGGTCGTGGCTGCGCAGCAGCTGTTCGTGGCGCACCTCGCCGAGGGCAAGGTTGATGGTGCCGTTGGGCTTGTAGCCTGTCGCCTGTCCGGTCTCTTCTTCCAGCTCGCGGAACAGCCGCGCGGTGTACTTGCCCAGCTCGGTCTGGGCGGTGCTGTCTCGCAGCTGGCCCACGATGCCCGCCGCGTGCCAGGTCGTCCCGCTGGCGAGCTTGCGCCGTTCGATCAGAACCGCAGGAACGCCGCGCTTCGCAAGGTGATAAAGCGTCGAGACACCGATGATGCCGCCACCGATGATAACGGCGGGAGCGGTCTCGGGAAGGGTGCTGGTCATCTGCTGTCGGCCTTTCGCCACGGTGCGACCTCGGGCGGTCGGAAAGAGTCGTCTTGCCGGGCAGCATGCCGAGGCGGAGTCGGTTCTCAAAAGAAATTGCACCAGAGGTGCGATTAACGCACCATAAGCGCAATTTTCTGGAACGAGGCCCCGTGCAGCCTTACCGATGACTTTGCGGGCCGTAGGGAGAGGGACGGGAGCGAGCCATGACGACTGTCGACAAGGCCATGACAGTGCTGCGACAGTTCTCGCTGGAGCGGCTGGAAATCGGCCTGAACGAGATGGCCAGACTGACCGGCGAGGACAAGGCCGTCGTTCGCAGGATCCTCGTTTCGCTCGTGAAGAGCGGCTTCGTCGAACAGAACCCGGAGAACCAGCGCTATTTCCTCGGCTCGGGATTCCTGGCGCTCGCGCGTCTGCGTGAAGCGACCGTCCCGATGGTCCGCGCGACGCAGATCGTGTCGGCCTGGCTCAGCAGAAAGACGAACGAGACGGTCCACGTCAGCATCGCGGGGCAGGCAGGGATGTCGACGGTGGCCTACAACCTTCCGCAACGCGGCAACGTCATCAACCTGCGTCCCGCGGACCGGTATCCGTTCCACTCGTCTTCCTCGGGCCTTGCCTACCTGTCCTTCTGCACCCCTGAGACCCGCGAGCGCCTTCTCGAACTTCCGCGCGAAAGGCTGACGCGCTTCACGGTCACGGATGCCGACGACCTTCGCACGCTCTGCGCCACGACCAGGACCGCGGGCTATGCCTGCACACGCAATACGGTCGAGGTGGGCGTGGCGAGCGTCGCCATGCCGTTCTTTCTGGGCTCGGCGGATCCGTCGGGCACGATCGCGATTGCGGTGCCCGACCTGAACCTGACGCCGGAACACGAGCGCTTCCTGGTGGACAGCCTGCGCGTGGGCGTCGAGAGGCTGGAAACCGCCCTCGTCGGAGGGCCCCACGACCAACTCGCCGCAGACCCGATGCTCGACTGAGACCGCCGGACCCGGACATCAAGGAGGCCGCCATGCGCCAAGACGTGAATTCCCTGAAAGAACACAACGCCCGCGACGTCTGGCACCCCATGGCGCATCCGGCCGACAGCATCGCCAATCCGCCCGACATCATCGTCGAAGGGCAGGGGGTCCGGATCCGGGATGTGGACGGTCACGAGACGGTGGACGCCGTCGGCGGTCTGTGGAACGTGAATCTCGGCTATTCCTGCGATCCGGTGAAACAGGCGATCACCGATCAACTGAACCGCCTGCCGTTCTACTCGATCTTCCGCGGCACCTCCAACGATGCGGTCATCGAACTCGGCGCCATGCTGCGGGACTTCTTCGCGCCGGACGGAATGGCCCGCGCGTTCTATACCTCCGGCGGATCGGACTCGGTCGAGGTCTCGCTGCGCCTCGCGCGGCAATATCACAAGCTGCGCGGCGAGGCCGGACGGACCAAGTTCCTCAGCCTGAAGAAGGGTTATCACGGCACCCATACGCTGGGCGCCTCGGTCAACGGCAATGCCAATTTCCGTACCCAGTACGAACCGCTGATGCCGGGCTGTTTCCACATCCCGGCGCCCTACACCTACCGCAACCCGTTCAACGAGGCCGACCCCGCGCGGCTGGCGCAGCTCTGCCTTTCGGCGCTCGAGGACGAGATCGCCTTCCAAGGGGCCGAGACCATCGCGGCCTTCATCATGGAGCCGGTCCTTGGCGCGGGAGGGGTGATCCCGCCCCACGAAAGCTTCATGCCCGGCGTGCGCGACATCTGCGACCGGCACGGCATCCTTCTGATCGCGGACGAGGTCATCACCGCGTTCGGTCGCACCGGAAGCTGGTCCGGCTCCCGTCACTGGGGCGTCCGGCCCGACATGATGTGCACGGCGAAAGCCATCACCAACGGCTACTTCCCCTTCGGCGCGGTGATGATCGGTGACAGGATCGCCGAGGTCTTCGAGGCGGACACGTCGGGCAAGGGGTCCATCGGGTCGGGCTATACCTACTCCGGCCATCCCGTGGGCGCTGCTGCGGCCATCGCCTGCCTTCGCGAGACCGAGCGCCTTCAGGTCAAGGACAACGCCGCCGCCCGTGGCGCGCAGCTCTGGGAGGGTCTGCAGGCCATCAAGGACAGGCATGCGGTCGTCGGCGACGTGCGCGGCGGGCATGGCCTGATGTGCGCGGTCGAGCTGGTCTCGGACCGGGACACCAGGAAACCGATCGACAAGAAGACCATCGGCCGCGTGCATCGCGTGGCCTACGAGAGCGGCGCGATGCTGCGGGTCTCCGGCAACAACATCATCCTGTCGCCGCCGCTGGTCGTGACCGAAGCCGATGTCGCGGCGATCCTTTCGGCGCTCGACGCCGGCCTCGCGACCGCCGGATGAGCGTCGTGGCGGCTTCAGCCCGGCAGACCGGACGTTGCCGGATCCGGTGCCTCGGGCGCATCGAGGCCCTCGACGTCCATCCGCGACCGCGGTCTGGCGTCGGGGTCGTCGTCGAGGACGGCGTGCCATCGCTCCATGACGCTGAAGAAGGTTGCGAGGTCCTCGGGGCTGACCGCCTCCCGCAACCTCCGCTCGACCGAGTGCGCCTTGGGCACGATGTCGTCCAGGATCGCGCGACCACTCGGAGTCAGCGAGATCGCCAGCAGTCGGCCGTCGCGGTCGACCGGCGCCTTGGTGACGAGGCCCTGGCTTTCGAGTCGGCTGACGGCGCGGCTCACGCGCGGTTTCTCGAGGTTCACGCAGTCGTGGATGTCGCGGACCGAGACCGCGCCGCAGCGGGACAGATGCGCGAGGACACGCCATTCGGCCACCGACAGGTCATGGCTCCGCTCGTATTCGACGGCAAGCCGGCGGCTGACCCTCTCGGACAGGACGGCGAGCCGGTAGGGCAGGAAGGCGGAGAGGCGGAAAGCGGTCGGCATGGTCGCAGGATCCCGGCATCGTTGCAGGTGCAACAATATTGACTTTCATTGCAGATGCAACGATAACCGACTCGTTGCGTTTGAAACGACATCGCCACGAAACGCACGGAAAGGAACCCACATGGCCAAGGCATTCGCGTCCCAGGGGGACATGACCGAGAAGAAGACCTCGTTCACCGAGATCGGCGAGGGTCTTTATGCCTTCACCGCCGAGGGAGACCCCAACTCTGGTGTCATAATCGGCGACGACAGCGTGATGATCGTCGAGGCGCAGGCGACCCCGCGGCTGGCGAACAAGGTGATCGACTGCGTGCGCTCCGTCACCGACAAGCCGATCAGCCATGTGGTCCTGACCCACTATCATGCCGTGCGCGTCCTTGGCGCCTCGGCCTTCGGCGCGAGCCAGATCATCATGTCTGACACCGCCCGCGCGATGGTGGTCGAGCGCGGACAGGAGGACTGGGACAGCGAATTCCAGCGCTTCCCGCGCCTCTTCGAAGGCCACGAGAGCATCCCGGGCCTGACCTGGCCGACGACGACGTTCAGTGACGGTATGACCGTCTACCTCGGCAACCGGAAGATCGAGATCAAGCAGATCGGCCGCGCCCATACCGCGGGCGACAGCGTGATCTGGGTGCCCGACGCGCAGACCATGTTCACCGGCGACATCGTGGAATACCACTCCGCCTGCTACTGCGGCGACGGGCACTTCGAGGATTGGGGCGGGACGCTCGACGCGGTGAAGGCCTACGATCCGCAAAGCATCGCGCCCGGCCGCGGCGATGCGCTGGTCGGGCGGGAGATGGTCGATGCGGCGCTCGCCAATACCCGCGATTTCGTGGAGAGCACCTATCGTCCGGTCAGGCAGGTCGCGGCCCGGGGCGGCAGCCTCAAGGACGCCTGGGACGCCGTGCGCGAGGCCTGCGACCCGAAGTTCAAGGACTATGCCATCTACGAACACTGCCTGCCGTTCAACGTGGCCCGCGCCTATGACGAGGCCCGCGGCATCGACACGCCGCGGATCTGGACCGCCGCCCGCGATCTGGAGATGTGGGAGCAGCTTCAGGCCTGAGAGGGCCGGCGAGGGGAGGAGAGACATGACGATGCAGGACCGATATCCGCTGGCCTTCAAGCTGTACCCCTATGCCCGCGTGCCCGATCAGGATGCCGGGGCGCCCGTCCGGCACCCCGTCGTCATCGTCGGCGCGGGTCCGGTCGGGCTGTCGCTGGCCCTGGACCTCGGCCTGCGCGGCACGCCGGTCGTCGTGCTCGACGATCACGAGGGCGTCGGCCTCGGGTCTCGTGCGCTCTGCTTCGCCAAGCGCACGCTCGAGATCATGGACCGGCTCGGGGCAGGGCCGGACATGCTGGGCAAGGGTATCGTCTGGCAGAAGGGCCGCGTCTTCCGGGACCGGGACGAGATCTTCGACTTCGACCTGCTGCCCGAGGCAGGCCATGAATATCCCGCCTTCATCAACCTCCAGCAGCCGCATTTCGAACGCTTCGTGATGGAGGCGGTCACGCGGGCGCAGGCAAAGGGCGCGCCGATCGAGGTGCGGGGCAAGAACCGTGTCGACGCCGTGAAGGATACCGGCGACGGGGTGGCGATCGACCTTATTACTCCGGACGGACCCTACCGGATGGAAGCGGATTACGTCGTTGCCTGCGACGGTGCCCGCTCGCCGGTCCGGTCGATGCTGGGTCTGGGGTTCGAGGGTCGCGTCTTCGAAGACAATTTCCTGATCGCCGACGTGAAGATGACCGCCGACTTCCCGACCGAGCGCTGGTTCTGGTTCGAGCCGTGGTTCAAATCCGGCGACAGCGCACTCCTGCACAAGCAGCCCGACGACATCTGGCGCATCGACTTCCAGCTTGGCTGGGACATCGACCGCGAGAAGGAGCTGAGGCCCGAGAACATCCGCGCCCGCGTCGACCAGATGCTGGGGCATTCGGACTACGAGCTCGACTGGTGCTCGATCTACACCTTCCAGTGCCGCCGGATGGAGCGTTTCCGCCACGGCCGGGTGCTGTTCGCCGGTGACAGCGCGCACCAGGTCTCGCCCTTCGGGGCGCGCGGGGCGAATTCGGGCGTGCAGGACGCGGACAATCTGGCGTGGAAGCTCAAGGCGGTGCTGGAAGGCGCACCCGACGGACTGCTCGACAGCTACGATGCCGAGCGGGTGATGGCGGCGGACGAGAACATCCTGAACTCTTCCCGCTCCACCGACTTCCTCACCCCGAAGTCGCAGGTCTCGCGCCTCTTCCGCAACGCGGTGCTGGACCTTGCGCGCGATCACCCGTTCGCCCGTCAGCTGATCAACTCGGGCCGCCTGAGCGTGCCCTGCATCTATGACGGCTCGCCGCTCAACACGCCCGATGCGCTGGACGCCCCGGCCCGCAGCCGCCCGGGCGCACCCTGCCCAGACGCGCCCCTCGGCGACGGCTTTCTGCTGAAGTCCCTCGGCGCGGGCTTCACGCTCCTTGCCCTCGACTGCGAGGCACCCGAGAGCCTCCCCGAGGCGGGCGTGACCGCGAGGCGCCTGAGCGTCGACACCGCCGTCGCGCCGCTGATCCGCGACCGCTATCTCGGGGAGGCGCCGACGGGACTCTACCTGATACGCCCCGACCAGCACGTGGCGGGGCGCTGGCCCACCTTCGACGAACCGCAGGTCCGCGCCGCGATGCGCCGCGCGATGGGAGAGGCGACATGCTGAACCTCGCCCCCAATATCCCCGATCCCGACGGCTTCTACGCCGAGCTTCTGGGCGTGCACGAAGGGCTGGCGCCCGAGGAAAGCCACGCCCTCAACGCCCGGCTGATCCTCATCCTCGCCAACCACATCGGCGACCGCGCCACGCTTTCCGCCGCCCTCGAAGCCGCCCGCACCTCGGGCCAACCCAGATCAGGAGATGCGCCATGACCAGGTATCAACCGGACGTCACCATCCAGGCCGAGGGCGGCACGACCACGCCGGGCTACATGCCGGGCTTCGGCAACGATTTCGAGACCGAGGCGCTGCCCGGCGCGCTGCCGCAGGGCATGAACTCGCCCCAGAAATGCGAATACGGCCTCTACGGCGAGCAGCTGTCCGGCACCGCCTTCACCGACGTCCGGCCCGAGCGGACCTGGTGCTACCGCATCCGGCCCTCGGTCAAGCATTCTGCCCGCTACGAACGGATCGCGCTGCCGTACTGGAAGACGGCGCCGCATAATCCCGATGGCGTCACGAGTCTCGGCCAGTACCGCTGGAACCCGGTGCCGCACCAGGACGGGCTGACCTGGCTGACGGGCATGCGGACCATGACCACCGCGGGCGACGTCAACACGCAGACCGGCATGGCCGCCCACGTCTACCTCGTCACCGAGAGCATGGTGGACAGCTATTTCTACTCCGCCGACAGCGAGCTTCTGGTGGTTCCGCAGGAAGGCCGGCTGCGCTTCTTCACCGAGCTCGGGATCATCGACATCGCCCCGCAGGAGATCGCGATCCTGCCGCGCGGCCTCGTCTACCGGGTCGAGCTGCTGGAAGGCCCCGCCCGCGGCTTCGTCTGCGAGAACTACGGTCAGAAGTTCGCCCTGCCGGGCCGCGGGCCCATCGGTGCGAACTGCATGGCGAACCCCCGCGACTTCAAGGCGCCCGTCGCGGCCTTCGAGGATCGCGAGACACCCTCGACCCTGACGATCAAGTGGTGCGGCCAGTTCCACGAGACGAAGATCGGGCACTCGCCGCTGGACGTGGTGGCATGGCACGGCAACTACGCGCCGCTGAAATACGACCTCAAGACCTACTGCCCGGTCGGCGCGATCCTGTTCGATCATCCCGACCCGTCGATCTTCACCGTGCTGACCGCGCCCTCGGCCGTGCCGGGGACCGCGAACATCGACTTCGTGCTGTTCCGCGAGCGCTGGCTGGTGGCCGAGAACACCTTCCGCCCGCCCTGGTACCACAAGAACGTCATGTCCGAGCTGATGGGCAACATCTACGGCCAGTACGACGCCAAGCCGCAGGGCTTCGTCCCGGGCGGCATGTCGCTGCACAACATGATGCTGCCCCATGGGCCCGACCGGGAGGCCTTCGAAAAGGCGTCGAACGCCAACCTTGGGCCGGACAAGCTCGACAACACCATGTCCTTCATGTTCGAGACCCGTTTCCCGCAGCACCTGACCGAGTTCGCCGGGAAGGAGGCGCCGCTGCAGGACGACTACATCGACTGCTGGGACAGCCTGGAGAAGAAGTTCGACGGCACGCCGGGCCGGAAATGAAGCTCCATACCTACTGGCGGTCGACCACGTCCTGGCGGGTGCGGATCGCTCTGGCGATGAAGGGGGTCGCCCATGAGGCGGTCCCGGTGAACCTCGTTGCCGGGGAACAGGGCGCGGCGGACTATGTCGCGCTCAACCCCGGGCGGGGCGTGCCGACGCTGATGCTGGACGACGGCACCGTGCTGACGCAGTCCATGGCCATTCTCGAATGGCTGGACGAGGCCTTTCCCGAACCGGCACTCCTGCCGCCCGATCCGATGGCCCGCGCCCGTGTCCGCGCCGCGGCGCTGGCGGTGGCAACCGACATCCACCCGGTCAACAACATGCGCGTCGTGGCCAAGCTGAAGTCCATGGGTCACGGCCAGGACGAGGCCGTGGCCTGGATGAACGACTGGATGACGCGGGGCCTTGCGGCCTTCGCGGCGATGATCGAGGCCGACACACCCTTCTGCTTCGGCGACGCGCCCGGCCTCGCCGACCTGTGCCTCGTGCCGCAACTCTACAACGCGCATCGCTGGGGCTGCGACCTGGCCCCGTTCAAGCGCCTGACAGAGATCGAGGCGCGCTGCCTCGCACTGCCGGCCTTCGAGGCTTCCCGGCCCGAAAACCAACCCGACGCGACCTGAAAGGCACCGACATGACCGACCTGATCCGCTCCTGGGTCGAGAGCGCCAATGCGCCCGGCACGGACTTCCCGCTGAACAACCTGCCTTACGGCGTTTTCGCGGCCGACGATGGAACCATGCCGCGCTGCGGGGTGGCCATCGGCGACAGGATCTTCGACCTCTGCGCCGCCGAGGGCGACGGACTGGTGACACCGGCGGGCCATCCGGTTTTCGACGTTCCCTATTGGAACGACTTCATGGACCTAGGGCACGAGGCCTGGGCCGAGCTGCGCGCCCGCCTGACCGGGTTGCTGTCCGAAGGCGCCGAACCCCGGCCCGAATACCTTGTGAACCAGGCGGATGTGCGGATGCACATGCCGTTCCGGGTCAGCGAATACACCGACTTCTACGCCAGCAAGAACCACGCCTTCAACGTGGGCAGCATGTTCCGTGGCTCCGAGAACGCGCTGCCGCCGAACTGGCTGCACATTCCCATCGGCTACAACGGCCGCGCCTCCTCGGTCGTCGTCTCCGGCACGCCTGTCGTCCGGCCCAACGGCCAGCTGAAGGGCCCGGACGACGACGCGCCCCGCTTCGGGCCGAGCCGGCGCTTCGACATCGAGCTGGAGATGGGCGCCATCGTGGGCCAGCCCTCGGACGGGCCGATCACGGTGGCGGAGGCGTTCGACAACATCTTCGGCTACGTGCTGCTGAACGACTGGTCGGCGCGGGACATCCAGGCCTGGGAATACCAGCCGCTGGGTCCGTTCCAGGCCAAGGCGACCGCCACGACGATCAGTCCGTGGATCGTCACCGCCGCCGCGCTGGAGCCATTCCGCATCCCGACGCCCGCGCGCGAGGTGCCGCTGCTTCCCTACCTCGCCGAGCCCGCGCCGATGCTCTACGATATCACGCTGGAGGTGGGCCTGACACCGGAGGGCGGGCAGGAGACGGTGCTGTCGCGCACCAACGTCAGGGAGCTCTACTATTCCGCCGCCCAGCAGCTTGCGCACCACACCAGCAGCGGCTGTCCGATGCGGGTGGGCGACCTCCTCGGCTCCGGCACGATCTCGGGCGCGGATCCGGACGCCCGCGGCTCGCTCCTCGAGATGAGCTGGGGCGGCAAGGCGCCGATCACGCTCGACACCGGAGAGAGCCGCAGCTTCATCGAGGACGGCGACACCCTAACCCTGCGCGGCGCCGCGCTCGGGAAGGGCTACCGCATCGGCTTCGGGGCGTGCAGCGGACAGGTGCGACCGGCACGCCCCGTCACGGACTGATCGGCGTCACTATCAGGCCGGGTAGGGTCGTGCTCCTCCCGGCCTTCCTCCGCTTTCACCGCAAGTCGTGGTCCGGATCCGCCGGCCCGGCGGGATCGGAAAGTTCATGCCGTCCGCGACGGAGGCTGACCTTCACCCCGTTCAAGAGGTGTAATTGCAGCCACGAAGCGGACGAAACGATGACATCCACATTCAGGAAATATGCGACGCCGATGATCACGACATTCTTTGTCGTATCCCTGGTGTCCGGCCTTGCCCTTTTCTTTCACCTCGGAGGGCGGGCATGGCACGGTATCCACGAATGGCTGAGCATCGTGCTGATCATTCCGTTCGCCCTGCACCTGTGGAAGAACTGGAGACCCATGGTCAACTACTTCAAGCGCATGCCGATGATGCTTTCCCTTGTCGTCGCCGTCGCGCTGTCCGTGCCATTCTTCATGGTGAACACCGAAGGCGCCGCGGGCGGCCCGCCGCAATTCGCCCTGGTCGAAAGGCTTATCGACAACAATGCCGCCACCCTGTCGCCCGTTCTGGGCATCCCGGCGGACGTGATCGTGACGCGGCTCGACACTGCCGGTTTTGACATGTCGTCGCCCGAGCTGTCCTTGCGGGACGTCGCCGCGCTGTCCGGCAAGACTGCGTTCCAGCTTTCGGCGGCCTTGGCGCGACCCTAGCCGCAGGCAGGCAGCCTGCCGATGGCCGGTGATGCGCGCAGGTGGAGCGCAATCGCGTTCCGCCGGCCAGCCGGCCTCCCGGAGGCTTCACTCCTGCGCTTTGCCCGCGCGAAAGCGCGAGATCGTGAAGAGAAGAACGGCGGCGACCGAAAACCCCAGCAGCGTCGCCGCGATGGGGCGCGTCAGGAACACGCTCGGATCGCCGTTCGACAGGCTGAGCGACTGTTTCATCCGAAGCTCCAGCAATGGCCCCAGAACCAGCCCGATGACCAGCGGGAACGGCGGAATGCCATTGCGCAGCATGAAACGGCCGATGATGGCGAAGATCACCGTGATGAGTGCGTCGGTCAGACGATAATTCTGCGTGTACGATCCGACCAGCGCGAGGACGAGAATGGTCGCGCCGATCATCCGGGGGTTGATGTTCGACAGCTTGACGATGGACTTCGTGGAGACGAGCAGCAGCAGCAGGATCACGACGTTCAGCACGAAGAGCGAGATGTAGAGCCCCGAGATGAACTCGGGCCGGCTCGCGAACAGCTCCGGGCCGGGAACGATGTTGTGGATCATGAGGACGGCCAGAAGCATCGCCATGAGGGGATCCGCCGGAATGCCCAGCGAAAGGAGCGGCACGAGAACCGTCGAGGTACAGGCGTTGATCGAGCTTTCCGACGCGACGAGACCCTCGGGCGATCCCTTCCCGAACTCCTCCGGCTTCCTGGAAAAGCGGCGGGCCAGCGAATATGACAGGAACTGCGCGCCGAATTCGCCCACCCCCGGAAGAAGCCCCATGAACACGCCCAGCCCGCAGGACCGCGCCAGCGTGCGCGGGTATTTCAGCGCCTCGGCCAAGCCGCTCCAGCGGCTTTCCCCCGCGCCCCCCATGTCGGCTTTCGGCCGGGCGTCCGTTCCCAGAAGCACGAACGCCTGCGACATCGCGAAGAGGCCGATGACCACAGGCACGAGCGGTACGCCGCCCAGCAGCCACTGCTGATCGAAGGTGAATCTCTGCGTGTTGAACGGCGACTCGAAGCCGACCGTACCCAGAAACATGCCAAGGCCCAGCGACAGGATCGCGCCCGCGATCTGCCTCTGGTGCGCAAGCAGGACCGAGACGAGGGCCAGCACCGCGACCATCGCGAATTCGGGCGCCCCGAAGCGCTCGGCCACCCTGGCGAGGTAGGGCGCGAGAAGGACGAGCGCGAGAACCGAAACGATCCCGCCGATGAAGGACGAGGAATAGGCCAGCGACAGGGCGCGGAAGGTCTCGCCCCGCCGCGACATCGGGTAGCCGTCATAGGTTGTCAGCACGTTGACCGGCGTGCCCGGCACACGGATCAGGATCGCCGGGATGGCTCCGCCGTACCACGCGCCACCATAGGCGCCGAGCAGCAGCATGATCCCGGGCAGGGGGTCGAGCTGGAGGCTGAATGGCAGCAGGATCGCCATCGCCCCCGCCGGTTCGAGACCGGGGACCGCGCCCACCATGATGCCGAGGACGGCGCCGGCGACGAGGGCTGCCAGGACCTGCCAGTGGGCGACGTATTCAAGACCCAGAAGGAAGTTGTCGATCACAGGACGGACCCCAGCGTGTTTCCCACCCAGCCGGGCAGGTATTGGAAGATGGGTGCGAGCGGAAACCACAGGCCGATGCCCAGGCGGAAGACCAGAACGAGGCCCACGGCCACGCAGCACGCCTTCAGGACCCATCCCCGCCCGCGCAGTCCTGCCCGCCAGGTCACGAAGACCAGGAAGATCAGTGTTGCGATCCCGAACCCGAGGTACGAGACCCCGACGAGGTAGATGCAGAAATAGACGGCGTATTCGATGGCCTGGGCCGTTCCGCCGAAGGCCCAGAGCGCCTGCCTGAGAAAGCCGCTCTTGTCGGCGGACCTGGCAAGATCACGGAGGAAGCCCCAGGCAAGGACAAGCCCGGCGATCCCCGCCATTCCCAGGCTGACGAGCGGCCATCCGATCGGGGCGAGATACCAGCCGCGGCCCTCGGGTTGCGGCTGCGTCGCGAAGGGGGCGAGCCCGAGCAGGACGAGGGTCACGATCAGGAAGATGGTCGAGGCCAGACCTTCCGCCTCGGGCGGCACGACCTCCTCGTGATCGTCCTCCATGATCTCGAGTTCACTGCCCGGTGGACCGCTGCGGGTCATCGTCACCTCCTGGGGTTGGACAGTTCGGGCGCGGACAGGCCGCGCCCGGTACGCGCATCACTTCTTCGCCGCCTCGACGAGCGCCTCTGCCGCCGAGTAGTCGGCCTCGATGCGTGCAGCGGCCTCTTCGGCCCCCATCCAGTAGACACCCGCGCCGGTCGCGGCGGCGATGTCCTGGGCGTCTTGCGACGCGACGGCCTTTTCGGCCGCGGCTGCGATCTTGTCCTTCACCTCCTGCGGCGTGCCGGCCGGCACGAACAGGCCGTTCCAGAGGGTGATGTTCAGGCCCGGCACTTGCTCGGACAGAAGCTTGGCGTCGGGCTTGATCGACAGCGGTTCGTCGGTGTAGGCGGCGATGACCTTCACGTCGTCGAGGCAGGCCAGGACGGTCGCCATGGTGGTGTTCATCACGTCCACGTCGCCGGTCCGCAAGGTCGAGCAGTCCAGCAGGTCGAACGCGGCATCTGCGCCGAACTCGAACCCGAGCTCCCGTGCCGCGGCGAAGGTCGCCATGGTCGGAACCAGATCGTAGCCGTAATGGCCCAGCCGCACCGAGTGGGACTTCGCGTATTCGGCAAGCTCCGCGAGGTTGGAGTAGGGCGCGTCGGCGGCGGCCACGAGCGCGAAGGGATAGGTCAGGAAGATCCCGATCGGTTCGAACGTGTCGCGGCCGTAGGCGGCATTGCCCTTTATGACATGCATCGTCGGCACGTCGATCACGAACGACCCGATGGTGTAGCCGTCGGCGCCTGCCTGGGACACGGCAGTGGCACCCTCGATGCCGCCACCGCCGGGCCGGTTAACCACCTTCGCAGGCACGCCGGTCTCGCGCGTCATCTCCTCGGCGATGACCCGGGTCAGCTGATCTTCAAGGTCGCCCGGCGGCCACGGAACGATGAACGTGACCGGACGCTCCGGATACTCGGCGAGCGCGGGGCCCGCGATGAGACTTGCTGACGCGGCGATGGCCATGGCCACGCCCTTCCTCCAATCCTTGCGCATTCGAGGTATCTCCCTGTTCTACCTGTTGATCGGTTCATTATTGTAACCAGTGGTTCAAATATGTTGCACGCCCCCTTACCTTGTGTCAACTCTGGTTTGAAGTAGACATCGCTGCACGGGTTACGGGAGGTCTGCCGAGTCATGGGAAAATCGATGGGAACGGTGGACAAGGCGTTCCACCTGTTGTCGTGCTTCACGGTCACCGAGCCGGAGTGGGGCCTGAGCGACCTCGCGCGGAGGGCTGGACAGGACAAGGCGACCGCGCTGCGCCTGCTCAACAGCCTCATGGCCGGCGGCTTCGTGGAGCAGGATCCGGACGCCAGGACCTTTCGAATCGGGACTGCCGTCTTGAAGCTGGCGCGGGTCCGCGAAGCCTCGTTTCCGTTTCTTTCCCTCGCCAAGCCGCCGTCCGAGAGGTTGTCGGCGTCGATCGGGGAAACCATTCACGTTTGTCTGCCGGAAGCGGATGCGCTTGCCACGGTCCACATCGTCGAACCCCAGCGTGCCACGCGCGTCTACGTGGACCCGTCGCAACCGCTTCCCTACCATGCGACGGCGTCAGGTCTCGCCTTCCTCGCCTTCGCAAGCGCGGAGTTTGTCGACCATGCGCTCTCCTCCACCGATTTCCGCGCCCATACGGAGCACACGATCACGAGCAGGGAGGTGCTGATCGACGCGCTGGCGAAAATTCGCGGCGGCGCCTACGCCGTCTCGAGCAGCAGCTTCGAACTGGAGACCATCGGGATCGCATCGCCGATCTTCGACGCATCCGGCCATGCCATGGGAACCGTAGCCGCCGCCTGCCTCGCCTCGCGGATCACGCCGGAACTGGAGACCCGCATCGCCTCGGCGGTGACCGGAACGGCGATCGAGATAACACGCGCCCTCGGAGCGGAGCCTCCCGCGCGCTTCATCCAGTCACACAGGGAGCTGGGGGCCTGATACGCTGCCCGCTTTCGTAGCGCCGACTGGAAACCTCGATCAGGAATGACATCTAACGTGGATGGTGACCCTGCCGGGCCACCGGATGATGCGCGGTCACGGTTGGGCATCCGTGGTCGGTTGTGGCAGAGGGCTGGTCCGGGGCCGGACGCCCGGACATGGGGACGCTCCGACGGGGCCGGAGGGATTACCGACCGCTTGGACAGGCGGCGCGTGAGTTGCCACGCCGCAGCGGCACGGCTCGCGGAACCCGGCAAAATGAGTCATAACCCCCCCGGAACGGCGTGATCTTGCAGCCGGTAAACCGACGGATGAGAGATGATTGGTGAAGTGAAATCAGAAGTTCGCGGTTCGTCCCGTCTGTCCGTGGCCCCGATGATGGATTGGACCGACCGTCATTGCCGTATGCTGCACCGGCAGCTTTCGGCGCATGCGCTGCTCTATACCGAGATGGTGACGGCGCCGGCGCTGGTCAGGGGCGGCGCGGTGCATCTGCTGGAGCACGATCCGCGCGAGGCGCCGGTGGCGTTGCAGCTGGGCGGCTCGGACCCCGGGGAACTGGCCGAGGCGGCGCGGCTCGGGGCGGAGGCGGGATATGCCGAGATCAACCTCAACTGCGGATGTCCGTCGGACCGGGTGCAGTCGGGATGTTTCGGCGCCGTGCTGATGGAGCGGTCGGCCCTGGTGGCCGACTGCGTCGCCGCGATGATCGCGAAGGTGCCCCGTGGCGTGCCGGTGACGGTCAAGTGCCGCATCGGCGTCGACGACCAGGCGCCGGAGGAGGTGCTGCCCGACTTCCTGTCGCGGATCCGCGCGGCGGGGGTCGACCGGGTGCAGATCCATGCGAGGAAGGCCTGGCTGCAGGGGCTCAGCCCGAAGGAGAACCGGGACATCCCGCCGCTCGATTACGACCTCGTCGTCGCGATGAAGACGGCGTATCCGGACCTGCACATCTCGCTGAACGGCGGGATCCAGAGCCTGGACGAGGCGGAGTCGTTGCTTGCGCGGGGGATCGACGGGGTGATGGTCGGGCGCGCGGCCTATCAGCGGCCCTTCGACATCTTGGCCGAGGCCGATGCGCGGATCTTCGGCGCGCCCACGCGAAGGCGCGCTCCGGCGGAGGTGGTTGCGGCCATGGAGCCCTATTTCGCGGACCATCTCGCGCGGGGCGGGCGGCTGCACCAGGTCACGCGGCACATGCTGGGACTGTTCGCGGGACGGCCCGGGGCGCGGGGCTGGCGGCGCGTGCTGTCGGAGCGGGCGCATCGCCCCGATGCGGGGCTCGACGTGCTGCGCGCGGCGCTGGCCGAGACGGAAGGCGCCGCCGTTGCGTGAGGCGCTGGCCACCCGCGGCTGGTGCGCCTTCGGGGCCGAGGACGGGC